>JBNKCX010000001.1:0-36474 GCA_050287965.1 Sedimenticolaceae bacterium
CCCCCCCCCCCCCCCACTTCGCACTAAATCAGGTTGTGGACGCAGGGCCCGGCAGTCCGGGCAGTGCATGCACGATCAAGTTCTAAAGCAACGAGGGTATCGCGCCGTTGGTGGCGGACTGACCCGGAGGGTTGAATTTAATGAGTATGTCAGATCCGATCGCGGATATGTTGACCCGTATCCGTAATGGGCAGGCTGTCGGCAAAGTGATGGTCTCCATGCCTTCCTCCAAGAAGAAAGCGGCTATCGCCCAGCTTCTGAAAGACGAAGGGTACGTTATGGGCTATGCCGTTTCCGAAGAGGAAGGCAAGGGTATCCTGAACGTGGAGCTCAAGTACTTCCAGGGGCAGCCGGTGATCGAGATGATCAAGCGCGTGAGCCGTCCCGGGCTGCGTATCTACAAGGGCACCAAGGAGCTGCCCAAGGTGCGCGGCGGCCTGGGTATCGCCATAATCTCCACCTCCAAGGGGCTGATGACCGATCGCGCCGCCCGCACAGCCGGGCACGGCGGCGAAGTTATCGCCTACGTGGCCTGATGGGGAGGGATTGCAGATGTCGCGTATAGCAAAGAATCCGATCAGTCTTCCCTCCGGAGTGGATGTCAACATCAGCGCCGGCGAGATCAGCGTCAAGGGGTCCAAGGGCAACCTGCAGCTGACCCTGCATGATTTCGTGGCGGTAGAACAGGAAGAAGGCACCCTGAAGGTGGCTCCCAAAGAGGAGAGCAAGGATCACTGGGCCATGGCCGGCACCTTCCGGGCGTTGATCAACAACATGGTACAGGGCGTCAGCAACGGTTTTGAAAAGAAGCTGGCCCTGGTCGGCGTCGGTTACCGCGCCCAGGCCCAGGGGCAGACCCTGAACCTCACTCTCGGTTTCTCCCACCCGGTGAACTATGCCGTTCCCGACGGTGTGAAGGTCGAGACTCCGTCCCAGACCGAGATCGTTGTCTCCGGCTGTGACAAGCAGAAGGTGGGCCAGGTGGCGGCGGAAATCCGCGCCTATCGTCCGCCCGAGCCGTACAAGGGCAAGGGTGTTCGCTATGCGGATGAGCATGTAGTCCGCAAAGAAGCCAAGAAGAAGTAAGGGGTAGATGATGAAGATGGATAAGAAAACTTCACGTTTGCGCCGGGCCCGTCGCGCCCGCGCCAAGATTCGGGAGCTGGAAACACCCCGGCTGACCGTTTTTCGTACCCCGCGCCACATGTATGCACAGGTGATCGGAGTGAACGGTTCCGAGGTTGTTGCCAGTGCGTCCACGGTTGACAAGGCGGTAAAGGCTGAGCTGAAGGGCACCTCCGGTAACGCCGCTGCTGCTGCAGTGGTTGGTAAGGTGATCGCTGAGCGTGCCAAGGCCGCCGGGGTTGAGCAAGTTGCGTTCGATCGCTCCGGCTTCAAATATCACGGCCGGGTCAAGGCATTGGCAGATGCCGCCCGCGAAAACGGTCTCCAGTTCTAAGGTATAAGGTTATGTCGAACTACAACGTAAATCCGGAAGGCGACGGACTGATTGAAAAGCTGATCAACGTCAATCGTGTGGCCAAGGTGGTCAAGGGTGGACGGATCTTTGGTTTTTCCGCACTCACCGTGGTCGGTGACGGCAACGGCCGGGTCGGCTTCGGTATGGGCAAGGCCCGTGAGGTCCCGATCGCGATTCAGAAGGCGATGGAAAGCGCCCGCCGCAACATGCGCAAGGTCAAACTGAACGGCAGCACCCTGCAGTATCCCCTGGTCGGACGTCATGGTGCCGCCAAGGTGCACATGCAGCCGGCCTCGGAAGGTACCGGAATCATCGCCGGTGGCGCCATGCGCGCGGTATTCGAAGTGGTTGGCGTGCATAACGTGCTGGCCAAGTGTATCGGAACCAATAACCCGGTGAACGTGGTTCGCGCCACGGTTAACGGTCTTACCGAAATGACCGATGCCGAGAGCGTGGCTGCCAAGCGTGGAAAGAAAGTCGAAGAGATTCTGGGGTAAGCCATGGCAAAGAAAAAGATGATGAAGGTGACACTGGTGCGCAGTATTCATGGTCGCCTGAAGAATCACCAGGCCTGCGTACGCGGTCTGGGGCTGCGCCGCATGCACCAGACGGTGGAGGTTGAAGATACCCCCGCCACCCGTGGCATGCTGAATAAGGTGTCTTACATGGTTAAGGCGGAGGAGGCGTAACATGCGTCTGAACAGTTTAAAACCTGCCGACGGCAGCAAATCCGACCGCAAGCGCGTGGGTCGCGGTATCGGCAGCGGTCTGGGCAAGACCGGGGGCCGTGGTCACAAGGGCCAGAAATCCCGTTCCGGCGGATTTAACAAGGTAGGCTTTGAAGGCGGCCAGATGCCGCTGCAGCGCCGTCTGCCGAAGGTCGGGTTCAGCTCGCGCAAGGCCAGGGTGACCGCCGAGGTGCGTCTGGACGAACTGGCCAAGGTGGAAGCCGATGTGGTCGATCTGAAGGCATTGCAGGATGCGGACATCCTGCCCCGCAGCATGAAGCGGGCCAAGGTGATCCTGTCCGGCAAGATCGAGAAGGCGGTAACGGTCCGCGGGCTCGGCGTAACCAAGGGTGCGCGGGCGGCGATCGAAGCGGCCGGTGGAAAGATCGAGGAGTAAATGGCTTCCCAGGGATCACAGATGGCTAACGCTCTGGCGGGCATGGGGCGGTTGACGGAGCTGCGTCAACGGCTGCTGTTCGTGCTTGGCGCGCTGCTGGTTTTCCGTATCGGCGCCCATATACCGGTGCCGGGCGTGAATCCGACCGCCCTCGCGATCCTGTTCAAGTCGCAGCAGACCAATATTCTGGACATGTTCAACATGTTTTCCGGGGGCGCCCTGAAGCGGGCCAGTCTTTTTGCCCTCGGCATCATGCCCTATATTTCCGCCTCCATTATCATGCAGCTGATGTCGGCGGTGATGCCGAAACTGGAGCAGCTGAAAAAGGAGGGCGAGGCCGGACGCCGCAAGATTACCCAGTACACCCGTTACGGAACCGTGGTCCTGGCCGCTTTCCAGGCCGTGGGTATCGCTATTGCACTGCAGTCCCAGCAGGCCCAGGGTATGCCGGTGGTAGTGAACGCCGGACCGGGATTCCTTTTCACCGCGGCCGTATCCCTGGTTACCGGCACCATGTTTCTGATGTGGCTGGGTGAGCAGATTACCGAACGCGGCGTCGGCAACGGCATCTCGCTGATCATCTTCGCCGGTATCGTGGCGGGGCTGCCTTCAGCGCTGAGCGGTTTCTTCAGCATGGTCGGTCAGGGCGAGATCCGGGTGGCCGAGGCGTTGCTGATCATCATTATCGCCATCGGCGTGACCGCATTCGTGGTGTTTGTGGAGCGCGGGCAGCGGCGTATCACCGTCAATTACGCCAAGCGCCAGCAGGGGCGGAAGATGTACGCGGCCCAGAGCAGCCATCTGCCGCTGAAGCTCAATATGGCGGGTGTGATACCCCCGATCTTCGCTTCCAGCATCATCCTGTTCCCCTCCACTCTCGGACAGTGGCTGGGAACCCAGGAGAACATGCGCTGGCTGCAGAATCTGACCGCCAAACTTGCCCCGGGTGAGCCTCTTTACGCCATCCTTTATGCGGCGGGGATCATTTTCTTCTGCTTTTTCTACACTGCGCTGGTCTTCAATTCCAAGGAGACGGCGGACAATCTGAAAAAGTCCGGGGCCTTTATCCCGGGCATACGTCCCGGAGAACAGACGGCCAAGTACATCGATGGCGTCATGTCGCGGCTGACCCTGGTGGGCGCCCTCTACATAACCGGGGTCTGCCTGTTGCCGCAGTTTCTGATCGTCGGCTGGAACGTCCCCTTCTATTTCGGTGGGACCTCGTTGCTGATTATCGTGGTGGTGGTGATGGATTTTATGGCCCAGATACAGGCGCATCTGATGTCCCATCAGTACGAAAGCCTGATGAAAAAGGCCAATTTGAAAGGCGGGGGCGCGGGACTGCTGCGCTGACCTGCGGACTGGAATACGGGAATACTGTTTAGTTGGAGAATGAGCCATGAAAGTAAGGGCTTCTGTCAAGAAAATCTGCCGTAACTGCAAGATCATCCGTCGCAATGGCACCGTGCGTGTCATCTGCAAGGACGGGCGTCATAAGCAGCGTCAGGGCTGATGCCGGGGCGGATTTTCGCATCTTGATTTGTTGATTGAATCCCTATATGCTTACGCGCTTTCTGCGCGTGGTGTGGAAGAGATTCGTATTGTTTTTTTAGGAGTAACCGATGGCCCGAATTGCAGGCGTCAACATTCCTGATCGCAAGCATGCAGTGATTGCATTGACCTCGATCTATGGCATCGGCCGGACACGCGCCGCCGAGATCTGTGCGGCGGCGGGAATCGCCCAGGATGCCAAGCTGATTGACCTCTCCGAGGAAGAGGTGGATACCTTGCGCGCAGAAGTCGCGAAGTTCACCGTCGAAGGCGATCTTCGTCGGGAAATTTCCATGAACATCAAGCGCTTGATGGATCTTGGCTGTAATCGCGGTATCCGGCATCGCCGGGGCTTGCCGCTCAGGGGACAGCGCACCCGGACCAACGCCAGGACACGCAAGGGTCCGCGTCGTCCGATCAAGCGGTAAAATAGCAGAGCCGGCGTCTGGATCGCCGGGTGAGATTTACGAGATAGAATTCGCAGGAACAAGCCGATGGCAAAAGCAAGCAGCCGTACGCGGAAGAAAGTAAAGAAGGTCGTAACCGACGGCGTGGCGCATATTCACGCCTCCTTTAACAATACGATCATCACCATTACCGACCGTCAGGGGAACGCCCTTTCCTGGGCCACCGCCGGCGGATCCGGTTTCCGTGGATCCCGCAAGAGCACCCCGTTCGCGGCTCAGGTAGCCTCTGACCGGGCCGGGGAGAAAGCCAAGGAATACGGTCTGAAAAACCTGGACGTGCACGTCAACGGTCCCGGTCCGGGACGCGATTCCGCTGTGCGGGCGCTGAACAACTGCGGGTTCAAGATTACCAGTATCACCGACGTTACACCGATTCCCCACAACGGATGTCGGCCGCCGAAGAAACGTCGCGTCTGATTGGAGTTAAGGCATCATGGCAAGATATATCGGTCCAAAGTGTAAGCTTAGCCGGCGCGAGGGAACAGACCTGTTCCTTAAGAGCCGCGTGCGTTCTCTGGATTCCAAATGCAACATGGAGAAGGCACCCGGGCAGACCACCGACCGGCGGCGTCGCGTATCCGACTACGGGCTGCAGCTGCGTGAGAAGCAGAAGGTGCGTCGCATGTACGGCGTAATGGAAAAGCAGTTCCGTAATTACTACATCAAGGCCGCCCAGGCCAAGGGCGCCACCGGCGAGAATCTGTTGCAGATGCTGGAGCAGCGGCTGGACAATGTGGTTTTCCGCATGGGTTTCGGCGCCACCCGCGCTGAATCCAGGCAGCTCGTAAGCCACAAGGCGATCGAGGTAAACGGCAATGTCGTTAACGTACCTTCCTACCAGGTAGGTGTGAACGATGTAATCACCGTGCGCGAGAAGGCCAAGAAGCAGACCCGTATCCAGGGTGCTCTTTCTTTGGCTGAACAGTACGGCTTTGTCGAATGGATCGAAGTGGATCCTAAGGCGATGAAAGGTATGTTCAAGCGGGTTCCGGATCGCTCCGAGTTGCCTGCTGAAATCAACGAGCAGCTGGTTGTTGAGCTGTACTCCAAGTAAGGGATAGCAAAGAGGTCCTTCGATGCCGGATTTCGTCACCGATTTTTTGAAACCGCGTCTGGTCAATGTGCAGGCGCTTTCTCCCTGTCACGCCAAGGTCTCGCTGGAGCCCCTGGAACGGGGTTTCGGGCATACCCTGGGTAACGCCCTGCGCCGTATTCTGCTCTCGTCCATGCCCGGCTGCGCCGTGGTGGAAGCTGAGATCGACGGGGTGCTGCACGAGTACACCACCATGGAGGGGGTGCAGGAAGACGTACTTGATGTTCTGCTCAACCTGAAAGAGCTGGCGGTCAATATGCACGCTCGCAACGAAGCCACCCTGACCCTGAAGAAAACAGGTCCGGGACCGGTGCTGGCCAGCGATATCGCCCTCGACCACGATGTGGAGATTGCAAATCCAGATCATGTGATCTGCAACCTCACCAAAGACGGCGAGATCAGTATGCTGTTGCGGGTGGAACGCGGTATCGGTTATCAGCCCGCCGCCACGCGTCAGGCAGACCTGGGCGAAGAACGGCCCATCGGCCGTCTGCGGCTGGACGCCTCCTATACGCCGGTTTACCGGGTTGCCTACACCGTAGAAGCCGCGCGTGTGGAACAGCGTACCGACCTGGACCGCCTGGTGATCGATCTGGAAACGGACGGCACCATCGATCCGGAAGAGGCCATCCGTCGGGCCGCCACCATTCTGCAGGACCAGCTGTCGTCGTTCGTGATTCTTGATACCGCCACTTCCGGGGAACCGGAGAAGAAGGGCAAGGAACCGGCGATCGATCCGATCCTGCTGCGTCCCGTGGATGATCTGGAACTGACCGTTCGTTCGGCCAACTGCCTCAAGGCCGAGAACATCTTCCTGATCGGTGATCTGATTCAGCGCACCGAGGTTGAGCTGCTGAAGACACCGAATCTCGGCAAGAAATCCCTGACCGAGATCAAGGACGTCCTGGCCACCCGTGGTCTTTCCCTTGGAATGCGTCTGGAAAACTGGCCGCCCGCGGGGATGGACGAGGCATAAGCCTGAAAGCACCGGTATAAACGGTTTTTGTTAATTATTTGTATTTATAGGTAGTCGACCCATGCGTCATCGCGAATCAGGACGGCGTCTGAACCGCAACAGCAGCCACCGTAAGGCCATGTTCCGCAACATGACCTGTTCACTGTTGCGCCATGAGCTGATCAAGACCACCCTGCCCAAGGCCAAAGAACTGCGTCGAGTAGCGGAACCCATTATCACCATGGGAAAGAGCGACAGTGTTGCCAAGCGCCGTCTTGCCTTCTCCCGTCTGCGTGACAATGAAGTGGTGGGTAAACTCTTCAACGAACTGGGTCCGCGCTACAAGGATCGTCCGGGCGGATACCTGCGTATCCTGAAGTGCGGATATCGTCCGGGTGACAAGGCCCCTATGGCCTACGTCGAGCTGGTTGATCGTCCCGAGTCCGCCGAGGCCATGGAAGCAGAATAAGCGCCGGTAAAAGCGCACGAAATAAAGAACCGGGCCCTATGGCCCGGTTTTTTTTGCCCCGCTGTTTTCTCCGCTTGGAGAGTGGGAGCCTTCTCCTGAAGGCGATTTGCTTGGGCCCCGCATCGCCCAGAGGACTGGGCTCCCACATTGTAGAACTTAGGAAGGGGGTGGCTCCGCCCTGCAAACTTCCAACTTCTAACTACCTACTTCAAACTTTTTCAGGCCGCCGCCCGTATCAGCGACTTGAGATCGGACGGACGGCCTACGCCGAATCCCTGAACGTAATCCACCTCCAGTTCGGTCAGGGCGATGATGGTGGCCTCGTCCTGTACGTACTCGGCGATTACCTGCTTGTTCATGAAGTGGGCGATTTCGATTATGGATTTCACCATGGCGTGGCTGTTGCTGTCCGTCAGCATATCGCGGATGAACATGCCGTCGATCTTAACCACGTCGGTAGGCAGCTCTTTGAGATACGAGTACGAGGCGTATCCCGATCCGAAGTCATCAAGGAAGACCTTGCATCCCTTATCACGGATTGCGGTCAGCAGTTTCTGCGCCTTGTTGATCTGGGTCGCCAGGGCGGTCTCGGTGATTTCGAATGCCAGCCTTTCATTGGGAAAGCCGGAGTCGTCTATTTTTTCCAGCAGGTATTCGGCAAAGCTGTCATCCGTCACCGATTGAGCGGAGAGATTGATGCTGAAGCAGTCGTTCTTGTCCAGTTTCTCGTGGTGTACGTCGAGCCAGGCGAAAACCGTGTCCACTACCCAACGGTCCACCGAGCGCATGCGGTTATATTGTTCCGCCGCCTGGATGAACTCCTCGGCGCTGCCGGGTATGCCCTTCTCGTCCTTAAAGCGCAGCAGCATTTCGTGGTAGGTCCTGTCCTCGTCGGCCAGGAATACCGGCTTGATGAGCTGGCTGAAGATCGCCAGTTGGTTCTTCTCCAGGGCCTGTTCGAATATGGGCAGGGACTTCTGCATGCGTTCCCGCCGTTCGAAGTCCTGGTGGCTGGCCTGATATACCCGCGAGCTGTTGCCGCCGTCCTGCTTCGCCAGGTTGCAGGCGGAGGCCGCGCAGTTCAAAAGATCGGTGGTGTTGGTACTGGCGGCATCGATGGGGACGATACCGATGCTCGCGGTGGAGGTGGCGTTCATGCCCTGCCACTGGAACTTCAGATTCACCAGTGCGCGGCGTTGGATCTCGGCGATCTGAAACCCCTCGTCCAGCGTGCATCTTTCCACCAGGGTGACGAATTCGTCGTCGCCGGTACGGGCGACGAAGGCGTCACGGGTCAGGTAAGTCTTGATCAGGTTGGCGATGGTCTCCAGCAGCCGGTCTCCACCGTCGAATCCGCAGGTATCGTTAACCACCTCAAAGCGATCGATGTCCAGAAAGATAAGCACATGTTGTGCGCTGTCCGAGCGTGCGGTCTTGATTAACGAGGAGACCTTCCTCTGTAACGCCTTTCTGCTGTAGAGGCCGGTAAGGGGGTCCCGGTCGCTTTCACGCTTGAGTTTTTCCAGCGTGTTCTCCAGCAGGTTGCTCACCGTGCGTTCCACCAGCGGCAGCTCCTTGTCCTCCAGCAGGGAATACTGCTTTTGGGAGAACAGGTCGGCAAGAGCGGACTCCTGGATATCCAGCGCCTTCTCCCCTTTGCCGTCGACGAACACCAGCCGCGAGGTATAGGGGGATTTCCACGCCAGATTGATCAGCCGCACCTGCCCCGGTTCCCGCTGTTCCACGATCCAGTCATCGACCTTGATATTCTGTACCATCTCCAGCCAGGACTCCTCCACCTTCTCGGCGGATTCGCCGTCGGTGACGCTCGGCATCTGATCCCGCATCATGGCCTTCAGGTCATCCTTGCTGATTGTGGTCCGTTGCGTGATATAGCCGGCGAACTTATCGCTGCTATCCTGCAGCGCTCCCTCTAGATCGGCGATAAAGCGCTTGGCCGCTTCCAGATGTACCGGGTAACGGTCGAACCCTTTGCGCAGCACCGTTATGAGGGAGATGATCTTGCGCTCGGGGATCGGCTCGTTGCTTTTGTCCTCCGCGAACTGTTTTAGAAAGATGTCGATAAGGCCGGCGAATACCCGCCACTCCTGGCTTTTGGTGCCTCTGTTGAAAATGGTGTTCGCCAGCAGGCCTACCCAGCCGAGACGCAGCACCCGTTCCACCAGTAGCGGTACGGTGCCTTTGGTAACCTTCCTCGTCAGCAGCGCGAGGATGGTGTCCTTGGCGTGCTGGTAAGACTCCTCCTCCTTGCAGCTTTCGAGTACCAGGGCGAGATTGCTGTCGTAGTCGGATTTATGCTGATTAATCAGTTCCTCGATCTTTTCGGTAACCTCGTCGAGGTCCACGTTCCCGCTGAGAAAATCCTGTTCTCCGAAGTGCTCTATGATCTGCGAGAGTACGTCTTTCCCCGGTTCCTTCTGTTCGGCACCGGAGAGGTACGGGGCCAGGTCTCCCAGCGCCTCCAGCAACCGTCGTCCGGGATGATTCGGATCGGTGATCAGGGCGGGGTCGTTAATGACCTCTTTGACCAGCGGGATCTGCAGGCTGCCGATAAAGCGCCGCATCTCGGTACTGAAGGTGGCGTTGTGCTGCAGGGTGCCCACCAGCCGTTCGGTTACGGCAATGGACTCCCGGGTCTGTACCGGAAGCTGAATAACCTGTCCCGGGACGGCGTTGCGCAGCAGTTCCGATTCAACACGATCGGCCAGGGAACGAATGGTGCTGGGGGGCAGTTGCGCCAAGGTATCCAGGATCTCCTCGGTGGAGGCGGTGGGGATCTGCTCCTGTTCCTCGTCGTCTTCGGTGACCGGCCTGCGAACGCCCATCAGCGAGGCCAGGGTCTCCACCGCACCTCTTTTCTTCCTTCTTCTCTGGGGCGGTGGCTCGGGTTCCATGGGGGAAGCGGCTTTGTTTGCCCTGGGTTTAGCGCCGTAAACCGGGGTCTGTTTGACGATACCCCGGTCTTCCAGGTAGGCGTTCAGCTCGTCGTACAGGGAACTGACCGGTGCCAGGACAAGGTCCTTAAAGGCGGTATAGATAATCTCCTTGGACTTGATGCTCAAGTCGCAGGAACTGAGGGCATTTCGATAATTGTCCAGCAGCGAGTGGGGCGAATAGGGATCGGTTTCGCTGTTGATGGAGGCCTTGGTTATGTAGGCAAGACACTTTTCCAGGGTGAACAGCTTGCTGAAGGCGTTGGTTTCGGCGGTGCGCGCAATGCCGACAACCAGCGCCCATTCATCAAAGTCCTCTTTGGCCACCAGTCCCAGCTTTTCCAGCGGCGGCTCCGGTTGCCCGTTCGTCTCGGCTTCGTTTGCGTAGGTTGAAAGGGCGTTCTGGGACTGTTTGAAATTGGTAAAAAACTTGCGCTTGATAACCGCGTCTTCCTTGCCCAGGGTGGTCAGGGCATAAAACAGATCCTTCTGTTCCACATCCGACTTGGCCTTGTCGGCGGCCTGCAACAATTTGGTCTGCACCTGCGGCTCGAATTCGCCATAGTATTTGTGCAGATAGCGTTCGCCCATCTGTCCCAGCCGGTTGAGTATGGTTTTGCATTCCGTGGGGGTGATCCGTGCCCCGTTCTGCGATGCACTCTCGCCCGACGATGTCTGCCAGGCCGGTTTCATCAGCTTCAGTTTTTCCGCCAGAAACTGCAGTACACCGTTGTTGGGGTCCAGAAAGGAGACACCGATTCCCGCAGCGCAGCGGTAACGCACCTGCGCCTCGGCGGCCACCGGGGCCTTTTTTCCGGTGTAGGGCTGGGGCAGCTCTATGCGCACCTGCTCCCGGGAGATTTCCGCCAGCAGCTCATCGTAGCCCTGTTGGGGGGTGCGGCGGACCGGCGCCAGGAAGAGTCCGCCCTGGGAGAAATTGGAGATGCGCCAATTCAGCAACGGCTGCCCGTCTACGATCACCACCGCAGCCTGGTTGATGGGATTTCGTTCGTTCTGTCGCCGTTCCACTTTTTGTTACCCCCCCACCGGATGATTATCGGCCGGTAGCGATAAATGCTTTAATTACAGTCGCTACCGTGCGATTTGCCAATCCCGGCAGGGCGGTTTGTCGGACTGGACAGTTGCCCGTATTTTGAATATTACATTGCTCATGATTTTTCCAGGAAACAGTCCGCGATTTATTACTTTTTTCACCGATTTCGGTGTGACCGGCCCCTACCTGGGGCAGATGCGCGCGGTTCTGGCCGCCGCCGGTGTGACCCTGCCGGTAGTGGACCTGTTTGCCCACGCCCCGGTTTTCGACCCCCGGGCCGGGGCCTATCTGCTGGCCGCCTTCGGGACCCATATGCCGGAAGGCAACCTGTGTGTGGCGGTGGTGGACCCGGGGGTGGGGGGAGAACGTCGTCCGCTGCTGGTGAAGACCGCCGCGAATTGGTATGTGGGGCCGGACAACGGTCTGCTCTCGCAGGTGGTCAGGCGGGAGACGGATGTGCAGGTCCGGACCGTGGACTGGCGACCCGCCAGCCTTTCCGCGAGCTTTCACGGACGTGACCTGTTCGCGGCAGTGGCGGCGATGATCTGCAACGGGGAAGCGGTGGCCGGAGCACCGGTGAACCCCCGGGAGCTGGTGGGGGCGGACTGGCCCGACGACCTGTACCAGGTGGTCTTCATCGACCATTACGGAAACGCCTTCACCGGGATTCGCGCCCTGGCGGCGGACAGAGCGCGGGAACTGACGGTGAACGGGCGGCGAATTCCCTGGGCCCGCACCTTCTGCGAAATGCCCGTCGGCGAACCCTTCTGGTACGAGAATTCAAACGGCCTGGTGGAGATCGCGGTGAACCAGGGTCGGGCCGACAAGGAGCTCGGCCTGGAGATCGGGAGCGAGGTTGCCCTGACCTGACTGTCCGGGAGGGGGTCCTACGAACGTTCGATTCGAGCGATTTTTCGTCCATACTTTCTTATATGTGAACCGAATGTGACCGGAAACAGCCCGTTTCAGCCTATGCCCGTTGACCGCCGTACACCCGAAGCCCTACCCCTGAGGGATCTGTTCCACGAACAGTGGTCCCGCCTGCTGCATATGATCGAGCGCTGGGAGGACCAGCGTGCGGCGGAAAAGGCGGAGGAGCAGGAGATCTCCATCGCCGTGGATGAGGTGGTGGAGCACACCGATGCCCGTATCCGCGCCATCGGCAGCTATAAGAAACAGCTGCGGGCGGGTGTGCGCGGCTTGGTGGAACACATCAGCGAACTGGCGGACAGGCTGCCGCCGGCGCTCCCCGTCAGTCAGCACAACTTCCTCGACGACCCGATACTCAACAGCATGTTCGTGGACCCCAGGGAGATGCAGCAGACCTTCAGCCGCTCCCGCGCCCTGCAGGAGTTTTTCGCCCGCCACGATCTGGAAGGGGTGGATGAGGCCTACCTGTTGCTGTTTCTGGGCAAACGGGAAAGAACCGTGCTGGGTATGGCGCAGAAAGAAGACAAGATCTTGCGGGATGTAAGGCAGACCACGGTGGACTTTTACGGACACCAGGTAGTGGCCCCCAGCCTGACCGAGGCGGAGGCGCGCAGTTCCCTTAAGTCCATCCTGTTTGAAAGCGTGGTGGCGACCATTCGTTCGGAACTGAAATGCATGCATCCCGACCATGCCGGATATGTCACCGAGGTGAGGAATATGAATCCGGAGACCTGTCTGGAAAAACTGCTCGACGCCATAAGCAATCCGAAGAAGCTGATCCACATGCGCGAGGACGTACTGCGTATCAGCCGCCTCGGAATCCTGCTCCCGGAGGATGCCGCCTGTGAGGCCAACAGGGTGCGGCTGGAAGAGGTGGAAGTGGGCGACAACCCCTACCGGGTGGTTCTGATCGCCAGGTACCCGAAACAGGAGTTGCTGCCGCTGGACGCGCCGACGCTGCAGTTTCCCGACTACTAGTCCTGCCTTGCTGTTCAGCGCTTCGTCTGCAACGACAATGTAGGTCCCGCTTTAGCGGGAACACGGATTTTTCACCACGGAGGGCACAGAGGGCACGGAGAACCTGCAGGTCAGGTTGCGCAGCTACGTGACTGATTTTGTCTGGTGTAAGACCGTACCGGTTGGCGGGCACAGCCCGCCCTACGAAATTTCCAACTTCCAACTTCCAACTTCCAACTTCCAACTTCCAACTTCTAACTTCTAACTTCTAACTTCAAAGCAACGGCTTCAGATACTGCCCGGTATAGGAGTGCTTTATCTCCGCCACCTCCTCCGGGGTGCCTTCGGCGATGATCTCGCCGCCGCGATCCCCCCCTTCCGGTCCCAGATCGATGATCCAGTCGGCGGTCTTGATCACATCCAGGTTATGTTCGATCACCACCACGGTGTTGCCGTGGTTCCGCAGCCGGTGCAGTACCGCCAGCAGCTGCTTGATGTCATGAAAATGCAGCCCGGTGGTGGGTTCGTCCAGGATATAGAGGGTGTTCCCGGTATCCCGCTTCGACAGCTCCCGTGACAGCTTCACCCGTTGCGCCTCGCCCCCGGAGAGGGTGGTGGCGTTCTGCCCCAGCTTGATATAGGAGAGGCCCACGTCCATCAGGGTCTGCAGTTTGCGTTTGATGGCGGGGATGGCGTCGAAGAACACCAGGGCGTCCTCCACCGTCATCTCCAGCACCTGGTCGATGCTCCTGCCCTTGTACTGTATCTGCTGGGTCTCCCGGTTGTAGCGTTTACCCTTGCAGACATCGCACTGCACATAGATATCCGGCAGGAAGTGCATCTCCACCTTGATGACACCGTCGCCGCGGCAGGCCTCGCAGCGGCCGCCCTTGACGTTGAAGCTGAAGCGGCCCGGCGTATAACCCCGGGAGCGGGCCTCCTGGGTGCCGGCGAACAGCTCGCGGATGGGGGTGAAGAGCCCGGTGTAGGTGGCCGGGTTGGAGCGGGGGGTGCGGCCGATGGGGCTCTGGTCGATATCCACCACCTTGTCGAAATGCTCCAGGCCGCTGATCTCGTCGCAGGGCTCCGAGTCCCGGTGGGCGATGTTGAGTTCCGAGGCGGCCAGGGGGTAGAGGGTGTCGTTGATCAGGGTGGATTTGCCGGAACCGGAGACCCCGGTGATACAGGTCAGCAGTCCCACCGGTATGCGCAGATCCACGTTCTTCAGGTTATTGCCTCGGGCCCCGCGCACGGTGAGCAGATAGTCCGGATCGGCCACCGTGCGTTCCTCCGGGACCTCGATGCGCTGCCTGCCGGAGAGGTACTGGCCGGTGAGGGATGCCTCCGTGGCGGCGATCTCCTCGGCGCTCCCCTGGGCGACGATGGTGCCGCCGTGGACCCCGGCGCCGGGGCCGATGTCCACCACATGATCGGCGCTGCGGATCGCCTCCTCATCGTGTTCCACCACGATGACGGTATTGCCCAGATCCCGCAGATAACTGAGGGTGTTGAGCAGCCGGTCGTTGTCCCGCTGATGCAGACCGATGGAAGGCTCGTCCAGGATATACATCACCCCCACCAGGCCGGCGCCGATCTGGCTGGCCAGGCGGATGCGCTGTGCCTCGCCCCCGGAGAGGGTGTCGGCGCTGCGGTCCAGGGTGAGGTAGTCGAGCCCCACGTTGACCAGAAACTGCAGCCGTTGGTTGATCTCCTTCACCACCTTGGCCGCGATCTGCCCCCGTTTCCCCGGCAGCTCCAGTTCGTTGAAGAACCCCAGGGCCCGCACCACCGGCATGGCGGTGAGGGTGGGCAGGTTCTGTTCCGCCACGAAGACGTTCCTCGCCCCCTCGTTGAGGCGGGTGCCGTGACACTGGGGACAGGGCTGGTGGGCGATGTAGCGGGCCAGCTCCTCGCGCACGGCGTTGGACTCGGTCTCCCGGTAGCGCCGCTCCATGTTGCGGATGATCCCCTCGAACGGGTGGTGCTTGGTGAAACTGCCTCCCCGTTCGTTGAAATAGCTGAACTTGATGGGCTGGTCCCCGCTGCCGTAAAGGATGGTCCGGGTGACCTCCTCCGGCAGCTGTTCCCAGGGGGTCTCCACGTCGAAGTGGTAGTGGTTGCCGAGGGATTTGATCAGCTGAAAATAGTAGGCGTTGCGCCGGTCCCAGCCCCGCACCGCCCCCGCGGCCAGGCTCAGATGGGGATGGGCCACCACCCGTTCCGGGTCGAAGAACTGCTCCACCCCGAGGCCGTCGCAGGTGGGGCAGGCCCCCACCGGGTTGTTGAAGGAGAACAACCGCGGCTCCAGTTCCGGGATGCTGTAACCGCACCGGGGGCAGGCGAAGGTGGCGGAGAAGATCAGCTCCTCCCGCTCCGTCTCCTCCATCCAGGCCACCCGCGCCAGGCCGCTGGAGAGCCGCAGGGCGGTCTCGAAGGACTCCGCCAGCCGCAGGGCCAGGTCGCCGCCGTCCTCTTCCCGGGCCCGCACCTTGAAGCGGTCCACCACCACCTCGATGGAGTGTTTCTTGTGCAGTTCCAGCTCCGGGGGATCGTCCAGCTCGCACACCTCTCCGTCGATGCGGGCCCGCAGGAAACCCTGGGACAGGAGCTCCTTCAGCAGCTTGTGGTGCTCCCCCTTGCGCTCTGACACCACCGGCGCCAGCAGCAGCAGTTTGCTCCCCTCCGGCAGGGCCAGCACCTGGTCCACCATCTGGCTTACGGTCTGGGCCTCCAGGGGCTCACGGTGGGTGGGGCAGAGCGGGGTGCCGGCGCGGGCGAACAGCAGCCGCAGGTAGTCGTAGATCTCGGTGATGGTACCCACCGTGGAACGGGGGTTGTGGGACGTGCTCTTCTGTTCGATGGAGATGGCCGGCGACAGCCCCTCGATGTGGTCCACGTCCGGCTTCTCCATCATGGAGAGGAACTGGCGGGCGTAGGCGGAGAGGGACTCCACATAGCGCCGCTGACCCTCGGCGTAGATGGTATCGAAGGCGAGGGAAGACTTGCCGGAGCCGGACAGACCGGTGATGACGATCAGTTTGTCCCGCGGCAGATCGAGATCGATATCTTTGAGGTTGTGGGTGCGTGCCCCGCGGATATGTATGGTGTCCATTAATAAGAAGTCCGGCAAAAACCAAACCCCTTACTATACGCCCTCTCGGGATTCCGGGCCAAAGAGATGCCGGCTCTTTTCTAGCCCGCAATATCTGCGGTTATTTCTGTTTCGGTTACCCCCCCGCTGTCCCCCCTGAAAGGGGGGATGACGCAGGCCTTATAAAGCCCACATATTTAACGCAGAGAACGCAAAGGCGCAGAGGCGCAAAGAGTGTTTACTCAATAAAACTTCGCGTTCTCTGTAAGCTTTGCGTTCATTACTCGATAGTGGGATTTTCTGGCCGGGTGAGCGCTGTAGGGCGGGCTGTGCCCGCCGTCCCCGTTTTTCGCCCAGAGGACTGGGCTCCTGCAGGAGCACGGTTCCTGGGAGGGGGACGTGCTCCGCCCCCACCTTTATATATACGCGGTTATTGCCGTTCCGGCAGGCGGATAAAAACTGCTAACATGGCGTTTTTGTTTACGGGAGACCGGTCTGGTGGCGAAGCAGCGGGAACAGGACGAAAGCATGAGTTCCAGGGAGTCGCGGACGGCCTTTTCCCTCGCGGCCATCTTCTCCCTGCGCATGCTGGGGCTGTTTCTGATCCTGCCGGTTTTCGCCCTCTACGCCGAACACCTGGAAGGGGAGACCCCGCTGTTGGTGGGTGCGGCCATCGGCGCCTACGGCCTCACCCAGGCCCTGTTGCAGATCCCCTTCGGCATGCTCTCCGACCGCATCGGCCGCAAGCCGGTCATCGTGGCCGGCCTGGTGATCTTCGCCGTGGGCAGCGCCGTGGCGGCCAGCGCCGATACCATCTGGGGGGTTATCTTCGGCCGCGCGCTGCAAGGCAGCGGCGCCATCGCCGCCGCCGTCATGGCCCTGGCCGCGGACCTCAGCCGCGAGGAGACCCGCACCCGGGTCATGGCCGCCATCGGTATCAGCATCGGCCTGGCCTTCGCCGTCTCCCTGATCCTCGGTCCCGTCCTCAACGACTGGGTCGGGGTGCCGGGCATCTTCTGGTTGACGGCGTTGCTGGCCCTGGGCGGCATCGCCATTACCCTGTTCCTGGTACCCACCCCCCGGGCGAGCCATTTCCACCGGGATACGGAGCCGGTGCCGGCCCAGTTTGGGCAGGTGCTTTCCGACTTCAACCTGGTGCGCCTGGACGTGGGCATTCTGGTGCTGCACATGACCATGACCGCCCTGTTTCTGGCCGTGCCCCTGGCCCTGCGGGACCGCCTGGGGATGGAGAGCGGCGACCACTGGATGGTCTACCTGCCGGTACTGCTCTTCTCCATGCTGCTGATGGTGCCCTTCATCGTCATCGCCGAGCGCCGCCGCAAGATGAAGCAGGTGGTCCTGGGGGCGGTATTGCTGCTGGGCCTGGCCCAGCTGGGGCTGTTCCTGCTGTTTCAGACCGTGATCGGGCTGGCGCTGATGCTGCTGTTTTTCTTCCTGGCCTTCAACCTGCTGGAGGCGACCCTCCCTTCCCTGGTCTCCAAGGTGGCGCCGGCGGAGAGCAAGGGGACGGCCATGGGGGTCTACTCCACCTCCCAGTTTCTGGGGGCCTTCGCCGGCGGCCTTATCGGCGGCTGGGTGCGGGGCGCGTACGATCTGGAAGGGGTGTTCCTGTTCGGGGCCGCTGCGGCCCTGGTCTGGTTCCTGGTCGCCTACGGCATGGCCCAGCCTTCCTACCTCAGCGGGCATATGCTGCGGGTGGGGGAAATGGACCCGGCAGAGGCGGCGGCGCTGCGGGACCGGCTGCTGGCGATCCCTGGCGTCGGGGCCGCCACCGTGATCGGCGACGAGGGTGTCGCCTATCTCAAAATCGATAAAAAAGAGATCGACATGGCGGCGCTGGATGCATTTTCCGTAGCCGACGGGTAGACTTGTCAGCTCTATAATCAGGTCTCCATGGATGGAGGGATAGATAAATTTCGGAGGAAAAGAAGTCATGGCCAGCAGAGGCGTCAACAAAGTTATTCTGATCGGAAATCTGGGACAGGACCCGGAGATCCGTTACATGCCCAACGGCAATGCGGTGGCCAACGTCAGTGTCGCCACCAGCGAGTCCTGGAAGGACAAGAATTCAGGGGAAATGCAGGAGCGTACCGAATGGCACCGGGTGGTGTTTTTCCGCAGGCTGGCCGAGATCGTCGGTGAGTACCTGAAAAAAGGTTCCAAGGTCTACGTGGAGGGACGGCTGCAGACCCGCAAGTGGCAGGACCAGAACGGCAACGACCGCTACACCACCGAGATCGTCGCCGACCAGATGCAGATGCTCGACAGCCGCGGTGGCGGTGGCAGCAACGCCGCCTACGATGCGCCTCCCGCCCACGCCTCCGCTTCGGGTCCCGGTCCTGACCAGGACTTCGATGACGATATTCCTTTCTAATAAAGAAGTACCCCCCTGTTGTCCCCCCCTGCAAGGGGGGACATCTTTATCCCCTTAGCACCGTAGGGCGGGCTGTGCCCGCCGTCCCTGTTTTTCACGCCCGCATTTACGATCTGTCGCGGTTCCACCTATAGGAGCCCTCTCCTGAGGGCGATCTGCTCGGGTTCCGAATCGCCCAGAGGACTGGGCTCTTACATTGAGAAACTTGGTGATCCTTGGGGGAGCTGGAGGGGGTTGCTTTCAGGAGGGCGGGGTAATCCGCCCTAGGCCTTTTTCTTCGCCGCCTTCCGCCGCTTCCCGAACAGCAGCGGCACCACATCCTCGAAGGTGCCGGCGAAATGGACCTTGAACCCCTTGCGGATATGCTCCGGCACCTCCTCGTAATCCCCGCGGTTCTCCTCCGGCAGGATCAGCTCCCGGATACCGGCGCGCCGCGCGGCGATTACCTTTTCGCGGATGCCTCCCACCGGGAACACCTGGCCGGTGAGGGTCAGCTCCCCGGTCATGGCCAGGGGCCGGGCCGGCTGTTCCCCCCGGGCCAGTGAGAGCAGGGCGCTGGCCATGGTCACCCCGGCGCTGGGCCCGTCCTTGGGGGTGGCCCCCGCCGGCACATGCAGGTGAATAAACCCGTTCTCGAAGAAGCCGGGATCGGCCCCGAACTGCTCCGCATGGCCGACGATGTAACCGTAGGCGATCTCCGCCGACTCCTTCATCACATCTCCCAGCTGTCCGGTGAGCTTGAAGCCGCGGTTGAAGCCGTGAGTGCGCACCGCCTCCACGTTCAGGGTGGCGCCCCCCATGGCGGTCCAGGCCAGGCCGGTAATGACCCCGGGCCCGGCCAGGCTGCGCTCGTCCCGGAACACCGGGTTGCCCAGGTACTCCTTCAGGTCCTTCTCGGTTACCGTGATGGGGGACTCGGCCCCGTCCAGCAGCTTCACCACCGCCTTGCGCACGATCTTGCCGAACTGCTTCTCCAGCCGCCGCACCCCCGCGTCCCGGGCATAGCCCTCGACAATGGCGCGCATGGTGGCGGTATCGATCTTCACATCCTTACGCTTCAATCCGGCCTTAGATAGTTGTCGCGGCAACAAATAGCGCCGCCCGATCTGCAGCTTCTCATTGGCGATATAGCCGGAGAGCTGGATGATCTCCATCCGGTCCAGCAGAGGCCGGGGGATGGTGTCCAGCTGGTTTGCGGTGCAGAGAAACAGCACCTTGGAGAGGTCGAAGCGCAGATCCAGGTAGTGGTCCAGGAAGTCGCTGTTCTGTTCCGGATCCAGCACCTCCAGCAGGGCCGAGGCGGGATCCCCCTGGTAGGAGGCGCCGACCTTGTCGATCTCGTCCAGCATGATCACCGGGTTCTCGGTGCCCACCTCCTTCATGGACTGGATGAACTTGCCCGGCATGGCGCCGATGTAGGTGCGCCGGTGGCCCTTGATCTCCGCCTCGTCCCGGGTGCCCCCCACGGAGAAGCGGTAGAACCTGCGGCCCAGGGCATCCGCCACCGACTTGCCGATGGAGGTCTTGCCCACCCCCGGCGGCCCCACGAACAGAACGATGGAACCGCTGATCTCCTTCTTCATAATGCCCACCGCCAGGAACTCCAGGATGCGCTCCTTCACATCCTCCAGGCCGTAGTGATCCCGGTCCAGCACCTTGCGGGCGTGCTCCAGATCCAGATTGTCCTCCGAGTGTCTGCCCCAGGGCAGCAGGGTGATCCAGTCCAGGTAGTTGCGGGTGACGGCGTACTCCGGGGAGCCGGTCTCCAGGATGGCCATCTTGTCCATCTCCTCCTGCACCCGTTTCTGCGCCTCCTCCGTTAACGTCAACTCCTCGATGCGCTCCCGGAACTTGTCCAGCTCCGCGGTACGGTCGTCCTTGGCGATCCCCAGCTCCTGCTGAATGGATTTCAACTGCTCCCGCAGCAGGAACTCCCGCTGCTGCTTCTCCATCCGCTCCTCCACCGACTTGCGGATCTTGTGCTGGGCCTTGGCCACCTCCAGCTCGTCGCTGAGCAGGGACAGCACCTTCTCCATGCGCGGCAAAATCTCCACCGCCTCCAGCACCTCCTGCAGTTGGGCGGTGTTGGCGGTGGTGAGGCTGGCGGCGAAATCCGCCAGATGGGAGGGGTCGTCCGGCCCGAAGCGGTCCAGGAATATGCGCAGCTCCTCGGCATAGAGGGGATTCAGGGGCAGCAGCTCCTTGATGGTGTTGATGATGGCCATGGCATAGGCCTTCACCTCCTTGTCCGGGGTGTCCGTGGGTTCCGGGAAATAGCGCACCCGGGCGGTGAAGGGGATCTCCTCCGACAGGAAGCCGTCGATACGGAAGCGCTGCACGCACTCCACCAGCACCTGTAGCCGCTTCTCCATCTGCTGCACCCGGTGTACCCGGGCCACGGTACCGATGCGTTTGAACTGATCCGGCCGCGCTTCCTCCGCCGACTCCGCCTCCACCAGCACGATGCCCAGCACCTTGTGCGGGCTCTCTCCCACCGCCTCCAGGGTGGAGGTCCAGTGCTTCGCCTCCATTAATAAAGGGATGACCTGGCCCGGAAAAAACGGCCGCGTCGCCACCGGCAACAGATGAATAATCCCCGGCAGCGCATCGCCGGCCCGGACCAGCTGATGCTCCTCAACGATCTCAAATTCGTCCTGATTGCTGTCTATATCGCTCATGATCGGTTGGTTTGGTTGTCCGTTATTCTTGCTTGGTTTTTCCTCCCCCGCTTGCGGGGGAGGCTGGGAATGTAGGAGCCCTGTCCTCAGGGCGATCAAATATCCCCGTAATCCCGTAGGAGCCCTGTCCCCAGGGCGATCAAATATCCCCGTAATCCCGTAGGAGCCCTGTCCCCAGGGCGATCAAAAAAACCTTTCCCTATAAATCAGGCCAACCTCCCGATTTTACAAGCCGCATTCGCCAACCGTGCGAACTCCTCCACACTCAACCGCTCCGCCCGCAACCCCGGATCGATCCCCACTTCCTCAATCGCCTGCGCCGTCAAAACATCCCGTAGACTGTTCCGCAACGTCTTCCGCCGCTGCGCAAACGCCTGGGTCACCAGATGCTGAAAAATCCGGTAATCATCAATCTCCACCGGCGGCTCCGCATAGGGCACCAACCGCACGAAGCTAGAAACCACCTTCGGCGGCGGAAAAAACGCCCCCGGCGGGATATCGAACAAAGGCGTCACCTCACAACGCGCCTGCAACATCACCGACAGCCGCCCGTAGATCTTGCCCCCGGGGGAAGCGGCCATCCGGTCCACTACCTCCTTCTGCAACATGAAATGCATATCCCGGATACAGGGCGGCTGCTCCAGCAGATGAAACAGAATCGGAGTGGATATGTTGTAGGGCAGGTTGCCCACGATACGCAGCGGCTGCCCCGGAACCGCCAGGGAACAGATATTGAACTTCAGGACATCGGTATTATGAATAGTCAGCTGCCCCAGATCCCGGCACATCTCCGCCAGCGGCCCCACCAGATCCCGATCCAGCTCCACCACATCCAGACTCCCCGCCGCCCGCAGCAGATCCTTGGTGATCGCCCCCTGCCCGGGCCCGATCTCCACCAGCCGGTCATCGGGCGAGGGATCGATGGCATCAATGATGCGCTGGATAATGCGGGCATCCTGTAAAAAGTTCTGGCCGAAGCGTTTGCGGGGGCGGTGGTTCAAGGGATCACCCTTCCATTATTTCGATTTTTCAACGAGTTATAGCGTGGTGCGAAGTATATCAGCTACCTGGCGAATAGCCGTGGATTTTGGGGGAATCAAGCCTCTGTAGGAAAGGCAGAACAAAATACACTTCAGAAGCCGAATCCCGTAAAGCGGCTGACAGCACATTTACCTTGATATAAGGATCTCCGGAAGATGCGGTCAGGGAAATAAGTAAATATGCGGCTCTAAACCGGAGCTTATTTCTGTTTTCTAACATATAGTGGAAAATTGGTATTTATATTGCTAGATTATGAAATATGAAATCCGTCGTGGCGGCATATTTGGGGCTAATTCATGAATCGTAGCGGCATCTACAGACAAACTACTTCAGGATACAGGGCGTTTTATCCAGCAGAACTACCGCCTGAGCCAACGGTAAGCCTGGATGGAGAGATGGCCCTGCTTCTCTCAGACGCCGATCGGGCACTGGGTGCCATCAACACCATTGCCAGCGTTCTGCCCAATCCTGATCTGTTTGTCGCCATGTTCATCCAGAAGGAGGCGCTACTTTCCTCCCAGATCGAGGGGACCCAGTCCTCGCTTACCGACGTCTTGGGAGCGGACGAGGCGCATGTGCCTACCGCTGACGTGGCTGAGGTGGTTAATTATGTGAAGGCGATGCGCTATGGTTTGCATCGCTTACTAGAGGACGGCTTTCCCATGTGTTTGCGTCTGTTGCGGGAGATCCACGGCGTATTGATGCAGCAAGTGCGTGGCGGCAGGCTCGCGCTTACACCGGGTGAATTTCGCTCAGGGCAAAACTGGATCGGTGGTGTCAATCTGAAGACGGCTCGTTTTATCCCGCCTCCTCCCGATGGCATGCATGCCGCCCTCGACAACCTGGAAAAGTATCTTTACCAAGACAATGATCTACCGGTACTGGTGCAGTGCGCGCTCATTCACTACCAGTTTGAGACTATCCACCCTTTTAATGACGGCAATGGCCGACTAGGTCGCCTGCTGATCACCTTCTTCCTGGTGTGGCGAGGGGTGATGGAGGAGCCGATGCTCTACCTCAGTGCCTACCTAAAGATTCATCAACAGGAGTATTATGATCGGCTGATGCAGGTGCGCAACAGCGGTAACTACGAGGCATGGGTCAGGTTCTTTCTTGAGGGGATAATAAGCGTCTCCGAGCAGGTAGTCAGCACGACTAAACGACTGCAGCAGCTCGAACGCGACGATACCGACCGTCTTATTGCCGCCAACGCGGGGCAAGAGGCCATACGACTCCTGCGCTTTTTGATGCAGCAGCCGGTGGTATTGGTGAAGGATGTAGAACAGGAGCTGGGTGTTAGTTATGGAAAGGCCAATGCACTCACCGCCATTTTTGAAGAACTGCGAGTCATTAAACAGATTAGCCAAGGGCGCCGTAACCGAAAATTTGCCTACAAGGATTACATTGACATCCTGGCGGAGGGAACCGAACTCAGTACTGCCGAGGATGTGAATTCGTAAGGGAGCAAAAAAACTGGGACGCAATTATTTTTTGCTACTTAACCATCTCTTCTCCCTTAAAAAATAAATGCGTCCCCTTTAGTTTGACAATGCGGCTGAATGCACCCAGCCTGTGGCGTTGGTGAAAGAGTGGTCTCAGCAGTTTGGGAACGGTGAAGACATACTGCCGATGAGGGACAAAAACCCCGCCATTGGAGGCGGGGTCCACCAGCACTGCAAAAGTTCCGGCTCTCAATTCAACTTCTTCTTCCGACCAAAACCGACTCCGGCAAGCCCAAGTCCCAGTAGCGCAAGAACGGTCGGTTCCGGAACCGGTGTCACGTCATCATCCGCGGCCACCACGCTCAAACGCAGGACGTCCCTGGTGCCGAACTCGTCGACAAGGTAGTTCACCTCCCAACCCAAGCCGGTACCGGGGTCGGCAAGATCGAAGAAATCGAACCCGCCGATAATCTCTTCGGCGGAGAGAACGTCAAACATATCGCCCAACTCGGGCATAAACAGACCGCCGCCCAGATCAATAAGGTCGAGATCCAGGGTACCACCCAGCCTCGCGGTCCCGCTTATATCCAACCAGTCATACTCCTCACCTTGCAGCAGTCCGCCGATCTCCACTTCGAAAATCCCTGCGAGGTATTGCTGATAGTTGCCGTCGATGAAAGTGGTACCGGGGGAGTGACCGGGGGCCAGTGTCCCACCGGAGTTGACCAAATCACCCACAAAATTATCCACATGCAGTTCGCCGCCGGAAAAGGAGAAACCGCTGAGATAACTAAGTCTTTTAACGGTAGCGGCATTTAACACGCCACCCGACATTTCAAACCTGCCGTGTCTATTTATTTCGATCGCGGCGGTGTTCAGAGTTCCGTCCTGCAGTTCATAAACACCTATCTCGTCGCTGTAGCCAGACTTTGCGACCCAAAGGGTCCCATCCACCGAGACGTCTCCGCCCGTCTGCCGCATAAGTCCGACACCTCCCAGGTTGCCGACAATAACATCCCCCCCGACAGAAAGTTCACCGCCGTACATGAGGTAGTATCCCTGATTTGATCCCAGACCTGAGTGTCCTGATCCTATTGTCAGTGAGTTCTTGATATTATGCGCACCCTGGAATTGTGTGAAACCCGCCCCACCACCACTTCCAATGTATACGTCGTTCACAGAAAGAAGGCTTTCCCCCATGTTCCCTTCTCCCAGGAAGTAATGACCATACACATGCAGGCCATCCGCTACTGTAACCGTCCCACTCGAATGAAAGAAACCTTTACGCCGCCCTGAGTCATTTTCGATAGATATGCCCTTTACAAACAGACTGCCACCTTCTAGCTCATAGACACCATCACTACCGAGAAACAAGGTACCGGCTACCGTGTGGGATCCCCCCGTCTGATACAGAACGCCGACTCCGTTCGAGCCGCCTATAGAAACTGCGGCGTCATGCAACTCACCACCCGTTAGTTCGTAGTATCCGTTCGAGCCGCTGACATTCCCGATGGACAACCCCTCAGATACGGAATGAATGCCGCCTGATTGAATAAAACTCGCTGCCCCATAGTGGGCGATCGTTTCCTTACCACCTATAGATAGCTCCCCCCCCCCCTCCAATACATAGCGCCCATCGGAACCGGCGGCCTCGCCAAGGGTAAGATCACCGACTATTGAATGCATTCCTCCCAATTGCGTAAAGGCGCCGTTACCCGAGTTACCCACAATCTCACTACCGCCTATGGAAAGCGCTCCGGCGGACAGATCGTAACTCCCGCTGGCACCCGACTGATTGCCTAAAACAAGGTCGGTGGTTATGGAATGAGAGCCGCCCGATTGATTGACGATGCCGATCCCTCTGTCGCCGATCATCTCTTCGTAAGCAGTTAATATACCGGTCCCACTGAGGTTGTAGATCCCGGTCCTGAGGTTATAAGGCCCCCCAATTTCTCCTTCCTCGTCACTGCCCAGCCCGATTGTCAAACTATGTATCGCCCTATGGGTACCCCCGCTCTGAGAGAAGACACCGGTACCCTCTCGCCCGATGTATTCATAGAATGCCGATAGTTCACCGTCGCTCAGGTCGTAACTGCCGTCGGAATATTTATTGTACCCGAGCCATAGGGTGTTCCGCGCGTTATGGATACCGCCGGACTGGGTGAACACCCCGTCTCCGTCATAACCTAAATATTCGTAATAGGAAGTCAGAATACCCGTTCCACTCAAATCGTAGCTGCCATACGTATCAGCTCTGAACAACCCAAATACGAGGTTGGACGCCGTGTTCGTCCCCGCGGACTGTACGATCGCCCCCTTTCCAAAACTACTCGTACCTATCCATTCTTCAGCCGCCGATAAAGCAACATCGCCCTCTAACTTCAAAGTCGTGGTACCCCTTATGTATTCAGCATTCCATGGAGTAGTAGCGTCGACCCTAAGGGTACGCAGAGAAGGCGACAGCGCACTGTCATAGATAACCGTAACGTCTTTGATCTCGTCGTGCGTCAGATAAACGCTGTCATCCGACTGGGGCTCCGCCCCCGTATCCCAACAACCGGTATCCGACCAATACCCGACGGATTCCGTACAGCTCCAATTAACCGTGGCAGCCTGTGCGGATAGAGCCAGTGCCATCGAGATACAAACGGGTGGGAAAAGCAAGCTAAGACGCTTAAGGGATATAGTCGTTACCGTTTTCATTTTGACCTCTTCTTATTTTCTTATTCTGTAAGGACAAGAGGCATTAAAGATCAATAGCCTAATTGCCCTCCGCACAAAAATGTGCTGACGGTAATCTAAGGGACAGGGGGTGACAGATTGGTTACGGATTCGAAAACAGCGATGTCTTCTTACCCGTTGATTAGGCGATTACAGGCGAATTAAATTACTACTCCGCCGTTAAGTCAGGCGATAATAGCGTTTACGCATGCTGCGACACGATGGAATGGTAGAGTTCCTGCGTTTCGGGGGATGGTTCGAGACCCGGTTGGGAATCGAGAAGGGTACACAGCTGCTGATACACGCCCGCAGTCTCAGACAACTGTCCGATACCCTTATAACAGCGCATGATCGCCACATAGATATCCTCACGCAGCGGCTCGATATCCAGCAGCTTGTAGTAATAATCCAGTGCGGCCCGGGTCTTTCCCTGCTCGCCCAACCTGCCGGCCACCTGTTTCATGGCCTTGAGGAATCTTCCGCGCAAGACCTCGCGCGGCACAATGGCCCAGCTTGCATCCTGGTCGGACAGAAAGGGCCCGCGGTAGAGTTCCAGCATACGGGCCGCGAGCTGCTTCAATCCATTATCCGTGCCGGCAGGCTCCCTCTCTATTTCATCAAAGGGATAGGAATTTGCTTTCAGCGAATAGGGATAGGAATTAGGGAGAAAGGGGACGGGGAGAAAGGGGACGCAACTATTTTTCGCAAATGAATAATCCGCTTATCCTGAAGGAATCTATGGCCGAACCTTTTCCTGGCCCTGTGTGCCGCCGGGGCACTTTCACAGTTGCAGGTGTTAAAGCTATCGCGGCCGTTTGAACCGGGCCTTCGCACGCTCGACTTTTTCTCTGATAATGCAATCCTCGGTATGATCGTTGATAAGCCCCATTGCCTGAAGAAAGGCATACACCGTTGTAGGGCCGACGAATTTCCAGCCCATTTTTTTTAACGCTTTCGATAGTGCCACCGACTCTTTCGATGTGGAAACAGTTTGCGGCTTGGCTAGGTTCTCCGCTTTTGGTTCGAAACGCCAGAAATAAGCCGCCAGGGATTCCTCCTGTTTTACCAGTTCCTGCGCTCGTTTGGCGTTATTGATGACCGCTTCTATTTTTCCCCGATGGCGCACGATACCCTCATCCTTGAGTAAGCGCTTGATATCGTGTTCGGTGAAGCGAGCCACTTTGTGGAAATCAAAATGATGAAAAGCTGCGCGGAAGTTTTCCCGCTTGGCAAGAATTGTTCGCCAACTTAACCCGGACTGAAAGCTTTCAAGGCATAATTTCTCGAACAGTCGTATATCATCATCTACCGGGAAACCCCATTCCTTATCGTGATAGTCGAGAAATTCAGGTGCGGCGCCGCACCAAGCGCAACGGGTTTTACCATCCGGGCCGATAAATTTGGAAGTCATGTTACTCCTCAGTTCGTCTTGTTGAGTTATCCCAAAAGAAAGCCCAATCGTTCATCCTTTTGACCAGGGGGGATATCGAGGGTTTCCGTTGCAACAACGTATTCTGTTACGAAAGGATCCCGTTCCAGCTCCACCACATCCAGGCTCCCAGTCGCTCGCAGCAGGTCCCTGGTGATCGCCCCTTGCCCGGGCCCGATCTCCACCAGCCGGTCATCGGGGGAGGGATCAATCGAATAAATGATGCGCTGGATAATCCGCGCATCCTGTAGGAAGTTCTGGCCGAAGCGTTTGCGGGGGCGGTGGTTAATCGGGGATACCTGCGGGTTGGTGATTCGTCAGTGGCTTAATAATACAGGTTTTTATGGCCGTTCTGTGACCCAACCAATTTCGAATATTTGTAGGATTATTCCTACTTTGTTAACGATCCACATGGGTTAATATTTGTCAATAACTTGCAATATATTCCAATATTTGCGCGTTTCATATAATCCGTTGTTAACTGTCTTTGGAGATCATGATGTTGGCTTCTGACAGTGAACTTCAAAAGAATTATAAAAATGCAGTCTTTGATGCTCTTACGCAATTTCAATTTATTGAATCCTTGTTAAAAGATTGTATATTTCTAAGTCATCAAATTGTACAAGTGCAAACCAAGGAAACACTGGATTTCACTTGTTCAAAAAAAGAACTAAATAAAAAGGCGCTCCAGGCTTTATGTACAAAATATAGGGGCCTCACAAAAAATAAAGCATTGGTTAAACGCATAAAAGACAAGACAGAGAATAGAAATATAATTGTGCATGAGGCATGTTTCCAAAACTGGAAAGACAGAATAACTGGAATAGATAATAACGAGTTACATACTAAAAGCATCGAAATTCAAAAGCATGCGGATGAGGCTTCAAAATTAGTTGGCGAGCTACTAAAAGAGCGCAACAAGCTAGAGTTAAAGTTAAAACAGTTAACTAGTCGCTCGTGAGGGACGATTGCTCCGCAAGCACCCCACAGTTATAACGTTACGTTTAATAGGCAAGGTTGCTCGGAAAAGTTTTGTCCCGAGGTGTGTCGGCCTTTTTGGCTGACCATCCATTTATGGGTGCAACTAATATTGAGGGGCTATGCTCCTAGCCTACGGGCTTGCCCGGAAACGGGCGTTACTCAATGTCACTAGAACAGGCACCTCGGGACACCTAATTTAGGAACAATGCATGGCTATCTCAGATAATATTTGGTGGACTCGCAAAGCGAGAATACAAACAGAAAAGAGGTTATTGTCGAACGCACGCCATGCACAATTATTACTTCTGTGGTATTCGTTCGTCTCGGTAGGAGCTTCAGTATACTATCTGCAATTCAACTCTCACAGCGAATACGCCAATGTTGCATGGGTAGTATTTTCTGTCTTAGTGCTCTGTATTTCTGGATTTATAAATGGGCTTAGCTACAAAGAGCGTGCTGCGATAGTTAAGGACAGCTACGAATCTTTAAATAGCCTCTATCGAAAAGCGAAGCAGGAAGGCGTAGACAATGAATCAATATATAATGAATATGAGCAGATTTTGAACTTGTGCGAGAATCATACTGATATTGATTACCAAAATGCGCTCTGTGATACGTATCTCAGCCACAATTGCCCGAGAGACCCCGACAGAGGCCTGGATCGCTGGCCCACAAAATATGTTTGGTTCATTGTTGTTAAGCGTCTTTTGGTGCGTTCGCTATCACTATTATTGCTTTATGGTCTTCCCATATTAATATTTTTAGGAATGGAGTCCTGTAATGTCAGTACGGGATAGATTTGAACACTTTTTCTCCGAGGATTATCTGCATCGTATATACGTTGAAAATGTAATTCTGTCGAGCGCAAGTGGCATTGATAATTTGTCGAAAAAGCAGTTCTGGCCGCGCCTCAATGATGAGGTGTCGATTGTCTCCCGTAAGGTTCTAGATGGAAATTACCCTTTCACAAAGTACAAACTAAAGCTGATTAGTAAGGGTCGTGGAAAGGTTCCCCGTGAAATATCGATTCCAACAATAAGGGATAGAATTGCGCTTCGTGCCTTATGCGATTTCTTGATTGAGCGTTACGATAACGCCGTCAGGTTTGAATTACCTCAAAATATGGTAAAAAGAGCCAAGGCTGAAATGGAGTCAGGTAAATATTCTGGGTTCATAAAACTCGATGTGTCGAATTTCTACCCCTCAATATCGCATCAAGAGCTTTTAAAGCGTCTTCGAAAAAGAATCCGAAATCCAGAGATAATTAAATTTATCGCAGGCGCCATTTCAACGCCAACCGTATCTCGATCAAGACCCACAGATAAGAGAGGGGAGTCAGGAGTTCCACAAGGCCTTTCAATTTCCAATGTGCTTGCAGCCATCTACCTGGTTAATATCGATAACCATTATGGAGGCTCAACAGAAATTGCATATCATCGCTATGTCGACGATATTTTCATATTGTGCAATTATAAAGATGTGTACACTATTTCTGCTGATGTGGTACAAAGATTCCGACGAATCGGTTTGACAATTCATGATCCGTTAAAAGCCCCCGAAAAATCCGTGATAGGGAAGGTTGGGGATAAGTTCGACTACTTGGGGTACCAATTTGATGGCCAGATAATCTCCCCAAGAGAAGCTTCTATAGAAAAACTCAAAGAATCGCTGGTCTCAATCTTCACAAGCTACAAATATTCTATGGCGAAAAGCCAGGAATTCCTGCTTTGGCGATTGAATCTACGAATTACGGGGTGCGTGTTCCAGAATAAAGCGAAAGGGTGGATGTTTTTTTTCGTCGAAATAAATAATGAAACGATCCTGCATAACTTGGATAGATATGTCCTGCAGTTAATGGCTCGGTTCGGCGTAACAGTAATGCCAAAGCGTTTTGTTAGAACTTACTATGAGATAAAGCACTCAAAATACGAGACTAAATATATTCCTAATTTCGATAAATACACTATTCAACAAATGACGGAGGTGCTAGAAACATACTTTAAGAAAAGCATTGCACTACTCACTGACGAAGAGATCGAATATGAATTCAAAAAGCGTATTGATAAACAAGTCCGAGATCTTCTTACCGATGTGCAAGACTTTGGCTACTAACATTGTAAAACACATAACTATCGGCTGTACAAGGACGCCAAACACTCCATTGCACTCGGTGTTTGCCGCCTGTAAGCCGCGGCGTTTGGAGTAAAAATGGAACTTAATATCCCGTGCAAACACTGCAAATCAAAAATGGAGAAGAACGTCCAAATACTAGATGGAAATATTGGCCCTCTAGGTATTGTGTCAGTTACATGTAATGAGTGCGGTGCAATTGGTGCGGTAGAGTGTAGTCTCGACCTTGCCGCTGAATTCATACAAGACCCTAAGAAAAAAGTATCAAAAGAATTGCTCATGGCTTTTCTCTCTGCCGCTAGTCAAGCCGAAGTCTCATAGAGTTATTTCATTTTCCTCAAAGTGAAACATAATTTCATCAACAAGCCCAATCTCTTCAGCCTTTTTAGGATCAAGTTTAACTGCATTATTAATCATGCTTTGTGGTTCTTCTTAACTTATCACAAAATTACTCCTAGCAATTCGGTCAAGTTTGCTCCGGGTATACGGCCCTGCGCGGGACCTCGGGTTTGCCTCGGCCCCCTACCGAAACCTAAGGGAAATAGGTGGTAGATCCCTTTTCTTCCGGTCCAGCCCCATCTCATCCTGGCTCTCCGCCGCCCGCAGCAGATCCTTGGTAATCGCCCCCTGCCCGGGGCCGATCTCCATTGGCCGTTCTTCCAGCGACGGACCGATGGCATCGACGATGCGCTGGATAATTGGTGCATCCTGTAGGAAGTTCTGGCCGATGCGTTTGCTGGTGCGGTGGTTCATCGTTATAGGGTACGCAGAGTGTGTTGGAGAGGAAACAGGATTGATGTGCAAAGTTGAGGGAAATAGGGATCTACCTCTTAATGTCTGCTTTAACGTCTTCATGCACGCGCGCCCGAGAGTTAGGCAAATACCTCCTTCATTCACTTGTAGCGGCAATAAATATGTGCTACATTTCTTTACCTAATAGGTAAAGAATGGATAACCTAGTTTTGGACGTCGATTACAGTACTGCCAGGTTTAAGAGGCTTTGTTTGCGTCGCAAAGAAGCGGATAAAAAACTTGGGCCAATTAGCGGTAATAAACTGCGTACCAGACTGGCAGATATCGAAGCTGCATCAAATGTTTCTGAATTGATAACTGGAAGGCCTCATCCATATATAGGGAATGATGCTGGTCTATTTTCACTAGATTTGCATGGTGGGGATAGATTGTTATTTGAGCCATTGGAAAACCCTCCACCAACAAAAGAAGATGGCGGTATAGATTGGTCAAAAGTTGAAAGTATACGTATCGTGTTTATTGGAGATCCTCATGCGTAGTCAAGTAGAAAATTTCGCTCCCGATTGGGCATCAACGCCTGGCGATACAATTCTTGATTTGATGGAGGAGCGTGATTGGAATCAGGTTGAGCTTGCAAACCGACTGGGATTTAGCACCAAGCACCTAAATCAGCTTATCAAAGGTAAAGTTACACTTACGTACGATACTGCACAAAAGTTGGAAAGAGTTCTTGGTTCCACTGTTTCATTTTGGATGAATCGTGAATCAAAGTATAGACAGCATGTCGCAAGGCTAGAGGCAGAAGAAAATTTTAAAAACTGGATCGATTGGCTTAACGATGTGCCAGTAAATGAACTTAAGAAAATTGGTGCTATAGAAGACATTAGAAGTATCGAATCCAACAAGCCTAAGCTGGTAGAGCATCTATTAAGTTTTTTTGGTGTTGCATCACCAGAAGAGTGGAGAAACTATTACGGCTCTATGTCTGCGTCCTTCAGGAAGACAAAGGTAGAACAGGCTGATAATGGTGCTATATCCGCTTGGTTAAGGTTAGGAGAAATAGAAGCGGAGAAAACTAATGCTCCTAAATATAGCAGATCAAAATTCGAAGGCGCTGTTAAGCAAATACGGGAGTTGACTGTCCAGTCTCCTGCTGACTTTGAATCAATTTTGTTTGAGCTTTGTTTGGAGGCGGGTGTTAAGCTAATTCTTGTCAAAGCAATTCCTAAATCACATGTTAGCGGTGTTGCTCGGTGGTTAAACGGTCATAGTCCTATTATTCAGTTATCCCTTTATGGTAAGACTAACGATAAATTCTGGTTTACATTCTTCCATGAGGCTGCACACATCTTGCTCCACTCAGGTGAAAAGAGCGATATCTTCCTAGATAACACCGAATTTAGATCGCAGAATCAGCAAGAACGGGAAGCTAATACATGGGCGGGTAATATGCTTATACCGGAAGAATATAGGTTTGATCTTTTAAGTCTTAGAAGTCGCGATGAAATTATAGAATTTTCAAGAAAGATCAACATTCATCCTGGGGTCGTTGTTGGAAGGCTTCAGCATGAGGGTCAGATTAGTCATAGGACAGTGTTAAACAATTTAAAGGTTGGTTTTAACATCGCAACGTGAGTGAGAGTTGGTATATGCGTGATGGTCGCGAAGTAGCAAATTATATTCTGGATTATACAGATAAAAATGAGATACCTGTGACAAATTTGGCCCTACAAAAAATTACGTATTTTTGCCATGTTTGGTTTTTGGTGGTTGCAAACAAGCCGCTTATTAAGCAAAAGTTTGAGGCTTGGGAGTTTGGGCCAGTTTTGCCTTATTTGTATAGCTGCTTTAAGGAATTCGGCGGCCAAAGAATAACGAACCGTGCGACAAGATTAGACCCTAATACAGGTAATAAAGTTATCGCTAAAATTAACTTGGATAGAGCTGAAGAGCGTCTATTGGAGAATATTGTTTCTTTCTATTCTAGGTTGAGTGCTATTCAGTTAGTAGAGCAATCACATGTATCAGGTGGTCCATGGCATGAAGCATGGCACCACTATGCAAAAGTTAATCCAGGGATGCTAATTAGCAATCAAGTAATATTAGATTTTTACACAGCAAAAGACAGACCATATACGCTGCAATAGGTTGATAACCATGGCTATGCTCAGAGTTCCCTCAGTTCAGCATTTGGCGAGACATTGGTACGATTCTCCCAAGAAAATAGAGGATGAATTTGTCAAAATGGCAATGAATCCTCCGTCCTTTAATTATAATGCTTTGGTTGGCATGGCTAGGGATACGCTGCTTTTTAAAGTCGCTGAAGATCAAATCATCAATGGAATAAAAGAGAAAGAAAAGCGCGAGAGGGTACAGAAAATTCTATTAGAGATTGTTCCGTTGCTGCATGGCCATTTTATTAGTGTGCAGCCTGATTTTGTGATCGATGTTGCTCCTAGGTTTTACCCAATTGGAAGAAATTTAAGAATTCCATTTAAATCGGTCTTTATATACGGTGTAGGTGGGCAGATTTATCTTCCATGGTTCATCTTCTGGAAGCATAATCCACTCGATGATAAACAATTATCATTATTTGTTACGTTAGCTAGGGAAATATTGAGTCAAGATCCTGAATTAGAAGAAGCGAAATTTGAAATCCTTGACTTTAGTGCTGTCAACACTAATGAGTGTCGGCAGCTTAGGGTTATCGATACAGCAGAGATACATACTTTTAACTCAAAAGAAACCGCTGAAATGCTCGCCATATTCGCTGAGGGATTTGAGTGCGCAGAGGCTAGATTGAAAGAAGTTGATATTCCGAGCAAGCGTAAGGAGACCGAGGTCGTTGTCGATATTAGTCAGTATAGGCTATGGGATAAGTGATTTCGTTCAAAACTTAGTTCTATCTTGAAAAGTAATAGGGGGCAAACCAGAATTATCGATTTAAGTTAGGACAACAACTGCGGTCTGTCCCCTATTGATTTAAAGAGTGGGTAGAAAAGAAATTCACGAAGCCAAAGAAAGTTAAGCTCATGGAGTCATTAGTGCCGGCGCAATGGTCATCAGAGCTGGTGGTAAATAATGTAAAATCCCAAGAAGAAGTAGATCTGATTCAAGGGCATGGTATAGAAATTATCCTGCTATCCCAAGTGCTTTCGGAGCTACGGCAGCGGGAGTTTGCTATTCAGAGTGCGGCGGGCGCGGATTTCGTGGACTTGGTTAATATGGGTAATTAGCGCCTAGAAGTACGTCCAAAAGATCTTGCCCCCACAGTAGCGCATGGGAAAAGGAGCTTAGATAATTTTCCTAAAGAAGGCGTTGTCTAGGCGGGTTGTTTTAGTAGAGCGCTTCGCCGAGCGGCGTAGGCTAAGCCTTTTTGCAACCGCCTTTACCGCCTCGCCAGTCTCAACAGCCGTGGAGGAGGCTGCACAGGCGATCACCTTGGATCCGGACTTAGAATCTGAGGAGAGGAGAGGAAAGGATTGGTGTTTGCGAGAGACTTAGATTTCATAAACAAAATTATAATCTAACTACCATTCAAGGCATAGCGAAAAGCCATGTAAATACACATTATGTATCAATATGTTATAGATTATTTAGCCGTGTTAAACATGTTGTAAATGGATTCAAAAAGGATGATGGAATAATGGCTAAGAAGAAACTGATCTCCACCACCCAGCTGGCCAAGCGTGTCAGCATTCCTATAGGCCAACTTTTTGGCAAACTTCAAGAGCTGGATCTAATTCTGCGGAAAGATGAAGAGTGGCACCTGACGGAAAAAGGGAAGGCTGCTGGTGGCGATTATCGAGTAAGGGAGAAGGTGGGGCGCTATGTGGTATGGCCGGAGGATATACCCCTGGAAGGTGCGACCCGCTCCAATATGCTAAATGCCACGGCCCTTGGGGAATCTTTCGACTTGCCGCCAAGGCGCATCAATAAGATTTTGTCGGAACATGGCTGGATAAAGCAGCACCTAGGGGGTTGGCTGGTCACGGCGCTGGGGCAGCGGGTCGGGGGTGAGCAGCGAGAAAATCAGAAATCCGGTGTGCCCTACGTGCTTTGGCCGGAGACGGTTCTGCAGAACCAGTCTCTGCAAAATACCCTGAGTGAGATCAAAGGAGATGGTGTGAAAACCATCTCAGATGCTGCGCCATCCGCTAGTAAATCAACTGGATTCCGGGAGAGTTTCGCTCCCAAACAGCGGGCTGCGGATGGCCACGTTGTTCGTTCCCGGGCTGAGATGCTGATTGACAATTGGCTCTATACAGCAGAGATTGTCCACGCTTACGAGCGACGGCTGCCGGTGGAGGAGGAGGTCTATTGCGACTTTTATCTGCCTTCAGCAAAGGTCTACGTCGAGTTCTGGGGTATGGATAACGACGAGAAATACCGGGAACGGAAAGAGGCGAAGAGGGAGATTTATAAGAAGTATGATTTCAACCTTGTCGAATTACATGACAAGGATATTAATAATCTAGACGATGTTCTCCCTAAGTTATTATTGAAGCATGGGATTACGATCTATTGAAATCAATAGGGGTGTGGCCTTGATATATGTATTTGAAGTCAGTGTAAAAATACATAGCGTAATGTTTATACAATTAAGATATTTCTACACTGACCCTAAATGTCCCTCGCATTGAGCCTGTCAGGAATTTTGTGTTTGTGAGCCATACTATACCTCGAAAAGGAGGGAACAAGTATGGCAAAGAAGAAAACCCCGGCGTTTAGCGCCGAACTCCTGGATGAACTCCTGGACGGCCAGGATCCGTCAACAG
>JBNKCX010000002.1:0-9140 GCA_050287965.1 Sedimenticolaceae bacterium
TTCCAGGGGTATGTGGAAATCCCGGCTTCCCTGTTTCAGGGCCGATGCCACGATCTCTTTGGAATGGTTGTAAAGCTGCTGTCTGTTCAGCAGGTCCATCGGTCTGTCGTGCAGAAATTCCAGATCAAGCTTGGCCTTTCCATACAAGCGATTGATGTGCCAGTTGGTATCTCTGTCTTTGATCTCCTGATGTTCGGTTCTGGCGTCCCGATCGTGTTCTATTCCCGTTACCAAGCCGTTCCCGATAATGTGATGTTTTATCCCTTTATGTTTAAGTCGCAGGACGAGATCGTAGTCTTCCCGGCCCCAGCCCTGGAAAACCTCGTCAAAACCGCCGATCTCTTCGAATGTGGAACGAGCGACGATGCAGTTCCCGACGGCCGCCTGCGGTTCATGACCCGGGACGGCCAGGGTATAGAAATTGTCGGTTGTAAGATTTGCTCCGGTGGCACTCAGAAAGCCTGAATCGATAACGACATCCGCGTCGAGAAAGAAGAGCCAGGGGGATTTGCCGGCGCGGGCTCCGGCATTGCGGGCAATACAACGATTAAAGTGCTTCTGCCCCTCTACCCTTACAACCTGCGTCTCCGGTGCATTTTCTTCCACCCAATTCCCACAATGGTCCGGACAGGAGTAATCAACGACGATGCAGTGGGCGTTCTCCTGAGCGAGGGCGCCGGGGAGAGACTGTTGCAAATGCCGTAACCTGCCCATGCAGGTAATGATGATATCTATGTCGGTACTTTGTGACTGCAAGGTAAGAATATTCAACCGTGTGCATTTGCCATGAACAACCAGGTATCTACTACAGTGTCGGGATTGAGAGAGACGCTGCTGATTCCCTGTTCCAGCAGCCATTTTGCCAGATCCGGATGGTCAGAGGGACCCTGTCCGCAGATTCCGACGTATTTTTTCTTGGCCCTGCAGGCCTGGATGGCCATGGCCAGTATCTTCTTCACCGCCGGATTACGTTCATCGAAGCTTCCGGCAACGAGGGCGGAATCGCGATCCAGGCCGAGGGTGAGTTGGGTCATATCGTTGGATCCGATTGAGAAGCCGTCAAACAGCTCCAGGAACTCATCGGCGAGGAGGGCGTTGGAGGGGATCTCACACATCATGATCAGGCGCAGACCGTTTCCCCCCCGCTTGAGACCGTTTTCCGCCAGCGCGTCCACCACCGCCCGTGCCTCTTCCAGGGTGCGGACGAAGGGGATCATGATTTCGACATTGGTGAAGCCCATCTCCTCCCGCACCCGCTTCAACGCCCTGCACTCCAGTTCCCAGCTGGCCTTGAAGCTGTCGGCTACATAGCGGGAAGCGCCGCGGAAGCCGATCATGGGATTCTCCTCTTCCGGTTCGTAGCGTTTCCCTCCCAGCAGGTTGGCGTATTCGTTGGACTTGAAGTCGGACATGCGCACGATCACCGGATTGGGCGAGAAGGCCGCCGCCAGGGTGGAAACCCCCTCGGCTATCTTGCTGACGTAGAACTCCACCGGCCCCGGATAGGCGGCGATGCGCGGAGCGATCTCATCCTTCAGCTCCGGCGGCAGATGGTCGAACTCCAGCAAAGCCCGGGGGTGGATGCCGATCATGTTATTGATAATGAACTCCAGGCGCGCCAGCCCCACCCCCTGATTGGGGATGTTGGCGAAGCCGAAGGCGTGGTCCGGGTTGCCTACGTTCATCATGATCTTGGTGGGTATCTCCGGCATGGTGTCCAGTTCTATGGTCTTGTGTTCAAACTCCAGCACGCCGTCGTAGATCAGTCCCGTATCTCCCTCGGCGCAGGAGACGGTAACCCCACGGCCGCTGTTGATGGTGCGGGTGGCGTCGCCGGTACCCACCACCGCCGGCACCCCCAGCTCCCGGGCGATGATGGCGGCGTGGCAGGTGCGCCCGCCCCGGTTGGTGACGATGGCGGCGGCCCGCTTCATGATCGGTTCCCAGTCCGGATCGGTCATGTCGGTGACCAGCACGTCCCCCGGCTGTACCTGATCCATATCTTTCAGGCTGAGGATAACCTTGGCTGTTCCTGCGCCGATACGGTGACCGATGGAGCGGCCTTTGGTGAGGATCTCCCCGGAACCCTTTAGGGTATAGCGTTCGATTACCTGTCCGCTGCGGCTCTGGACCGTCTCAGGGCGGGCCTGCACGATGTATATCCTGCCGTCGATCCCGTCCCGCGCCCATTCGATGTCCATGGGCCGCTGGTAGTGATTCTCGATAATGACCGCGTAGCGGGCCAGCTCTTCCGCCTCCGTGTCACTGAGTGAGAAAAGCCGGCGCTGTTCTTCCGGCACGTCGATAATCTGCACCGGGTTCTCCGCGGCCGCTTCGCTGTAGGTCATCTGGATCGCCTTCTGCCCCAGGTTGCGGCGCAGGATGGCGGGGCGGCCCGCGGCCAGAGTGGGTTTATGGACATAAAACTCGTCCGGATTGACCGCCCCCTGTACCACCATTTCACCCAGGCCGTAGGCGGCGGTGATGAACACCACATCACGGAAGCCGGATTCGGTATCCAGGGTGAAGACCACGCCGCTGGCACCGATATCGCTGCGCACCATCTTCTGGATTCCGGCGGAGAGGGCCACCAGACGGTGTTCGAAACCCTGGTGTACGCGATAGGCGATGGCGCGGTCGTTGAACAGGGAGGCAAACACCTCATGGATCGCCTGCTTGATACGGTTCAGTCCGCTGACGTTAAGGAAGGTCTCCTGCTGGCCGGCGAAGGAGGCGTCCGGCAGATCCTCCGCGGTGGCCGAGGAGCGTACCGCCCAGGTGGTTTCCGTCCCGTACTCCCGCTCCAATTCCGCGTAGGCCTTATGGATCTCCAGTTCCAGTTCCTGTTGCAGCGGCTGTTCCAGGATCCAGCCGCGAATCCGGGCGCCGGTTTCGGCCAGCCGGTTGACGTCGTCCACATTCAGGACATCCAGCTCCGACTGGATGCGATCCCCCAGTCCGTCCTGGGCCAGGAAGGTGCGGTAGGCGTGTGCCGTGGTGGCGAATCCCCCGGGGACCCGGACCCCGGCGCCGGAGATGTTCTGGATCATCTCTCCCAGGGAGGCGTTCTTTCCCCCGACCTTATCGATATCGTTGATGCTTAATTGGTTTAGCCAGATGACATTGCTGTCCATATAGGCAATCCCGGAATGATGGTGACGACGGTTCTTAGCTAATTGTAGAACCTGTGCCGGGTCGCAGGTGAGTTATTCGGCCCCGGGGTATCGCGGCGTATGGCGTGCTCCTGCCACGGGTTGCGACAGGTTCTTCTTGCCGGTCAGGTCTTCAGGAACGGTTGTTCCCGGTGAACGGACCTTTCATCCAGTTTTTGCAGGATCATGATTTTCTGCCAGATTTTGCGGCTCAGGCCCGTGGTCAGACCCTCCAGGTCATTTACCGCGGAGAGTACCACCGCATCCTCGAAGTTCTGGGCATAAAGCGCACCCACCTTGCCGGTAAGCGAGAGCATTTCGCTGCAGTAATCCAGATAACGGGTGAGTTCGTAGGCCGACATCTTTGACGACGGCGAGGAAGGGGTAAGTATCATATCCCTGCTCAGACGTCCCGGGTCCTTGGTAAGCTGATGCATGTCGATGACATGGGCGATGGAGCGCAGTTCGTGCAACGCTTTCAATGCCCGTGCGCGTTTGACACGTGTCTCCACCGTTACCAGGAACAGGATTGCGGCGCCGATCAGGACGACGTCGTTTATGCCCGCCTCGCTGGCCTGTACCAGTTCTCCGATACTGAAGGGCCGGGAGGCTATCTCCAACAGCGAGATGCTGTAGTAAAGTCCCAGCAGGCTGAGCGCCACCACCAACGCCACCGACAGTCGCAGCCAGTAGTTCGGCCTGGCGATCTGCAGCGCCCGGGCCTTGCTCTCTTCGGCCACTGAATGCAGCTCCTCGCAGACCCGGCTTAAACTGGATTCGGGAAAACGCTCGGAGATACGACTGATGAGTCTGGCAACAGTGGCAACCGTTTTGTCGGCGTCGAGATGACGATACATGGTGGTTATTTCCGTGCTTGTCCGGAGGATCGGTATACAGTAGCGGATTGAACCTGCCTGTCAATTCAGTTGCGGTGATCGGACAGGCCGCATTTCCGCCGGCAAAAGCGGTTTACGCGTTATCATGCGACAGGTGCCGTCCATCATCGGCGGCGCCGTTCCGCCCGCGGGAGGAGCGGTAGTTGTTTTATCCGATAGGGGAAACCGATAACGGTCGATTAATTATGCTTCACCGAATAACTTCGCTGTTTCCGCTTTGGGCGGTCCTGCTGTCGGTCAGCGCTTATCTGTGGCCGGATCTTTACCTCGGTATGAAACCGGCGATCGTCCCCCTGTTGGGTGTGGTGATGTTTGGAATGGGCATGACCCTGACCTGGGGTAATTTTGCCGAAGTGTTGCGGCGCCCGAAGGTGATCGCAACAGGCGTATTGTTGCAGTATCTGCTGATGCCGCTGGCCGCCTGGGTGATCGGTTCATTAATGGGGCTGCCCCAACCGCTGCTGGTGGGTCTGGTGCTGGTGGGGGCCTGCCCCGGCGGCACCGCTTCCAATGTGATCTGTTATCTGGCCCGCGGTGACGTCGCCCTTTCCATTACCCTGACCACCTGTGCAACCTTGCTGGCGGTAGTGGCCACGCCGGTTCTGACCTGGTTTTTTGTGGGACAGCAGGTACCGGTGCCGGTATGGAAGATGCTGGAGTCAGTGGCGAGAATCGTGCTATTGCCCGTGACCCTGGGAGTGGTGGTCAACAGCCTGGCAGGTTCGTATCTGCGGCGTGCCAAGCCGCTGTTCCCGCTGCTTTCCGTCGCTGCCATCGTAGTGATCATCGCTATCGTGGTGGCGTTGAACCGGGACAATCTGGCGGAAATGGGAGTAAGCGTGGCGGTTGCCGTGATACTGCATAATGCAACGGGACTGGCGGGAGGTTATTGGGTTGCCCGCCTGATGGGATGGGAGGAGCGGACCTGTCGCACCATCGCCATCGAGGTCGGAATGCAGAATTCCGGCCTGGGTGTCGCCTTGGCGGTGAAATACTTTTCCGCCGCGGCAGCCGTGCCGGGGGCGCTGTTCTCCATCTGGCACAATCTGTCGGGTTCGCTGCTGGCGGGTTACTGGTCGCGCAGAGAAATTCCGGAGAAAGAGCAGTAGGGGTCGTACCGATTCCGGGGGGGATCAGGTGATTACGCTCGGTTGGTCACGTCCGGTGCGTTCGGCGATTTGCGCGATCTCCTGAGCGATCGCTTCCAGCGGGGCCATGACCTCTGCGGTTTCCTGTTGCTGCTTTTGCGGATCCGGTTCGTAGCGTTCCAGATAGAGCCGGATGGTCGCCCCCTCGGTACCGGTGCCGGAGAGACGGAACACGATGCGGGAGCCGTCCGTAAAATCGATACGAACACCCTGGTTTTCTGAAATGCTGCTGTCGACCGGGTCGGTGTAACTGAAGTTGTCGGCATACTCGACGGTGAAATCGCCGAAGCTTCGGCCCGGCAGCGTGGCCAGGTTATCCTGAAGATGCCGGATCAGCCCGTTCGCCGCTTCCGTGTCCACCCCCTCGTAATCATGGCGCGTATAGAAGTTGCGCCCGAATTTACGCCAGTGTTCCCGGACGATCTGGGCCACCGACATCTGCTTGATCGCCAGCAGATTGAGCCAGAAGAGCACCGCCCAGAGCCCGTCCTTTTCCCGCACATGGTCGGAACCGGTGCCGAAACTCTCTTCACCACAGATGGTGATCTTGCGGGCATCCAGCAGGTTGCCGAAAAACTTCCAGCCGGTGGGGGTCTCATAGCATTCGATACCCAAAGAATCGGCCACCCGGTCCGCCGCCTGGCTGGTGGGCATGGAGCGTGCGATGCCGGAGATTCCCCTGCGGTAGCCCGGGATCAGGTGGGCGTTTGCCGCCATCACCGCGAGGCTGTCACTGGGGGTTACAAAAAAGTCTTTCCCCAGGATCATGTTGCGGTCGCCGTCGCCGTCGGAGGCGGCCGCGAAATCCACCGGATCGAATCCGTGGGTCAGTTCCACCACCTCATGGGCATGGACCAGGTTGGGGTCGGGGTGTTCACCGCCGAAATCCTCCAGCGGGGTACCGTTCAGCACCGTGCCGGGTTCGGCGCCCAGCATCTGTTCCAGGATTCGCTCGGCGTAGGGGCCGGTAACCGCATGCATGGCGTCATAACGCATTACGAACAGGCCTGATTCGAAGAGGTAGTGGATGGCGTCGAAGTCGAAGAGCTTGCGCATCAGGATGGCGTAATCCTCCACCGGATCGACGATCTCTACCGTCATTTCGTCCAGGCTCGAGGTGCCGATGGTATCCAGGTCGATATCCGGGGCCTCGCAGGTGAGATAGCGATCTATTACACGGGTACGTTGATAGATGGCTTCCGTGACACCCTCCGGGGCCGGGCCGCCGTTGGGGACGTTGAACTTTATGCCGAAATCCGCTTCCGGTCCCCCCGGATTATGGCTGGCGGAAAGGATGATGCCGCCCTGAGCCTGGTGTTTGCGAATAACGTGGGATGCGGCAGGGGTGGAAAGTAACCCGCCCTGGCCCACTATGGTTCGCGCAACGCCGTTTGCCGCCGCCATGCGCAGAATGGTCTGAACGGCGGAGCGGTTGTAGTAGCGGCCGTCACCCCCCAGCACCAGCAGACCGCCGCTCAGGTCCGTTTGGGTGTCGAATATGGACTGGACGAAATTCTCCAGATAATTAGGCACCTGGAATGCCTTTACCTTCTTGCGCAATCCGGAGGTGCCCGGGCGTTGATCCAGGAATGGCGTTGTTGCGATCTCTTTGTTGATCATGGATTCCGTATCCAGAAATAGTTTAGAAACCTCTGATAGAGGTTCCTTTATTCAATCATAGGCGATGTTAGGATTCGATACAGGTCTTGAATTTTTTTATTCAGGACGCATGTAAAAGCCCGGTCTCCGCCCATTTGGGCGGCGTTGATTGCATAATATCCCGGTTTTCCACCCCATTGAAACGTACTGGAGGCGAAATAGACATGACGGTTGAGGCGCATAAGGAAACGTTGGAATTTCAGGCAGAGGTGAGCCAGGTACTTAATCTGGTGATCCGGTCTCTCTATAGCAATAAAGAGATCTTTCTGCGCGAATTGATATCCAATGCTTCGGATGCGGCGGAGAAACTCCGCTTCGAGGCGCTCGCCGATGACGCCCTCTATGAAGATGATCCCAACCTGAGAATCCGGATATCCGTGGATAAGGAGCGGCGCACAATCACGGTTTCCGACAACGGTATCGGGATGAGTCGTCAGGAAGTGGCGGATATCATCGGAACCATCGCCAGTTCGGGGACGCGTAAGTTTCTGCAGTCCATGACCGGGGAACAGAGCCAGGACAGTCAGCTGATCGGGCAGTTCGGTGTCGGTTTCTACTCCGCGTTCATCGTTGCCGACAAGGTGACGCTGGTGACCCGCAGGGCGGGCCTGGGTTCTGAGCACGGGGTTCGTTGGGAGTCCGCGGGCGAGGGAAGCTACACCATAGAGACGGTGGAGAAGGCGGTCCGCGGTACCGACATCACCCTGCACCTGCGGGAAGGGGATGAGGAGTTCCTGGAGCCGTTCCGCGTCCGTTCCATTATCAGCAAGTTCTCGGATCATATCGCCATCCCCATTGAGATGCTGGAAGAGCTGTACGGGGAGGACGCGGAGAAGAAAGAGCCGGAATGGGAACAGGTAAACAGGGGCACGGCTCTCTGGATGCGCAATAAGTCGGATATCACGGACGAGGAATACAATGAGTTCTATAAACATATCGGACACGATTTCGAGGATCCGCTCGCCCATGTTCACAACCGGGTCGAGGGAACCAACGAGTACACTTCACTGCTGTTTATTCCGGGGCGGGCACCCTTTGATCTGTGGGATCGGGATCAGAAGCACGGCGTGAAGCTCTACGTGCGGCGGGTCTTCATCATGGATGAAGCGGACAAACTGATGCCGCATTACCTGCGCTTCGTAAAGGGCGTGGTGGATTCGGATGATCTGCCGCTCAATGTTTCCCGTGAGATCCTGCAGCACAACAGGAAAATCGATACCATCCGCAACGCCAACGTAAAACGGATCCTCGATCTGCTGGAAAAAACGGCGAAGGATGATGCGGAAAAGTATCAGACCTTCTGGGATCAGTTCGGCAAGGTACTGAAAGAGGGGCCGGCGGAAGACTATGCCAATCGGGAGCGGATTGCCGGGTTGCTGCGTTTCGCCACCACCAGGTCGGAAGGGGTCAAACAGACCGTTTCCCTGGATGAGTACATAGAACGCATGCAGGAGAAGCAGGAGAAGATCTACTACATCACGGCGGATACCCATGCCGCTGCGCTAAATAGTCCACACCTGGAAGTCTTCAAGGACAGGTGCGTGGAGGTTTTGCTGCTCACCGACCGCGTGGATGAGTGGCTGGTTTCCCATCTCACCGAATACAAAGGCAAGCACATCCAGTCGGTGGCCAAGGGGGAACTGGATCTCGGTGACCTGGAGGACCAGGAGTCGAAGGAGGCTAAGGAGAAAATTGCCGAAGAGTATGAGGGGCTGGTGGAGCGTCTGAAGAAGGCCCTGGGTGAGGCGGTTCAGGAGGTACGCATCAGTAACCGGCTCACCGAATCACCGGCCTGTCTGGTGGTTGGTGACTACGATATGAGTGCCAACCTGCAGCGGCTCATGAAGCAGTTGGGTCAGGATACCCCGGCCATGAAGCCCATCCTGGAGGTTAATCCGCGGCACCCGCTGGTGGAACGGATGGACAAGGAAGCGGATGAGGATATCTTCGTCGACCTGGCGAAGATCCTGCTGGATCAGGCAACCCTGGCCGAAGGGGGACAGCTCGAGGATCCGGCGGCATTTGTTCAGCGGCTGAATAAGTTGATGTTGATGAGGTAGTTGTCAGTTAACAGTTAACAGTTAACAGTTGTCAGTGAACGATGATTAGTTTTCGGTCGATGGTTGCCGGTCTGGGTGGTAATTATCCGAACCTGACATACACTTTTCTGACAACTGACAACTGACAACTGACAACTGACAACTGACAACTGACAACTGACAACTGACAACTGACAACTGACAACTGACAACTGACAACTGACAACTGACAACTGACAACTGACA
>JBNKCX010000003.1:0-152441 GCA_050287965.1 Sedimenticolaceae bacterium
AAACATTACCGCGAAGTGGAAAAACCCACCAATTGCATGGGCTGCGGCAAAGGCTCAATTCGCGATACAATTCGGTAACCGATTTACGTTGGGTGATTGATTAACTGAAACGGCTCACACACAAAAAACCTGACACTACCGCCTAACACGGCGCCACAGCCGACGTCGGCTCTGTCGCGCCTCCTCGACTGAGCTTGGTCGTTATGGCTTGAAAAAATGGGAAGAAACATCCATGCGTTTGTGGAGTACGCGGATTATTTCAACGGCATTTCCTGCGCCTATTTTGTAAAAAACCAAATGGCTACCTACCGGAAAAACTCGATAGTCCGAACGAATTTGGTCACAGGCTTTGCCAAGTTCTGTGTTCTCAGCCAAGCGATGGAACACTTGGTCAATTTCTGTCAGGTAGCTATTACGCTGTTCACGGTTCCACGTCTGCTCGGTGTATTTGGCAATCCCTTTCAAATCCGCCCGAGCAGCGGCTTTTATCCTGAAACGAGGCATTAATGGGTTTCGCTATCCAGCTCTTCGATCAGGCCGCTAAGCGAGTATTCAACAAACTCGCTTGCTTCACCTTCTTCAAGCAGCTTTCGAAGCGTGGAAAGCTTGGTTTCTTCCTCTTCCAGCAAACGGAGCCCCGCCCGAACAACTTCACTAGTCGAGGCGTAACGGCCATTTTCAAGTTGTTCGGTAATAAAGGAATCGAAGTGCTCGCCAAGGGTAATACTGGTGTTTTTGCTCATGGGGAAAGATCTCAAAAAGTACCAATAATTGGTATTGTAGTCAGCCATAGCAAGGTGGTCAAGGCGTTCGCTTCGCTCACTCGGACGCCTGGTACTGCGCGGCCTTTTGCGCATTGCTTCGCCATTTTTGCGCAAACGCCGCTCCGTACCAGCCGCCGCTTACCACAGCGTTATTCCTTATAGAGAAAAAGTTTACGCACCATGAGCCTCGAGTTCTTACTTACATCTTTAATCGTAGTTCTTCTGCCGGGTACGGGAGTGATATATACCGTATCTACCGGTTTGTCTCGTGGTGCCGAGGCGAGCATCTTTGCGGCAGCGGGGTGTACTATGGGAATTGTGCCTCATCTCAGTGCAAGCATATTTGGAATTGCCGCAATTCTTCACACTAGTGCACTCGCATTCCAGATTTTCAAATTTGTGGGTGTGTTGTATCTCGCATATCTTGCGTGGGCAATGTGGAGGGAATCTGGAAAAGTAGAATTTAATTCGACCAGTCATGCAAACTTCGTACAGATTGTGACCAGGGGGTTTCTTATAAACATCCTGAACCCAAAACTTTCAATTTTCTTTCTTGCATTTCTTCCGCAATTCGTTTCTGGAGGCTCTAACGGGGCTTTGGCTCAAATGTTGTATTTAGGTTTGGTGTTCATGCTTATGACCTTCGTGGTATTTGTAGGCTACGGCCTGTTAGCCAATCAGGTGCGTCACTTTGTCGCAAGTTCGCCTTCGGTAATTCAAGGCGCGCATAAAACATTTGCCGGTTTATTCTTGGCTCTTGGAGTAAAGTTGGCGCTGACCGAGCGTTAAACGCAATAATTGGCTTAACAATGAAAACCGGAGTGGACCGCAAAAAGCTACGCTGCGCTTCGTTTTTTACGTCCGGCTATTTACGATGTTGAGCAAAATCTGAGTCAATAGGAGGTAGATCATATGGCACAGTACTTCAGCACCAAGGAAGAGGCAGTTGCGAGGATCAAGGAATTGCAGCCGAAGCATGGTAAGCCAGTCTTCTTCGGTAAGGTTCTCAATAACAATTTCGGAACAGAACAGTGGTTGGTGGACTACGAGAAACGAGACTACAGTGCGGCATTTACAGTGTTAGAGAACCTTACGCATGAACCTGCCGAGAATAGTGCGCTCCCACGAAAAGCGACGGTAGAAAGTTCCTCGCACGCAAACCCCGGCGCGCTTGCCGAGCGCTTGCTTCCACAACATAAGCAATGGTGGCAGTTCTGGAAGCCGGATCAACCCACTACAGAATCAATCTCTAAACACCAAACGGTTAAACAGATCAATCGAACCGAGGGGAGCAACTGGTATTTGGCCTGTGACGAGTCGCGCGGCCTGCGACAAGTCGTTCTGTTCTCGGACCCAAATCATAAGACGGCTTCTCGCTTCAACCTATTCAGACCTGGTGAATAATTCGATTGTTACCGGTTTATTCCGGCTCGACGGAGATCCCGGGCCCTATCTGATGATTAGAACGGATGGAACTCGAGACGACGGATACGAGGCGGTCGACGAAATGGCCAAAGACAAGTTCCAAATAGTCTGTAACTTTGGCTATATGCCGACGGGTGGGATTATTTCAATTTTTGTTTGCTCCAGCTTTCTTAAAAGGTATTCAAGAAACGGATTCATGGAAATGCACTATGGGCTGGACCTCGATAACACCAGAAATCTCCTCTCGGATGCCTTCAAAAGAGACGAACTTCAGGTTGTCCATGCGCGAGGCGACGGAGGTGGGGCACTTCCGAACGCCAAATATGACATTGCAGTTCCAATCGACAACGCATGCAAACAGGTCCTTGCGGACGAGTGGAAGTCGCTCTTAGCACATCACACGAAAATAGCGCAGCCCAACTATCAAGCTGCTGTTAATAGGCTTTATCAGATGTTTCCTCCAGGAACAAGTGATCCGATAATACCAATCCAGAATCCCTGAATACGCTTGAGTAAAGGTGGCTCGTGACATGTTGAAATGTGACGAAATTTGTTTTCCGGTGAGGTGAGCGTTATGTTTTTTGAGCATGCTTAAGAGGAAATTATGAATAGAATCATTTTGGTTTTAATTCTTTGTACACTATCTATTGCGGCCCACGCATTGGAGTTATCACAAGAGGCAATACAAGGTCGATGGTTGATCGTAAAAATGGGGGATATGGATACAAAGGAACTTGGGCTTGGAGAGGATATTTGGGAATTTAAAGATAATCTATGGATTGTTAGTTCAAGTGGTATCGCAATGAAGCCAGAGATATTTGGTATAAAAGGCAACGAAATAGTTATAGGTTCGCATAGCATCAAGGTAACCGGCCTTTCGGAGGAAAAAATGGTAACTGACTCAATGGGTGTTGTTCAAGTGCTAGAAAAGATGAGGTAGAAGCATAACAAGCGCTTTCAGCCGACATCAGCGCAGACGCGCCACATCCGCTCATTCAATGTTCATGAAGTCTGATTCCGTAAAGGATAAGAAGCAATGGATTTGATTATCAGAGTCTGTGATGAGGTTATGTTGGAGAATGAGGCGGTTACAATTGAAATTTGCGCATAACCTACTGGGATGCTTCGCTACGCGACTCACAGCTTAAACGGCAACGCTAATGACAAGGTCAAATGAAATTAACTGGAAACGCTTATGCGCGGCGCTTATTGTCGGGGCTACTGTAACTTCAATGATACTGGGAATTATCCATTACTGGCTTGGCTTTCCCATCGGCCGGCTTTACCCTGCTTTGGAGAATTTCCCAATACTTGCGCTGTCATATCTAATTGTCATTTTGGTCTTAAGTGTTGTCGTGGGGATACCAGCAATATTCATTCTTAGACGTATAGGGATATTTAATGGGGCAGTAGTTTTACTGGTTGGAGCGTTAATTGGTGCTGCGTGTGTAATTCCGTCAGTCGGAGTCCAACCGCCGCCGTATGCGGAAGGCTTGTTTTTTGGCGTTGGTGGTTTCGCAATGTCGGCACTTTTCTGGTTGGTATATGCAGGCGCAAACAAGCGGCATAACACGGACTCCGGCGCTGACACGCCTCCGTCGGTTCGATGATCGTCAAGGCTACAATATAGAGGCCTCAGGTTTTATGCTCGGCTCCTTATGCGTGATGTTGGCAACCAGAATATGAGGGATCATGAATAAAGATCAGGATCGAATTTGCCCGGTGGGTATATCTGGCTGTCTTGACAATATGGTAAGGCGGGTAGTGCAGAACCCTCTAAAGATACTCAGTCCATACGTAAAGGAAGGAATGACGGCGTTGGATGTTGGATGTGGACCGGGGTTTTTTACAATACCGATGGCGCACCTGGTTGGAAGTACTGGTCGAGTCATTGCGGTTGACCTGCAGGAAGGTATGCTCGATAAGATACGGCGCAAGATCACTGGAACGGAAATAGAGAAACGCATTGTATTACATAAGTGCGACAAGATGGGCATCGGTATCTCAGGGAGGGTGGACTTTGTTCTCTTGTTCTATGTTGTTCATGAGCTTTCAGACAAAGACAACTTCTTCGGTGAGATAGCACGCATGATGTGGCCATCCGCTCAAGTTCTTTTTGTGGAGCCACCGTTCCATGTGTCAAAATCCGCTTTTGATGTTTCTCTTGAGAAAGCCGAAACCGCCGGATTGATGCGGTATCAGGGCCCGAAATTATTTCTAAGCAGGACTGCGATACTGCGGATTAGCCAACAACAAAGAACAGCGGATGCCGAAAAGCCAGGCGCCGCGGATTTTGGGCGTTAGTCTTATAAGGATACACCGCGATGTTAAAGAGGATATTGTTCATTTATATGATTTCTTTGTTAAATTCCGCTTGGGCGGATGAGATTCCTGTACCTGAGTTTTCAGGACAGGCGATCAAGTACACTGATCCCTATGGCGGCGAGATTCTTATTGGCGAAAGGACGCCGAAACAATTAAGGTTTTGGTTTCGCGCCGTTGGAGGGAATTCCCATCAATGTCACATGTCTGGTGTTGCGGAATCAAGAGATAACGAGACATACAAATATGCTCAATATGAGCAAGATATACACTGCGTCTTGTCAATAATAGTTCTTGATAATTCCGTGGTTCTTATTGATAACGCTGACAAATGTAAACGAATTAGCTGCGGGCAAAGGGCAGGGATAAATGGTGCCGTATTTCATCGTGCCAAGTAAGGCTATCCATGGGCGTCCGGTGGATGGGTGCTATCGCTCACTCCACTGAGTTCGGCCGTTAACTTTTCTTGAGAGATAGCGAATGAAGTCAAAATTCATCAATTTATCTTTTGCCATTGTTTTGGCTCCATTCGCGGTTTATGGTCAGAATAGCTTTGAGGAGTGTCAAGAGCGTTGGCAGGCGACCAGCGAAATGGCAAAGTGTGAAATGAAGGCAAACGAAGCCAAAAAGCATGAAATCTCGGCGATAATAAAGCAGATTGAGAAAACGTTTAAAAATAAGGATCAGGTCGCTGCTGTTCTTGATACTCAAAATAAATGGGAGGAATATATTGAATCTGAGTGTAGATCCAGGATGATTCCCGGTGCTTCTGGCTCGTCAAATGCGGTCTATTTGCATAGTTGCATCCACGATAAGTTGCAGGAACGAATCAGAGAGCTGAAGCAATACCATGACTGTTATGTAAATGGGTGTCCTGAGCGCATCGATAAATCATAGGTGGATGAGGAACATTTGATTAATTGTCTAAATCAGACGAAGTATCCAGTTAGCCGTCGTGCCGCGTCCGATGGGCATATTGTCGTGATATGTAGGTGAAAATTATGGGATATCTGATACTTGCGATATTTGCGGTAATAATCTTTTTACCTATATTCCTGCCCTGGGGTAGGAAACTTCTTATCTACTCCATTACAACTTGGTTTGCGCTATGGATATTGTTTTTCTACCAGATGGAGAGAGAAAATAGCCCGACTTATGATGCCGGTATTTTCACCGATTCAATGAGCATTATTTTATGTATCGTGCTCTTTATTATTGTCGTATCCGTTCGCGGCTTAGTCCAATTTATTTGGCATAATCGGCGCAAGAATCATCATGTGTAACAGTCGGCAAATATATGCGCATCGAGCCTTTTTCGGTAGACGATGGAATGGAAGGCGATTCAGATATTATTCACTAAATGACCAACATTAAATGGTTCTAGACCCCGCATGCAAGATCCGATAGATCGCCGGCAGTATTTATGTGATCGCTGGTAAGTGTTGCATCGGGCAGGCCGTTGAATGGGTGGTTGTGCGCAAAGGAGCGAATCCTACATGTCAGTTGACCTCGCAAGATCAGAAAAGATCGGCATTAGATTGCTTTTGGGGTGCATATTGTTATGGGGGGTTATTTGGTTCTATATGGCGTTTCTGTATGAAGGTACTGCGGAAGAGGAAATGTGGGCGCCTGTAGCCGGATTTTTTATGGGCCTTGTGTTGGGCGGTGGATTATCGATAGTGCCGGCTATATATGCGGGATCCGTACTAAAGCAAGTGGAAAGTGGTTCTACCAAACTGAAAGTAGTATTAGTTATGTCCGTTATATGGTTTAGTGCGGTATGTCTGATATATCTTATCTAGCACAGATTAGTATGCTTGACGTGATCCACGAAGACCTTCCCCGAACCCGGATTTTCTGCCCCAGTCGCTGGAAATGTGTCCGAATAGGCAGACGCTATGCATGATATTTGATATATGCGCATGTGAGATGCCTGAATATTGTGAACTATAAACAGGCACGTCAGACGATATCATCCGACGAAGTTATCATTGTTGAATTTACCTAAGTGCCGGATGCCACATATTTAACCCGGTATAGTGCCCGGCAGCCAGAAAGCAGAAGCAGAAAAATCAGGTGGTACGCGAAATAGATAATCGTGAGGGTCATTACAGTGCATAGTGTCCGGGCTATATCTCTGGTGTTGCTGGTGTTCAGTACGGCCACATACGCAGAATGCATTATCCCGCTGCAGGAGGGTGGATGGGCCGCGGAAGGCGGGCAGGGACTGGTGGAAGTATTCTTTGAGCCGAACAATACAGTTAATATCCAGGCATATCATGAAGCCGGAGATACTATGGAGGTGGAGGGTCATGTCGGATCATGGGTATGTGTCGAGAATAGTGTAACTATAGAAATAGGAAAAACATCTGTGATCGGAAAGATAAAGGTCGTGGATCAAGGTGAGGAAGGTGAGCAGGATGACATGTTGGGCATTCTCTTTCCTCAAGAAGAAGGAAGTGTTTTATCAAACAGGGTTTTATTGCCATTTACATACTAGTGGGATATTCGAGGGGTTTCGCTATGAAATGGTTGTTTGTGATCGCCGGATTAGGCATCACACAGGTCGTCCAGTCAGGAGCGCCTGCCGATGTTCAAGTTTCGGGTGACACCTATTTGGGGATACCCGGGAGGTCGGCACAAATTGTGATGGGGTCTGAACGATGTGCGCTAAAATCCGAAGGCAATGAGGAGACCAACGATTTCAGGCTGGTATATACCTGTAACGAAACACGCCAGGTATTGTGGGACATGGCGGAGCGCGGGGAAAACGAACTGCATTACGATGAGCCGCGATTCGAGCTGTTATGGGCGGGGGATAGGGACGGAGATGGAAAAATCGATATATCTATGGAAATGAGCCCTAAATATTCATGTTCCAGGAAGGTGGATTACCTTTCCACCCTGGCTGAAAAGGGGCAATTGCTCGGCATTTCCGGGGAACCGGAAATCGTTTGTGGAGCATAGCAGGAGTGGAAAGTATGCCGCGGTCGGAGAGCCGAAACGGATGGTCGTGAATAACTAAATCTGCCAGATGTAGCCTGCCGGTAGGGATATGTTATTCCGCCGGATTCCGGGTAAACCCGTCAATGGTGGTAACGAGAAAATGATAAGAGATGCCTGTAAAACCGATGCGGAGGCAATAAGCGGGATATATAACCATTATGTGGAAAACACTATTGTCACCTTTGAGGAGAAGGTTGTGACGGTAGAGGAAATGACGGCCAGAATTGAAGAGGTGACGGCGAACTATCCGTGGTTGGTATTTGAGAAGGATGGAGAGGTATCGGGTTTTGCCTACGCCGCCACATGGAAAAGCCGCTGCGCCTACCGGTATTCAGCGGAGAGCACCGTGTATGTGGCGCCCGACCATACATCCCAGGGTATAGGGTTGCGTCTTTACGAGACGTTGATTTTCAGGTTGAGGGACATGAATATCCATAGCGTGATCGGAGGTATTACGCAACCGAATCCCGCAAGCGTGAAGCTGCATGAAAGACTGGGGTTTGAGAAGGTCGCCCATTTCAAGCAGGTGGGGTGGAAGTTCGGGGCATGGATCGATGTGGGATATTGGGAGCTTATTCTGTGAAATACGCCAGGTCGCTGAATGACGGATGGGTACCTGAGCATGAAAGCATGTCGGGAATGTACCCATAAAGTATCGGAACAGGCTTTGGCCTGCCCGAACTGCGGGGCCCCGTATCCCGCGCGGGAGAAGTGGGATGGATGGGGGTTTGAGTATAAGTCCGAGGCAACGTTACTGGGTCTGCCCCTGCTTCATGTCTCCTTCAAGTATCGTCCTAACTATATGCCGGTACCTGCAAAGGGGGTCATTGCAATCGGCCAGTTTGCCTACGGAATACTGACCATATCGCAATTCGGTCTGGGAGTTGTGAGTATCGGACAGTTTGCGATCGCGGGTTATGCCCTGGCTCAGATCGGTTTCGCTTATTCGCTGATCGCACAATTGGGGATCTATATCCACGAGGGATACGGTCAGGTGGTAAAAAGCCTGGCGGAACTGCTTGTGCTTCTGCCCTGAGATCGAGTTGAAATAACCGGCCTTCGCCGGAATGACGGAAGGGGTCCCGCGGAGATTTCAGGATGCATCCGGTACCGGCCGGTCCGCTTCGCCCAGGTATTCCACGTCTTCACAATGCAGGGGGAAGAAGCCCTCGGCGGGATTGTCCGCCGCCTCGGCGAAACAGGCGTGAACCCCGGAGGAGACCCAGGTGCTCAGAAGGCGGTAGATCTCGGTCGCAGAATACCCTTCGTCCGAGAGGAACGCCACGCAGTATCCGGCCAGATTCATTCCTTCCTGATAGGTTTCCAGCAGGTAGCGCTCCACCTCATAGGCCAGTGCCAGATGCCTCCCCGCCTCGAATCCCAGCTCCCGCGCAACCCGTTCCATGGCGGCGATCCGTTCATCTCCGGTTGCCAGGGGTCGCGCGTAGCCGACGATGTTCGGGATCGGTCGGTCCCGATGGCGGGGCGCCGTCTCGACGATCTGTTTCACCGATTCCCCGGCGACATGCCGTTCAAGGGCGGAGGTGATGAAATCCGCGGCAGCTGACAGGGTACCGGGGCCGTACATGCGTGAATCGGCGGCCAGAATTCCGGCGCAGACGGCGGCCACCGGTGAGGTACGCAGGGTACCTGAGAGACTGCCGATCTGATTGCACCAGATCCGCGCATCCGGCCAGCTCAGGCAGATAAAGAGGGCCTCCAGCCAATCCGCGAGTTGCCTGGAAGGCAGCCGGCCGGTGGTATTCAACACCAGTACCTGGAAATAGGAGGCTTCGCCCACCAGGTCCTCCATCATGGAGTAGCCGTGGTTGTGGACCGCCTTGCCGATCTCCCAGCCTCCCTTGCGGGTGCGGATAACGCCGCGCCGGGAATCCCAATAGTCGTATTCAGGTTTTGCGTGCTTGTTCATCGATCAGATAGTGCTCCTCGTCCAGAAACGGCATGCTGGTGATCGGTTTGTCCGCCAACTCCAGACCGTGGGCTAGAAGGCCGGGTGCCACCAGCAGCTGAAACAGTCCCGCCCCCTCCCTGGGCTCGAAACCCAGGTCCGTCAGGGCGGCGGCCACAACACCCGTGCTCAGCCAGCCCACTGGAGAAGAGCCCAGCGCGGAGACCAGGCGTTCACCCCACTGCAGCGTGGCCGTATCCTCGCTGCAGGTCATCAAATGCCGGACGAGCTGCGCAGGCATCGGGTCTCTGCCGCCGAAGCGGGTACCGAAACCGGGCAGGGGGTGCCAGTCTTCGTTTTCCGGCGGGATGGACTCCGGTATCTGTTCAGCCAGGGCTGCGGCATCCCGTTCGTGGTTGGCCTGAAAAAAACGCATGGCGGAGATCACTTCGCCGCCGCCGAGGTGAGCCCCGCCCGCGGCCTGTAATCCGATCGGCAGGATATGGGCGGTGTGGGTGCGGGCGACACCGGCGTTCATCGCTGCACGGGTGGCAGGATAGCGGGGCCCGGGGTTAATGCAGCCGATCATCAAGCCTTCCAGAAGCCTCGCCTGGGATGTCGTCGGCAGGTCGCCGCGAAACAGGAGATACAGGACATCCACGAAGCTGCGTTTTTCCAGAAGCGCCATAAGATCGTAGCCGCGGCAGCGGCAGGACTCTGCCAGATAAGGGTTGCCGGGTGCCGGTACTTCCCGCCAGATCGACGTGGGTGTGCGTCGACTGAACCGGTCACCCCGGCTGCGCACCTCAGGCTTGTCTTTTCCGCTCATGGCATTATCCCGTTTACTAGTTGTTGAAACCGGTCTGTTTTTTCCCGGTCTGTTGTGCCAGGGAGCTTACGCGCACCCCCATCGGCGGTACCACTTCCGAATCGATATAGACATCCAGCAGCGTCGGTCCCTTGCGCCGGCATATGGCATCGATATCCAGCCCGGCCATGTCTCTGGCGGTGCGAATCCGGAAGGCCTGGGCCCCCATGGCCTGCGCCATGGCACAGAAATCGACGGCGGGTAGTTGGTAGCCGGTCTCCTCGGCCCCTCCCAGGCGTTGACCGTGCTTCACCATGCCCAGGGCCTGATCGTTCAAGATGACGTAAACGACGCAGAGCCTTTCCGCAACGGCCACGGTGATCTCCTGCCCGTTCATCAGATAACTGCCGTCACCGGTGATGCAGATTGTTGGAACATCCGGATTGCCCAGTGCGGTGCCGACCGACGCGCCGATTGCCCAGCCCATGGTGCCGAAGCCCATCCCCACGCGGTAGTTTCCGGGCCGGCGAGGGTGAAGATAGTGTGTGGTCCAGACAAAACTGTTGCCGGCATCCGCGAGAAATCGCGTCTCCGGGGGGAACAGGCAGGTGAGTTCACAGATCAGCCGTTGCGGCGTGATGATTCCGTCGTCATTGCGGTATTTGGAGGCATCCTGCAGCGCGATTTGCCGGGGTGCGCACCGGGTGCGGTCGTCGTTGCGGCGATCAGATGGTATGTCGATCGATCCCTGGGCGCGGGTTTCTTCGCCGTCTTGATGGGGTTTGTGTGTTCCCTTTATTCTTGTGCACTCCACCAACCGCTTGAAAATGGTGCCGATATGCCCGTGAAGGTGCATGCGCGCCATGGGGGAGCGGGAGAAGTTTTCCGCGATATCGTCGATGTGGATCAGTTTTTCGTTAAGCAGCGCCATGCGGTCCCAGCCGCTGGTAGCGAATTCGTCCAGACTGGTTCCGATCGCAAGAATACAGTCCGTTTTCTTATCCATCAGTATCTGCCGGGCGCTTTCGTGCCCGGCGAAACCGAATACTCCCCGATACAGGGGATGATAGACATCAACCCAGGTCTTGCCCTGCGGGGTGGTGACCACATGGGCGCCGGTAAGCACGGCAAATTTCATTACCGCGCCGATGGCATTGCCGCACCCGTGGCCGACTACCAGGACCATCTGTTTCGACTCCTCAAGTATCGAACAGAGGCGTTCCAGGGAATTGCTGTCCAGCAGGGCGTGCTCTTGAATCAGATCGTGCAGGCGTGACACGGGTGCGGTTTGTTGCCAGGGTGTGCTGAAGACATCGCGGGGGATACTGAGGTGAGCGGGGCCGCGCGGTGAACGAAAGGCCGCCATGACAGCCGCGATCAATTTCCCCTCCAGCTGCTTGGGGTGCGAGACCAGGGTGTTGTAGACACAGCAGTGTCGGAACATGCTGACAGTGTCGATCGCGGTGCAGGAAGACTCCTGGAGGGCCCTGCGGCCGAAATTCGGCAATGCGGTTTGGGCGCTGATCACCAGCATCGGGGTATTGTCGGCATAGGCCGTTGCCACGCCGGTTATCAGGTTGGTGGCACCCGGTCCGGTGGTGGCGCAGCAGACTCCGAGTTTACCGGTCTCACGGGTATAGCCGTCGGCCATGAAGGCCGCCCCGGTCTCGTGGCGTGACACGACGCCGCGAATGCCTCCCCGGCGTTCACTTCTGGCCAATGCATTATATAAAGGCTCGATGGCGCCTCCCGGAACACCGAAGATGTACTCCACACCCAGTTGTTCCAGGTAAGTGACAAACAGGTCACTTAAATCGGTTATCCCGTCCGTAATATAGCCATCGTCGTTTGTTAATTCTTTACGACGCATGATGTGGTTCAAATTCTATTGCTATTCTAGTTGAAGGAACACCCATATGTTGGGCGATGAATAAAAAAAGAGTAGACGTCAAAACGTGTTCTATCCATTCGGCTCGGTATCCTTGTATGACCTGTATTCAGGAGACATCATCGACTTGAAACAGTTCTAAAAGATCCCTGATCTGAGAACCCGTTATCGAAATCGTCGGCTGGACGGGGGGAGAGTGCCGCCTTCAATGGTCAGCGAGACTGGCGTAAACGGAGTATTTCAGGCAAAGTTGTGGAGGCCGTTGTGTGACCACCACAATAACGGGATAGGGAGAAAGACAATGTGCAGAAGGAAGCAGACGCAGATTTGCCTGATGGTGCTGTTTATTATGGGCCTTTTCCTGGCCACCGCGGTCCAGGCAGCCCCATACAACTTCCAGCTGGATCGTTTTGAATTGGTTGGAAATCCCCCTTTCAACGCCGTCGATGAGTTCGACGACGGCAACCTGGATCTGCTGTTCTGGGAGATCTATGACGATACCGTGATCGAATCCGGCTCTACCGTGAGTTTTCGCAACCCTGGAACAGTAAATCAGGGTGAGTTCGGCACGTTGTCGATTAAAAGCGAGATGAGCTACATCCATGGCAATTACCCGATAACGGATCAAGCCGGCGATTATGCAGTGACTTCGACCTGGGTACCGGCAATACCGGGTGTTAATCAATTGTACTGGATGAAGCTGATCACGGATGAAAACCTGGTTGAACGGGAGCGTATCCAGATTGGCGTGGGCAATTTTGACGCGGATATTTCCGGGTACCTCGGATTGCCTTCCGGTCCCCTGGTGTTTTTTGGCCGTTCGGCGGATATTCCAGGTGGGGATTTCGCCTTTCAGGGTTTTACCTTTACACCGGCTGATTTGGCAGGGGATATATTGCTTCGTCTGGCGTTTGATGCGGATCAGGAACTGTTTGCAGGTTCCTTCAGCCTGGACGGGGGTGCCGGTTTCCTGAACCCATTTACGGACGTCGCGGCGAACGACGCAAGGATTCTGGATCACGCGGAGCTGGTAATAGGTGTGGAGTCCTGGGAGGTTGTGGAAGCCGTTCCGGCTCCTTCCGTACTGTTGCTTATGCTTTCCGGGCTTGCCTGTCTGGTCGGGATGAAATCGTTCCGCCGGGGAAGAATCGGCTGAGTGGAAAAAGCGTGCCTGGGGGATTCCTGATCCGCCGTCTGAAAGCGGAAACCGCATAATAGCGGCTCAGGCGGGATCAGGTTCCGCAGGCACCACCCGATTTCGTCCCTCCTGTTTGGCCCGGTAGAGGGCGGAATCGACCACCTGCAGTAATAGGTCAACGGTCTTGCCGTGTTGCGGTGCCGTCGCCACACCAAAGGAAACCGTGATCCCGGGGAGTGACTTACCGTTCAATGAGAGGGATAAGGCCTCGACAGTGGCGCGGGCCTTTTCCGCGACTGCCAGCGCACCCTGCAGATCAGTTTCCGGCAGAAGCAGCAGGAACTCTTCGCCGCCGTAGCGGAATATGGCGTCGTGTTTGCGCAGCAGTTCCCATACCGACCGGGCCACTTCCTTCAGCACATGGTCACCGGTGATATGCCCCAGATCGTCGTTGATGCGCTTGAAATGGTCGATGTCGAACATCACCAGTGACAACGGGTGGTCGTAGCGCTTGGCTCGTGAAAGTTCTTCCAGGAGATCCCCCTCCAGCCGGTGGCGGTTATAGGCGCCGGTCAGGGCGTCATGTTCCGCCTCGTGTTGCAGCAGGCGGTTGGCTTCTTCCACCTCTTCAGTCAGTGCATCGATGAATTGAAACAGTCTGCTGGTGATGCGGATGTGGCGCATGCGGTAGCGATCGCCGTCGTCGTTCACTTTTACTCTGTCGCTTTCTGCAGAACCCCGTTTATCACCTTCCCGCATGGCGACAACCACTTGGCTGGAATTTAGCAGTTGCGGTTTCCCACCAAGGCGGATGAACTCTCCATAGGTGAAAAATCCGGCTACCGGCGCGAGCTTCTGGAACGGCCGGGTCTCGAGCTTTGTCTCCTGTTGCAGGAAGAAACGGCGGCAGACACAGGAGTATAGAAGGATCGCCTCCGGCTGGAACGCTTCCAATACTGCAACAGTACCGCGGGTATCTTCCATGACAGTGTCGATATCGAGATACCCGAGACGGGCGGATTCACCGCTGTACACGTCGGCTACCAGGGACACCGCACCATCTGCATCGCAGGTAACGGGGTTGCGTGCCAGTATCTGGCCATCCCGTTCCACCAGCAGCGGAAACTCCAGTAAAAACAGCTCCTCGCCGGGTTCGATGCTGAGATAACGGCTATAAACGTTGAATGCCGGCTGATTGTCGATAGTGCAGATCCTGTTATCTTCGACGTCGGTAAGGGTCATGCGCGGACCCAACCCCTCCCACCCGAAGAACAGATCTGTTGCTATATGCAGGGTCTCGCTCTGGAAGCCGATCGCGAGGACCCCGGACTCGAATGTATTTTCGGTGTTGAATATGAACGATTTTCCGCTTTTCTCCTCGGTGCCCGCTCCGCCGCCAAACAATGTCACCTCGGGCAGCAAGGCGTTGATGCCGTCAAGCAGGCGGACGCAATCAAGATTTGTCGGTGGCGCCAGCAGCAAGAGTCCCTGCAAATGGTTGAGCTCGGAGAAAGTGCGGCCGACTACCTCGCCGGTGGCGTATTCTTCGCCGCGACGGCATTCCAGAAACGAGGAATGAAGGTTGGTGGATGAAAAACTGAGCAGTGACAGAACCGTTGTTCCGGTCTGTATGTTGCCTTCGGTAATCTCGCCGCTGGAGGAAACACCGGCCACAATCGCCTGGGGCAGCGATTTTCTGATCTGGAGGGCTAACGATTCAATCCATGACGTATCGATGCGTCCGGAGAAGATCTGGACCAATATCGCGCTGGCGGAAATCGTCGCCTCGCGCACCTCCGGTTGCTCCAGGAATCCCGTTATATCCTGAGAGTTGTCGACGTTTGCAATAAAATGTTTCATCGCATAAACCCTATGCAAACGGTTTCACCGGCTTCCTATCCAGAATTTCAGGCTCTCAGCTTAAAAACATATCCTCGACCTCTCTTACCTCTTCCGCCATCCCTTCTATGGCGACGATTTCGATCTCCGGTTCAAGACCGACCTTGGCGAATGCCGGAACCCGGCTCCAGTCGGCTTGGGCTGAGGGGTGGTGAGAGGGCAGAGATTGGAGGCGGGAGACCAGAACAACGTCCACATAGTCCGCCTTTGGTCCTTTGTCATATTCCAGGTTCTGATAGTTTTCAGGAACAGAAACAAGGGTTGCCGGGAAGTTCCACTCCTCCAGAATCTGCTTCCCGATTATGGGATTGAGGCTCTCCACCAGATGGTCCAGCTGTTGTTCGCTGCGCATCAGCTCCGGATGGGCGTCGGCCATCATCAGCACGGGCAGACTTCCGATGTTATGTATCAGGCCGGCAAGCATCGCCTGTTCGGAATCGAGGTGGGGGATTTGCTTCGCCAGGGCCCTGGATATCGCCGCAACCTTTACCCCTTCCTCCCATACCGCCCGCAGGTGCTTGTCCAGAGTGCTGGATGTGGCCTGGAATATCTGTTTCATTGCGAGGCTGGTGATCAGGTTGCGCACCAGATTATTACCCAGGCGGTTTACCGCCATCTGGATATTCTCTATGGGTACCCGACCACGGTAAAGCGGGCTGTTGGCTACCTGTAACAGTCGCGCGGCAAGGGCGCCGTCGGTGGCGACGATATCCGCTATCTGTTTACTGGTAACGTTCTCGCTCTCCATAGCATCGCGTACCCGCAGGGCCACTTCCGGAAGCGTGGGCAGGGTAATTTTGTTCTCGTGAATGGCGGTTTGGAGTTCTTCAAGGAATTCCTGTTCGTTGATCATAGCTACACAGTACTCTAGAGGTTGATTTGACCTTATTCCCTTTTTTTGAGAGGAAATGGTGCGCGGTACAGCACTTCCGTTCCTAAATGTATATATTGGCAGGAAGCGGGAAAAGTAAAGTAAATAACGGTTGTCGATAGGTGCCGGGGCAGCGACCTTCCTGCAAGCTTGTCTGTGGTAGTTATTCCTTGAATATCAATTGATTAGGGGTGATTATTCCCCTTCGTCAAGGGGGTAAGGAAGGGGGTGGAATTCCAGCCGTGGCCCGGTGGGACTGTCGATGTGCAGGTCGCCCCGTTCGAACGCCTCATCCGTCACTACCACCAGCAGTTCATAACCCCCTTCCGGCGAGGGTCTGGCGTCCACGACCGTACATGTTCCCTGGCCGGATCCCCCGGCCTCCTCGGCAAAGACCTCCTCGCCGGCTAGGGGCCGCCGGTCACCCGGCACCCGGGCCAGGCGCATGCGGCGCTTCAACTTACCCAGATATTTCATCCGCGCCACGACCTCCTGGCCCACATAACAGCCCTTGGTGAAACTGACCCCGTCCACCAACTGCATATTGGCCATCTGGGGTACGAAGGACTCGGAAGTCGCGCTGTAGACCGTGGGGATCCCCGCTCGGATATCCTGTAATGCCCAGTGATCGGCGGTGGCGGGAGAAGCGGTCTCCTTGACGCTGTTCCACAGATCCACCATGGCCTCGCAGGGGCCGATGACCTCGAACCGGTCCGGGGTGCCGGGTAATCGCAGCAGGGTTATGGTATCCGCATGGGAGACGTCGCCGGCAGCGGCGGGGATTTCGGGGAACACCTCGGCCAGGATCTGATGCGCGCAGGACCCTGCCAGACCGATGCGAACCAACTGGTCACTGACGTCCTCGATGATTACCTTTGACATCAGGATGAATAGGGTGAGCCGTTTCTGAATGGGCGCGAGCAGTTCCCCCGGCAACTGGAGGAAGAACGCGCCGTCACGGAAAAACACCCGGAAGTTCGCCAGCATCCGTCCCTGGGGTGTGCAATATCCACTCATCTGGCTGCGGTTTCCGGTGAGCGATTTGATGTCGTTGGTAAGTTGCCCCTGGAGGAAGTCGGCCGCGTCTTCGCCACTGATCCGGAGCAGCCCGAGATGGGAGAGGTCATGGAGACTGCAATCCGGAAATGGCGCGGCCTGCGCCAACTGCACAATCCCCTGTTCATCCACCATAGCGGATAGGGATTCAAGAAAGGTTTTCCACTTAAGATTCATCGATTTGATCAGTGGTTCCATAAACACTCTCCAATTGGCGGTACTTTTCAAGCTGAGACGGTATCATACCGGTTCTCGTGTAAACCAATAGAACCCCGTTCCTGCGCTCAAACAATGTCGGATATCCCCTTAGCGAACGATAGCCTGGTGCTATACAAGTCAAAACCGGCGCGCGTGGTGGGTGTCGGTGACAAGATCGATATTGAGCTGGAAGGAGGCAAGATCAAGAGGGTGCGCCCAAAAGATATCGCTCCACTTCATCCGGGACCGGTGGGGAGTCTGTCGCGGTTGCATCCGCGGGAGGGGAATGCGGATGAGGCATGGGAGTTGCTGGAGGGAGGAGAGAGCAACCTGAAGGAACTGGCGGAGCTGGTATTTGGTGAATATTCTCCGGCCACCGCCTGGGCCGCCTGGGAGCTGCTGGCGGAGGGGCTCTACTTTGAGGGGGATCCCGATGCCATTCGCGCCCGCAGTGCCGAACAGATCGCCGCTGATCGGGCCACACGGGAGGCCAGGGAATCGGCCAAACGGGAGTGGGATGAACTCCTTGAACGCCTCAAGCGCAACACCTTCCTGGAGCAGGACCGGGAACAGCTTCAGGAGGTTGAGAGAGTGGCTCTCAATCAGGTGGAGAGAAGCCGTATCCTCAGCGCGTTGGAGTATCCGGAAAAGCCCGAGAGCGCGCACCGCTTTCTGGTGGGGATCGGTTATTGGGAGCGGGAGTTCAATCCCTATCCGCGACGTCTCTCCCTGCCCACGGCGGATCCGGAACTGGCGGTGCCGGAACTGCCCCGGGAAGAGCGCCGGGATCTGACACATCTTCCGGCCTATGCTATTGACGACGAGGAGACCCATGATCCGGATGACGCCCTGAGCCTGGAGGGAGACAGGATTTGGGTCCACGTAGCGGACGTGGCAGCGATCGTGACGCCCGATTCGGATCTGGACCGGGAGGCGCGGGCGCGGGGTGCCAACCTCTATCTGCCGGAACGGACCCTGCACATGCTGCCGCTGGACGTCACCAGAAAGCTGGGTCTCGGACTGCAGCAGACCTCGCCGGCACTCTCATTCGGGTTCCGCCTGAACGACAGGTGGGAACCGGTGGACATCGATATAACACCGAGCTGGATCCGGGCGGTCCGTCACAGCTATGGCGAGATAGACGGCCGGCTGGAGGAGGAGCCCTTCGCAACGCTTCTGGAGTTGATCGATCGCTACCGGCAACGGCGGAAAGGAGCCGGCGCCTCTGATCTCAATCTGCCGGAGGTGACTGTTCGGGTACAGGATGGGAGGGTGGTTATTCAACCCCTGAAACGCACCGCCGCCAGACAGCTGGTGGCGGAGGCCATGACCATGACCGGGGAGGCGGTGGCCCGCTACGCCCGAGAGCACCATATACCCATACCCTATGCGACCCAGCAATCGCCTGAAAACCCGCGGATTCCCCAGGGTCTGGCGGAGACCCACGGATACCGGCGACAGCTGAAACCGGGGCAATCGAAGAGTGCGGCCGAACCCCATGCCGGCCTGGGCCTGGAGAGCTACTGCCGTTCCACCAGTCCGCTGCGGCGTTATCTGGACCTGGTGGTCCATCAGCAGCTGCGCAGTCATCTGCGGGGGGATGTTTTGATGTCGGAACAACAGATTGCGGAACGTATCGCCATGTCGGAAAACGGTGCCCGAGGGGTGCGCCGAGCGGAACGGCTTTCCAATACTCATTGGAAGATGATCTACCTGCTGCGAAACCGGGCATGGCGGGGGAAGGGTACGGTCGTGGAGATGACGGACAAGCGGGCCACGGTAATCATCCCCGAACTGGCACTGGAGACGAAGATCCGGCTGCCCGGTGACGTACCCCTCAACACGGAGCTGGAATTGGCCCTGCGGGAGGTGGATATGCCGGAACTTACGGCCTGGTTCAGGGTGATCGACTGAATCGGTGTCTCCACTTATTTCCCCGCGTTATCCCCTTGGGGAGGGGGTTGAAAGAGCCCGGCGCCCGGCACGATGGAGAATCTCTTGTTTTTTTTCGCCCGGGGAACCGGGTCTCTGCAGGTGCTCCGCTCTGACAGAGGAGCGCGTCATCCCGGCGAATGCCGGGATCCAGGAGAACCAGCCGCTGGATTCCGGATCTCCGCTGCGCTCCGTCCGGAATGACGAGGGGAGGCGTTCCTCTCCCGCTTGCGGGGGAGGTTCGGAGGGGGAGAAGGTGTAGGGGCCTGCTCTTGTGGGCGATGGAACAATCCCCGTTTTTCGCCCGGGGGCGATCCGTTGCAGACAGTGACTGATTTTGAAAACATCGGGCGATGAATTTGGTACTCTATTCGTCGATTGCCGAAATCCTGACCCCGTTATCCGGGGTTCAATAGATGGAGATCACTATGCCAAAGAGTGGCGGCCAGAAACCTCTTGAGTCATCGATTCTGCACGGACCGGTTCAGGAATTCACCGATTACTGTGAAGCGGAATTCGAACGCCGCGGGAATTCGGGAGAGCCGTTCGATGAAGGGGTCTACCGGGAGGCCATGGAGTTAGCGCTGGGTAAACTGCGGAAGCTGAAAGAAAAGGGCCAGGGATGATTATCACCTCGATAAATTCGGAAAACCTGCTCAAGTACTCCAGCCTGGTGTTGGACAATCTGCCGGAAGCGGGGGTTATAGCCATCAGTGGTCATAATGAGTCGGGGAAAAGCACCATCGGCGAGACCATCTGCTTCGCTCTTTTCGGACGCACCTTTTCTCTCGGTTCCGGGGAACTGGAGAAGGTGATCCGCTGGGGGGGAGCCGATAGTCGTGTGACCCTCGGGTTCCGTACCGCGGACGGAAGCGATTATGAAATCCACAGATTCCTCAACCGGGAGGGGAATCATGGGGTTCGATTGAACCGGAAGGGGGAGGAAAAGCCGATCGCCAGCGGTGAGGGGCGGGTTGCGGATACCCTCAGCAGGATATTAGGGTATGGTTTCGATGAGTTTATTGAATCGTTTTATCTCGCGCAGCGGGAGATCACCACACCGCACCCACACAGTAAGGCGGTAAAAAAAATGGCCGGGCTTTCCGATCTGGAGTCGGTCACCGAGGAGATCAGTGACGAGGTAGAGCTGTATCAGGGAATGATGGAGTCAACGGTAGAGGGTGTCGCCGGCCTGGAGAGGGCTCTCGAGGAGCTGAACATCCAGAATGACCGCCTGCTGCAATTGGAACAGGAACGGGCAGAGGTGGTGGATAGCGAAAGCGGCATGAAACAGCATATAGATGAGCTGGAAGAGGCCGCGAGAATCTACGGGGAATCTATACCCCTCATCCCGGAATCGGAGAAGAGAAGGAAAAACAGCGGCCAGATTGCGGTGCTGCTCATTCTGTTGTCCGCGCTGATGACCCTTCTCTGGGGGGTGTTTGATGCCGTTCCGCCGGTGGTGCAGTACGTGGCCGTGTTTCTCGGCTTCACGGCGTTGCCGTTCCTGGGGTACATGCTTTATGTCTCGCAGCGGATAAACCGACTACGCCTCGGGGCATCCGATCTCAGTCAGCAGATAAATGCCGCTTACCGTTTTTCCCAGGGAGCGGACAATGGCGGCGTGGAGAGCAGTGAAGGCGGTGAGGTTGAGCTGTCAGGACTGGTCGCCGGAAATACGGGCGTGGGGCTGGAAGAGGGAGAAGTGGCAACGCTCTGTGAGCGTATCTGTTCCTTCGCGGCGGATGCCGGCGAGGTTGATACCGCCGTAGGTCGGGAACTCAACTGGATGCGCAGCGGGCTTGAATACAGTCGGGAGCGGATAGAACAGCTGGAACGGGATATGGAAGAGGAGGAAGAACGGCTGCGGGAGGCCGGCCGGATTCGGGAGCGGCGGGAGGAAATGGAACAGCATCTGAATGAACACCAGCAGCAGATTCACCTGCGGGAACGGGCACTGGAGCTTCTGCAGGGCGCAACCCGTCAGATTTCCCACCGCTTCAACAGGGATCTGCAGGACCTGGTGGGAAAAACCCTGCCGCTGTTTACCGAGGGGCGCTATGAACATCTGCAGATCGATGAGGACCTGACGGTGCGTGCCTTTTCCAATGAGAAACGGGATTTTATCAACCTGGAGGAGATATCCAGCGGTACCCAGCGTCAGATCATGCTGGCGGTGCGCCTGGCTTTGTCACAGGAGTTGATAAACCGGACCACCGCGGGCAGGCAGTTTGTATTTCTCGACGAACCCTTCGCCTTCTTCGACCAGGAACGTACCCGCAGCGCCCTTGATGTGCTGCCGGAGCTGAGCGACCAGATAGCCCAGGTCTGGATCGCGGCACAGGAGTTTCCCGATAAGCAGGACTTCGCCCTTGTTATCGATTGTGATCGGGAGCAGCAGAGCCTGGCACTGTAATGGCGGAACAAGATCCCTACAGCTCCTGCGCTATCTGCCGTTTTATGCGGGCCCTGGCATTCAGTGCCATAGGGGCCGCCATCGCCGGTTATGGGGCACTCTGGATCGGTATGGGGCAGGACGCGGTTATGCTGATTGCTTTTTTCGGTGCCCTGGCGGCGGTTGTCTGGGTAAACCGCAAAAGGCAAGAGTGAATATTGTCACAAATCGGACTAAAGGTATTCGCCACGCACTTCTTCAGGCTCCTTTCAAAAAAGACAGTAAATACCGGATAGGTTATTGGGGTTATTTGTTCGAAAGGCCGGGAATAGCAGGGATCAGTTCAGGAATATAATTCGTAAATTGAAGAAATTAACGGGCCGGTGGATTGATTGAATCAGAAAAACGGGCTTGAAACCGAGGGGTCCGCATAGGTATGCTTCCGGTTACTGGGAGTATTAGTTTCCGCATGGAAACGCGCTTACCTTAATACACAATCGTCAAGAATGATCCGCAGCGACCGTCTGCGGGGGAGATACCATGGATCTGGAAGAATACATGGTAAGGGGGGGCTCTAGCTTCGAACAGCTGGAGATCCGCTACGAGCCGGATAAACAGGCGGTCTGGGGGATTCTAAAATACTCCGGTCGGCCTTGCGCCAACCTGGATATTCTGCGGGAGATAGCGGAGGCCCAAAAAATAATCTCGGAAACTGCCAAGCGTGGATACAGGGAGGGCGACGGAAATCGACTTCTCTATCAGATTGTAGAATCCGAGCGGCCCGGTGTGTTCGGTCTGGGTGGGGATCTTGAGTATTTCATGGAGCTGATTCGTTCCCGGAACCGGGATGCGTTGTACGAGTATGCGAAACTCTGCGTGGATGTGAGCTACCCGGTGGCCACCAGTTACGGAATACCGTTTACCACCATCGCATTGGTGCAGGGAGAGGCCCTGGGGGGTGGATTCGAGGCGGCCCTCTCCGCCAATATCCTGATCGCCGAGCAGAGCGCTTCCTTCGCATTTCCTGAAACCGTTTTCGGCCTGTTCCCGGGTATGGGCGCATTTAATTTTCTTGCCCGCCGGGTGGCGCCGGCACTGGCGAAACGTATCATCACCAGCGGACGGATTTATTCGGCGGCCGAACTGCATGAAATGGGCGTGGTGGATATCCTGGCAACGGATGGCAAGGGCAGGGAGGCGGTATACGATTTCATGAAACATCGGAGGAATCGATCCGCCGGTTTCCAGGGTCTGGACGTGGTGATGGATCAATTCAATCCGCTGACCCATAGAGAGCTTCTGAACAGCGTAAACGTCTGGGTGGATACGGCGATGCAGCTCACGGAGAAGAACCTGCGTCTTATGGAGTATCTGCTGCGGGCGCAGGAGAAGCGCTGGAACGGCGTCCAGGAACTGCCGGTCCGGTACGCCGTTTAGACAGGCAATAACCTTTTACTAGTTTACGGCCGGTTTTCTCAGGCCGATTTCAGCGGCAAGCGCGGCTTTTGCCTTTTTGAATTCCCGGCGTAGATCATCGAGACTGGACTCCCCTTTTCTCAGGAATCTTGTGTGAGGCAGGTGTTGTGCCTGAGAGGCGAGATCGGCGAGTCTGACAAGTCCAAGATTTGCCGCGGAACCTTTCAGGGCATGGGCGAGATCCTGAAAGTGGGTGTAATCCCCGCAATCCAGTGACTCAATCATACCCTGCATCAGTTGTTCTCCCTCCCGCTCCAGGTTTTCATATAGCTTGTATATGAATCCCTTATTATGACCCAGTTCGATAACGTCGTTCAGTATGGCGCGGTTGATGGTAGGCAGTTCGTCATGCTCCGGGTAAACCGGGGGAAGCGGTATTTCATCCACCATGGGCTCGCTATCGGGGGCGAGGGAGGTGATCTGTTGAATGGTCTCGAGGAGCTTCGCGGAGGAGATCGGTTTGGTCAGGAAGTGCTCGATACCCGCTTCCCTGCACTCTTTACGCGCATCCAGGGTGGCGTTGGCGGTCAACATGATAAACGGCGGCCTTTCTTCTCCGGCGTGGGCGATGGTGTACATCTTGTAAGCGTCTATACCGCCGAGTACGGGCATCTGCATGTCCACGATCACCAGGTCATATTCCGCCTCTTCCAGGGCGTCCAGCAACTCCTGCCCGTTTTCCACCAGATGATGGGTATGTCCCGCACGTCCCAGGATTCTCCCGATCACCATGCGGTTAACCGAGTTGTCTTCAGCCACCAGCACTCTGAGTGAACGCTGGGACCGGCGGGCCTTGGTGAAATGATCGGAAAGGCTGATGATGCCTTCCTCTTCGAAGGTGCTCGCGTGAGAGGCATGGAGGGCGTTGAACAGCAGCGCCTTGTTTAGTGGAGAGGTAAGGGTAAAGGTGGTATTCGGGCTGGTATCGAGTTTGGGGGCGATCTGCCCGGCGGGCGGCGCGATCAGGATAGTGACGCGGGAGAGGAACATATCCCGCCCGATGGATTCCAGGAAGACCCTCATGCCCTCGTCCACATTTATGCCGTCGATCAGAAGCACCTCAAACGGGGAGTTGTTCGAGCAGGCGTCGTACAGCAGGCGTTTGGCGTCACGGCTGGTTTTCACGTCAAGGTACTGGACCTTCCAGCCCTGCAGACAGCGGGTGATATCGGTGTCGGAATTCCTGATTCCGCACAACCGCAGAACCCGGCACTCGGCAAGGGTTTGGGTATCCAGGTTCTCTTCGGAATCAGGCTGGTGTCCGAACTCGATATCAAACCAGAAGGTGGAACCGATACCCTCGGTGCTGCGGAGTCCGATGCGGCCCCCCATCAGCTCCACCAACTGTTTGGTAATGGTGGTGCCCAGACCGGTCCCCCCGTAACGGCGGGTGGTGCTCTCATCGGCCTGGGAAAATGTATCGAAGATCCGCTCCTGTTTCGCCTCCGGGATGCCGATACCGGTATCCACCACCTCGAAGCGCACCAGGGCCCTGGCATCGTCTCCACGGATCATGTGGCAGCGGACCTCGATGGAGCCCTTTTCCGTGAATTTTATGGCGTTGCTGATGAGGTTGTTCAGGATCTGCCGCAGATGGAAGGGGTCGCCCATCAGCTTGTAGGGGGTATCCAGGCCGATCTGGCAGGAGAGATCGAGCCCCTTAGTCTTCGCCCGGTCGGTAAACATCCGTACGGAGGTATGCAGGAGGCTGTGAAGGTCGAAGTCCGTAGTTTCCAGTGTCAGTTTGCCGGCCTCGATCTTCGACAGATCGAGGATGTCTTCAATGAGGTGGAGCAGGCTGTGGGCGGAGGCGTAGATGGTGTCCGCGTACTCCTTCTCCTCTTTCCCCAGCTGGGAGGCCTGCAGCAGCTCACTGGTTCCGATGACGCCGTTGAGGGGGGTTCGCATCTCGTGGCTCATACGGGCGAGAAAATCACTCTTGGCGCGGTTGGCCTCCTCGGTGCGTCGTTGGGCCTCCGTGAGACGTCTCAGGAGCGTGGCCACATAGCCGGGAAGTACCACCAGCGCCGCCAATAGTCCAACGCCGAGTGCCGTATGGGTACCCCAGTATTCGTTCGTGAGAAGGATGGCGCTGAAACCGATAAAGGAAATGGCGGCGGAGATATAGAGATAATAGGCGCCGAAACGGAAGCCGTATCCGAATATCATCCACAGGTATACGGGCCACCACGGAGCTCCGTCTTTCCCCGTAATGGCGAGAAAAAGTGTGGTCATTCCAATATCCGCTAACAGGCTGACATGGCGCCGCAAAACTGATGTTCCTGGCTTTAGGATGATTGCCAGAAATACACCAATGGAAAAATACAGAAAGAAGTAAATTACGGACGGGATGTCAAATATCCAGACATAATGTTCCGAGCGCGCAAATTCTGGAGAGGTAAGGACATAGGTAAGAATGGCGAGGGAGATAAATATCCGGACAAGCGCCTGTTCGTGTTCGCTGTCTTCGCGGTTACTCAGACGGTTGCGTATCCATCTCAATGGATTAGCATGGTTACTTACAGGATTGGATGCAATATTTTCCATAACGTGTTAATTTTCAAGTGGTATAATAATACTATAAAACCCCAGAAAATTAGAATAAGGAAAATTCCAGGTCGCCTATGAGTGAAGAAATCCTTACCGAAGTAATCGCTTCTATTGCCAGACAGAAACAGTTGGATCCCGGCGTACTATCCGGCAAATCCGCTCTTGACGAGCTCGGTATTACGTCCCTCGACGCAATAACTATAGTTTATGAGATGGAGGAGGAGTTCGATATCGAGGTCCCGAGTGACGTCCTCGAAGGCCTGCGCACGGTCCAGGACATCGTGGACAGCATCTCGAGCCTCGTCGAAGACACCAGGTAGCATGCCGAAAACCGTCGTAATTACCGGCCTCGGCGCCATTTCCGCCCTTGGCCATAACAGTGACGAGTTCTGGAAGGCCCTGAAACAGGGCCGTTCGGGCATTCGCCCTCTGGAAAGCCTCCCCACGGATCTCTTGAATACGGGTATCGGCGCCGAGGTGCCGAACTTTAACCCGGAAGATGTTTTTCCGGGGAAGGAGATTCCTTATCTCGACAGGTTCAGCCAGTTGGCCCTGATTGCGGGAAAGGAGGCCATAGAGGACGCAGGTCTTCGGGCGTCCGACCTTGCTTCCGCCGCCGCCGTGGTGGGTTCCGGCTGTTGCGGCAAGCATACGGACGAAGAGACCTACCAGAGGTTATACAGGCAGGGGAAGTCACGAGTCCATCCTTTGACCATACCGAAAGGGATGCCCAGCGCCGCCGCCAGTCAGGTCAGCATCCAGTTCGGGATCAAGGGGCCGGTCTTTACCGTGGCCAGCGCCTGCTCATCCGCCGCTCATTCCATTGCCCAGGCCGTGCTCATGATTCACAGCGGTCTCGTGGATGTTGCTCTCACCGGAGGTACGGACGCACCTTTTACCTTCGGACTTATGAAGGCCTGGGATGCATTACGAGTGCTGTCTTCCGATACCTGTCGACCCTTCTCTGTAGATCGGAGCGGTCTGGTGCTTGGCGAAGGTGCGGGAATGGTGGTACTCGAATCCCTGGAACATGCTGAGCGCCGGGGAGCCCGGATATACGCCCGGTTGGCGGGATGTGGAATGTCATCCGACGCGGGCCACATCACCGACCCCTCTATGGACGGGGCCGCGAGAGCCATGGAGGCGGCGCTGAAGGATGCAGCTGTTTCTCCCGAGGAGGTGGACTACATCAATGCCCACGGAACCGGAACATTGGCAAACGACGTAACCGAGACGGATGCAATTCACCGTGTATTTGGTGATCATGCCGGCCGGCTGGCGGTTTCCTCCATCAAGTCTATGCTCGGGCATACAATGGGAGCGGCGGGCGGTCTGGAATTGGTGGCGAGCGTGCTGGCAATACGGGACGGTGTGGTACCACCCACTACCAATTTCACCTCTCCGGGAGAGCGGTGCGATCTGGACTATGTGCCTAATGAGGCGCGGGAGATGAGAGTAAGGACGGCGCTGTCCAACTCTTTTGCTTTTGGTGGATTGAATGCGGTCCTGCTTGTTCGCGCTTTGGACCAATGAATTTCTTAGATAAATTTATAAACGGAATAAGAATTCCGGTGCATTCTTAACTCTCAAAAATTCTCATTTGGTCCGCTAAGGTATTTTATGAACTCATTCGCCAATCGATATTCTCATTAAGTGCCTTATCGGTTGCGGATAATTGGAGACTGTAGGGAAGGGGCGCAAGTTCGATATCAAAGTTCTTTCTTCGTAATTCCATATAGGATTCCACACGGTCAAGAGCAATCCGTCCGATCCCCCCCGACATGGGATGGATTTTCTGTTTCGCAAAATGGCGAAACACAAGTGCTATGTTTCGAACATCTTCTGATAAATCGTTATCTTTAAGTGCCGCGGTATAAAACTCCTTATAACAATGATGCAGAAGGTCAGAAATCTGCTCTTTGCGAATCGAAGGATGTCTCCAGGTAAGGCTTGTTGCGTCAAAACGATCCAGATTCCGTTCCCATATTAGGCCGCTAGATCGGTATTCATTATACTGATTAGTTCCAGGAACGGGTGTCAGGATATAAAAAGAAGCTAAGGTGGGTCGGAGTTTTATGTTGGTTTCGAGCTGAAAAAGGATCTCCTCTTCCGTATCTTCAGGGAATCCTATGATATTTGAAAAATTCACTCTAATTCCGGCTTCACGGCAAAGACTGATGATTTCCTGATATTGTCCTGGTTGATTATGAAATTTGTTTACATGCTTCAGGGTCTCCCGATTGAATGATTCCACGCCAACGAATATTTCATAGCAGTTTGCCTGGCTAAGGAGTTTCACAAGTTTTGGTTGTCTTGCGATTTGGGTATCACATTGGCAGAGGAATCCCAAATTGAGTTTTTCATCGATCATCGCCTCAAGCAGTTCTGGAGCGTCGGGGTATTTGTTGAAGTTATCAGAGACGAACATAATCAATACAATGCCGGCTTTCTTTGCTCTGCGGAGACTCTCCATCGTAGTTTCCACGGAGACACTTCGAACCTGGCGCCCGGAGATCTTAATAACAGAGCAGTAGTCGCATTTATAAGGGCAGCCTCGAACAGGATAGAGACCTAACATTGGATTCCAATAGCGGCTCATGTCCTTGGCGTCGGGGGGGGTGATAATTGGGCCGTCCAGGGTTATTGCCCAGCGCTGATCTTTTCCGTAGACCGGCTTAAGCTCACCATCTACGGCATCGGCAAGTATTTCCTGCCAAACCACCTCGGCTTCCGCCAGGGCAAAACTAACTCCACGACCCTGGAACTGCGAAGTATCGCAGGTCATGACGTGAGGGCCGCCGATCACACAGTGTCGGACGCCGTGTTCGCGCGCATAGGCAGCCAGGTCCAGGGCGCGGTGGAACTGGTGTGACTGGACCCCTACCAATGCGACCAAGGTAACGAAGTCCGGGTCCTCTTCGAGCAGTTTCAGGTATTCCAGGTTGTCCAGTACGTACTCATCCACCGTATGCACGGTTACCGGCGTATTGTTAACCGTATCCGGGGTGAGGCTCGCTATGTGGAAAAGCGTTGCATTCGGCATAAAGCCTGTTTTGAATCGTTCCACCAAACCGTCAGCCGCATATTTGCTCGGCTTGATCAGTACTACTCTGAGCGGGGTCAATCTCAATACTCCACAGACAAGAACGATATTTGCAATATACCGTCAGATGCGTCTTGTTGCATCCCCGGGTAACATGCAAAATCTGGTGATCATAAGGGTCGGGCGGGCCTTAGCCGCCAATAGAGTTTCCTGGGCGGGCGAGGTCCGCTATATGAGTTAGAAGTCGGGTTGTGTTACAACAGAGAAGGTTGAGAGGGCGAAATCGTCTGAACCTTTTCCAATAGACCGGACTGCTCACTCCACTGGTTCTGGATAACCATCGCTTCCTCCAGTCTTGCCAGAAAGGCCTCTACACACTCCGGATCGAAATGCCGGCCTTTTTCCGCCTCCAGGAAATCCAGTATCTTGTCCAGCGGCCACGCCTTCTTGTACGGTCTGTCTGATCCCAGGGCGTCAAACACGTCGGCGACGGTTACGATGCGTGCCTCAATGGGTATTTTATCGCCGCTCAAGCCGTGAGGGTACCCGGAGCCGTCGAAACGTTCATGATGTCTGAGGGCGATCACGGCGCCGGTCTGGAGGAAGTAGGAGGGACTGTCACGCAGGATTTCATATCCGATTTGCGTGTGCATCTGCATCAGACTCCACTCGGCGTCGGTCAATTTCCCCGGTTTCAGAAGAATGTGGTCCGGTACGCCGATTTTCCCGATGTCATGCATAGGGGCCGCGTGTTTGATGATTTCACACCGTTCAGCGGGTAATCCCAGCTCATCGGCGATAAGATGGGAGTAGCGGGCCATGCGGAGAACATGATAACCCGTGTCTTCATCGCGGAATTCGCCCGCCTTGGCGAGACGCAGCAGGGTCTCTTTTTCACGGTGTTCGACCTCATAGGTCTTCAGTTTTACCTCTTCCTCGAGCCAGCGGGCACGGTCTTTGATGATGGCCTGTTGCTGGCGCAGCTGTAGAAGGTTACGGCAGCGGGCGCGGCATTCATTATGGTCTATAGGTTTGGTCAGAAAGTCGGTGGCACCGGCCTCCAGCGCGCGGTAGAGGACCGAACGGTCGTCAGCGCCGGTCACCACGATCACCGGCACGTCGGAGCAACTGGGAATCTGGCGCAGCCAATGGGTGAACTCGACACCATCCATCTCCGGCATCTTGTAGTCGGTTATGACCAGGTCGTGGGAATGGTCTTTTGCCCAATCCAGCGCCTTCACCGGATTGGCAAAGGATTCGATATTAATTTCGTCATCAATGGAGTGGATCAGCTCTTCAAGAATCATTCGGCTGACAGACTGATCATCAATGATTAATACGGTAGACATGAATTATTCCCTGTTGCGCTTAACTCTTCATCACTTACTCTTCTGACAAGGCCTGTTCCACCAGTCTCCTTACATAGCCTGCCTCGAACGGTTTATCACAAACCGCCGATACTCCCGCCTGCTGTACCGCTGCCAATCGGTTTTCATTCTGCTCGCTGGTAACCATCAGTATCGGTACGCTGGCCTGGGAACTGCCGCTTCGAATGTGTTCCACCAGTTCCTTTCCGTCCATCCGCGGCATGTTGTAGTCGGTGACGATGAGGTCGTAAAAGTTGTCGGCGATAAGGTCCATCGCTTCAATACCGTCGTTGGCTTCGGTGAACCTTTCCAGACCCATGGAGGCAAGGACCCGGCGAATGTGTTTCCGGGAGAGTGGGCTGTCGTCCACAATCAGTACCTCGATATTCTCGGGGTCGTAGTGTTCCAGCTGGAGGGCTTCCGGGTCGAGATGGTCCACGGTGGTGTTCAGTGCAATCTTCAATTCGGCCTCAGTAAAGGGCTTTGGCAGGATGGCGATGGCACCCGCTTGACGAATCGGTTCCAGATACCGGAAACGGGTTTCACTGGAAATGAGCATAAAGGCGGTATCCTCCAGGGCGTCATCCCTCCGCATGGCGTGCACCAGATCGGTGCCGGACATATCGGGAAGATAAAGCGCACTGATCACCAGATCCGGGGGGTAGGCCTGCATCTGAGAAAGTGCGTCGCCCCCGGTCTCTACTTTTGTTATTGCTGTAATTCCTAAGTTATTCAAATAGTTATCGATCAACTTTCGCTGCATACTGGAGGGCTCGACCAGCATAACCGTCATTTCACTGAACTTCAGGCCCATCGGAATTCTCCCCTCCAGCGGCTGTAAGGCGCTATTTGATAAGAAATTATAACGGCAGGCCATGCTGCGAACTTTAGACCCTTAGGCCAGAGAATAGCGGGGAATGGTCACATTTTAGGCCCGGGAGGCCGGATCTCGGCGAGGGGGATTTCCCCGGAGATCGCAGGGGATAGGGGAGGATGTCCCGTTTCAGATGCTTCTGCTACTCGCCTCCCTGAAGGCTTCCCGGAAGTCAAAGTAGTCGGTGACCACGGGATATTGGGGGAACTCATCGATTACGTTCTGGGGTGGGCGGAACAGGATGCCGCGGTCCGCCTCAGCCAGCATGGTGGTGTCGTTGTAGGAGTCGCCTGCGGCGATGACCCTGTAGTTCAGGCCCTTGAAGGCTTTTACCGCCTGCCGCTTGCCGTCTTTCTGGCGGAGTTTGTAATCCACGACAAAGCCGTTTTCGTCCACCTGCAGCCGATGACAGAGTAGTGTGGGCCAGCCCAGTTGACGCATCATCGGGGCGGCGAATTCATAGAAGGTATCCGAGAGAATCACCACCTGGAACCGTTCCCGCAGCCAGTCCAGGAACTCCCTGGCACCTTCCAGCGGGCCCATCCCGTCGATTACCTCCTGGATATCCGGTAGCCCGAGTTTGTGTTCTTCAAGGATGCGCAGTCGCTGCCGCATCAGGACGTCGTAGTCCGGTATGTCCCGGGTGGTCGCGCGCAGCTCCTCGATGCCGGTGCGTTCGGCAAAATTGATCCAGATCTCGGGGATGAGTACCCCCTCCAGGTCAAGGCAGGCGACTTCCACGCGTGTATCTCCTCTTCAGTTTTTGTCGTTGGTGGATACCGGAACGATCGGAAGCATACTATGGAACCTCTGATGAATTCCATTCCGGTGCGCACGCTCCGCCCCGCGATGTTGGAAAGCGAGCAAGCAAGGGTGGTTCTGCAAGCGCGGATGCGGCTTCACCCGGACCCGATCCCGGCGGTCCGGGGTAGTTCAGCAAGCAGTTCTTCCACTATCTCGTCGGTGGTTTTGCCGGTCACATTGAGAGTGATGTCGGCTTTCTCCCGATATTCCGGCAGACGTATCGCTAACAACTTCCGGGCCTTATCGAAATCCTTGAGTAACGGCCGTTTATTAATCTTCTTTTTGGAATTGCGGTGTTTTTTAAGCTTTTTGATAATGGCATCAAAGTCCGATTCAAGGTAAACCACCGTGCCTATCCTGTTCAGATTTTCCACCGCATGAAAACCACCGCCGGTTGAAATGATGCAGTTGGAGGCGCCGGACTCCAGCCAGTCGGCTGTGCGTTTTTCCAGATCTCTGAAATATTCTTCCCCGCTTTTCTTGAATATGTTCTTGATGGTTCTGTTTTCAAGGCTCTCGATCAGGTCATCCGTATCGAGAGCATACATTCCGGTCTTTTTGACGAGGGCTCTGGCGACGGTTCCCTTGCCGACACCCATGAATCCGATAAGCACGATATTGTTGGAAGGCATAGAAAAACCGAGGGGAAATGAAAACGTACCGGCTATTATTCGTTCCCCGCCGGAATAGTCAATGAGGATTCCCCTATTTCATGTCATCTTGCAAAGGGATCTGCAGTTTGATCGTAAAAGCCGCCTGCGTGCCCTATTTGCCGGTTCCCCGGAACCGTGAGGAGATCAGCTTCAGGAGAGATGCCGGATTCTTGCAGGTTTTTATCTCCTGAACATTCGCAAATATGTCGATATTTTCATCTGTTTTCCGAATATGGCGGAGAATGAAACATCTTTTGGATGCTGTCATGATTCGCAGTCCGGGTGCAAATGGATGCGGAAATATCGGCCAGGGGTGGAGGGCGCGGATTCAGCGAATTCAACCGGGGCGGTTGAACGTATTCTGGTCAATAAAAGCCGGTCGTCTTTCGCCGGAACAGCGCCGAAATTCCTGCTGTTCAGATCGCAGGAATGGGAGGCGGGGCGTTCGTGGGAAGGTGTTAAGAATTCGTAAAGATTTGTTCTGTTAAAATGGGGCAGAGTAATAACCAAGGAAATACCTGCGATGAGTGTGGATTTGAACAGTTGGGCCCTGGAAAACCAGACCTACATCAGGCTCGGGTTTTTTTTCGGCGTCTTTGCCATTATGGCACTGTGGGAGGTCATGGCCCCCCGCCGCACTCTGCAGGTGTCCAAGCCGGTGCGTTGGGCGAACAATCTGGTGCTGGTATTTATGAACATACTCCTGCTGCGACTCGTTTTTCCCGCTACTGCCGTGGGTGTGGCGTTGCTCGCGCAGGGGCGGGGCTGGGGCGTGATCAACTACTACGGATGGAACGGCTGGGATGTCGTGGTGATCTCGGTGGTGGTTCTGGACTTTTTTATCTATCTGCAGCACGTTATGGTGCATGCGATTCCTATACTATGGCGTCTGCACCGGGTGCACCATGCCGACCTCGATTACGATGTCACCACGGGGGCGCGTTTTCATCCCCTTGAGATTCTGCTCTCCATGCTGATCAAGCTCAGCGTTATTCTTCTGCTGGGCGCGCCGGCATTGGCGGTACTGATGTTCGAAGTGATCCTGAATGCAACTGCCATGTTTAATCACGGTAATGTCAGATTGCCTGAGTCGCTGGACCGCCTTCTGCGTTGGGTCATTGTGACACCCGATATGCATCGGGTTCATCATTCGGTGGAGGATGACGAGGCGAACAGTAATTTCGGATTTAACCTCCCCTGGTGGGATCGGGCGTTCGGCACCTACCGGGATCAGCCGCGTGGGGGGCAGGAAGGGATGACTATCGGTATTCGTTCTTACCGCGACACCCGGTGGTGCTGCTGGTTGCCGGGTCTGCTAACCCTGCCGTTTGTCGGTAAGATAAGCGCTTACGCCATCAACCGCAGAACCTGGGAAGATCCGGACAGGGGCGCTCGGGAAGGGGATCAGTAAAGGCAGATCAGACTATGCACGAAATGCTTCCAAAACTCATCGAATCCGATTTTCCGGCATTGCAGCGGGGAGAATTACGTACGTTGCAGGTCAATATGGGGTATCGCTGTAATCAGCAATGTCTTCACTGCCATGTCAATGCGGGCCCTAATCGTCGCGAGATGATGGATGCGGAGACCGTCGACACGGTCCTTGAGTTTCTGCAGGTGGGCACCATTGAGATCCTCGACATCACCGGCGGCGCTCCCGAACTTAATCCTGAGTTCCGCCGTCTGGTAACAGCTGCTCGCCAACAAGGGGTGCACGTGATGGATCGCAGCAACCTCACCGTCCTCAACGAGCGCGGACTCGAGGGGATGGTGGAGTTTCTTGCCGATGAAGGGGTGGAGATCGTCGCCTCCCTGCCTTGCTATCTACAGGAGAATATCGACGCCCAACGCGGTTCCGGTGTCTATGCGTCCAGTATCGAGGCATTGCGCAGGCTGAACGAACTCGGTTACGGCAAACAGGATAGCGGGTTGGTGCTCAACCTGATGTTCAACCCGGCCGGCCCCAGTCTGCCGCCGCCGCAGGCCGTTCTGGAGGCGGATTACCGGCGGGAGCTGCAGCAGCGGGAGGGCGTTGTATTCAACAAGCTGTATGTCCTGGTAAACATGCCGATCCAGCGATTCGGCAGTATGTTGGTATCCCAGGGAAGATTCGATGAGTACATGGATCTTCTGAAAGGCTCATATCAGGAGGCAAACCTGGACAACGTAATGTGTCGTTCCCTGTTAAGCGTCGATTGGCAGGGTTATGTCTATGATTGCGATTTCAACCAGATGCTGGGAATGCCGCTGCAGTTTGCGGGTAAGGGCAGGTGTCGTCTGCGGGAACTGCTCGGACAGGATCTGGAAGGCCTGCCCGTCCTGGTGGCGGATCACTGCTACGGCTGTACCGCAGGACAGGGCTGTAGTTGCGGCGGGGCCTTGAATGAATGACCGGCCGGATCTCCATCATCATCCCGACCCTGAATGAAGCGGCGATACTGGAACCGGTCCTGAAATCGCTACAACCGCTGCGGCGCCGGGGACACGAGGTGATTGTGGTGGATGGAGGCAGCAGTGATGATACTTGTGTTTTGGCCGCGCGCTACACGGATCAGGTGATTGCCTCCGAGCGCGGGCGGGCCCTGCAGATGAACTGCGGTGCGCGGGAGGCCGACGGGAGCATCCTCTGGTTCCTGCATGCCGATACGCAGATTCCGCTGGACGCGGCGCAGACTATCGTCGGGGCGGTGGGCGATCCCGGATCTTTTGGATGGGGGCGGTTTGACGTCCGGTTGTCCGGGGCCCGCCGGCTGTTCCGGGTCATTGAAGCCCTGATGAATCTTCGATCGCGGCTAACCGGCATCGCCACCGGAGATCAGGGGATTTTTGTCCGGCGGGAGCTTTTTCAAACCGTCGGGGGTTTCGCCGAGATCCCCTTGATGGAGGACATCGATCTCAGCAGACGCTTGAAACGTCTGGCTCCCCCCTTTTGCAGCAGGCAACGACTGATCACTTCCAGCAGACGTTGGGAGACCCTGGGTATTCTCCGTACCGTCCTGCTGATGTGGTATCTGCGGTTGGCCTATTTTCTCGGTCGCTCCCCGGAGCGCCTGGCCGGAATCTACGGGAATACCCCGAGATGAAGTATCCCCGCGGCCGTATCCTGATCTTCGCCAAGACCCCCGTTCCAGGTAAGGTGAAGACGCGCCTGGCGGACGGATTGGGGTTCGATCGGGCCGCCGACCTGTATGCGGCCATGGTCGAGCATACGGTGGCCATGGCGGTGGAAGGGCGGCTTGCACCGGTCGGGTTGCACGTATTGCCGGACGGGGAAAACGATTTCTTCAGATCCCTTCGGCATCGTTTCGCTGTCGATGTGGAGCCGCAAATAGGAACGGATCTGGGGGAGCGCATGGGGAATGCCCTCTCCGCGGCGCTCGTTACGGCGGACTATGCGCTGCTCATAGGTACCGACTGCCCGATGCTGGATGCAGGCTATCTGGAAGAGGCGTTGGCCCGGTTGCATGGTGGTGCGGAAGTGGTGCTGGGGCCGGTGGAGGACGGGGGGTATGTATTGATCGGCATGCGCACCATGGACCCCAACCTGTTTCGCGACATGAACTGGGGCGGCAACGATGTATTCGAGGTTACGCACCGACGTTGTATCGAGGCGGGAATGAATTGCGAAGCCCTGCGCCGTCTTTATGATATCGATACGGCGTCGGATCTGCGGCGCTTTCGTGAGGAGTCACCGGAACAGGCCGCGCTGTTTATCGACCAATGTTGAGACGATCAGTCTTAGGGAACCTCTGATCAAGTCCTTGACGGCCGGGACGCTGTCTTCGTGTCTTGAGATGCAAGGCGCCTTGCGATCATCGCCATTTGGCCACAAACTCGTCTCACCAGCGACTTAATCAGAGGTTCCATAGGGATGAACCAGGTTTGCGTACTAGGTCTGCAGCTTCTCCTCGGGCTGATCGTTTATTTTCCGCTTATCCCTGACGCTACCGCAGGGGGTGGGCCCGAGACCACGCTGGTGGTGGTGAATGCCCGCTCCCCTCTCTCCAAGCGCATCGCCAACGAATACGTCCATCTCCGGCAAATTCCGACGAATCATGTGGTGTGGTTGGAAGAGGTCCCCTCCGTCAGATCAACATCAATAGAGACCTACCGGGAAAAAGTCTGGCAACCGATAAATAGTTTTTTGCGGACCCATGGATTGGATGATGAGATCGATGTCATCGCCTATTCCGCTGATTTTCCCTACGGAGTTGACTTTACGTCCGACCTCAAGAGCAGGGAGATTCAGAAACACAAGCACCTGGGTACCAGGGCTTCCCTGACTGCCTTGACCTATTTTGCCCGCCGGGTAGAAACAGGGGATATCGGTTATCTGCAACGGAATCATTATTTCGCCGATTTTGCCGGACCCAAGATCAACAAGACTCCGGACCAACTTCCGGTCAGTGCCCACAAGCTGAGTGAGAAGGAGATTACCGATTTGCGCAAGGAGGCAAAAAATGCGTTGGGCCGCAAGGATTATGCTGCCGCAGCAGCGGCATACCGCAAGATCAGGGACAGCTATCCGGATAAATCCAGGACCTGGTACGACCTGAGCCGGGGTCTGGCCGCCGCCGGTAAACAGGAAGAGGCGTTGTCGGTTCTTACCTCCGCGGTGGATCTGGGGTGGACTCAGAGCCTGCTAACGGCAAAGGACAGGTATCTGAAACCCCTGCATCGGGATCCCCGGTTCGGGCGTTTGCTTGAACGCATGAAGTCCGCCTACGGTCCGTTCCAGCTACCCCACGGCTTTAGTAACCGCTATGTCTGGTCTAATTCCGATCTGGCGCGCTGGGAGCCCGGCGACGATCTGGACCGCTACTATCTCTCCACCCTGCTGGCCTATACCGGTATCCGGGGGAACAGCCTCCCGGAAGTGATGAATTACCTCACTTCCGCCGCGGCCAGTGACGGAACCCTGCCCGAGGGTACCGTCTACTTGCTGGAGAACTCCAATATCCGTTCGGAGACCCGTCAGCCGCTTTTCACCGCCACCGTCGCCGAGCTGGAGCGGCGCGGCCGCAAGGTCGAAATACTGAGCAAAGGAGAGGATAACCAGGACGGTATTGTTCCCAAAAACAAAAATGACGTAATCGGCGCGGTGGTGGGGTCCCGCGATTACAAATGGGGAGGGAGCGGCAGTCGTCTGCTTCCCGGCGCCATCGCGGAGTCTCTTACCAGTTACGGGGGTGATTTCAACAACGGCAGTCAGACTAAACTGACGGAGCTCCTGCGCTATGGTGCCGCAGGATCCAGTGGGGCGGTGATGGAACCCTATGCGTTTCAGGAGAAGTTTCCGGTACCGTTGCTGCACGCCTACTATGCGGACGGCTGTTCCCTTGCGGAGGCCTTCTACCAGAGCCTGGTGGCACCTTACCAGCTTATTGTCGTAGGGGACCCGCTGGCACGACCCTTCGCCCGGTTTGCGGAGGTGCGACTCCATGCGCCGGATCCGGCCTCTCCCTGGTCGGGGAGGGTGAACGTCATCCCCGACGTTCGGGCCGTCCCGGGGAAAGGGATCGACAGGGTGGAGTTGTGGATCGACGGGCGTCTGGTGGCCGGTGCGCCCGCGGGGGAGACCATCGTCTGGGATACCGGTTCAGTGGAGGAGGGCTACCATGAATTGAGACTGGTGGCGATTGAGGACAGCCTTATTGAGACACGCTCTTTCGCCCGTTTCAATATCCACGTGGATAACGGCGGAAGTTCTGTGCGGATCGATGATCTTGAGGGCGCTGTGGGTTTTGGCGAGGAAATCCCCGTTTCCGGGACGGCGTCCGGAGCGGAATTGGTCGGTATTTTCCAGGGCTATCGAAAATTGGGGGAAGCGCCGGTCAGGGATGGCCGCTGGAAGGTGGTTGTTGATAGCGCCGATCTGGGCACCGGACCGGTGTCGCTCCAGGCCCGTGCGCTGACCACCGGCGAAACCGTCGCACAGAGTGCCCCGCTGTTAATCACCATCGAGGAACCGGGTTTGATAGATCCGGTAGCGGATATTAAATCGCCCGTTGCGGGTCTCACGGCCAGGATAAATCCACGGGGGGGAGAGCCGTATGCGGTCTCCGTCGATGACATCGACAGTTTTTTAAAAGATCTGAACAAGCGGAAGATCGGGGTGGATAGCCTAAGTCTGCAGGGTTATTTCAAGATCGGCACGCCGGGGTTTTACCAGTTACTGGGGGTGGGAAACAGCTCTGCCAGGGTATCCATCGACGACAAGGCTGTTATGGAGATGAGGAATTCGAAGGATCCTCAGGAGAATTTTCTGCCTCTCGGACTGGCAGAGGGTTGGCATAGGCTGCGAATCGACCTTCAAGGCAGTCGCAGGGGATCGAACCCGCGGTTAATTCTGGTCGGCGCCGAGGTGGCGAGAATCCTGTCGGATAAGAACCTGTATCGTGAAGACGCCCGTGCGGTCAGTTTGAACTGATAAAACGATCCGGAAACCGCCAAAGGGTTATCTTCCGCGTCAACCTCACTGCGGCCACGGGTCAAGCCAGCGGAAGATCATTACCTGCATGTTATTGTATTCCTCGGTTTCCACGATGCTGTTGTCGGAATCGATGGTAAACAGGGCTTTCGAGCACTGGTCGCTCGAGTTCTGACATTTCGAGAAATATTTGAAATCGCTCTTATGCACCGCGCCTTCGATCATCATCTCCTGGCATCCGAGTACCGAGAAGCTGGTGGCAGAGGCACCCCCGGCGATGTAGCTGCCTTCCTTGATGCCGCGTCCGTTCTCGGTAATACGCCAGCGTACCACCGGCAGGCATTGCGGGCCGGTGTTCTTCCAGCGGATCTGGAAGTGGATCGTGTCAGGCGTCGGCAGGTAACTCACGGCGAAGCCGGTGGGTTTGAGATCCGTCCACGTATCGTTGAATGCGGGACAGGATTCTGCGCCGGAGCAGGCACCGGGCGGGATCGCGGTGGGTTTCTTCAGAATGAGATGCGTTTTTGTCAGTTCCTGCTGCGTATTATTCGATGGTGACAGCGATACCGTATAGGCGTGATACATATCATCGGATTCCGGCAGCGTGACCGGTGGTTTGAACGTGTAGCTTCCCGTGTTCTGGGTCTCCCAGGTCGTGCGCCCGGTCATGGCGGACTGCAAGTTTACCGCAAGCTTGCAGGTCTTATCGGCGGTGCCGCTCCATTTCACCGTGACGTTGTCTGCGAGATTGTGGGTCGAATAGTCCTGAGGGCTGGTGATCTTGAGGTCCTGTAACGAACAGTTTTTCAGCTGCTTGGCCAACGACGGCTTGGACAGCCTGGGCTTCTCCGGGCCGGCCGTTGATAACGCCGGTTGGTCGGGAACGTTGATAATCAGCGAGCGGAGGTTGTTACCTTCCTGTTTCTCGGTCACGATATGGTCGGCGTCCACCTCGAACGTGAGCCGGTATCGCCCCGCCGTCCACTCGTTCTGTGACATCGACGGCCACGCCAGGCCGTACTGCCCGTTCGGCGCCAGCGGCGAAACGGTCAGGGAACCGGAGAGTTCCGGGTCGCACGATGCCGCGCCGAGCGGCGTACAGGTGATTTTCAACCGGTTCTGCGGCGCGGCCGCGTTGCCGGTGTTCTGAATCTGCACGTTGAATATGGTCGTTGCGCCGATCCGGTCGCCCGCCTTCGGCGGTGTACCATAGGTTACGTTTTGGATTACGAGGTCCGGCCGGGACATGGTCGTCATGGTACGTGGCTGGATACTCATGCGTTCGCCGCCCGGCGTTGCGGCCTGGAGCATGGCCGAAGACAGAAAGAGCATGGTGACCGACAGAACAGTGTGCCAGGAAAAGATACGCATAAACCCCCCGGGTAGTGACCGCATTTTTTGGCGGTTTTCGTTCGAATCATAGCATCCGTTGGGCTGCAGCCCAACGTCAGAGGTAGGTCGTTGCGCAAGCGGATATGGTTCAAAGGAGATCCAACGCCTCCAAGGAAATCTACCAAGGGGTAATGCGGCCAATTCATAAAAGCGGTGAAAGAATACGGGGTGCTGATCGAAAAAACGTCTGGGAGACTCAAGAAATCCTCTTTGCAGACGCTTACGGCCTATATGCAATTCCGTTCCCAATAACAATAAAGGACAACCTCATGCCAAAAGTCTGGATTAATGAAGAGACCCTATTTGATCCGATAATCGTGGTCGGCAACGATGCCATTATCACCGCATCGCTGAAGCCCGCTGAACTGGAAGATGCCAAACGCCGAATAGAGGAAGGAGAGGGTCCGCTCAATGTGTTCGGTGATCGGGCAACCATGATTCCGTATTTCAGTATCAAAAAGATTAAGTTCGAAGAAAATGACGATGATATCGAGGTCGATTACAAAGCGGAAAAGGATGCTAAATCCAAGACACTGGCGCCGGTGGATCAGGCCGTGCGACAGGAGATCCTGACGGAAATACAGTTACACCTGGGTGAAGACTTCACCAGTATGACGGAGAAGTACAGCCTCCCGCGTGCGGTTTTCCCGTCGTTGATGACTCTCTCTGTGTTTATATTCATTACCAAGTTTTTATATTTAGTAGCCGCAAGAATCGCCGCGGGTACGGAGATCGAGGTCAGCGGCCGGCGAAGCGGGTTGAAAAGACTTTTTCTCTGGATATTGGATCTCCTGGGGCCGACCGGAGTCCTCATCCTGGGCGGCCTATTGATGCTGTTGACCGCGTTGGTGCTTTTCAAGCGGCTCAAAGAGCCGACCATCGTCACCACCATAAAGCAGGGGAAACAACGTACCGGCTCGGTAATCGGAACGGTGATCAAATATGCCATTCTGATCGGCGTATGGGCCCTCTTCGGACCGGGACTAATCTCTTCGCTGTTTTCCTGAGTCGAATGTTTCCGCTGTCTTCAACCGGAGTTAGCCCGATGCCGTCCATCAAGCGTGAGGATTCCAGTTTGATTTGCGTTCAAGGCTTTGTATTCAACACGGTCTCTTCAAACGCCTTACGCTGTTGAAGTAGCTTCTTGCTGTATTTGCCGTTTCTTGGGGTAAGCGCGATATAGTCTTGCTTAATTATCGCTGCTCGTCTGGATTTGTAGCTCTTTAGATACTGGGACAACTGTTCTAGCAGTGATAGGGCCTGTCGGTTGTAAATTGAATACGTATAGCTAGGCGTATGATGAGCTTGTGTTGTGCGTTTTCCAGTTATTTTACCAGCGCCAATAGCGCTGAGAACAAACTCCAACAATGAGCGTTCAGTATTGCTAATGCTGACGCACAACTGACGGTTTTCATTTCTGTGTTTTCTTGTAAGGGTGACAGTGCCTTCACCATCAATATGGCCGGCAATATAGGCAGCTTCCGGTTTGCTTAGTTCTTTTACATCCATGTAACAGCTCTCCGAATATTCGGCCGAAGAATATAGCGGCTCAGAAAAAACCCCTGTTCGTACATGAACAGGGGTCACTGATGGTGGAGGCGGCGGGACAGCTGTTCCATATCTTTCGATATGGGCCGGACTATTCCTTCACCTGTCGTCAAAGACAGGGGAGGGCGTATTGTGGATCTCCACCCGCAGGCGTAAATCCACCCTAGTACACCATGGAGCGATGCTCTTTAGGTGCCTATAAGTCTCTAGCCGGCTTACTGGTTTCCCATTCACCGGACGGCGTTGGCATAGGACCCCTGTCCCTTAGCGTTCACCGTATGAGCCCTCTTTTTCCAACGGGGATCACTCCCCGTGGCGACCATTTCACTAATCGAACCCGCGTCCGCAAGCACTCCGCCTTCGGCTCTACATGCTTAGTCGAGTCTATTAAGTTTAACCGCCTGATACCCGACCGACAGGGCGATCAGAGCAGCGATTCCGGTAAAGGTTTAATGAATCCGCCCCGGACGAGCTTCATCACGATCTTGTGAGAATCGACGCCTGAAATCCGGACGCACAAGCACGGCTCCGGTCAGACGGCTCCCTACCGGGTATTAAGCGGCGAGAGCGTAGTTGTCGTCGTTGGCAACTATCAGTTTGCAGATGGATTTACGAGGAGATCTGCATCCTCGGCATGCACCTCGGGTTTTGCTACCCACGTCGAAGCCAAGTCGCCCCCATACTTTTACAAAGCACGAGTTTGGCAACCGTCCCTGGTGGTTCATTCCGGCCCGGCCGTCCATGGCCGGGCGTTCGCTGAACTCCCTTTGTCCACTGGACAAAGGGTTTCAGCTCACCCACGTCGAAGCCAGGTCGACCCCGATTTCGGTGTTATCAATTAGACATTATAAGTGGACCTGGGTTCAGTGTCATTGGGACGTGGAAATGGGGCCCTGATGCCTCGGTCCTTCACGTCAGCGTGTCTTGAACAGGCGCTCCTTGTCCCGCTGCCAGTCGCGGTCCTTCTCGGAGGCCCGTTTATCGTGCTGTTTCTTGCCCTTGGCCAGGCCGATCTCGACCTTGGCGATGCCCCTTTTCCAGTACATGGCCAGAGGTACCAGGGTATATCCCCGCCGTTCCACCATGCCTACCAGTTTGTCCAGCTCCCGGCGCTGGAGCAGGAGTTTCCGGGTGCGGATCGGGTCCGGGTGAATATGGGTGGAGGCGGTGGGAAGGGGGGTGATATGGGCGCCAAACAGAAACGCTTCCCCCTCTTTGAGGGTGACATAACTCTCGCTAAGCTGCAGACGGCCGGCGCGCAGGCTCTTCACCTCCCATCCCTCCAGGGCGATACCGCATTCATAGCGCTCTTCGATGAAGTAGTCGTGCCGGGCCTTTTTGTTGAGCGCGATGGTCGCGCCGCCGGCGGCTTTCTTGTTCGGTTTTTTCGCCATGGGGCGCATTGTATTAGAGGCGGGCCCGTGGGTGGTAGATCTCCGGGTAAATTCCGCCGGTTCCTTGTCCTTGAAGGGGATTTCATTGAGAATAATGGCGATATTATTTCAGCCGGCGTCCGGATGGAGCACAACCCAGGTGGGGCGGATAGCGGTGAAGAGGCCGGGCAGGTCTCCCGGTATTAATAAAAATCACGCGATCAGGGGACCCAGGAATGACAGAACGCACCTCCATCCACGGACAATGGTCGACACGTCTGATGTTTATTCTGGCGGCGACCGGTTCGGCTGTCGGTCTGGGCAATATCTGGAAGTTTCCCTATATCACCGGCGAAAACGGCGGTGGCGCCTTTGTGATGGTCTATCTGGTCTGTATCGCCATCGTGGGGATCCCGATCATGATGGCGGAGATCCTGCTCGGGCGCCGCGGACGCCAGAGCCCCATCAACACCATGCGTTCCCTGGCATCCGACGAGGGGGCCCACCCGGCCTGGGCGCTTCTGGGCTGGGGCGGTGTGGTGGCCGGTTTTATCATTCTCTCGTATTACAGCGTTATCGCCGGTTGGGCCGTAGCCTATATCTTCCGGACTGCTGCCGGGGTGTTCAGCGGGGCGACGGCGGACGGCGTAAAGAGTATTTTTAGCGAACTGGTGGGAGATCCGGAGCGGCTCCTTGCCTGGCATACCCTGTTCATGGTGATGAGCATGGGGGTGGTGGCCCGGGGGGTACGGCATGGTCTGGAGAAGGCGGTCCGAATTCTTATGCCGATGTTGTTTGTTCTGTTGCTCGTCCTGGTGGGCTATGCCTGGAATGAGGGCGCCTTTGCACAGGGGCTCGATTTTCTCTTTCAACCCGATTTCGGGAAGATCCTGTTCCGTTGCGAAATCGTGGAGGAGGTGGAGCGCTGCAGCCTCAGCGGCAAGCCTTTGCTGGTGGCGATGGGCCACGCCTTCTTTACCCTCAGCCTGGGTATGGGCGCCATCATGGTCTACGGCTCGTATATGCCGAAATCCAGCTCTATCGCCGGCTCCGCCATTACCATCGCGCTGCTGGATACCGCGGTGGCATTACTTGCGGGCATGGCCATATTCCCTATCGTCTTTGCCAATGGTCTGGAACCAGGAGCCGGTCCCGGCCTGATTTTCCAAACCCTGCCCATCGCCTTCGGCGCCATGCCGGGTGGGCAGTTCTTCGGCACTCTGTTTTTTATATTGCTGGTCTTTGCCGCATGGACCTCCGCCATCTCGCTGATTGAACCCGCGGTGGCCTGGCTGGTGGAGAATCGGCAAATGAGCCGGGTGCGTGCCGCCATCCTGGTCGGGATCCTTGTCTGGCTTCTGGGACTGGCCAGCGTCTTTTCCTTCAACATCTGGAAGACGAAGCAGATATTTGGCATGACGGCATTTGATCTGCTGGACTACCTGTCCGCAAATGTCATGCTGCCGTTGGGCGGTCTCCTTATTGCCGTTTTTGCCGGTTGGCATATGGCCAGGACTTCCACCGCGAACGAACTCGCCATGGGCGAGGGGGTCAGGTACAACATATGGTGGACGGTAATCCGTTATGTGACGCCGGTGGCTGTTATCCTGGTATTCCTGAGCGTGATCCATGTGATCGGGTAAGAGGTAGAGAGGTTGCCGGTAGTCAAGAAGAGTGCGCTGGTGCTTCATTCAGCTAACCAGATGTATGAGCTGGTATGTGATGTGGAGTCCTATCCCGAGTTTCTGCCATGGTGCCGTTCCACCCGACTGCTCTCCAGGAGCGAGAACGAAATCTGCGGGGAACTGGAAGTGGCCCGGGCCGGGATAAGCCAGACCTTCTCCACCTGTAACCGACTGACCCCCGGAGAGCGTATGGATATCCGGCTGATGGAAGGGCCGTTCAAACGGCTTCAGGGCAGTTGGGTTTTTACTCCGTTGCGGGAGGATGCCAGCAAGGTGGAGTTGGAACTGGATTTTGAGTTCTCGGGAAAACTGATTAATACTGCCTTCGGAGCCGTGTTCAACCAGATAGCGAACAAGCTTGTGGAGGCGTTCTGTAAACGAGCGGATGAGGTATATCGTGTCAGCTGAAAATATTGAAGTGGAAGTCGCCTATGCAAAGCCGGAGGCGCAGGTAATCCTTAAGGTCAAGGGAGAAGCGGGGATGACCGTACTCCAGGCCATTGAGCGCTCCGGAATCGTGGAGAAATTCCCGGAAATCGATCCCGCGACGGCCAAGGTCGGGATCTTTGGTAAGGCGACCAGCCAGGATGTGGAACTGCAGTCCGGAGACCGGGTGGAGATCTATCGTGAATTGATCGCCGATCCCAAGGCGGCACGCAAGAAGAAAGCGGCCGCCAAAGAAGCGAAGGAAGAGGGCGACGTGTGATTTGTAAGCGGGAATCCGGCACCGCGGGAGAGGGGAGCGTGAAAGCTCCCCTTTTTCATTGGAGATCCCCCTGAGTCGAAGAGTTAGGGGATTTAAGGGGGGGTACTATTCTTCCTCGTCAGAACCGAAACCGACCTTATCCCACATACGGCTGAAGAATCCCTTCTCCTCCGGACCATCTTCCCGGACAGTCTCTTCTTCCACGGGGTTTTCCTCCGGCATCGCGGGGGATTCTTCCGGCTCCGGGGCTGCGATCTCCTCGGTTGGAGCGGTCTGGGAGGCCTCCGCTTCGTCATCGGAGCTGAAGGTGACAGTATCCCATACCTTGCCGAAGAACCCCTGCTCCTCCGATGGCGGCTGCTCCTCCGGGGTCTGTTCCGGGACGACAACATCCTCTTGCACGGATTCAGCGCTCACGTTTTCATCGGAGTCTATGCCGACCGCATCCATGGTGCGGGAGAAGAACCCCTTCTCCCGTTCGTTGTAATCGGGAACCGTGTATACCGTCTCCTTGCCCGCCAGAGGGTCCTGGGCGGGCATCGGGCGGAAATCACCGGCGATACGGACCAGACGGTCATCCTCGAAAAAGATGGAGATCCGCTCCTGCTGACGGTCATCGCCGTCGGCTTCTATGCTGTAGAGGTAGTCCCAGCGGTCCTGGTGAAAGACATCCACCAGCAGCGGCGTACCCATGATGTACTGAACCTGCTGCCGGGTCATCCCGGGGCGGAGTTTGTCCACCATCTCCTGCGTTACCACGTTACCCTGCTGTATATCCGGGCGATAAACCCCGGGGATCTTGTTGGTGGAGCAGCCGCCGATAAGCAAACTTGCAACACACAGTGAAGAAATGAGAAGCTTTTGCATTCCTGACATACCAGGCTGTTGTGAAATCGAATCGCCGCATGATAACCCAACAGCCGAATGAAAACACGACCCTGCAGGAGATACATACCGTGGAAGACCACGAAATCCGCAAAGCGGGCCTGAAAGTGACCATGCCCCGCGTAAAGATCCTGGAGGTGTTGGAACAGCACCCGGAGGATCACCTGAGCGCCGAGGAGGTATATAAACTGCTGCTGGAGAAGGGGGAGGATATCGGTCTGGCGACAGTCTACCGGGTTCTCACCCAGTTTGAGGCGGCGGCCCTGCTGAAACGGCATAATTTCGAGGGGGGATCCTCGGTGTTTGAGCTGGATCGTGGTGGCCACCACGATCACATTCTCTGCGTGAGCTGCGGTCGGGTGGAGGAGTTTGTGGACGAAACCATTGAACAGCGGCAGCGGGAGATCGCGGAAGAGCGGGGTTTCGACATAGAAGACCACTCTCTCGTTATCTACGGCCGCTGCAGCCGGCCGGGTTGTAAGAAATGATGAGTAAACGGTTGTAGAGCGGGCTGTGCCCGCCGTCGACCCGGGGGGTCGGAGGCGCGGTCAGGTCCCGGAGTTGTCGACCATCTCCGCCGCGTGGGCCAGGGTCTGCTCGGTGATTTCCACGCCTCCGAGCATGCGGGCGATCTCCTGAACCCGTGTTTCGCCCTCCAGGCGCGAGATCTCGGTCTGGATTCCGCTGCCGTTCCCGCTTTTGACCACCTGTAGGTGATTGTGGCATTGGGCGGCGACCTGGGGCAGATGGGTCACGCAGAGTACCTGGCGGAATTCTCCAACCTGGCGCAACAGTTTGCCGACGATCTCGGCAATCCCGCCGCCGATGCCCACGTCAACCTCGTCGAAGATCAGGGTCGGGACGCCCGAGCAGCGGGCGGTGGCGACCTGGATGGCGAGGCTGATACGGGAGAGTTCTCCCCCGGACGCCACCTTGACCAGAGGTTTTACCGGCTGTCCGGGATTGGCGCTTACCTGGAACTCTATCCGATTCAGCCCACTTGCGGTGGCCTTTTCCTCCGGAAGCGACTCGATACTGACCGCGAACCGCCCCCCGGGCATCCCGAGGGAATGCATCCCGGCGGTCACCTCCTGTTGCAACCTGCCGGCGGCGGTGCGGCGTTTTTCCTCCAGGGCTGCAGCCGCCGTCAGATACTCGGAACGCAGGTCCGCCACCTCCCGTTCCAGGCTAGAGAGGTTCTGGTCCGCATTTTCCAGTTGCTCCAGGCTGTCCCGTATATCCAGGAGCAGTTGCGGCAGTTCTTCGGCCTTGCAGCGGTGTTTCCTGCTGAGGTCGTGGATATCGGAGAGACGCTTTTCCACCTCTTCCAAGCGGGCCGGGTTCGATTCGATACGGTCGAGGTAATGACGCAGGGCATGGGCCGCTTCCTGAACCTGGATGGCGGCGTTCTCCACCATTTCCCGTACCTCACCGAGGGTCGGGTCGCTAACGGTCAACTGCTCCAGTTCACCGCCGGCGCGGGCGAGGCGGGTCTGTAGGGACTCTTCATCGTCATACAGCAGGGTGAGGAGCCCGCCGCAACCTTCCTGCAGCCGGTCGGCATTGCTGAGCTTCCGATGCTCTTCGTCCAACTGTTCGAGTTCCTGCGGCCCCAACTCGAGTTCCGCCAACTCCTGTACCTGGTAGCGCAGCAGTTCCAGTCTTTCCGTCCGGTCGCTGGATTCGGCCCGCAGTTCCTCCAGACGCTTCGCGGTCTCGCGCCAGTTGTGGAATAGCTGTTCCAATCCCCGGCGAAGTTCGGTATGGCCGGCGTACTCGTCCAGCAGATCCCTCTGATGGCCGCGGTGCAGCAGGGACTGGTGGGCGTGCTGCCCATGGATATCCACCAGCAGATCCCCCAGGTTCTGCAGCAGTTTGACGGTAACCGGGCTGCCGTTGATGAAGGCGCGGGAACTGTCGGACTGGACCAGCACTCGGCGTAGGATGCATTCGTCAGCGCTGTCCAGCGCATGTTCCCGGAGCCATTCGAGGATCTCGTTGTCTCCGGCGACGTTGAATACGGCGGTGATCTCCGCCTTGTCGCAACCGGAGCGGATCATGCTGTTGTCGGCCCGCTCACCCAGCGTCAATCCGAGGGCGTCGATGAGGATGGATTTCCCAGCCCCGGTTTCGCCGGTCAGGGCGGATAGCCCCGTGCCCAGCTCCAACTCCAGCGAGGAGACGATGGCCAGATCCCGGATATGGATTTGAGTCAACATCGGGTCGGACTAGACTCGGTATTCACTCCATCCCAGTTTGGCACGCAGGAGGTTGAAATGGTCATGCCCCATGGGGTGGATTAAACGGATCAAATTGTTGTGTTTGCGGATGGATATGCGGCCGTCCGGCGGGGGCAGGGTGCTCAGCCCGTCACAGGTAACGCGCACGTGCTGATGGTCCGTACGGTCGCTCACCACGATCTCGATCTCGCTGTCACCATCCACGACGATGGGACGGTTGCTCAGGGTGTGGGGGCAGACGGGCACCAGGATGGTGGCATTGAGGCTGGGCTGCACAATGGGGCCGCCGCCGGAGAGGGCATAGGCGGTGGAGCCGGTGGGGGTGGAAATGATCAGCCCGTCGGAACGCTGGATGTTGACGAAATGGCCGTTGACATAGGTTTCGAACTCGATCATCCGGGCCACGTTCCACTTATGGATAACCACATCGTTGAATGCCTTGAACGTTTCGCCATCCACGGTTGCCTGCAACAGGGTACGGTGCTCCTCGTCATAATGGCCGTCGAGGATCTGCTCCACGGTGCCGATCATATCGGCGGGAGAGATATCGGCGAGGAAACCCAGACGGCCCAGGTTGATTCCCAGTAGAGCCACATCATAATCCGCCAGGCTGCGGGCGGTGTGCAGAAGCGTCCCGTCTCCACCTACCACGATCGCCAGTCCGCACTGTTTGCCGATTTCCCCCAAAGGGGCCGTGGACAGGCCGTGATCCGGCAGGCGCTGCGCCGTTTCGTCCTCCAGCAGGACCTGGCAGCCGCGCCGGCACAGGAATTCACTGAGCGACAACAGGGTGTCGCGGATACCGCTGTCCCCGTGCTTTCCAATCAGTCCGATGGAGTGGAATTGTTGATTCGGCATTTTCTGTGTATCGAATATGGAATATCCGGACCCTGTCCGGATTTGCTTGCCCCCGAACTCGAAACTTAGCATGGCGCCGATACCCAGCCAAGCGCATAAATCGGGGCGGTCAGAAAGGGTCAACCCGGGCAGTCGGATTACCTTGACACCCCAATTGCCCCTCCCGATAATTTTCCGTTCTTGGCACTCCATGCTAGAGAGTGCTAAATAGAGGGTAAGGTTGGTGGATGGGCGATATTCGTGCCGCGACAAGCGTTAGATAAAAGCAAACTCAATGAACGGGCTCAGCACTTTCTGAAGGTGTTGATCGAACGCTATATCCTGGACGGTGAACCGGTGGGTTCGCGCACCCTGGCCAGGGATGCCGGTCTGGACCTGAGCCCGGCCACGGTCCGCAACGTAATGGCGGATCTGGAGGAGATGGGGCTGGTCTCGGCGCCGCACACCTCGGCAGGCCGTATTCCGACCGTGGAGGGTTATCGCCTGTTCGTCGATTCCTTGCTGAAGATCAAGCCCCTGAACGAACAGGAGATCGCCAGGCTGAAAAGCCAACTGAACCCGGGTCACGGATCCCCCAAGCTGTTGGAATCGGCATCCAGCCTGTTATCCGCCGTGACCCACATGGCCGGGATCGTGATGTTGCCGCGACATCGGCAGATTTCCTTCCGTCAGATCGAATTTCTTCCCCTATCCGGGACCCGGGTGCTGGCCATTCTGATAACCAATGAGGAAGAGGTGCTCAACCGCATCATTATCACCGAGCGCACCTACTCGTCGGCGGAACTGGAGCAGGCGGCCAACTATTTTAATCGAACCTTTTCCGGGTGTTCGTTACAGAAGGTCCGTGAGGCGATTCTGAAGGACATGCGGGAGGCGAGAGCGGATATGGACCGGATCATGGCGCGGGCTATGGCCATGGCGGAACAGGTGCTTGAGCCCATTGACGCGAAAGACGACTGTGTTATTGCCGGCCAGACCAACCTCATGTCGTTCAATGAGCTGGCGGATATGGAGCATCTCAAGACGCTTTTCGATCTGTTCACGGAAAAACACCAGATTCTGCACCTGTTGGACGGTTGTCTGGAGGCGGAAGGGGTGCAGATCTTCATCGGAGAAGAGTCGGGCTATCAACCGTTTGACAACTGCAGTGTCATAACCTCCCCCTATAAGATCGACAACGAGGTGGTCGGGGTGCTGGGCGTTATCGGACCTAAACGCATGGCTTACGACCGGGTGATCCCGATTGTCGACGTAACCGCGAAATTATTGGGTGCGGCCTTGAAACAGCGATAACCTTCCCCAATATGGGGGATTGTTCGAGCACAGAACTCGAAGTGAGGGATACGTATGGCTGAAAGGCGGGCGTGTCCTTCTCTTTGCGGTCCGTGTTTACAGTGATCGATTACGAGGTAACAGAATGAAGAAAGAGCGGGAAGCGGCTAAAGATACGGCCGCCGACAAGGAACCGGAGCAGGTGAGTGTGGAGGTGTCCGAGGCGCAGGAGGAAACGGGGGCGGCGGAGTCGTCCTCCGAGGATCTTACCCTGATGTTGGAAGATGCCCGCAGCAAGGCGGATGAGCACTGGAATAATCTGGTACGGGCCAGGGCTGAGATCGAGAATCTGCGTAAGCGCCATGAGCGGGATCTGGAAAACGCCCATAAATATGCATTGGAACGGTTTGTCTCCGAGCTGCTGGCGGTACGCGACAGCATGGAACTCGGCTTGAGCGCCGCCCGGGAGGAGGGTGCGGATATAGAAAAGCTGATGGAAGGGACGGAACTCACCCTGAAACTCTTTTCCGATGTGATGGAGCGGTTCAACGTGGTCCAGATCAACCCGGAAGGCGAGCCCTTTAACCCGGAACTTCATCAGGCGATGGCCACGCAGCCCCGCGATGACCTCCCGCCCAACACCGTGGTTTCGGTGGTGCAGAAGGGCTATACCCTGAACGGCCGCCTGGTGCGGCCGGCCATGGTGATGGTATCTCAGGCGGTAGCCGGAAATATGGATGAACAGGCTTGAAAAAACAGTGGTTTTTCCCCATCTCAGGGGTAACCGAAAAGTTATACAGATATAGAAATACTCAGCGGAGAAATTAAGCAATGGGAAAAATAATCGGAATCGACCTGGGTACCACCAACTCCTGTGTCGCCGTGATGGAAGGCGACAAGACCCGGGTGATCGAAAATGCCGAAGGTGATCGCACCACGCCCTCCATTGTCGCCTACACCGGTGACGGTGAGATTCTGGTGGGTCAGTCGGCCAAGCGTCAGGCGGTGACCAATCCCCAGAACACCCTGTACGCCATCAAGCGTCTGATCGGTCGTCGATTCGAGGATGATGTGGTGCAGCGGGACATCAAGATGGTGCCGTATAAGATCGTCAAGGCGGACAACGGTGATGCCTGGGTAGAGGTCAACGGCAAGAAGATGGCGTCCCCGGAGATTTCCGCCAAGGTGCTGCAGAAGATGAAGAAGACCGCCGAGGACTATCTCGGTGAACAGGTGACCGAGGCGGTAATCACGGTGCCGGCCTACTTCAACGACTCCCAGCGTCAGGCCACCAAAGACGCCGGCCGTATCGCCGGCCTGGAAGTAAAGCGCATCATCAACGAGCCCACGGCCGCGGCCCTGGCCTACGGTATGGATAAGAAGCGCGGCGACCAGAAACTGGCGGTGTTCGACCTGGGTGGGGGTACCTTCGATATCTCCATTATCGAGATTGCGGAAATCGACGGTGAGCATCAGTTCGAGGTGCTCTCCACCAATGGTGACACCTTCCTGGGCGGTGAGGATTTCGACCTGCGCATCATCGACCACCTGGTTGAGGAGTTCAGGAAGAGTCAGGGTTTTGATCTGCGCAACGACCCGCTGGCGCTGCAGCGTCTGAAGGAAGCGGCGGAGAAGGCCAAGATAGAGCTTTCCAACGGCCAGCAGACCGATATCAATCTGCCTTACATCACGGCGGACGCCTCAGGTCCCAAGCACCTCAACACCAGGCTGACCCGGGCCAAGCTGGAGTCCCTGGTGGACGATCTGGTCCAGCGCACCATCGACCCCTGCCGTACCGCCCTTAATGATGCCGGGCTGAGTGCCTCGGATATCGATGAGGTGATCCTGGTAGGCGGTCAGACCCGTATGCCCAAGGTGCAGGAGGTGGTAGAGAAATTCTTCGGCAAGGCGCCGCGCAGGGACGTGAACCCGGACGAAGCGGTAGCTATCGGCGCCGCCATCCAAGGCGGTGTGCTCGGCGGTGAGGTGAAGGACGTGCTGCTGCTGGACGTAACCCCGCTCTCTCTCGGTATCGAGACCCTGGGTGGCGTTATGACCAAGCTGATTGAGAAGAATACCACTATCCCGACCAACACCAGTCAGGTCTTCTCCACCGCGGACGATAATCAAACCGCGGTGACCGTGCATGTGTTGCAGGGCGAGCGGGAACAGGCCGCGGCCAACAAATCCCTCGGGCGCTTCGACCTGACCGATATCCCACCGGCCCCGCGTGGCGTGCCGCAGATCGCGGTGAGTTTCGATATCGACGCCAACGGCATCCTGCACGTCTCCGCCAAGGACAAGGCGACCGGCAAGGAACAGTCCATTGTCATCAAGGCCTCTTCCGGTCTCAGTGACGAGGAGATCGATAAGATGGTCAAGGACGCCGAGGCCCACGCCGAGGAGGATAAGAAGTTCCAGGAACTGGCTCAGGCTCGCAATCAGGCTGACAACATGATCCATGCCGTACGCAAGTCCATGAAGGAGTTGGGCGATGACAAGATGGAGTCAGGAGAGAAGGAATCCATAGAGGCGGCGATCAAGGATCTGGAAGAGATCATGAAGGGCGATGACAGAAACGCCATTGAGGAAAAGACCAAGACTCTGACCGAGGCCTCGGCCAAGATGGCGGAGCGGATCTACGCCCAGCAGAGCGCGGAGGCGACAGCCGAGGCCCAGGCAGGAGCGGAAGCCGCCACGAGCGGAGGCGACGGGGATGTGGTCGATGCGGAGTTTGAAGAGGTTAAGGACGATAAGAAGTGAACAGTTAACAGTTCACAGTAAACAGTCGACAGTCTGGGGTTGTAAATGGGGCGTGCGGGTGTATTCATCCGCGCGCTTCAACACGTTCAGCAAACTGCATACTGACAACTGATAACTGACAACTGATAACTGACAACTGATAACTGACAACTGACAACTGATAACTGACAACTGATAACTGACAACTGATAACTGACAACTGATAACTGACAACTGCTAACTAAAGATGTCCAAACGCGACTATTACGAAGTACTTGGTATCAACAAGAACGCCAGCGAGGCAGAGATCAAGAAGGCCTATCGGCGTCTTGCCATGAAGTATCATCCGGACCGAAATGCGGGTGACGAAGCCAAGATCGCGGAGCAGAAGTTCAAGGAGGCCAAGGAGGCCTACGAGATCCTTTCCGATCCGCAGAAGCGGACGGCCTACGACCAGTTCGGTCACGCCGGGGTGGATTCCTCCATGGGCGGCGGACCGGGCGGATTCGGCGCCGGTGCCAGTTTCAGCGACATCTTCGGAGACGTATTCGGGGACATCTTCGGTGGTGGTGCCAGAGGCGGCGGTACCCGCGTCCATCGTGGCGCCGATCTGCGCTACAACCTGCAGGTTACACTGGAAGAGGCGGTCGCGGGCACCACGGTCAAGATCCGTGTTCCCACCGCGGTTACCTGTAAAGCGTGTAACGGAACCGGTGCGAAGAAAGGCACGGTCCCGAAAAGTTGTACCACCTGCGGAGGGCATGGCCAGGTCCGCATGCAGCAGGGATTCTTCTCGGTACAGCAGACCTGTCCCACCTGCCACGGAAGAGGGACAATCATCGAGGATCCCTGTCATGTGTGCCGCGGTCAGGGACGTATACAGGAGCACAAGACCCTCTCCGTGAAGGTTCCTCCGGGGGTGGACAACGGTGACCGCATACGGCTCTCGGGAGAGGGCGAGGCAGGTGAGAACGGTGGGCCGCCCGGGGATCTCTACGTCCAGGTGGCGGTTAAAGAGCATCCGATCTTCAGCCGGGATGACAGCCATCTGTTCTGTGAGGTGCCCATAGGCTATACCACGGCGGCACTGGGCGGTGAGCTGGAGGTGCCCACTCTGGACGGCAAGGTCAAATTGAAGATCCCCGCGGGTACCCAGACCGGGAAGATGTTCCGTATGCGTGGTAAGGGCGTGAAACCGGTTCGGGGCGGCGCCGTCGGAGATCTTATCTGCCGGGTATTGGTGGAGACGCCGGTCAATCTGACCGAAAAACAGAAGGAACTGCTGCGGCAACTGGATGAGACCATACGGGCGGGGGGTAGTCGGCACAGTCCCCAGTCTTCAACCTGGCTTGACGGGGTTAAGAGCTTTTTCGAGAAGATGGGCTTATAAATAAAGGGCCGAGGTGGGAAGTACGGGGCCGAAGAGTAATTTACCGTAGGGCGGGCGCAGCCCGTCCTGCATTAATACCAAGGAAACAAAATGATTAAAGTAGCCGTAGTCGGAGCAGCCGGACGGATGGGGAAAAATCTGGTGCAGGCGATCCAGGATGCCGATGGTGTGGAACTGGGTGCGGCTACGGAGCATCCCGAGAGTACGCTTATCGGTGTGGATGCGGGGGCGATTGCAGGTGTTGGAGATCTCGGTGTAAAGATTGTCGGTGGTCTGGACCAGGCGCTGGATGATTTTGACGTGGTTATCGATTTCACCAGACCGGCGGCCACCATGGCCCATCTCGAGCTGTGCCGGAAGGCGGACAAGAAAATGGTTATCGGTACCACCGGTCTCAGCGATCACGAGAAACAGCGGCTTCGGGAAGCGGCTGAGGAGATCGGCATCGTTTTCGCCCCCAACATGAGTATCGGCGTAAACCTCTGTCTCAAGCTGTTGGATATGGCGGCGCGGGTTATGGGAGATACCGTGGATATCGAAATCATCGAGGCCCATCATCGCCATAAAGAGGACGCCCCTTCGGGGACGGCGCTGCGCATGGGCGAGGTGGTCGCGGAGGCGTTGGGCCGGGATCTCAAGGAGTGCGCCGTCTATGGTCGGGAAGGGGTAACCGGCGAGCGAGATCGCAAGACCATCGGCTTCGAAACCATTCGCGCGGGCGATATCGTGGGAGAGCATACGGTCATGTTTGCCGCTACGGGTGAGCGCGTGGAGATCACCCATAAGGCCTCCAGCCGCATGACCTTCGCCAACGGCGCGGTCCGGGCCGCCGGCTGGATTGCCGGTAAGGAGAGCGGGCTGTTCGATATGCAGGACGTTTTAGGACTGCATTAAAGGCGGGATACCCCCGCTCACTCCCTCGATGCAGGAGCGGCGCCGTGTGCCGGAAATGAGATCTGCGGAATAGGGTCGTGACTCCAAAGCCAAACTTCTATACGTCCTCCATCCCGGGAAGACAACAGGAGGGTGTGAGAGCAACCGGTGGGCGGACCTTTGGCACGGTCTCTGCTTAATAACAATGCAGAGATAGACTGTTACCGAGGTCACCCGATGAATAGTCCGGTTTCCGCTGGAATTGTGAATACCCTGTTTACCGCCCCGTCGGCCGGCCAGGCCGGCGGCGTCAGCTCGCAGCTTTTCACCGAAGGTGTTGATTTTTCGCAACTTTTGTCCAGCGAAAAACTGATGCCGGAGCTTATGGAGTTGCTCAAGAGCCGCATGCCTGCGGAGGAATTCGCCCGTCTGGAGGAGATGCTGGAAAGCGGCAACGGGTTACCGCTTCCGGCAATTCTTGGCCTCTTTCAGGAGGTTCTGGAGAGCAATCCGGCACCCTCCGGTGGCCCGACGGATGAGGTGCTTACCAACCTCCAACCCGGTGAAACAACCGCGGTCGTTCCCCCCGGTACCCGTCCGACCGCGGAAGAGGCCCTCGCCAGGCTGCTGCAGATGAGCAAACAATCTGCGAGGGGAAATGCCCCCCTTTCCGGGCAAACCGGAGTAAAGGGCGCTTCGGACGGGTCTCCACAGGACGATCAGGATGCGTTGAGGGAGATACTTCGACAGGTATCCGCGGTGCGGCCGACGGTTTCCGGCGAAACCGTTTCCGCAACCATGAAGCCGGCGGTAACCCCGACCGAGACCCTCGTCACTGCGGCGGCCAACCTTGAGGCCGGTATTTCCGGCGGGTTGCAATCTCCGGCGGTCGGAGGTGTCTCCAGCACGGCATCAACTCCCACGCCGGGGGCACAACAGACCCTGCCGACGATCACTATCCCGCCTGGGGACAAGGGCTGGGATCAGGCCATGGGGGAACGGATCCTATGGATGGTCGGAAAGGATCTCCAGGCCGCATCGGTCAATATCAAGCCACCCCACCTCGGCCCTCTGAATATCCAGATTTCCATACAGAACGACCAGGCCTCGGTGAATTTCACAGCCCAGCACGGGGTGGTTAAAGACGCTCTGGAAGCGGCCATACCGCGGTTGCGGGAGATGCTGGCTGAAAACAATATTCAATTGGTCAACGTGGATGTTAGTCACCGTGATCCGGGCGGGCGTGGCGAAACCGCGGATCTTTACCAGGGACGCCGGGACAGGGGCCCCGACCAGTACCTCTTCGGCGACGACGCGGAATCCGAGACGGAATCCACCCTGTTTCGCTACTACCGAAGCGATGGGCTTCTGGATGACTATGCCTGACCGGAGACCGGCCGGGACCGCAAGTTCCTATCCCTGAAAAGTAGACAATCAAGCCACAACCGCCGCAGCGGGAGTGCGGCGCGACAAGCGATTCCGCAAGTGGCATAGCCTCGCTAACGCCCACCGAGTAGAATACGGGGATAGGAAACCGTGGAAGAGGGCGGGTTATGCGAATTATCAAGCTGTTGTTTTTCCTGTTCTTGATCTTATTGGGGTCGGCGTTTGCCGTAATGAACACGGAAAACATCCATATCAACTATTATTTTGGGGAATTTGATCTCCCGCTTCCGCTGCTCCTCATTGCCACCCTGGGGATTGGAGCGTTGTTGGGTGTATTGGCGACGCTGGGATCCCTGTTACGCCTTAAGCATCGAAACGCCGAGCTGCGCCGAAAGGTAAGCCTGGCCCAGGAAGAGGTAAAGAACCTGCGGGCCATTCCAATCAAGGACTAGAACCAAAAATGATGGAGCTTTTGTTGTTACTGTTGCCTCTGGCAGCTGCTTCCGGATGGGTGGCGGCCAAGCGCAGTGAGCGTGGGCGGGAACGGAATCTGCACGCTCAGGGTCCCGCTTATTTCAAGGGACTTAACTATCTGCTTAACGAGCAGCCGGACAAGGCTATTGATGTCTTCATTCAGATGCTGGAAGTCGACAGCGATACGGTGGAGACCCATCTCGCTTTGGGCAACCTGTTCCGACGCCGTGGAGAGGTGGAGCGGGCCATTCGTATTCATCAGAATCTAATCGCCCGGCCGGCTCTTAGTCGTGATCATCGGGCGCAAGCGCTGCTTGAGCTGGGTAAGGATTATCTGCGTGCGGGGCTGCTTGACCGTGCGGAAAATCTGTTTGAGGAACTGGCGGAATCAAGTCTTTATCAACAACAGGCCCTGCGTAATCTGCTGGTTATCTATGAACGGGAGAAAGAGTGGGAAAAGTGTCTGCAGGTTTCCGATCGTCTGGAGTCGCTGACGGGTGAACAACTGCTGAAGGAGCGCGCTCATTATCACTGTGAGCTGGCGGAGAAAGCGCAAGAAATCAAAGATTTTGCTCTCGCTTCAAAGCATTTGAAAAAAGCGCAGGCGTTGGACCGTACTTGTGCTCGGGCGTCGATCCTGTTGGGTGGGATGGAACAGGATGCCGGAGATCATCGGGCGGCGATACGCGCTTTTCAACGGGTGGCGCAGCAGGACTCGGCCTATATTTCCGAGATACTGTCGCCGCTTGTGAATAGTTATAAACGGTTGGACAAGGGTTCGGAGCTTCGTGAATACCTGGAACAGATCTATAAACGTAACCATGGGTATCCCGAGGCCCTTGCCATGACTGAAATTATCCGGGAGCGCGAAGGCGACGAGGCGGCGGTGTCGTTTCTCACCAACCATCTCCAGGAACATCCGAATCTGGAGGGTTTGGAGCGATTGTTGAAACTGCCGCTGAAGGGGGATATGGGCGCCGCTTCCGGAATACTGAATATGTTGCGTGAGTTAATGAAGAAACTACTGGAGGAGCAGCACGCCTACCAATGCCTCAGCTGTGGGTTCAGTGCCAAGGCGATGCATTGGCAGTGCCCCAGCTGCCATACCTGGAGCAGCATCAAACCGGCGCACGCTTTAAACGGTACCCGCTGATGTCGGAGCAGACAGCGTTGGGGCCGAGGATTATAGTCGCGCTGGATTATCCGGTAGCGGAGTCGGCGTTGGAACTGGTCTCGGCGCTGGATCCGGCGCTCTGTCGCCTCAAGATCGGCAAGGAGATGTTTACCCGGTTCGGCCCCGGCTTTGTCGAGCAGGTCATCGGTCGGGGATTCGATGTGTTCCTGGATCTGAAGTTTCACGATATTCCGAATACCGTCGCAGCCGCCTGTGCCGCGGCAGCGGATCTCGGGGTCTGGATGGTGAACGTTCATGCCTCGGGAGGACGGCGCATGATGGAGGCCGCCCGGGAGCGACTCGAAGGGCTGCCGAATCGGCCGTTGTTGATTGCCGTCACCATCCTGACCAGCCTTAGCAGGGAGGATATCGCAGAGGTCGGGTTTCAGGGTGAACCTGCCGAGAATGTCCGTCGTCTGGCGCTCCTGGCGCGCGATTCGGGGCTGGATGGCATTGTCTGTTCGCCCCTGGAAGCGGCGGATGTGCGCGCTCGATCAGGGGAGGAATTTCTGCTCGTTACCCCCGGGGTAAGACCCGAGAGCTCTGCTGCGGACGATCAGAGGCGGGTGATGACCCCGTCCGAGGCGGTGGCAAACGGAGCTGACTATCTGGTTATCGGTCGACCCATAACCGGAGCAGAAGATCCGCTACGGAGTCTGCAGGCGATACACTCGGAGTTATCCGGCGTTCCGGGCGATTGACAAACATCCGTGGGAAACCTACCCTTGGTTCCCGCATCTCTGGATTGAGGTGTAGCACCCACTCTTTAGGGAGTTGGATTTCATGGAACTGAAGAAACAAGGAGAAAAGACATGGTACGTCTGGCACGGATGATTCTCGCATCAATTCTATTGCTCGCATCGAGCTGCGTTTTCGCGGAACCCATCAACATCAATACCGCCGATACCACCGTCCTTACGCAAGGCATGAAAGGTATCGGTCAGGCAAAAGCTGAAGCGATCATCGCCTACCGTAACGAACACGGCGGATTTAAATCGGTCGATGAGCTGACAAACGTAAAGGGAATCGGAGAAGCGATTCTGGAACAGAACCGTGAAAACCTGACGATCGGGACAGCCCCCTCCGCGGCCGACAAGTAATATTTAACGGGTCGCGTTGTCAGCGGGTACCGTTATGTTTCGGTACCCGCCTTTTTTTGGCAGGAGGTTGTCCGCGATCGGGCATGCGGGAGGCTGAACCGGTATGCCGGTTCGGTGCCAACGTGCCCCAACCTGACATTTTTGTCAGGTTGCCGGATATTGGCGGCTCGATAAGATGATAGAGTTCACAAGATCATAGTAATATTTGAATTTGTGCACATATGACCGCCGCCAGAGATATTAAACTGGATTTGAAACGAAATTAAAAATAGGTTGGATATGGATCGTTTTAGTTTCTCATCATTTTTTCGTCGTAATCCGTCACAAAAGAAGTCCCGTACTGCCGAACGCCGGGTCAATGAGCGTTCCGTTCCGGAAGAGGGCGCGACCATTCTGGTGGTGGATGATTCGAAAACCGTTCGGATGACCCTTTCGCACATGCTTAGTCAGGCGGGATTCGAGACACAACTCGCGGATGACGGTGCCTCGGGTATTAAAAAGGCTATCGACCACCAGCCTCAGCTGGTCATCATGGATATCATGATGCCGGGAATCAACGGCTTCCGTGCCACGCGTTACCTGCGGAAAGATGAGAGAACCAAAGATATACCCATCATCATTATCAGCGGCAATAAAGAGGCCATTGATCAGTTCTGGATGAAGAAAATCGGCGCTAATGCGTTCCTCGCCAAACCTTTTACCCGCGGCGATCTTTTCCAGGTTATAGAAAAAGTGTTGTATAAGAACGTCATCGCCGCTTAGGTCACCGCAACTCCACTTCTTTCGGCGCGCTTTTATGCGCGCGATTAAACAGATTCACCCCTTAAGCCCCTGCTCCGGTTAGAATCGGGATTCCAGCTGACCGCAGAGACGAGGGATGTTTCGAGACAACCCATCACTGACAATCGACGGAGCCCTTGAGGAAGTTGCTGACGGGGCGACGCTGCTGACCGCCAATAATCGTCTGGCACGCGAGCTGCGTGCCCGGTACGACGCGCTGCAGCAGCAACGGGGACGTGAGGTCTGGGAGCGGGCAACGATCCTGCCATGGGGCGCATGGCTGCAGAACTGTTTCCAGGAACTCCTCGATCTTGGATTGACGGAATGGTCGCTGCTTTCTCCCTGGCAGGTGCGTGTGCTTTGGGAACAGGTGGTGAGGGGCTCGTTTCCGGACGAATACACGGCCGTACTCAGGCCCGCCGCCGTCGCCCGTAGTGCGGAAGAGGCGTGGCGGCTGACGCAGGAGTGGATGATACCCCGGGAGCAGTTGAACGCCTGGGCCACACCGGAGACGGATCGATATTTAGCTTGGGCTGATCGTTACTTCGAACAGTGCCGACGCAACGGATGGATCGACCCCGCGCGCCTTCCCGCCCTGTTGACGGAACAGCTGCGGACCCGCCGGTTGGGTGTGCCGGAGCGGTTATTGTTGGCCGGGTTCGATGAACGCACCCCACGGCAGGACCAGCTCCTGACGCAACTGGAAGAGAGCGGTTGTCGGATCGGCGTAGTGGAGCGGGATGAGGTTCCGCAGGAAGCCTATCGTATCGAGTTTAATCATCCTGCCCGCGAGTTGGAGACTGCGGCCCGCTGGGCGGCACAGCGCTTGGAGTCCGATCCGCGCGCCCGAATCGGCGTGATCATTCCCCGCTTGACGGAATTGCGGGAACAGGTGGTGCATATCCTGCAACAGGTCTTTTCCCCGGCGACACGGTCGACCCCCGCACCGGTCTACAATCTCTCTCTGGGCAAGCCGCTGGCGCGCTATGCGGTCATCGGAGACGCCCTGCTGTTGCTGGATCTGGCCCGGGGCGAACTCTCCTGTGCCGATGTGGGGCGGCTTCTGCGCTCGCCCTTTCTCGCCGGCGGGATTGAGGAGTGGAGCCGCCGGGCGCGGCTCGATGCAAGGATTCGCAAAGAGGTGGGGGAGCGCCATATAGCCTTGCGTACCCTGATCGGAAAACTGTATCAGGCCGAAGAGCGGGAGTGGGACGCCTGCCCCGAACTGTTGCGGCTGCTGGGGCGGTTTCATGACCGGCTGCAGGGCTGGGGCGGCGCGGTGGAGCCCGGGGAATGGGCGGAGAGATTTCTCGCCCTGTTGCAGGCCGCGGGCTGGCCCAACGCAGGTCGGCTCAACAGCGATGAATATCAGCAGGTTCGGCGTTTCCGGGAGCTGCTGGCCTCGTTTGCTTCCCTGAGGGTCGTCCAGCCCTCCATGACCCTGCGGGAGGCGCTGCGCCGCCTGCGCAGCCAGGCGGAAGAGACCCTGTTTCAGGCGGAAGGGGCGGATGCCCCCGTTCAGATAATGGGCGTGCTGGAGGCGGCGGGACTTGCCTTCGATCACCTCTGGGTTGCGGGCCTCACGGACGATCAGTGGCCCCCCGCGGCGGCGCCGAACCCCCTGTTGCCTCAGGGGTTGCAACGAAAACTCAACATCCCGCATGCGTCCGCCGAGCGAGAGCTGGCGTTTGCCGCAGTAATGACGGAGCGCCTGCTGGCATCGGCGCCGGTGGTGTTGGTCAGTCACGCTTCACGGGATGAAGACGGGCCTCTGCGGCCGAGTCCGTTGATCGCCGGGCTGCCTGCACTGGATCCCGCTGCACTGGATCTGGCTGTCGAGCAATACCCCTATCAAACAGAAACAGCGGAACTTGAGGAATTCATAGACAATCAGGCGCCTCCCCTGGTACCCGGAAGCCGTGTGCCGGGCGGAACCGGAATCTTTTCCGATCAGGCCCGGTGTCCCTTTCGGGCCTTTGCCATCCATCGCCTGGGGGCAGATTCCATTGAGGAGCCGGTATCGGGCCTGGACGGCCGGGAGCGGGGCAGCCTGCTGCACTCCGTCATGGAGCAGGTGTGGTCCCGGCTGCGAGACCGGGCTACCCTGCGGGCAACATCGGGGGAGGAACTGGAAAACCTGGTCAGAGATGCGGCGGACCGGGCCATCGCGACAGCGTCGCGCCGTAAACCCGTTACCTTTGCGCCCAGGTTCACGGAGCTGGAGCGGGAACGATTGACCGGGTTGGTATTGCGGTGGTTGGAGCTGGAAAAAGAGCGCGCGGATTTCGCCGTTGAGGAACTGGAGAAGCGGGCGACCCTGGCGGTGGGTGATCTGTTCCTCGATACCCGAACAGACCGGATCGACCGGCTGGAGGATGGGGGGCGGGTCGTTATTGACTATAAAACAGGGAGGAACGTCAGTATTAAGGGCTGGTTTGAGGACAGGCTTGAGGAACCCCAGCTTCCCCTGTACGCCACGGCCGGTGCCGAGGGGACGGCGGCGGTATCGGCGGTACTGCTCGCGCATCTGAACCCGGAAAAGAGTGCCTTTCTGGGGGTTGCTGCGGAGAGCGGGCTCGTTCCCAGGATCCAGGCATTTGTGGAGAGCAAGCAGTCCCGTGGATATGCAGACTGGGACGCCTTGTTCCAGCACTGGCGGGATTCATTGCGGATGTTGGCCGGTGAGATTCAGGCGGGACGCGCGGGGGCGGATCCCAAGGATCCGCACCAGAGCTGCCGCTATTGCCCCTTGCCCTCCCTCTGCCGCATCCATGAACAACGGGAAGCCTTTGGGCTGTCAGCCGAGGAGGAGGAGTGATGTCGCGTCCAGTGGCGGATCGGGAACAGCGCCGTACCGTCCTGTCCCCCGATCGCTCTTTCATTGTTCAGGCGCCGGCCGGTTCCGGAAAGACGGAGCTGCTGATCCAGCGATTTCTGCGCCTGCTGGCCACCGTCGACGCTCCGGAAGAGATCATCGCCATCACTTTTACCCGCAAGGCGGCGGGCGAGATGCGTGCTCGCATTCAGGAGGCATTGGCGGGCGGCAGCCGTAATCCCGAACCGGAAGAGGACCACGCACGGCTGACCTGGTCTTTGGCGCGCGACGCCCTGCAGAGGAACCGGGAGTTGGGATGGGGGCTGGAACAGAATCCAGGTCGCTTCCGCATCCAGACCATCGACTCTCTCTGCGCCGGTCTGACCCGCCAGATGCCTTTGTTATCAGGCCTCGGCGGTCAGCCGAGGATCACCGAGGATGCGCAGGAACTCTATCTGGAGGCGGCCCGTGCCACCATCCGTAGCGTGGAGGAGGGGGAGCAGTGGTCCGGTGCGGTGGGGGATCTGCTGCGTCATCTGGACAACCGGACCGACAAGATAGAGGAGATGGTGGCCACCATGCTGTCCCGGCGCGACCAGTGGCTGCGTCATGTGGCGGGAGCGGATCCTTCCCGGATCGAGCGCAAGGCGTTGGAACAGGCGCTGGAGAGAGCGGTCACCGAAGTTTTAATAGAGTTGCATGCGTGTTTTCCGCAACAGCTGGCGGGGGCTATCCTCGGACTGGCACGGTTCGCGGCGCGCAATCTGCAGGCGGACGGCGGCCAGCCGGACCATCCTCTGTTGCCGTGCGCTTCCGTCCATGCGGTCCCTGCGGCCGACGTGGCCGTCCTGCCCCAGTGGCTGGGTCTGGCGGAGCTGTTGCTGACCAGAGAAGGTACGCTACGCAAGATCAAGGGGGTGAACAAGACCCTCGGGTTCCCCACGCCGAAATCGGCACCCGACGAGGTGACGGCGCAGGAGTATGAGCAGAACAAAACGGCCTTCGGCGAGCTGCTGGAGCAGCTATCCGGGTGTGAACCCTTTCTTTCTCTGCTGGCGCAGCTCTCCCATCTACCCCCGCTCTGTTATTCGGAAGAGCAGTGGCACATCCTGCAGGCACTGTTTCAGCTGCTGAAACTGGCGGTGGCCCAGCTCAAAGTGGCGATGTCAGCCCGGGGTGATGCGGATTTTATCGAGATAGCGGAGCGGGCGCGACTGGCGCTGGGGAGTGATGAGGAGCCTACCGAGCTGTCGATGCTCCTGGACTACCGGATCCGGCACATCCTGGTGGATGAGTTTCAGGACACGGCATTCGGACAGTTCGACCTGCTGCAGCGCCTGACCGCCGGTTGGGAGCCGGGTGACGGCCGCACCCTGTTCGCGGTGGGCGACCCCATGCAGTCCATCTACCGTTTTCGGGAGGCGGAGGTGGGGCTATATCTGGCGGCGCGCCGGGAGGGTATCGGTTGTGTGGGGCTCGAGCCAGTCACCCTGTCGGTCAATTTCCGCTCCCAGCAAGGTATTGTCGACTGGGTCAACCAGGCCTTTCAGCGATTGTTTCCACCCCAGGAGGATATAGGCACAGGGGCGGTCACCTACGCCCCGTCAGAGGCTTACCATCAAGCCCTGGGCGGAACGGCGGTGCGGTTCCTTCCCTTTATCGGCCGCAGTGAGGCAGAGGAAGCCGCCGCGGTGGCGGATCTGGTACAGGAGGCGCTGACTGCGGGCGACGGGCAGAGCATCGCCGTGCTGGTACGTAATCGCACACATCTGGGCCGGATCGTTCCGGCCCTGAAAAAGGCCGGGATAAATTTTCAGGCGGTGGAGGTGGAGCCCCTGAGCGAACGACCGGTAATTCTTGACCTGCTGGCGCTCACCCGCGCGCTGCTCCACCCGGCGGACCGGCTTTCCTGGCTTGCGCTTCTGCGTGCCCCCTGGTGCGGTCTCAGTCTGGAGGATCTGTACCTTTTGGTGGGGGATGAGCAGGGGCTTTCCGTCTGGGAGCTGATGCAGGAAGGAGATCGGGTTGAGCGTCTGAGTTATACCGGACGGCAGCGACTGCTTCGTATCAAGGGTGTATTGGAGAACGGTTTTCCGGAACGGAGACGGGGCAGCCTGCGTGCCTGGCTGGAGGCGATTTGGCTGGCACTGGGCGGTGCCGCGGTGTTGCGGTCGTCCGCGGAGTCCGAGGAGGCGCGGATCTACTTCGAGCTGATCCAGGAGTTGGAGGAGTACGGGGATCTGGGGGATTTCGCTGTCCTGGAGCAAGCAGTGGGAAAGCTCTATGCGCCGCCGGACCCGGAGACGGACGGGCGGGTTCAGGTAATGACCATACACAAGGCCAAGGGGCTGCAATTCGACAGGGTCATCCTGCCGGGTTTGGGGCGGGCGCCGCGCCTGGATGACACCAAATTGATGCAGTGGCTGGAACGGCCGTTAGCGGACGGTCCGCCGGATCTCCTGATGGCGCCTGTCAAGGGCGTGGGGGAAGAGGAGGACACCATCTATCGCTTCCTGAAACGAATCGATGCCACCAAGGCCCGCCATGAGGAAAGCCGTCTGCTCTACGTAGCGGCCACCCGGGCGAAGCGACAGCTCTACCTGCTCGGGCACACGGACTATGACGGCGAGAAGGCGTTGTTGAAGCCACCGAAACCACGTTCCCTTCTCGCCACCCTATGGCCGGTGGTGGAGGGACTGTTTGAGCAGCATCTCTCTCCCCAGTTGAAGGAGGCAGTGGAACAGCGGGAGGAGACACCTGCGGTTACCCCTCTGCGTCGTCTACCTTCGGATTGGGAGCGGCCGATCCATGCGGTGGAACAAACCCGGGAGTCCGTTGCGCCCGAACCCGGGATGATGGAAGAGGAGTTCTCCCTGCAGTTCGACTGGGCGGGAGAAGCGGCGCGCCACGTGGGTACGGTGGTTCACCGCTATCTGCAACGCATGGCCGAAGAGGGTCTGGAAAAATGGGATTGCGAACGTATCCGCGACCTGCGGTCGGCATTTAATGCCGCTTTGCGGAACCGTGGTGTGGCGACGGAACTGCGCCCGGAAGCGGTATTAAAAGTGGAGCGGGCGCTCTGCAACCTACTTGCGGATGAGCAGGGGCGTTGGATCTTCTCCCCGGAGCATACCGAGAGCCGGAGCGAGTACGCCCTTACCGCACGTCGTGAGAAAGGGCTGGTTAACGTGGTGATCGATCGTACCTTCGTGGACCCGGAAGGGGTGCGCTGGATTATCGATTTCAAGACCTCGTCCCATGAAGGGGGCGGGCGGGAGGAGTTCCTGGATCGGGAGCAGGAGCGCTACCGAAGCCAGCTGGAAGGCTATGCCGAAATCCTCCGCGGCAAGGAGGATCGCCCCATCCGTCTGGGGCTCTATTTCCCCTTGCTCGGAGGGTGGCGGAGCTGGGAGGCGTAGGTGAGCGGGCTGACCCTCCACATGGCCGCAGGAGGGGTTAGCTATAGGAATATTTTTGGTCGCTAAAAAAATGTCTTGGGGAGAGCCGCGCCGCGCTTTATGGTACCGTATCGCTGCCTTGCAGGCCGGGGAAAAGAATTAAAGAATTCTTTTATAAACAGAAAGTTATGTATTTGCCGCAGGACTGAATCAGTCGCGACGGCCCCCTCGAACCGGTAGCATCGGCCAACTAACTTTTTTCTTGGCGGTGGGGATCACGATATACGGGCCCCGTTGCCCGTACCCTGAATTCAGATCCACACGTGGAAGGAGAAGAACTTCATGATCAAGCCAGTCGGTTCCGATACCCTCACCCCGCTGTTCGTGTATGACACGGAAGAGCATCACAAGCTGATGACCGAGGCCGAAGGCCTGCCTTCCGTTCTAATCAGCTCTCAGGCCGCCGGTAACGCGGTGATGATGGGCGGCGGTTACTTTACCCCGCTTAAGGGTTTCATGAACGTGGCCGATGCCATGGGCGCCGCGGAGAGAATGACCCTGGCCGACGGCAGCTTCTTTCCGGTCCCGGTGCTCTGCCTGCTGGAGAGCGTCGATGCCATCCAGGGCGCCAAGCGTATCGCCTTGCGCGATCCCAACATGGAGGGTAACCCGATTCTTGCCGTGATGGACGTGGAGGCGATCGAGGAGGTGAGCGACGAGCAGATGGCCACCATGACCCAGAAGGTCTATCGCACCGACGATACCGAGCATCCGGGTGTTGCCGCTTTCAACGGCCAGGGCCGCTTTGCCGTCTCCGGTCCCATACAGGTACTGCACTTCTCCTACTTCCAGGACGACTTCCCGGATACCTTCCGCACCGCTGTGGAGATTCGCAACGAGATCGCCGAGCGCGGCTGGAAGAAGATCGTCGCCTTCCAGACCCGCAACCCCATGCACCTGGCCCACGAAGAGCTGTGTCACATGGCCATGGATCGCCTGGGTTGTGACGGTTTGGTTATCCACATGTTGCTCGGCAAGCTGAAGAAGGGTGATATCCCGGCGCCGGTACGCGACGCGGCTATCCGTAAGATGGTGGAACTCTACTTCAAGCCCAACTCCGCCATGGTCACCGGCTACGGTTTCGATATGCTCTACGCCGGTCCCCGGGAGGCGGTGCTGCACGCCTATTTCCGTCAGAACATGGGTGCCACCCACTTTATCATCGGTCGTGACCACGCCGGCGTCGGCGACTACTACGGTGCCTTCGATGCCCAGACCATCTTTGACGACGAGGTGCCGGAAGGCGCCCTGGAGATCGAGATCTTCCGGGCCGACCACACCGCCTGGTCCAAGAAGCTCAATAAGGTGGTGATGATGTGTGAGGCCGACGATCACAGCAAAGAGGACTTCGTGCTGCTTTCCGGCACCAAGGTGCGCGAGATGCTGGGGAACGGCATCGCTCCGCCCCAGGAGTTCTCACGTCCCGAGGTGGCGCAGATCCTGATCGACTATTATCAGGGCCTGAATTGATAGACTTGCCCGGGTTATCTATTAAGAGGGGCGCTTTCAGCGCCCCTTTTTTTTGCCCTTACTCTCACTGATGTTTTGGTATCACCTCGGAAATACCCCATTTCGGCCAGTTAATCGTTACTTCCCCGGAGAGAGGCGGGATGCATCGTTGTCATCCATATCTGGTCTATTATGTTGACATGGTATCGTGTATTCAGGGATCGGCTGTTCGGAATAGGGACGATGGAAATATGGTAATTCGATTGCTGGCGAAGGTTTTTGTGCTGCTGGTGCTTTATGTCGGTTCGATAATCCCGGCATCGGCGGACAAAGAAGGAACTGCACCGGTCGGTGAGTTGCGCCAGCAAACAACTGCCGGGGACAGGGAATTGCTGTCGGCCGAGGAGCGGCACTGGCTTTCGCAACATCCAAGGATACGTATCGGCATCACGGTAATACCACCCCAGATATTGCGCGCCCAGGAGGAGTACAAAGGGCTGTCGATCGATTACATCCGATTGCTGGAGAATAAGCTCGGTTACCGTTTCGAGCTGATTCCTTATCCGACATGGAATGATGTGATAAATGCCTCGAAGAACCGGCAAATCGACATGATTTTCGCCGCCCAACAGACGCCTGAGCGGTTGACTTACCTTCACTTTTCCAAGCCCTATATCGAATTGCCCAATATGATTCTTGTCCGCAGGGATCATAAAGGAGGCGCTTCGTTGCAGGCGCTTAAAGGGTGGCGTGTCACGGTTTCCGAAGGCAGCGCGGTTCACGAGTATCTGAAAACAAATTTTTCCGACCTAATTCTCGTTCCGGTACAGGATGAGTTGAACGGTCTGATGAAGGTCTCGTTGGGCGAGGCCGATGCCATGGTGGTGGAGATCTCGCGGGCATCCTATTACATCGACAAAGCCGGGATTCTGAATCTGCGCGTCGCCGGAGATGCGAAATTTTTGTATCAGTTGCGCTTCGCGGTTCGAGATGACTGGCCGCTTCTGACAGATATTCTGGACAAAGGGCTCGACTCTATAACAGAGGCAGAGAGAGAGACGATAAACCGGCACTGGATTACGGTTGGAGAACCAGGCATTTTCGCCGATCCGGTATTCTGGGTAGTACTGGGGGTAATCATACTATTTCTTCTCGCTGTAGCAGCATGGAATCTTTTGCTGCAGCGGGTTGTCAATCGCAAAACATTACAGCTTCGTCAGGAGTTGGCGGAGCGCAAGCGGGCGGAACAGGATCTCCTGCTTGTACGTTTTGCACTCGACAACGTGCGCGAAGCCGCTTTTCTGGTTGATGAGGAAGCGTGTTTTCGCTTTGTCAACGAGGGTGCCTGTCGCGTCCTGGGCTACACACACGATGAGTTGCTTCGAATGCGTGTTTCAGATGTGGATCCGGATTTTCCCATGCGGCGCTGGTCGGAGCATTGGTTACAACTCAAAACTGAAGGTTCGCTTCAGTTCGAGGGCCGCCACCGGTCCAAGGATGGCAGGATATTCCCTGTCGAGATCAGCGCTAACTTCTTTGAGTACGGTCACCGGGACTTCAATGTAGCGCTGGTGCGAGATATAACCGAACGCAAGCAGGCTGAGGAGAAGATACTCCGGTCGGAACAACGGCTTCGACTGCACGCGGAGCTTTCCCCCCTGGGATTTCTGGAATGGGATGAGAATTTCCGTGCGGCTGAATGGAATGCCGCCTGCGAAAGGATTTTTGGTTATTCCCGGGAAGAGGCCCTTGGTCGGCATGCAAAGGATTTGATACTGCCTGTTGAGGCGTGCGAGTCCGGTGACGGGGTTTACCGTGACTTGATGAATCAAAAAGGCGGTCAGCATAGCATAAACGAGAATGTCACCAAGGATGGTCGTACCATCATTGTCGAGTGGTTCAATACGACTCTGGTGAACAAAGACGGCAAGGCCATCGGCGTCGCCTCAATTTGTAGAGATATCACCGAACTCAAACAGGCGGAAGAGGAACGCCGTCTCCATACGGAGTTTCTCGCCAATATGGACCGGATCAATCGCGCCATCCAGAGTGCCGGTGATCTTGAAGCTATGATGCAGGGCGTGCTCGACGAGGTGCTGGATATTTTTGATTGTGATCGTGTTTATCTGCTCTATCCCTGTGATCCTGCCGCAACGTCGTTTTCAATACAGATGGAGCGTACCCGTCCGGAGTTTCCGGGCGCTGGAGTTATCGGAGACGATATCTCAATGGATGCGGAGATATCGAACACCATGAGGTCACTGATAAACAATTCCGGTGCCCTCCAGTTTGGCCCGGGGACGGATCATTCTATTCCTGTATCAACCTCCGGACGTTACGGCTTTAAATCATTTATGGCCACCGCCCTGTTTCCCAAGACTGGGAAGCCTTGGGAGTTCGGTATCCAACAATGCTCGCACGCTCGTATCTGGAGTCAGGCGGAAGAGCAGTTGCTGATGGAGGTCGCACGGCGTTTGACCGATGGCCTGACCAGTCTGCAGATATTACGTGACCTGAGAAAGAGCGAAGCAAGATATCAGCGGATGTTCGATACCGCCAACGAAGGTATCTGGGTCCAGGATGAAAACTTCGTGACCACTTTTGCCAATGAACATATGGCCGAGATGCTTGGTTACACCGCGGCTGAGATTACGGGACACAAGGTCACCGAGTATATGTTGGAGGAGGACGCGACCGACCACGCACGCAAAATGGAGGATAGAAGCAGGAACGTCTCAGATGTATATGAGCGGCGCATGCTTCATAAGGATGGCTCCGTTGTCTGGATGCTGATTTCCGCCACCCCCATATTTGAGGGCGATCGCTTTCATGGCTCATTCGCCATGCTGACCGATATCACAGAGCGGAAAAATGCGGAACAACGGCTTGTGTCGAGCGAACAGTTGTTCCGCACCCTGGTGGAACATTCACCCGATTATATTGCGCGTTACGACCGGGAGCTGCGGCGTATCTATATCAATCCGGCGTTGCAGAAACAGTTTGCGGCGGCGACAGAGCAGATAATCGGTATCCCGCCGACGGAATCTTCACCACTGATCGATCCTGAACGCTATATGGGCCACATTCGACAGGCGATCGAGATGGCTTCCGAGTGTTCCGACGAGCACACCTACCGCACACCTGATGGTGAAATTCGCTGGACCAGTTCGCGTTTCATACCTGAGTTTGATCTTGATGGAGAGGTCGCTACGGTCATGGTGATCTCGAGCGACATCACCGAGCGCAAGCAGGCCGAACAGGTGCGCCTGCTTCATGCCAATCTTCTGACAAGTCTGGACCGGGTCAATCGTGTCATCCAGGGTGCCGGCGATCTCGAAACCATGATGCGCGAGGTACTCGATGAGGTTCTGACCATTTTTGACTGCGACCGGGCTTTTCTGATGTACCCCTGCGACCCCGATGCCGAATCCTGGAGCGTACCGATGGAGCGTACGCGCCCTGAATTTCCAGGCGCCGGTGCGCTGAAACAAGACATACCCATGGATCATGATGTCGCGGTGACGCTGGAACTGATATTGGCAACCCCGGGTGTCCTGGTATTCGGGCCGGGGACGGAGCGGCCGTTGCCGACGGAAATCGCGGACCGTTACGGCTTCAAGTCGTATATGTCGCTCGCCCTTTTTCCCAAGGTGGGTAAGCCCTGGCAATTCGGTATTCACCAGTGCTCTTATGGACGTATCTGGACCGAAGAGGAGCAAAAGTTACTGGAGGAAATCGGGCAGCGAATCACCGATGCGTTGACCGGTCTGCTGGTACTGCGCGACCTGCGGGAGAGCGAAGAGAAATACCGCCGTATCTTCGATACGGCGACGGAGGGTATCTGGGGTCAGGATGAGATCTTTGATACTACCTTTGTAAATGCGCATATGGCTGAAATGCTTGGCTATTCCGTGGAAGAATTGCAGGGAAGGCCGGTTACCGACTTCATGTTTGAAGAGGATCTGCTCGATCATCAACAGAGGGTGGTGAACAGGAAAGAGCATCTGTCCGAGGTATATGAACGGCGCCTTCGGCGCAAGGATGGCGAAACCATCTGGGTACTGATCTCGGCTACCCCCATCTTCGACAATGAGGGTAATTTCCGTGGCTCATTTGCCATGGTTACCGATATCACCGAGCGCAAACGAGCGGAAGATGAACTTGTACGCAGCGAGGAAAAATTCTCCAGGGCTTTTTATGCCTCTCCCAATCTCATGGCCATTACGAGACCGGAAGATGGGCTCATTATTGATATCAATGAGTCGTTCTGTCACTTCTTTGGTTACGAACGGGAAGAGTGCATCGGCCACAACACGGCGGAACTGCAAATGTGGGTCAACCCGGAACAGAGGGACAATATCGTTCAAAGACTGAAGCAGACAGGCAGCGCCCTGTATGAACCTGTTGAGTTGCGAACAAAATCGGGAGAGATCCGCTCGGTCATCGACTCTTTGGTTTTTATCAATATTGGCAATCAAGAATGCCTTTTGAGCGTGGCAACGGATATCACCGAGCGCAAACGGGCGGAAAAGGAGTTGCTTGACGCCCGTTTGCTATTCGAGGGGGTTGTCCAGCAGTCACCGGTACCCATGGCGCTGGCAAAGCCGACAGGGGAGCTGATCTTCAATAAGGCATGCGCCGATTTTCTCCATACCTGGGACGAACCGACGCTCGTCCAGGGCGTCAAGTTGCAGGAAATGAGGCAACCCTGGAAGGACTATGATTCCCAGGGCAAACCGTTGAGCACCATGGATCTACCGTTGGCCAAGGCGCTGCGTGGCGAAACAACGCAAAATCTCGAACTCCAGGTTGTCAGAAAAGACGGTACACGAAAATGGGAAATGGTGACCGGTTCCCCTATCTATGACAGTGAAGGTAATTTGATTGCCGGTTTTGCCACCTTTCCCGACATTACCGAGCGTAAAGAGGCGGAAGAGGCGCTGCGCATCCATAAGGAACGCCTCGAAGAGCTTGTTGGGCAACGTACAGAGGAACTGCGCCTGGCACGCGATGAAGCGAATGCGGCGAATAAGGCAAAGAGCGCGTTCCTCGCAAATATGAGCCACGAGCTGCGTACGCCGCTCAACGCTATTCTCGGCTTCTCCCAGATGATGCGGCAGGATACCGGGTTGAATAGAAGCCAGTTGGAAATCCTCGATATCATCAATAACAGCGGAGAGCACCTGCTGAAGCTGATCAACGACGTGCTGGAAATAGCCAAGATCGAAGCGGGCAAGCTGCAGCTGGAGCTTGCGCCTATGGATTTGCAGGAAGTCGTACGCGAAGTGAGCGATATGATGCGATTGCGGGCAGAACAGAAAGGACTGAAGTTGGAGGTGGATCAGTCTTCTCAGTTTCCCCGATATATAAATGGGGATGAGGCGCGACTGCGGCAGATCCTGGTCAATCTTTTGAGTAATGCCGTAAAGTTTACGGAGAGGGGGGGGGTAACTCTTCGTCTGGGAGGTACAAAAAATAACCAGCACCACCTGGTGATTGAAGTGGAGGATACTGGACCGGGAATCAGCGCGGACGATCAGAAACTTCTTTTCAAGCCCTTTGTCCAGTTGCGGGAGGGAGCGGAGGAGGGCGGTACCGGCCTTGGGCTTTCTATCGTGCAGCAGTTCGTACATCTAATGGGCGGCGCTATAACCGTCCGGAGTGAGCCTGGTAAGGGCTCGCTGTTTCGCGTCGAGCTACCATCGGAAGCGGTCGATGACGCGGATATAATTGGTCTGTCCGGTGATATGCATGGAGAGATAGCAGGTATGGCGCCGGGTCAACCAGCATACCGTATCCTCATTGCCGAGGACCAGCACGATAATCAGTTATTACTGGCCAGATTGATGGACGACATAGGTATAGAAGCGAAGATCGCCTCGAATGGGGAGGAGTGTGTGAAACTTTTTCAGGAATGGCACCCGGATCTGATCTGGATGGACAGGCGCATGCCGGTAATGGATGGCGTGGAAGCCACTCGGCGTATTCGGCAATTACCGGGTGGTGACAAGGTGAAAATTGTTGCGGTAACCGCTTCGGCCTTCAAGGAGCAGGAGCCGGAGCTGCGCAGCGCGGGCCTGGATGACTATATTCGTAAGCCGTTCCGCTTCAGTGAGATTTACGACAGCATGGCTCAACAGTTGGGGATCAAATTTATCTATAGCGATAAAGAATCGGAGGCCGTCAAGGCGGCCGCTGTTCCCCTTACGCCAAAGAGACTCTCGGTGATCGGGCCGGAGTTGCGTAAGGAATTGAAATCCGCCGTGGAATCTCTGGATTCCACAAAGATTGATGCTGTAATTGATCTTATCAGCAAGATCGATGCGGGATTGGCTGGCACCTTGGATCGGATGGTTAAAGAATTCGACTATCCTTCCATTTTGGAGGTTCTCAAGAAGGACTTTAAGAATTCCGGAATACACAAAGAGTAAGGTATATGAATGCAGTTGATTCCAATTACATCCTCGCCGTTGATGATACACCGGCTTCGTTACGCTTGTTGACGGACATACTGCATGGCGAAGGTTATACCGTGCGATCGGCGATAAACGGAGAGCTGGCCTTGCGCGCCGCTGTAGCGCAAGCACCACAGCTCATCCTTCTCGATATCAGCATGCCGGATATGGACGGTTTCGAGGTGTGTCGCCGTATAAAACAGGAGTCACAACTGCGTGATGTGCCGATAATATTTGTCAGCGCCCTTTCGGATACGCAAGACAAACTCAAGGGGTTTGAATTTGGTGGAGTGGATTACGTAACCAAACCGTATCAACGGGAAGAGCTATTGGCTCGGGTTCGCACCCATCTTGAGCTGCGTCGACTACGCAACCATCTGGAGGATGTGGTGGAACAACGCACCCGTTCGCTAAAGGAAAGTGAAGCCCGTCTAAAACAAAGCCTGTTCGAGACTGTTGCGGTGATATCTGCCATGGTGGAGCTGCGTGATCCATATACAGCGGGGCATCAGCGTAACGTGGCACGTATTGCGGTCGCTATTGCTAACGAGCTTAAACTGCCGGAGGCACAGATCGAAGGCCTGAAACTGGCATGTATTGTTCACGATGTCGGAAAAATAAACATACCGGCGGAAATACTCAGTCGCCCGGGACAGCTTTCCAAGGCGGAATTCGAACTGATTAAGCAGCATCCCGTTTCAGGATACGAAATCCTCAAGGGTATAGATTTTCCCTGGCCTATCGCCCAGGTAGTGCTCCAACATCATGAAAGGATCGATGGCAGTGGTTATCCTGAAGGACTGCATGAAAGCGATATCCTGCTGGAGGCACGAATAATGGCCGTTGCCGACGTCATTGAGGCGATGGCATCGCATCGGCCCTATCGTCCTGGACTGGGTGTAGAAGCGGCCCTGAGCGAAATTGAGGAAAAGAGCGGAAAACAATTTGATCCCGTTATCGCAGAAACCGCGCTTAGGCTGTTTAGGGAAAAGGATTTTAGGCTGGAGGAGTGATTACGAGAGCGCAGAAGACGTCAAAAACGGATCAAATTGAAGAGAAGTAGCCTATGAGTTTTTCTCTTGACGACATCTGGATGGATAAGTTAGGGCGCTGGCAAGGGCTTGCCCAGATACAGCGTCGGCGTATTTATCGTGTTCTTATGGTAATTGCAGGCGGTGTCAGTTATTTTATTGATACCGCCATACTGTACCTGTTCCATTCCCTGGGCACCGTAGGATCAGGTGTGGTGCTGCTTTTCGGAACCGCGGGAGTAGGGCATATCCTGCTATTTTCGGCTCTGCACTGGACCGGATTCAGTGATCGTTTCGCCAATCCCCATTTATCGATCTGGCAGATGCTCTATGCCATTGTGGTATTGTTTGCCAGTATTCTGATCGCGCCACGTCTTCTGGCGTATTTTCTGGCGCTTGTATTTATCGTTTTTGGTTTTGCCACCCTCAGGATTGCTATACGAGAGGCGATACTGGCCTGGCTTTTTTGCTGCCTGATGCTTGCGGTCGTGATGTTGTATCTTACGCCAGCCACCGTTGGGATTGGTATGCCTAGCGTGCCTGAACTCGCTGTAATCTGGGTTGCCTACGTGACAATTCTGCTTCGCGTTGTCGCTTTGGGTTATTACGGCACGATGCTTCGAATCAAGATCTTTGAAAAAACGCGATCGCTCGAGGGAGAGGTTAGCGAGGCCGAGGAGCTTGCGACGCATGATGTACTGACCAATACTTTTAACCGCCGTATTATTATCCCGGCGGTTGAGGATCAGATTGCCATACGCAAACGCAACGATATACCCGCATGTGTCGCCATGATAGATCTTGACCGGTTTAAGCGGGTCAACGACACACGTGGACATCTTGTGGGGGACGCCGTTCTAAAAGTTATGGCGGAGCGTATTCGAACCATTATACGAGAGACAGATAAGTTGGGGAGGTATGGCGGGGAGGAATTTCTCCTGGTAATGCCGTTCACTACCATAAAAGACGGTACTCGCATGATTGAACGGATTCGGGAGGATATAGAGAAGGCGCCATGGCAGGAGATTTCGCCGGGGATCAGGGTTACCATTTCCTGTGGTGTTACTGAAGTCACCACATCGGACACGGCCGTGGATGTGATCGAGCGGGCCGACGACGCATTGATTATGGCAAAAAAGAGAGGGCGCAATCGTACCTACAGTTATCTGAACTCGGGTGTCTTTGAATTGGCCGGGTAAGCGGAAATAAGCCGGTAAAAGACGACCCATCGCGGTATAATCCTGTTTTGCAACAGTATCCTGGAGGTGTATATGGATACCATCGTCACCTGGGTGATCATCGCCCTGTTTTATGCTCCGCTGCACTATCTGATTCCGATAATGATCGTTTTCTTCCAAAACGTGGATGTTCCGGATTTGCGCAGACAGCGGATCATCGCAACAGCGATCGATTGTACCTTGTCCATGAGCGTGGCGTTTGCGCTTGTTATCTGGCTTTCCGCAAACAGATTGCAGATGGCCATGTTTGTTTTGATGGTCTCCATGAGCCTTCCCTATGTTCGTATCTGGCTTCAGCGCCGCAGGACGAATGTTCAGGAAGTGGTTTCATGAGATAGTCCGGGTAACTTCCAGATTATGGAGTACAACTATCAGATAATTAGCGCGGAAACGCTGGCGGACGGATTTTTGACTCTGCGCCGCTACCGGCTGCGTCATAGTTTGTTTGCCGGTGGCTGGAGTAATGAGTTGGTGCGGGAACGTGTGGAAGGATATCGGGCCGCGTCGTTGTTGCCCTACGACCCGGTGCGGGACGAGGTGGTGCTGATCGAGCAGTTCAGGATAGGAGCACTTGAGGATAGCGGTGGCGCATGGATTCTGGAAGTGGTGGGTGGGATCCTGGAGGAGGAGCAGACGCCGGAAGCCGTGGCAATGCGTGAGTCGGTGGAAGAGGCGGGATGTGAAGTCACTGCACTGGAACCTATCTGTGAATACCTGGTGAGTCCCGGGACTACCTCGGAGCGCATTCATCTCTACTGTGGCCGGGTGGACGCCTCCCGGGCTGCGGGTATCCACGGTATCGATGAGGAAGGGGAGGATATACGGGTGCAGGTCATGGCGGCGGATGAAGCCATCGCGGAACTCTATGGTGGAAGGATTAACTCCACCTCCAGCATTATCGCCATGCAGTGGCTGGCGTTGCACAAGGAGGATCTGCGGCGGCGTTGGCTGGGGGAGAGCAAGGCTCAGGGCAGGGAGGTATGAGTCGGTACACGGACCCGGAATGGACCCATTCGGCAGTGGTCACCATCGATACCCAATGCGATACACTGGACGGGCAGCCTTTCGAGATTCCCGGAACGTCGGCGGTTCTTCCCCAAATGCGCAAGCTTCTGCAGGCGTACCGCAGGGCAGGCAAGCCCGTTATTCATATCGTCCGTATCTACCGCTCTGACGGTTCCAACGTCGATATATGTCGAAAAGAACGCGTGGAGCAGGGCGCTCCTCTGGTTCTGGCCGGATCCCCGGGCTGCCAATTGGCGTCGGAACTGCTTCCGGAGACGAGGTCGGAGCTCGATTCGGAGTTGCTGCTCTCCGGCGGGGTGCAAATTCTGCGGCCGGGTGAGGTGGTGATATACAAGCCGCGCTGGGGTGCCTTCTATAAAACCCCGCTGGAGCGATACCTCAGGGAAGAGGGTGTTTCGACCCTGGTCTTCTGTGGCTGCAATTTTCCTAATTGTCCTCGAACCTCCATCTACGAGGCGAGTGAGCGGGATTTCCGCCTGGTGCTGGTGGAGGATGCCATGTCCGGGATATACGAGCAGGGAAAAATTGAAATGCGCAATATCGGGGTTGAATTGCTTGCGACAGATCAGGTTATACAAGCGATCAGCGAAAAGAAATAGCGAACGAATAGTGCGATCACACATTGATGTGTGCGGATACTGTACGAGGCAGGGGCAGCTGATATGCGACCTTTCACGTTTCATATTCTAATCCTGGTTGTTCTTTTGGTACTGGGGGCTGTTCTTTTTACCGGCGAGGCCCTGAGCCCGGAGAGTAGCTGGGGGCTGATAAGGAGATATACGTTTACCAGGCTCTATTTCCTTGCATTGATCGGTTATGCGTTTATTTCCACATTTATCGTGCTGTGCGTACGGGGATTTTATGGGTTACGAAGTAAGGTTTTCACGAGAACTGCGGTAATCCTGAGTCATGTGATCCCGGTGGGGTTGGTATGGATTGCAGTAGAACTTGGTATCCATGATTATATTCAGAATAGAACGGGCGAAAGTGCGCAGGGAGCAAGACGTGATCAGTCGCAGATCAGGAATACGCCTTCTGCGGGAGAGAATTTTCCATCCGCGCCGGTAGCTATAGGAAAAGTACATGAGTACGGAGAATCGGTGATTCCTGTTCAAACGGAAGAGTGGAAGGATGATTGACATGGTGATAATGCATAGGGTTTGGTAGCTTTTATGGATGCTAATAACATAATCGGATTATTAGACCACGAATTTCTCGGAAACACGCTGCAGAACTGGATTATTGCTTCGGTTGTGGCAGTGGCCTGTTTTTCGCTCATGCTGGTCGTAATGAAAGTGGGTGTTTCGCGTTTGGCTAGGTTGACGCAGGAAACCGAGACTTTCTGGGACGATGCGGTAACCGATGCCCTATCCCATACTTACCGGCTATTTCTGCTGGTAATAGCATTGTTTGTAGGTTCTCTGTTTCTGGTGTTTCCGGATGGGCTTCGTGAGACGATCATCAGCTCCACATTCTTTGCGTTGATAGTGCAAGCTGGCTTATGGCTGAATAGGGCCGTCACCTACTGGGTGAAGCGGGAAGGCCAGCGCCGCCGTGAGGCGGATCCATCCACGGTGAGCACTATTACCGCAGCCGGCTTTATCGGCCGTCTTGTATTATGGTCGTTGGTAGTGATTCTTTTGTTGGATAATCTGGGGGTCAATGTAACCGCTCTGGTGGCCGGGCTGGGTGTCGGCGGCATCGCGGTAGCGCTTGCGGTCCAGAATATTCTCGGCGATCTTTTCGCTTCGATGTCGATTGTTCTGGATAAACCGTTTGCAGTTGGCGACTTTCTGATCATCGATGACTATCTGGGTTCTGTCGAATATATAGGGCTGAAGACCACACGCATCCGCAGCCTTTCGGGTGAACAGCTGGTATTTTCCAACACCGACCTATTGGGTAGCCGTATCCGCAATTACGGCCGAATGTTCGAACGCCGTGTTTTGTTCAAAATAGGCGTAACCTATCAAACTTCCCGTGAAAAATTGGAGCTTATACCCGAGATCGTGCGGGAAGCCGTCCTTGAGCAGGATAAGGTTCGATTCGACCGCGCCCACTTCCAGGCTTATGGTACATTTTCAATAGATTTCGAGATCGTCTACTACGTGCTTGCGGCGGATTACAATCTGTATATGGATATACAGCAGGCAATTAATCTCCGCATTCACGAGCGATTCGAGCAGGAGGGAATTGAATTTGCCTATCCCACGCAGACGGTTTTTGTGCATCGTGAGGGAACGGATTAGGGTGGTATTTTTTCTGTATGCTGTCTGATTGGGAATCAGGTGGTCGTATGTTGAATGTTTGTTCGCCTTAACAATATATGCAACCGGATAATTAGTTTCGCAGCCTATAGGCTTCTGAGCTTTTCATCTGCTTTATCTAAAAGGCTGCGAGCCTATTTCTTTTGCTTGCCCAAAAGAAATAGGCGAAAGAAAAGGGCAACCGGGCGTGCCGCCCTGCGGGTACCCTGTGCTTCTCGTCTCCAGCGGGGCTGTCCATACGGGGCATCCCTGCCCCGATGGACAGGACCGACATCCCTGTCGGTCCCCTTCGGGCTATTCCCGCTTACGCCTGCGATGCTCGGCGACACACACGGTATCGGGGTGCCCTACTAATACTCTGTTAGACACAACAGGGCCCTGCAGGGAATTCCGGTTCAGGCTTCCGAGATTTGTCAGACCCGCCAGGTCCCGGTACCCGGCTGCGTCGAAGGCGTTTAGGGGTGCCACCCCCGACCCCTTCGGACCCGTCGAGCATCGCAGGCCCGCGAGGATAAGGCCTGAAAGGGGCCGGCAGGGATGCCGGCCCTCTTCCGTCGGGACACGGATGTCCCGTCGGAAGAGCCCCGAGCGGGTCGAGAAGCGCAGAGTACCCGCAAAGCGGGCGGGGACGTGGGGCGGTTTTTCTTTGGTACCTTTCTTTTGAGCGCTCAAAAGAAAGGTACTCGTGACCCTTCATCAATAGCAGAGAGAAGGACCCACACCAGACGGGTCACGAAACTTGTTACCGATAGTTAATCAAGTCCAAGCTAGGAAATACTGGAAAAATAAATACCAATATCAAAGAAAGCTCCGACCACCTGATTCCCAACCACCAAGACACCCACGATAACGACGGCCAGCCCAAAATTTCGTCACCAGTCAGGGTAACGCCGTAGGTATGGCTCAAACAAGGATGGAGGTGGGGAATCACGCCTCTGACACCGGCGAATCAGCTGTCTTCAGAGGTTAACGCGTTCCATTGATTGTTATTCGCCAGATCGGAGATTGGAAAGGGCTTGCAGATATGAAAGCCCTGGACATAGTCGATTTTCATGCGTCGCAGTTCATCCAGTATCGGCTGGCTTTCTACGAATTCCGCGATCGTTTTCAGATTCATGGTATGGGCGATCTGGTTGATAGCATTGACCATCGCCTGACCCACCGGGTCGATAATAATCTCGCGAACGAAGGATCCGTCGATCTTGAGGTAATCCACCGGAAGAGTTTTGAGGTAGGAGAAGGATGACATGCCTCTGCCGAAGTCATCCAGCGAGAAGTGGCAACCGAGCAATCTGAGAGACTCCATAAAATGGCGCGCCGTTGAAAGAGAGGTGACAGCGGCGGACTCGGTAATCTCGAAACAGACCTCATGTCCGTCCACATCACCGTTCTTTATCCGATTCTCAATGTGTTCCAGAAATTCCATGTCGCTTAACGATCTGCCGGAGAGATTAATGGAGAAACGGAGCTTACGAGCGGATCTTTGTTTATTAAGATAGTCGAATGTATGGTCAACCACCCAGCGATCCAGTAAGGCAATCATATTGTAGCGTTCAGCTGCAGGAATGAAGGCGCCGGGTGGAGTGAGATCGCCATTCTGCTCCCGCAGGCGCACCAGGATCTCACAATGAACTTGTTGCGGGGTGGATGAGGATACGGGAACGATGGGTTGGCAGAAAAGTTCAAGCTTGTCATTATCCAATGCCTCGGTGAGGCGGGTTACCCAGAGCATATCTCCGTGTTGGCGGACTAGGTCCTCGTCCGTTTGTCGGTACAGTTGTACTCGATTACGGCCTCTTTCCTTCGCTACATAGCAGGCGGAATCGGCGGCACTGAGGAGATTGCTGATACTACCGCTATGCTTGTCGATACCGACGGCCCCGATACTGACGCCTACGGTAAAGCTTTTATCCTCCCAGACAAAATGGTAATCCTGAATCGCCTGACGCAGGGCTTCTGCAACGCTCAAGGCATCCTCCAGGGTGCAGTGCTTGAGCAGGACGCCAAACTCGTCACCACCGAGCCGGGCCAGGGAATCATTTTTGCGGATACAGTCCTTCAGGGACAGATGAAGTTGTTGGAGCAGAGCGTCGCCGGCGATATGGCCGCAAGTGTCATTGACGATCTTGAACTGGTCGAGATCCAGATAAAGCAGCACATGGTAGCTGTTGTCCAGGTTGGCTTCATGCAGCGCCTCGGCAAGGCGGTGTTCGAACTCGCGTCGATTGATTAGGCCCGTAAGGGGATCGTGGGTGGCTTGGTAGGAAGCCCGTTCCTTCTCCTCCTCAAGGGCCTCCGCGGTACGCCGATGGTTGTCGACCTCGCCTTGCAACTTCAGATGGTAGGCCGAAAGCGCACGTCGCATGTTACGAAATACGCTGGTCAGTTCTCCGATTTCGTCGCTGCTTTGACGCGGGAGATCAGCTTCGTAATCGCCGGTACTTAGTCGGGTTGCAGCCAGCGAAAGTTTATTTAAACGGCGACGTACCTGCCACTCCAGCAACCCGCCGGAAAGCAGCACGAAGACGAGTAGTAGCAATATGAGCACCACGCTAAGACGTTCCTCCAGGCTGTTGATCTCTGTCAGCAGGGGGGTGATATCCCTTGTGACTTTCAGTTCGGCAAGGGGCGGTCCGGCAAAGCCGACGGAGATACGCCGTGTCTGGGCATGTGGTGGAAAACTATCAGGACTTGGTGGGTTACCGAGGGGGTAGAGACGACTTCCGGCGGCATCGGTCAGTGTGATGGAAATCCAGGTGTTGTTCTGTTCCAGCAGGGCATCCAGATTTTCGTAGACGTTGGCAAGCTGATTTTCCAGCAACAGGGGAATCAGTCCTTCGGACACACTGGTAAGATGGGCATGCCAGTCGCGCTCAGACTGGCGAAGCATGGAATCAGTGGTATGAGGGAGCCAGACTAAAAGAAAATAGAGGCCAAACAGCAGGCTGAATAGCAGTAGGGGTATAAACAGTTTGACTCTTAGTTTCAAAGGCTGTGTACCCGTGTTTTCTTCCTAAACCGAGACCGTGTCATGTGACGTCGTCCCCAGGGTTCGTTACTCTCCAGGCGGACTTCTAGGGATGTAAAACTCTTCCAGCTTCAAGGAAGACATCGGCGTGTAATCTTCCAGGTCTGTAGCCACTGCTTTCCCCATAGGAATACTGGCGAGCAGTGCCGCTCCCCTTTCCGTTTGCGCCATCTCCAGCAGGGCTTGGCGCACCTTCTCCCGGTGAGCTTCCGGTACACGTGGGTGCACGGCGATCGGGTGCGGATTTACCGGCGTTGTCTCATAGATTATCCGTAGTTTTTCCTTGATCTCGGGCTTCTGGGAGTTCAGGGTGGAGGCGACGCCACCCCCCGCTATGGTCTGACCCAGTAGCACATGCAGGTAAACCGAACTGTGGGTTTGCGCGTAATGGGGGATAACCTCTACACCGTGGAGTCTGGCCAGCTCTGCCCGTAACAGCAGCGAGGCCCCCAAGGCGTTCGGTGACGGAAAAGCAACAGGTTTTCCGGCAATCTCCTGTATGGATTGAATCGGACTTTCTTTGGCAACAACCAGGATACCCTTAAGCATGCGGCTGCCATCCCTTACCAGTGGCAGATAGCCCTGGGAGCCGTGTGCCTGGAGAAGGTGGTAAGGATTCATGTAGGCGAAATCATAGGCGCCGTCCATGAATTTTTCTTCAAAGGCCGGAATCTTGGGGCTGCCCACCAACTTGAAGGTGAATCCGGTACGGTGTTCCAATTCGTCGAGGATAGGGCGCCAGATGCGAAAAAGTTTACGCTGTTCAAACTGGGGAACGACGCCGAAACTGTATGTTCCGTCTTCCGCCGAAAACACTGGGGGAGAGGCGAAAGTGAGGGCGGCAAACAGCAGCGCGTTAAAGAAAGCGGCGAATCCCTTCATCGGTAAGCTCCATATTCCGGGGCATCGCCCGTGTTACTGGCGAGTATAGGATATATACTCACAAACCACCGGTATAATTAGGTCCCCTCCAAAAGGGGGTGTCTTTTAGATAGACAATAATCAAAAACCGGTTTCTTATTCCACTTTGTCCATATGGATATCCATCTGCGGAAACGGAATGGATATGCCGTTGTCATCAAAAGCGAGCTTGATCTTTTCCGTCAGGTCAAATCGAGTAGGCCAGTAATCGTCGCTTTTTACCCAGGGGCGGACATTGAAATTAACGCTGCTGTCCGCCAGTTCGCCTACCGCAATAAGGGGTTCGGGGTCAGCCAGTACCCGATCATCGGCATCCAGGATCTCCTGCAAGATCTGTTTGGCTTTTCTGATGTCATCGCCATAACCTATTCCGAAGATCATATCGATGCGTCGGGTGTCCTGCGCGGAGTAGTTGGTGATGGTGCCGTTATAGATGGAACCATTTGGAATGATTACTTCACGGTTGTCTCCTGTGCGCATGACGGTACTGAAGATGCTGATTGTCTCGACGACGCCGGCAGTGCCTCCCGCTTCCACGAAGTCACCGGTCTTAAATGGCCGGAAGATAATGAGCATCACGCCGGCGGCGAAGTTCTGCAGAGAAGCCTGCAACGCCAGGCCGACAGCGAGACCGGCGGCGCCAAGAACGGCGATCAGGGAAGTGGTGTCAACCCCAAGCTGGTCAAGGGCGGCGATAATGATGAACAACAGCAGGGCACTGTTGACAATGGAGGCGACGAAGTTAACCAGGATAGGGTCCATTCCGGTTTTACTCAGGACCTTGCGCAGTAGTTTGACCAGGCCCTTGGCGATCATTCGTCCGATGACGAAGATAGCTGCCGCAAACAAGATGTTGATTCCCCAGGGTATGGCGTAGTCGGACAACAGGGCGTTAATGTCCAGTGATTCGGGCATGGCTTGTCTCCCTTAATGATGAGCCTTCATGGGGTTGAGCATTCAGTCACGAATGTACAAGGAAAGCGGCGTATTGAGGCTCCATATTATAAGGATGCGGAAAGGCCGGAGACAACGGATGTCGTTCAGGGTAATTCCTCCACGAGAAGTTGAATGGAGCGATCTTCGTGGTTGTTGGTGCTTATGCTTCGGAGAATGCCATCCTGATCACGGTAACTTCCCCGGCTGATTCCGCCGACATCGATCCATTCTCCAATTCTTCCTCTGATCGTGGTGTAGGCGCGTTGGATGTCATAGGTACCCTGTACGTTTCCCGCTCGTTCCATGTGCGGGCTGATCTGCAGGGTAACCTGGTCCCCGATAATCTGCGGGGTAACATAAAAACCCGTAGTCACATCGCGAAAGCTGGTGGTCTCCTGGTGCTGCACAATACCGCCGTAGACAGTGGTGGTGTGCTCCTGGATAGGAACGGACTGGCCGGTTGCGATAAACGCCGGTCTGCCTTCCACGGCGCGGATGTGCTGAGTGGCGTCCAGATCGCTGCGGGTACGCGCGGAACGTACCTGGAAACGTACGCCTTCGTCAGGCGCTGAGTTGCCGACAACAACCTTGCCGTGTTTCCCCAGCATGGTGTTTACGTCCGCTTTGGCGCCGAAGCCGCTCCTGTTGGATGCAACACCCTGACGGACATAGATCATAAGCTGGCGCGGTGGGTGATCGAATCGTTCCAGCACACGCCTTATTTCATCCATCCTTTCCGGAGAGGTGCGGATTATCAGTTGGTTTTGCATGCCGGCCACGCTTCCATCCGGCTCCACCAGAGGCCGAATCAGCGGGATCATCTCCTCCACGGTACGACCCCTGAGTTCAATGATCTCCAGGGGGTAGTCGGCCATCAGGGGCGAACTGAAGAGAAGTGTTAACAGTAGTGTCAATCTAATAGTCATTCGTTTATCCACGTAAAGAAAGATTTCTTTCGATATCCCTATATATGTAGATGTCTCAACTCCGAATCCGGTTCACTTCGTTCCCATACTTCAGCGAAAAAATCGCTATATCTTTCGGCCTTCAATTTGGCGTAAAAGTCGATACTGCCTTCATAGCGATTAGAGAGATCCCACTGCAGATAGCCGGTATTATCCGCCAGAAAGAAGTTTTCCGTATGCTCAAGGTAATCCACATGGGGGTGCCGTATCTCTATGGAGCTGGTAAGGCGCCGCCAGAGTTCGATCAGCCTGTGTCCCTCCTTCAGGACGCGTTCATTGGTCTGTAGCAGGATGCGGATTTGGCTGTGACGGCTGCGTACGGCAAGATTTTTCACTGCGATCAGGAACGTAGTATGGTTATAGATCGGCGCGTCCAGATCGTAACTGAAGATCTCAATTCTTCGCTGGGCCTGGTTCGCCAGCTGGAGCGCGGCATGCCGGCACATTTCCTGACCATGGAGCAGGATCGTTCCGGAACTGACCCCCAACACCGCCTGGTCCAGATGACTGAATGTTTCCTGGCCGGCCATTCTTTCATGCCCTTAAGGACGATGACGCGGAAGGGTGATTTGGCGGATTCCTGCAGCTAGACCACGGTGAGCGAGTAGTCATCGTCAATTAGCTCCTTTTCCGGTCGAAATAAGGGGTTCCCGAAGAACTCCCCGGATAAAGTCTATTCTAGAACCTATCTCGCAATAACGTGCCGTTGCGAACGTTTTTCGGGGAAAATAAAGAAACCCCGCGACACCGGCTGGGGATTGACGATGGCGCGGGGTTAGGGGATTGACGGAATAGTGTGGCAACAATTCTAAGCGGGAAGTTCGCCAAACCGACAATCTACTTATGATTAAGGCAAAGAATCACCCGAATGAGTGTGGCGCAGGTCACATCTCAGCCCCTTCGGGAGGGCGGTTCTGCTTAGATTGAGATCTGGTCGTGGTTTGAGAAAGGCCCTAGATTTTTTTGGCCTGTTCCTCCGCGTTTCCCGTGTATTTGCCCGGAGTCAGGTTGCGCAGGGCCTCCTTGGCCTCTTCCGGAAGTTCCAGATTGTCCACGAACTCCTTCAGTTCCGACTGACCGATGCGGTGTCCGCGGGTCAGTTCCTTGAGTTTCTCGTAGGGCTTCTCTATCCCATAGCGCCGCATAATCGTCTGAATCGGCTCGGCCAGGACCTCCCAGTTGGCATCCAGATCCGCCTCCAGGTTTTCGCTGTTGGCCTCCAGCTTGGAGATGCCCTTGAGTACGGACTGAAACGCGATGCTGGTGTGGGCGATGCCGACCCCCAGATTTCGCAGTACGGTGGAATCGGTAAGGTCCCGTTGCCAGCGGGAAACAGGGAGCTTTGCGGCCAGATGGCCGAACAGGGCATTGGCAATGCCCAGATTGCCTTCGCCATTTTCAAAATCGATGGGATTCACCTTGTGCGGCATGGTGGAAGAGCCCACCTCTCCGGCAACCGTTTTCTGCTTGAAATGGCCAAGGGAGATGTAGCTCCACACGTCACGGCAGAAATCGATGAGGATGGTATTGAAGCGGGCCACGGCGTCGAACAGTTCGGCCATGTAGTCATGGGGTTCGATCTGGGTGGTGTAGGGGTTCCAGGTGAGGCCCATGGATTCGACGAAAACCCGGGCAAACTCTTCCCAGTCCAGCCCCGGGTAGGCCGACAGATGGGCGTTGTAGTTGCCTACCGCACCGTTGATCTTGCCCAGCATGGGCACCGCCGCCACCAGGTCCCGCTGGCGGCGCAGCCGGTGGACCACGTTGGCCATCTCCTTGCCCAGGGTTGTGGGGGAGGCGGGTTGTCCGTGAGTGCGGGAGAGCATCGGTTTATCCGCGTGTTCATGGGCAAGCTTGCGGACGGCGCCGATGATGTCGTCCATCTGGGGTAACAGTACCTGTCCCCGGCCTTCCCGCAGCATCAGGGCGTGGGAGAGGTTATTGATATCCTCCGAGGTGCAGGCGAAGTGGATGAATTCGCTGATGGCCTCCAGTTCCTGGTTGCCGGCAATCTTCTCTTTCAGGAAATACTCCACGGCCTTGACGTCGTGGTTGGTGGTGCGCTCGATGTTCTTGATGCGCTGGGCGTCTTCGATGCTGAAATTGTCAACAATACCGTTAAGGATGTTGTTGGCGTGTTCCCCCAGTTCCGGGACTTCCTGTATCCCGCCGTGGGCCGCCAGGGCCTGTAGCCAGCGCACTTCCACCAGCACCCGATGGCGGATCAGGCCGAATTCACTGAAAATCGGCCGCAGATCTTCGGTCTTGCTGCCGTAGCGCCCGTCAACAGGGGAGATGGCGGTGAGGGTAGAGAGTTCCATAGTCATATGTCCGGGGGTGTTGTTGGAAAAACAAAGGATTATAACACCGGTGGCGACAGGGCCAGGGGTTTCTGATACGGCGGACGGGGGTCGGGTCCCCGCCCGTCAATCGGTCGCCTTCTTATAGAGCTCCTGCGACTTGTCTTTCGCCGCTTCGCCCCATTCGCCCACCTTCGCCTTCGACTTGTAATAAATCTCCTTGGTTTTGCCCTTCGCGGCCCGTCCGTACCCCTTGGTCGCTTCCCATGCCTCCTTGGAGGTGTCCGCGATCGCTTCACCGGTTTCCGAACCCTTCTCCGCAGCCGAATTATAGACATCCTTGGATTTATCCCAGGCGTCGGAGCCCAACTCCTTACCTTTCTCGACCGCGTCCCCCGCCGTTTCCTTGGTCTCGTCCCAGGCGCCCTGTTCAGTGCCTTCGGCAGCGGTGGAAGAGGTCTCCGCCGTCTGTTCTTCCGATCCCTGTATGTTCTCGGGGACAGACTCCGTGGCGGGGGTGGAGGAAGCGGACGCCTCTTCGACCGGGCCCCCCTGGTCCGCATCGGAGACCGGCGGGGCGGCCGGGGCCTGTTCCGCGGAACAGGCGGAAGTGAAAAGGGTCAGTAGCAGGATTGCAATACTCCGACTATTCATGGTCATCTCCGGAAACGGTATCTGTTAATGCTATTTTGCTCGAACATCCTGGCGGGATGCTGAAATTATCAATGCAGGACCACCGGCGATTCTGCCTCCCGCAACAGCTCTTCCACGGTGGCGGCGATTCTCCTGCGGCCTAGGAGGAGCTGCCAGCGCGTGCCTCCGCACTGGCGCCAGAGCAGCGCGGCGCGGATCCCCGCCAGCAACAGGGCGCGTATCAGGTTGATGTTGTCACGGTTCTGCAAGTGCAGGGGTTCCCCTTGAACCATGATGCGAGGCTGCAGGGTGCTGATGGTCTCGGCGTAGATATCGGCAAGCTGTGCCAGGATATTTTCATGCAGCATGGGAAAATGTTCCAGTCTCCGGGTGGCCAGCTCAATACCGCTTTTGATCTTCTCTATCATGGCGTTCTGTTTCATCAGCTTACGTTCCAGGTACAGCAGGGCGACGACGTAGCGGCTGGTCTCCATATCGTCGCGTGCGGCACCGCTGAGATGGGCCTGCAGCCGGTGCAGACCCACAGCTACACCTTGTACTCCTCCGAATACGGTTTCCGTGGAGTCTGCGTCGATCTGGAACAGGCTGAAGATGCTGGCTTCCGTGGCGGACGGGTCCGCGGACCCGTAGCGGGCGATTCTGGCAACCAGGTGGGTTGCCTGGAACAGCGCGGCCAGGGCTATACATCTATCTCTATCGTGTTTTCTAAAGCTCATGGTTCTACCCGTCTAGGAGGTGCTCGAAAGTCCCTGATCAATAATAGCGCCGCCGATGCATTCGTTGTCGCGGTAAAAAACCACTGACTGTCCCGGCGTTACGGCCCATTGCGGTCGTCGAAAGTCGACCCGGCAACGGTTTCCTTCCTGAGACAGCAGGGTGCAGGATTGCAGCGGTTGACGATGCCGGATCCTGGCCCTGCAGTCGAGAGGCAGTTGCGGCGGTCGGTCGGAAATCCAGTGCATCTGACTGCCGAGCAGCCCCTCTTGGAGAAGCATTGGGTGGTCGTGCCCTTGGACGACTATCAGGGCGTTACGTTCCAGGTCCTTGGCTGCGACGAACCAGGGGATCTCATCGACGCCGGCCACGCCGCCGATCCCCAGCCCTTTGCGCTGGCCGACGGTGTAATACATCAGCCCCTGATGTTCACCCAATTGTCTGCCTTCAGGGGTATTGATGGGCCCCGGGTTTGAAGGTAGATAACGGTTCAGAAAGTCCCGGAATTTGCGTTCGCCGATAAAGCAGATACCGGTGCTGTCCTTCTTCTCATGATTCGGAAAGCCCGCCTCTCGGGCCAGCTTACGTACCTCGTTCTTGGTAAGGTCACCCAGGGGGAAGAGTGAATGCGCCAATTGGTGCTGATTGAGGAGATAGAGAAAATAGGTCTGGTCCTTGTCTTCATCCTGAGCCAGCAATAGTCGGGTGCCGTCTGAGTCTTTGCGGATACGGGCGTAGTGGCCGGTTGCGATATAGCGAGCGCCCAGGTTGAGGGCATGGTCGAGAAACGCCTTGAATTTTATTTCGCGGTTGCAGAGAACGTCGGGGTTGGGTGTACGGCCAGCCCGGTACTCGCTGAGAAAGTGTTCGAAGACATGGTCCCAGTATTCGGCGGAGAAATTTACGCTGTGCAAGGGTATTCCGAGTTGCGAGGCGACGGCGTGGGCATCGCGCAGATCCTCGGCCGCAGAGCAGTACTCTTCGGTATCGTCTTCTTCCCAGTTCTTCATGAACAGGCCTTCGACCTCCCACCCCTGCCGGAGCAGGAGCAGGGCGGCCACGGAAGAGTCCACACCGCCGGACATGCCGATTATTACCTTGTCTGCCATAGCGGAGGACGGATTACCCTTTAAAGTTGGGTGGTTTCCAGCCTTCTCTCCAATTCTCAAGGGGCAGGATGGCCGGTGGCACCCCGTTGTCGTAGAACCAGGAGTCAACCGCCCAACGTTTTTCGGTGTCTTTTTCGCTGATGACCGCCGTTGTGTGCGGCCAGCCCCCGAAGAAGAACAGATTCCGTGTCTGGCGGTCTTCCACCTGATGCCACTTGAGCAATCCGGCACGTTCCATCATGGTCAGATAGGTGGTGGTATTGGTGGATTCATCGACGCAGTCCATCTGATTTCCACCCGCGGAGAATCCCTGGAGGTTGCCGCCCTTGTCGTTACTGGTATCGATCATCTTTCCCACCAGGATCTCCATTCGTCCCACAGCCTCTGCGATGCGTTTGCGCTCTTCGGCGGCACTGGCGGGGGGCGGCCGGAAGAGGGTCAGGATCTGATTCCATTGGCTCTGGGTTAGAGTGAGTTCCGCAATCTCCTTGCAGGTGTGTTTGTAACAGACCTCAAACTTCCCGGGAGAGGGGGATGGGGTGGGTGGATCGTAGGGTTGTACGACATCAATCCCCCCTTGCGCAGACGGGGGAACGGAAGACGTAATCAGGATGATCGCCAAAGGCAGGCCGCTAAATGGTAAAAGTTTCATGATAGGAGGGATTATCTGTGATGTGTGTTTCTTTGTCAGGTGCGGGATTCGGTTTAGCAACCGCTGTCTCGTTTTCGCGAACGCGGTTTCCCTGTTCCAGGCGCAAGAGAAGGTTTACCGCCGCGGTTTCGTCTGCAGCTCCAGCCACTCTCCGGGCTGCAGGTTACCGAGGCGCCAGCGGCCGATACGGATACGTACCAGGCGCAGGGTAGGGTAGCCGGTTGCGGCGGTCATTCGCCGGACCTGACGATTCCGTCCCTCACAGATCTTTAATTCCAGCCATTGTGTGGGGATATTGCGCCGATAACGGACGGGTGGATCACGCGGCCAGAGATCCGGAGGATCAATCAGACGCGCTTCCGCGGCGAGGGTGGGGCCGTCATTCAAGTCGACCCCGCGGCGAAGTCGCTGCAGAGTATCCTCGTTCGGAATCCCTTCAACCTGCACCAGATAGGTTTTCCAGGTCTTGCCGCGGGGATTGGAGATGCGATGCTGAAGCTTACCGTCGTCGGTCAGCAGCACCAGGCCTTCGCTGTCCCGGTCGAGCCGGCCGGCGGGATAGACTTCCTTAACCGGGATGTAATCAGCGAGGGTGGCGCGTTCGCCCGCATCCGTGAACTGGGTGAGAACTCCAAAGGGTTTATTGAACAGGATAATACGGGGCATGGATATCGGGCATCTGGACTGGATCAGCGTAATTATAAAAAAACGCGACCCCGGATGAAGCCCGATTTACTGCGTGATTTCGTCAGTGCTTTCGCTGACCACGCGATTTCTTCCGTTCCGCTTCGCCGCATACAGGGCGTCATCCGCTCTCTTGAGAACGCTGGTGGCGTCTTCTTCATCTCTCAGGGTGACGACTCCCAGGCTTACGGTCATACGGATTACGCAGTCCAGCTTCGGACAGAGTTGTTCCACGGCGTTACGGATGCGCTCAGCCAACTGTTTCGCCCCCTCCAGGCAGGTGCCGCTAAGCAGTACCAGAAACTCTTCGCCGCCGTAACGGAACAGCATATCGGAATCACGGATGGTGTTTTCCACGCACGCGGCTGCGGCGCGCAACGCCTGGTCACCATACAGGTGGCCGAATTGGTCGTTGATCCGTTTGAAATGGTCGATATCCAAAAGGATGAAGGACAGGGGGGTGTCCTGCCGCCTGGTCAGGTCGATTTCACGTTTCAATGCACTTTCCATCGCCGCACGATTCTTGACTCCGGTTACCGGATCCATGATGGCGGTCCTGAGCGCCTGGTGATAAAGCAGGGTGTTGCGCAACGGGTAAAGCAGTGCGGACAGCAGGTTTTCCGCGGTTATCAGCTCTTCGTGGCTAAACGGGGTTTTCCGAAAAATCCGGATTGTGCCCAATACCTCAGCGGCAACCGTAAGTTCATAGGAACAGCTGTGGATCTCTTGGTCACCGAGAAAGATCTCGATCTTCGCTGCCGGGAAATCATAGCTGAGACCGTCAAAACAGAGATTTCTTCCTAGCTCGGAGGCGAACAGGGCGAGAAGTTCGTTAATCTCCAGGGTGGTCTGCAGTACTCCCGCCAGTTCCAGGACGCGTGGCGTCAGGTCGGCTTGCGTCGGTACTACAGGTCCTGCCGCTTCTCCTGAAAGGGGAGGAGGCGCATTTTTCCGCTCGTCTGATATCCGGCTGGTTTGGCCACTCATGGTCGGGTTACCTGGTAGAAATTATACGCAGGAATACTAGCTAGAACCGTGCCAGAATGTAAAAACAGATGTAAAACAGTAAGTTACAAAGATGAAAGAAAAGATATCCGGCAAACTGACGTCTTTTTGACGTCAGTTTGCCGTTTGCCCGTCTTCCTCGGCATCGAACGCCCGACCGGTTGTGCCGATGCTGTCAGGTCCCATCAGCCACAGATAGAACGGAACGAGATCTTCCGGCGGTTTGGGAGACATGGGATTTTCCCCGGGATACGCCAGGGCCCTAAGCCTGGTCTTGGTGGGGCCGGGGGCGATACTGTTGACCCGGATATTGCTGCCGTCCCGGGTCTCTTCCGCAAGAATCTGCATCAGACCTTCAATGGCGAATTTGGATACGCCGTAGGCGCCCCAGTAGGCCTTGCCCTGGCGTCCCACCCGGTCGGATGTGAAGAGCACCGAGGCATCCCGCGCCTTGCGCAGCAAAGGCAGGCAGGCCTGGGTAAGAAGGAACGGTGCGTTAAGGTTTACCTGCTGAATCTTGTACCAGTTTTCAATGTCGTAATCGTCGATTCTGCCGAGCATCAACAATTCAGCGGCGTTGTGCAGTAGGCCCTCCAGGGAGCCGAACTCTTCACCCAGTTTATCCGCCAGTTCCTGGTAATGCTGCGGCGTGGCCCCTTCGAGATTCATGGGATAGATCGCGGGCTGAGGTCCTCCGGCCAGTTCGATGGCGTCGTAAACCTGCTCCAGCTTTGACAGGGTGCGGCCCAGTAGAACCACGGTTGCGCCATGGGCGGCGAAAGCCTCGGATACGACCCGGCCGATACCGCTGCCGGCGCCGGTGACCAGTATGGTCCGGTCCTTTAGAAGATCTTTCTTGGGCTGGTAGTCAAACATATACAAACGTCCTTGAGGGGTTGCTCTGGTAGGGTTGTAAAAGGTTGCTGGAAACGGGTGCTACTCCGGCGGCAGGTGCAACCATTTTAGTATATCCGATGGATGTTCGATCTCTCCGTCCGCCTGCCATTCCTCCGGCCGGTCATCTTCACCGAGGTAGCCGAACAGGGCGACCAGGGTGGTGGTCCCGGCGTGGTTTCCCGCCTCGATATCCCGTCTGGCGTCCCCCACATAGAGACATTCGTCAGGCGTTCCTCCGGCCAACCGGCAGGCGTGCAGGATCGGCTCCGGATGGGGTTTGCTGTTGTTTGTGGTATCACCGCTGACGATACAGGCCGCCCGCTGCCTCAGCCCCAGCTGTTCCATCAGCGGCTCGGTGAGCCAGGAAGGTTTATTGGTGACGATACCCCAACGGATCTGGTGACGGTCGAGCTGTTCAATGAGTTCCGTCATACCGGGAAAGAGGGTGGTGTGGCGGCTGAGGTTCTCCTGGTAGAAGCGGAGCAGGTCCTGCCGCAGGGATTCAAATCCTTCGTCCTCCGGTGTCAGACCGAATCCGGTCCGGATCAGGGCGCCGCCGCCGTGCGAGACGGCGGGCCGGATCTTTTCGAACGGCAGCGGCGCGCGGCCATGTAGCTCCAGTGTCCTGTTCAGGGCATCGGCCAGGTCCGGAGCGGTATCGGCGAAGGTGCCGTCGAGGTCGAACAGGACGACTTTAATTTCAGCCATTAGTTTCTTTGCGGCAGGCCACCATGTAGTTCACGTCCACGTCCCGGTCCAGACGATAGGTCCCGGTAAGGGGGTTGTACACCAAGCCGGTGATGTCGGTACTGACAAGTTCCGCGTTACGCAGCCAGCGGGCGAGTTCTGATGGTTTTATAAACTTGTCGTAATCGTGGGTTCCTTTCGGCAGCAGGCGCAGAAGATACTCGGCACCGATGATGGCGAAGAGATAGGATTTCGGATTACGGTTCAGGGTCGAGAAAAACAGCCGACCGCCGGGTTTCACCAGCTTGGCGCAGGCGCTTACCACTGAAGAAGGGTCGGGAACGTGCTCAAGCATCTCCATACAGGTGATGATGTCGAACGACTCCGGCTCTTTCTCCGCCAGCTGTTCCACAGGGATCCGCTGGTAGTCGACATCGAGACCGGACTCCAGCAGGTGCAGGCGCGCCACCTCGAGGGGCGCTTTACCCATGTCGATACCTGTTACCACTGCCCCTCTTGCGGCCATGCTCTCCGCCAGGATCCCGCCGCCGCAGCCCACATCAAGCACCCGTTTGCCCTCCAGGCCGGCAATGCCATCGACGTAGTCCAGGCGCAGTGGATTGATTTCGTGCAGGGGTTTGAACTCGCTGCCGGGATCCCACCAGCGGGCGGCAAGTTCCTCGAACTTGCCGATCTCTTTCTGATCGACATTAGGGTGATGGGCGCTCATTCTTAAATCTATTACCTGGGACTTGGGTGAGAGGATTATACCGGATGTAGCCAAATGGAACCGCCGGGGTTATCTGTTACCGATCTTACGGCCCCACTCCTTGGCATTTTCACGGATCTTCGCGGCGTTAAGGGTAGTCAACTCACACCCTTTGACGACCTGTCTCCCGGCAACCCAGACGTCCGAGACCTTGTCCCGGCCGGTAGCGTAGACCAGTTGCGACACCGGGTTGTACACCGGCAGGGTCTCAATGCCGCCCAGATCGACGGCCACCATATCCGCAGATTTACCCGGTTCCAGGGAACCGGTCTCTTGGCCTATCCCCAGCGCCTCGGCGCCGTTTATGGTGGCCATTCGCAGTACCGTGGTCGCGGGTACGGCGCTGGCGCTTTTGGCGACCCCTTTGCCCAGGAGGGCGGCGCTGCGCATCTCGCTGAACATATCCAGGTCGTTATTGCTGGCAGCACCGTCTGTTCCCAGGGCGACGTTGATACCCGCATCCAGCAGATTCGCCACCGGGCAGAACCCGCTGGCCAGTTTCAGATTGGACTCCGGACAGTGAACCACGTGCGCCCCGGATCGGGAAAACAGCTCAACCTCCTGATCTTCCAGTTGTGTCATGTGTACCGCCACCAGAGAGGGCGAGAGGAGTCCCAGTTCCTGCAACCGCTCCATCGGTCGGTTTCCGTGCTGTTCCAGGCCCTGCAGGATCTCGTCGCGGGTCTCATGCACATGCATATGGATGGGGATGTTGAGTTCGTCCGCAAGGGTGCGGATGCGTTCCAGGGGCGCATCGGAGACGGAGTAGGGGGCGTGCGGGGCGAACGCGGTGTTGATCAGGTTGTGGTTGCGATAGCGGTCATGGACCTCGACGCCACGGTGGAGATATTCGTCGTGATCCGCGGCCCAGGCGGAGGGGAAGTCGATCATGATCAGCCCGACGACCGCCCGAATTCCCGCGTCAGCGGAGACACGCGCCGTTATATCCGGAAAGAAATACATGTCGTTGAAACAGGTAATGCCGCCCCGCAGCATCTCAGCCACCGCCAGTCGGGTGCCGTCGGCGATAAACTCTTCGCTGATCCATCGCTGTTCCGCGGGCCAGATGTGTTCGTTGAGCCATACCATCAGGGGGAGGTCGTCAGCCAGGCCTCGCAGGAGGCACATGGCGGCATGGGTATGGCTGTTGATGAGCCCGGGGATGACGGCATGGGCAGGGAGCTCATGCTCGTTTGCCGACGCATATTTCTCGCGGGCCGCCTCCGTCGGCAGGATCTCCAGAATACGTCCGCCCTGGATCGCAACCGAATGATGATCGAGTACCCGGTTCTCCGGATCCACCGGGATCACCCAACGGGCGTGAAGCAGCGTGTCGATGTCCAAATTATTTTTCCTGTTTCCCCCGTAGAAGGGAGGATTCTATAAACGTATCGATTAGAATGCAGAAATTTGCCACGGTAAGAGAAAAGATGGAAGCCGTTCCCCTGGAAATTCCGGCCGACGCCGACCACGCCATTGTATGGCGCAATGACCGCCTTTACCTCCTCGATCAACGGGTTCTGCCGTTGCAGGAGCGCTATCTGGAGCTCCTGACCGCCGAGGCTACCGCGAATGCCATACGCGATATGGTGGTTCGTGGTGCCCCCGCCATCGGTATAACCGCAGCCTATGGGGTGGTATTGGCGGCGCGTCACTGTTATGCGGACGCCCCTTCGGCCTGGCGGCAGGAGATGGAACGGCATCTTGCGCTGCTTGCCGCCTCCCGGCCCACGGCGGTGAACCTGTTCTGGGCGCTGGAGCGTATGCGGCGGCGCGTGGTTGCGCTCTCCGAGGGGGATCCGGTGCCGGCGCTATTGGCGGAGGCGCAGGCCATACATCAGGAGGATGTGGCCGCCAATCACCGTATGGGGGATCTAGGGTCGGAACTGATCACCGGTCCCACGGGGGTGATCACCCACTGCAATGCCGGTGCTCTGGCCACCGGGGGTTACGGTACCGCCCTCGGTGTGATACGTAGCGCATGGGCCGCGGGTAAGCTGACCCGGGTCTATGCTGACGAGACCCGACCCTGGCTGCAGGGTGCGCGCCTGACTGCCTGGGAACTGCAGAAGGACGCCATCCCCGTTACGCTGCTGGCCGATGGTGCAGCGGCCAGCCGTATGGCTCAAGGAGACATCGGCTGGGTCATCGTTGGTTCAGACCGGATCGCGGCCAACGGCGACGTGGCCAACAAGATCGGCACATATAGCCTGGCGGTGGCGGCCAGGTATCACGGTGTGAAGGTGATGGTGGCGGCACCCACCTCCACGGTGGATATGTCGGTCTGCTCCGGCAGCGAGATTCCGATCGAGTCCCGTGACCCGGCGGAGATCCTCTGTTGTGGGGGACAACAGGTGGGTGCACCCGGTGTGGATGCCTGGAATCCGGTATTTGATGTTACCCCGGCGGAACTGGTGGATGCCATTGTTACGGAAAAGGGCGTTGTGCTGTCGCCGGATAGGGAGAAGATGGAGAGAATGATGGCTTGAAGGGGCGATCCGTTTCGCGGGAAAAAGGAATTAATGGACGAAAACACTGTCAATAAGTAAGGTATTGATCGCCATACCGAAAAATAATAGATAACAAAGGATTGACTATGAAAAACCGTTCCCTGCTGTCTTTTCATCTTCCAGTATTGGTCCTGCTGATCTTCGTCGCCCAGGGTTGTAAACAGAGTTTTGCGGCACCTTGGCAGCCTGGGACTCAAACACAGAATTTGGCTGCAATCACCTCTCATCCGCAGTTCAGCAAAATAAACGTCCTTGGAGAGAACCACAAAAGCGGAATCTTCGATATTTCCGTTGAATACGGCGACGACGGTATCGGCTGGATGGCCTATTCACGGGTAGAGATTCCGGCGCGTGTTGATACCCATCTTGCCAGGAGTATCGATCACGGCCGGACCTGGAGCTATGTGAGCACCATTAATCCTTCGGTGGCGGGAACTATCAAGCAGGGTGGAAAAGTAATCCCCGGGGTCTGGCGCTATGAAACGCCGGCTCTGGTCTATGATCGTGGCGACCGACCGGCGCGCCGCTGGAAACTATTCTCTCAGCAGGTCTTCGGTCTACCCCCATATAAGAGTGAAACTACGCTGTGGGGTGAAAGCTGGATCGAATACCGTTATGCGCGAACCCCTCTGGGTCCCTGGTCGAAGCCGGTTCGAATCCTCGGTACGGACAAGGGCAATCCGAAACATAATCTAAATGTCCTCCACCGGGATCTGAAGGACATGGAGTATTATAACGAGCTCGGGGTCCTGGAGTATAACGGAACGCTTTATATGAGCCTTGATGCCAGCCCGACCAAATCCGGACTTGGTCAGTGGAATAAGCGCAAGGTAATCCTGATTTCGTCTGCGGATCATGGGGGGTCTTGGCGTTACGTAGGTACGTTAACGGATTACTCCGACGCCAGCGATTTGGGTTACCTGGTACTTACCGGTACCAGCCTGGTTCGGGAGGGTAATCGAATCTATCTATTGGCGACGCCGTCGGGTGAGAAAGGCCTGTTTAAGAACAAGGGCCATGCCGGGCTTCTGGCGATCGAGTTTGCAGACATCAGCCGCGCAAAGTTGAAGCGCGATGGAAAGGGCGGGTTGATAGTGGCAAAACGTATCAAGCCTATCCTGAACTCCGGGGGGTTGAGTGATTTCGATGAACAAAACTACAACGGTGGCATTATATTCTGCCAGATCGATCTCAGCGAGAAATCCAAACAGGCCCAGTTCTTCAAGGCCTTTAACACCGGAATTGGTATAGGCGAATAGGGAAATCACTGGAAGCCGTGTTCCCGGGCCTGATTCTGTACGGCCGGGGGCAGAATGATCGTGCTGGGTGATACCAGCGCCGATAGCTTTATGAACGGGATCTTGGGCACCGGCATGTATATCACTTCGACGCCCGGCTCCTACGGAACCACTGTGGCGTCGTTGACCGCCGCCGCTGCGGGTACCACGTTCGCCGACGATCCGGTAGATCTTGCCTTTCTTTCCTCTACCCATACCGTTCTCTCAGGAGTAGGCAGCCTGGCTCCCGGAAGCGAGGTATTTTACGATGGAGTTAACGGGCCTCAGGTATTTCGCTCAACCTACGGTGCCGGCGACCTGTTTTATATCGGTCGGGATTATTGCTGTGCCGGAACCACTTCTCAGCGGAACGACTATTACGCTGTGCTGGACAGCGCCATCAATTTTGCTCCGGCAGCGGTACCGGAACCCGCTTCAATCGCGCTGCTAGGATTTGGGTTGGCCGGAGTCGGCTTTTCAAGGAGAAGAAAATCCGCTTAAACGACTTCAGGTGTTTAATGCAAAAGCCCCGCTTTTTAGCGGGGCTTTTTTTTGGGCGGAACATTGGCTGTGACGCGGCACCGGGGGTATCGGGGATCTAGCGGGAAAGCCCCCTGGACAGCGGCGCGACGGATTTGAGCGTAGCCGATTTGCCAGAGGCAGAAAGATGGGAATTTTGATGACCCGATCGCATCAGAGCCTCTCAAAGCCATTTTGAGCCACTTTTTTTCCAAACGGCACCCTCCTAATATGGTATGATTGCGAGCTGGTTTTACAGCCTTTAAGCCGGTTCAGGTCGAATGGCCTGTGGACGGTCGGCAGCGACCGAGGGATGGTCAATAGCAGTAAATGAGTAGATAGCTCCTAGATGACTGAATTCGCCAAAGAAATTCTTCCGGTAAACCTCGAAGACGAGATGCAGCACTCCTATCTCGATTACGCCATGAGCGTAATCGTGGGGCGCGCCCTTCCCGATGTCAGGGATGGTCTGAAACCGGTACACCGCCGGGCATTGTTCTCAATGTATGAACAGAACAATGACTGGAACAAACCCTATAAGAAATCAGCGCGTATCGTCGGTGACATCATGGGTAAGTATCACCCCCATGGCGATACCGCCATCTACGACACCATCGTGCGTATGGCGCAGCCATTCTCCATGCGTTATATGCTGGTGGATGGGCAGGGTAACTTCGGTTCCGTGGACGGGGACGCCCCGGCCGCCATGCGTTACACCGAGGTGCGCATGGCTCGGATCGCCCACACAATGCTGGACGACCTGGACAAGGAGACGGTCGATTTCGTACCCAATTACGATGAATCGGAGCGGGAGCCCACGGTTCTTCCGGCACGTTTCCCCAATCTTCTGGTCAATGGTTCCGCCGGTATCGCCGTGGGTATGGCCACCAATATTCCGCCCCATAATCTGACCGAGATCATCAACGGCTGCATCGCACTTATAGACAATCCGGAACTCACCATCGATGAGCTGATGCAGCAGTACATACCGGGGCCCGACTTTCCCACCGCGGCGCTGATCAACGGCAGGCGAGGAATCCTCGAAGCCTACAAGACCGGCCGTGGCCGGATCTATATCCGCTCCCGTAGCGACATCGAAACCGACGAGTCCAATAACAGGCAGCGGATTATCATTTCCGAGTTGCCCTACCAGGTGAACAAGGCGCGTCTGCTGGAGAAGATCGCGGAACTGGTAAAGGAAAAGAAAATCGAGGGCATCGCCCAGGACGGCCTGCGTGACGAGTCGGATAAGGATGGAATGCGCATCGTCATCGAGTTGAAGCGGGGCGAGGTGGCGGAGGTGCTGTTGAACAACCTCTATCAGCACACTCAGTTGCAGAGTGTCTTTGGAATCAACATGGTGGCCCTGGTGGATGGGCAGCCCCGTCTGTTGAATCTGAAGCAGATGCTGGAGTATTTCCTGCGCCATCGGCGCGAGGTGGTTACCCGCCGTACCCTGTTCGAACTCCGCAAGGCGCGGGACCGGGCCCATGTATTGGAAGGGCTGGCCGTGGCGCTGGCCAATATCGACGAGGTGATCACCCTCATCAAGGCGGCCGACAGTCCGGCGGAAGCGAAGAAACAGTTGCTGGCCTGCTTCTGGAAATCGGGCACCGTGGAGGCGATGCTGGAGCGGGCGGGTGCGGAGGCCTCGCGGCCCCAGGAACTGGAGGAGGGTTTTGGCCTGACCGACCAGGGTTACCGCCTCACCGATACCCAGGCCCAGGCGATTCTGGAGCTTCGCCTGCACCGCTTGACCGGGCTTGAGCAGGACAAAATAATAAATGAATACAGTGAGATACTGGATAAAATAAAGGAGTTGCTCGATATTCTGTCCAGTCCCGATCGGTTGATGCAGGTGATCCGTGATGAACTGGTCGAGATCTCCAGTCAGTATGGCGACGAACGCCGGACCGAGATCCTGGAAGACCAGCTTGATCTGACCATGGAGGATCTGATCACGGAGGAGGACGTGGTGGTCACCCTTTCCCACGCCGGTTATGCCAAGGCGCAACCACTGGATGCCTATCAGGCTCAGCGTCGCGGAGGTAAGGGTAAGACGGCTACGGCCACCAAGGACGAGGACTTTGTGGATCAGCTGTTCGTGGCCAGCACCCATGATACGGTGCTCTGTTTTTCCAGCCGCGGCCGCGTTTATTGGCTCAAGGTCTACCAGTTGCCCCAGGCGGGACGTACCGCCCGTGGCAAACCTATCGTCAACCTGTTACCGCTGGAGGAGGGGGAGCGCATCAACGCGCTGCTACCGGTCCGTGAATACAGTGCCGACCGATATGTATTCATGGCCACCAGTTCCGGCACGGTGAAGAAGACCAGCCTTACCGACTTCTCACGGCCGCGGGCCAGCGGCATTATCGCGGTGGATCTGAGAGAAGACGACAAACTGGTCGGCGTCGCCATCACCGACGGCAGCCAGGACGTGATACTGTTTACCTCTGCCGGTAAAGCCATGCGGTTTAACGAGTCGGCGGTTCGGCCCATGGGGCGGACGGCCTGCGGTGTGCGCGGCGTTCGTCTGGGTGAAGGTCAGAAGGTGATTTCCCTCATCATTGCTGAAGAGGGGCGGTGTGTCCTGAACGTAACCGAGAACGGATTCGGCAAGAGAACGGAGCTGGACCAGTTCCCGCTCAAGGGCCGGGGTGGCATGGGAGTTATCGCCATCAAGACCTCGGATCGCAACGGTGATCAGGTGGGGGCCGTGCTGGTGGACGAGGCGGATGAGATCATGCTGATCACCGACAGCGGTACCCTGGTAAGAACCCGGGTATCCGATGTTTCCATTATGGGTCGTGATACCCAGGGAGTACGCATGATCCGCGTGGGCGAGGATGAACGCCTGGTGGGAATCGAACGCATTGAATCGCTGGATGAAAACGGCGACGAGGAAGACGCAGACGCTTGATAGTAATTAATGCCACAGAGTCACTGAGGCCACGGAGTTTTTCAAATACCATCCTATTCTCTGTGTACTCTGTGCCTCTGTGGCAAATTCGTTAATTTGATTGTTAATCGAAAAAATCTTGCAGGGGAGTAATTAATGTCTCGGGTATACAATTTCAGCGCCGGTCCCGCGGTGTTGCCGGAGGAGGTCTTGAAAAAGGCCCAGGAAGAGATGTTGGACTATCGCGGCTGCGGTATGTCGGTCATGGAGATGAGCCACCGCGGCAAGGAATTTCTCGGTATCGCACAACAGGCGGAAGCCGATCTCCGGGAGTTGATGGCTATTCCCGACAATTACAAGGTGCTGTTTCTGCAGGGCGGAGCGTCCAGCCAGTTTACGGCTATTCCGATGAATCTGCTGCGCGGCAATCAGAGCGCGGACTACATCTGCACCGGGTCCTGGTCCAAAAAGGCGATCGGCGAAGCCAAGCGCTACTGCGAAGTGAATGTTGCGGCTTCTACCGAGGAATCCGGTTTTACCACAACTCCGGAACAGCGCAGCCTGAATCTCAGTGCGGACGCCGCCTATGTCCACTACACCCCCAATGAGACCATCCAGGGCGTGGAGTTCCCCTATATGCCGGATACGGGCGACGTTCCTCTGGTAGCGGATATGTCTTCCACTATACTTTCCCGGCCGGTGGATGTGTCCAGGTTCGGGATGATCTATGCCGGTGCTCAAAAGAACATCGGCCCTGCCGGCCTGACAGTGGTGATCATCCGCGAAGAGCTGTTGGGCGAGGTGGTTCCCAGTACTCCCACCATGTTTAATTACGCTACTATGGCGGATGCGGATTCCATGTATAACACGCCTCCGACCTATGCATGGTATCTGGCAGGTCTGGTATTCCAGTGGCTTAAGGAGAAAGGCGGGTTGCAGGGGATTGCCGAAATCAATGGACGCAAGGCCGCTAAATTGTACGCCGCTATCGATGGCTCCGGTTTTTATGATAATCCGGTAGAGGTAAAAAGCCGTTCCTGGATGAATGTACCGTTCACCCTGGCGGATTCGGAGCTGGACGCCACCTTCCTGGCGGAGGCCAAAGAGGCCGGCCTGGTCACCCTTAAGGGACACCGTTCCGTGGGTGGCATGCGTGCCAGCATCTATAACGCCATGCCGGAAGAGGGCGTGGACGCATTGATCGCCTTCATGGCCGATTTCGAGAAACGCAACGGTTAATTTTGATATTAACCATGGAGAGCACGGAGTTCATGGAGAATATACTCGTTTAGTAAGGGACGATCGTTTGGATTCGGATTGCTGTTTAGCGGAAAGAGCGGGATAAGAACAATTTAATAACTCCGTGTCCTCTGTGTTCTTTGTGGTAAGAAAGTTATTAAGAAAATTTTTTACATTAGATATTAACCACGGAGATCGCAGAGAATACAATCGTTTTCTAAGAAGCAGTTGTTTAGATTCGGTTTCTGTTTAACGGAATGAGCGGGACAAGAGCAATCTAAAAACTCCGTGTCTTCTGTGGTAAAAAAGATATAAGACAAGGTTTTTACAAATGTACAAGATTCTTACCCTCAATAATATTTCTGTAGCCGGGCTGGACCGCCTGCCGCGCGACAATTACGAGGTGGCTTCGGAGATCACCCATCCGGACGCCATTCTGCTCCGTTCCCATAAGATGCACGACATGGAGATCTCAGATACGGTGAAGGCTATCGGCCGTGCCGGCGCCGGCGTCAACAATATCCCGGTGGATCGTATGACCGAGAGGGGGGTGCCGGTATTCAATGCTCCGGGTGCCAATGCCAATGCCGTCAAGGAGCTGGTACTGGCCGGAATGCTGATGGCCTGCCGCAACCTGGGCCAGGCCTGGAGTTTTGCCCGCGGATTGCAGGGTGATGATGCCGAAATCACCAAGGCGGTTGAGGCCGGCAAGAAGAACTTCGTTGGTTTCGAATTGCCGGGCCGTACCCTCGGTGTCGTCGGTCTGGGTGCTATTGGTGTTTTGGTCGCCAATGCAGCCCGTTCCCTCGGTATGAATGTTATCGCCTACGAGCCGGCCATGACCGTGCAGGCCGCCTGGAAACTCTCCTCGGATGTGCAGCGCGCCATCAGTGTCGACGATCTGCTTTCCAAGGCGGATTTCGTTACCTTTCATGTGCCATTGGTGGATTCCACCAGGAACATGGTCAATGCCGAGCGCATCAAACTGATGAAGCCGAATGCGATCATTCTGAATTTTTCCCGCAACGGCATCATCAATGACAAGGACGCGGTACAGGCTCTTGATCAGGGTCAACTCTACGGCTACGTCTGTGATTTTCCCAGCAATCTGTTGAAGGATCACCCGCGCTGCATAACGCTACCGCATCTCGGCGCTTCCACCAGGGAGGCCGAGGAGAACTGCGCCATCATGGTGGCGGAACAGGTGCGGGAATATCTGGAGAACGGCAATATCACCAATTCGGTCAACTTCCCGGAAATCAATCTGCCGCGCAACGGCGGGTACCGTATCGCCATCGTCAACTCCAATGTACCCAATATGGTGGGTCAGATATCCACCGACCTGGCAGAGGCAAACCTCAATATCATTGATCTGTTGAACAAATCCCGGGACCAGATCGCGGTCACCCTGCTGGACGTGGATCAGCCGCCCTCGGTGGAAACCCTGGAGCGCATTGCCGCCATCGACGGTGTATTATCGGTTCGATGCCTGGGGTGTGAGATCGGCGAATAATGATCGCCGGGAGCGGATTTGCCTATGAACGATGACGATAAGCTGAAGGGGATACGGGACCGAATCGATCAACTGGATCAGCAGATTCAGGAGCTTATAAGTCAGCGTGCGGAAGCGGCCGGGGAAGTGGCGGCGATAAAGGCCGCGGCGGAAGCGGAAGCGGTGTTCTATCGGCCGGAGCGGGAAGCCGCGGTCCTGGCGGAGATCAAGCGGCGCAACCGTGGGCCCCTGGGTGGGGAAGAGATGGCCCGTTTGTTCCGGGAGATTATGTCCGCCTGTCTGGCCCTGGAACAGACACTGCAGATCGGCTTTCTGGGTCCGGAAGGGACATTCACGCAGGCAGCGGCGCTCAAGCAGTTTGGACACTCGGTGGATACCGTGGCCTTGGACTCCATACCCGACGTGTTCCGGGAGGTGGAGTCCGGCGCCTGCCATTATGGTGTGGTGCCGGTGGAGAATTCCACCGAGGGGGTGATCAGTCACACCCTCGATATGTTCCTGAACTCTCCGCTGCAGATTTGCGGCGAGGTGACGCTGCGCATTCACCACCACCTGTTGAGTCTGCAGCAGGATACCGGCACCGTGCGCAAGGTGTTTTCTCACCAGCAGTCCCTGGCGCAGTGCCGCCTCTGGCTGGATCGCAATCTGCACCATGCGGAGCAAATCGCGGTGGGCAGCAATGCGGAAGCGGCCCGCCTCGCCCATAGTGAGCCCAACTCGGCGGCCATTGCCGGCGAGATGGCGGCGGAACTTTATGAGCTACCCCGCCTGGCCGAGAATATTGAAGACGAGCCGGATAACACCACGCGCTTTCTGGTGATCGGCAAACAGAAGGTCGGCGTCAGCGGCGACGATAAATCCACCTTGCTGCTTTCCGCGCGTAACGTGGCCGGAAGTCTCAGCAAACTGCTGGAACCGTTGGCGCGGCACGGCATAAGCATGACTCGGATCGAGTCCCGTCCTTCCCGTCGGGGCATGTGGGACTACGTCTTCTTCATCGATATCGAAGGCCATCAGGACGATCCGGCGGTAAAACAGGCTTTGGCGGAGCTGAAAGACGAGGCGCGTCTATTCAAGGTTCTGGGGTCTTATCCCATGGCCGTACTCTGACTTATTATCCGCAAATGAACGCGAATAAACGCTAATAAACACGGGTATCATTAACCAGCCGCCGGCTGGTATTTGCATCTCTGTGGTTCGGATAAGACACTACCGATGACTTCAAATAACAATTCATTCCTGGAGATAGCAGCGCAGGGAATCCCCGGGCTTAATCCCTATGTGCCGGGAAAACCCATTTCCGAGCTGGAGCGGGAGTTGGGTATTACCGGTTCCGTCAAGCTGGCTTCCAATGAGAATCCTTTGGGGTGCAGCGATAAGGCGTTAGCTGCCATCCGGGGCGAACTGGATGCGGTGGCACGTTATCCTGATGGTGGCGGTTTCGCCCTGCGCGCCGCCCTGGCGGAAAAGCACGGAGTCGACGCCGCCTGTATCACCCTCGGCAACGGTTCCAATGATGTACTGGATATGATCGCCCGTGTCTTTCTGGAACCGGGCCGGGAGTCGCTGTTCTCGCAACACGCCTTTGCTGTTTATCCCATCAGTAGTCAGGCGGTCGGCGCCACATTGAAGATGGCGCCCGCCAGAGACTATGGTCACGATCTCGATGCCATGGGCGCACTCATTAGCGACCGGACGCGGGTGATCTGGATTGCCAATCCCAATAATCCTACCGGCACCTGGCTGCGGACAGGGGAACTTCGCGCTTTTATCGAATCGCTGCCGAAAAACGTGATGGTTGTGGTGGATGAGGCCTACGTGGAGTATGTGAACGAACCGGACTACCCCGACGCTTCCGCCTGGCTGGAGGATTTTCCTAATCTGATCGTTACCCGCACCTTTTCCAAGGCCTACGGCCTGGCCGCACTGCGGGTGGGATATGCGCTTTCCCATCGCGATGTGGCGGATTTGCTCAACCGGGTGCGTCAACCGTTCAACGTCAACTCCATGGCATTGGCGGCAGCCACCGCGGCCCTGGAAGATCGGGCCTTCATCGAGCGTGTGGTACGGGTGAACCGGGAGGGAATGGATCAGCTCATTACAGGGTTTAAAACCTTGGGGTTGCCTTATATACCATCGGTGGGAAATTTCGTTGCTGTTGAGCCGGGAAAACCGGGAGCGGAGGTCGATCAGGCTTTATTGCGCGAAGGCTGTATCACCCGGCCGATAGCCAATTATGGTCTGCCGAACCACCTTCGGATCTCCGTGGGTCTGCCGGAGGAGAACCAGCGATTGTTGGAGACATTGGGAAAGGTGCTGCAGAGATGATGATCAAACGCCTGGCTGTGATCGGTGTCGGCCTTATCGGAGGATCCCTGGCACGTGCCCTGCGTTCCGTCGGCGAAGTTGGTGAGGTTGTCGGGTGCGGACGGGGCGGGCCCAACCTGGAGAAGGCGGTGGAGTTGGGGGTGATCGATCGCTACAGCCACGATATCGCTGAAGCCGCAAGGGGCGCGGATATGATTTTTCTCGCCGTTCCCCTGGGGGCTATGCAGGCCACCTTTGCGGCTCTGCGGGGCAACATCGCCGAGAATGCAATCATTACAGACGGAGGTAGCGCAAAGGGCAGCGTGGTGCGCGACTGTGAAGCGGCCCTCGGTGAGGTGTTGCCTAATTTCGTTCCGGGGCATCCCATTGCCGGTACCGAAAACAGCGGTGTCGAGGCGTCTGTGGCCGATCTTTACCGAAACCGTCGGGTCATTCTGACACCGCTGGAGGGGACCGCAGCGGATGCCGTGGATAAGACCGAGGCCATGTGGCGTGCCTGCGGGGCGGAAGTGACGCGCATGTCCGTTAAGCATCATGACGAGGTTCTGGCCGCCACCTCTCATCTGCCGCATATGCTGGCATTCAGTCTCGTGGATTCGCTGGCCCGCATGAAGGAGAACGACGAAATATTCCGCTATGCCGCCGGTGGATTCAGGGACTTTACCCGCATCGCCTCCTCCAATCCGGTGATGTGGCGGGACATCTGTATCGCCAACCGGGAGGAGTTATCGAGGATGATGGAACGTTACAGCGCCGAGATGGCGGAACTGGCGGAGACCATTCGCCGGGGCGACGGCGATCATCTGTTGGAGATCTTTGAACGGGCCAAGGCGGCGCGTGATCGCTACATAGATGGAGTATCTGAAGAAGTTGGTAGTTAGAAGTTTATAGTTATCAGGTAGGGCGGGCTATGCCTGCCTTTTTTCCAACTACCAACTACCAACTTCTAACTTCTAACTTCTAACTATTTCCCCTGAATATACAGCTCATCGCTGAATGAAGGTATCCAGTGCGGCCGATAGCAGACCAGAATGGTAGTGGCCCAACCGTTGATAAAGGCTTCAGGAAAAAAGATCAGCGGAAAAAAGGGGAGAATGGTATCCGATAGAGTATTGTATTCCACGGCCCCACCGCTGATGAGCATCCATGCGGCGAAGTAGCCGGCAACGGTGGCGGCGAAGCCGGACGCGATGAAACCGTTCCCCAGGACGTAAATGAAAAAGTTCTTGGGGAGATAGTTGCGGACCAGGATCACAGCGGCCTGGGTCAGGGTTACCGGAATTATGCCTACCACCAGTTCATTGGCGGAAAAGACCTCCCATTCGATGTTGCCGTTGAGGGTCACTCCAACCAGTGCCAGCGAGGTACCGATGATGCCGAAGGACCAGCCGAACATGAGGGTGAAGGTGGTTACGCCCAGGAAATGAAACGACAGTTGGTCCAGGGCGGAGCCGCGGATATGCCAGAGGATGATAAGCACCACGCAGGAGCCCAGGAAGACGTGTAGCTGCTCTTTATCAATCAGCCGGCGCCAGGGCGCCATCCACAGGGCGGCGATCAGGGTCCCGGCGTAAAGGATGTTAAGGAGCCATAGAATGGTCCCGGAAAAAAGTTCTCCGTGTAGTTCCAAGTCGTAGCCTTTGTCGGATGATTGTCGGGGTGATAACAGGCAAGTGGTTTAGGGTGTTGATCCTCGGTTTCCGAAAAATAGGATCGCAATAAAGGTTCGTGAGTTCAAAGATAATTCGCAATGGCCTGGCAGATGATTCCATAGCCGGATTGAGGTTATTTTAGTACACCGAAACGGATCGTGTATGGCCGCATAACTACCTGTTTTTTCAGATCTTTAGGTTTACAAGTTGTGGTTTAGGCTTTAAGCTTTGGCCCTTTTCCAGGGGTGATGAATACCTACTTATGCCGGAGTCCGAATTGAATTCAACAGACAATCTGGTATTTCGCGTTCGATCCGGCGGAAAACTTTCCGGTATCCTCCGTGTCCCAGGGGATAAATCCATCTCTCATCGCTCCATCATGCTCGGCTCTCTGGCGGAGGGGACGACCCGGATAAACGGATTTCTTGAGGGGGAGGACAGCCTGGCCACCCTCAACGCCTTTCGCTGCATGGGTGTAAACATTATCGGTCCTGATGCCGGAAGGGTGGTGATCGAAGGCGTGGGTATGTTTGGTCTGAGACGGCCGGACGTCCCCCTGGATCTGGGGAATTCCGGTACCTCCATGCGGCTGCTCGCGGGTCTTTTGGCGGGGCAGGTGTTTGATACGGTCCTGGTGGGTGACTCTTCTCTCTCCGGGCGACCTATGCGCCGTGTCACGGAGCCCCTTGCACTCATGGGTGCCAAAATTACCGCCACCGGTGAAGGAACGGCGCCGTTGCGGATCGCCGGAGGTATGGCATTGACCGGCGTCGATTATCAAATGCCCATGGCCAGCGCGCAGGTGAAGTCCTCGCTGCTCCTGGCCGGCCTTTATGCCACGGGTCGGACCTGTGTGACCGAACCGGCGCCTACCCGTGACCACACCGAGCGCATGTTGCAGGGGTTCGGTTACCCGGTGGAACGGCGGGACAACCGGATCTGTGTCGAGGGTGGGGGAAAACTGACCGCCTGCGATCTTGATGTGCCGGCGGATATATCTTCCGCCGCATTCTTCCTGGTGGGCGCCGCCATAGCGGAAGGTTCGGATCTGACGTTACGCCACGTGGGGGTCAATCCGACCCGGGATGGTGTGATCACTATCCTGCGACTGATGGGAGCGGATATTGAAATCCACAACAGACGCGAGGTGGGGGGAGAGCCGGTGGCGGATCTCCATGTGCGCTCCAGCGCGTTGCGGGGTATCCACATTCCGAAGGAACTGGTACCCCTTGCCATCGACGAATTCCCCGCCCTGTTTATTGCCGCTGCCTGTGCCGACGGTGAAACGGTACTGACCGGCGCCGAAGAACTGCGGGTAAAAGAGAGTGATCGGATCCAGGTCATGGCGGAAGGTATGGCCGGCCTCGGGATAGAGGTGGAGCCCCGGCCGGATGGCATCGTGATCCAAGGGGGCGGTTTTAACGGGGGAACGGTGGAAAGCCACGGTGATCACCGGATTGCCATGGCGTTCGCCATCGCCGCGTTACGTGCCGACGGCGAGATCCGGATTAACGAATGCGCTAACGTAAACACCTCATTCCCGGGTTTTGTGGAACTGGCAACGGATGCGGGGCTTTCCATCGTGGCCGGAGCGGGGGAGTGATCGTGCAGCGGATAATCACTATCGACGGTCCCAGCGGGTCTGGAAAGGGGACCATCGCGGAGAGGCTGGCGAAGCGTTTGGGGTGGTATTGTCTCGATAGCGGCGCCCTCTATCGACTGGTGGGTTTGGCGGCCGAACGTGCGGGCATCGGCCTTGATCAGGCGGATAAACTGGCGGAACTTGCGCGTTCCATGCGGGCGGAGTTCAGGGACGGCCACGTGTATCTGGAAGGTGAGGATGTCAGTGTGGCCATCCGTACCGAAGGGGCAGGCAACGCCGCCTCAAAAGTGGCGGCGCTGCCCGAGGTGCGCGAGGCGTTATTGGCCTGGCAACGGGCCTACGCCAGGGCGCCGGGATTGGTTGCCGACGGGCGGGATATGGGCAGCGTGGTCTTTCCCCGGGCGCAGGTAAAGATATTTCTTACCGCCAGCGCCGAAGAAAGGGCTCGACGTCGCTATAACCAGTTGAAAGAAAAAGGATTAGATGTTAATTTAGCGCACCTCCTTGCGGAGATCCGTGAACGGGATGACCGGGATCGGAACCGCAGTGTGGCGCCACTGATAGCACCGGCCGCAGCGCTAGAAGTGGAGTCAACGACACTTACCATCGATGAGGTGTTTGAGCGGGTGATGGAGAAGGTGTATAGCGCCTTTCCGGATCTCAAAAACTAGGTGGGCTCGCCGCGGATAGGAACCGGTGAGCCTTTTCGTTTAACCACAACCGTCGGCTTGCGGAGCAGGCCCGACGAAAGATGCGGCAGCATCAGGAATAGTTAACTCATGACCGAAAGCTTTGCAGAACTTTTTGAACAGAGTGTAGCGAACACTCAGCTGAAACCCGGCGCCATTGTAATTGGCACCGTACTTGAAATAACCGATGACTCGGTAATCGTAAACGCCGGACTGAAATCAGAAGGCGTTATCCCCAAAGCCCAGTTTCTGAACAACGACGGCCAACTCGAAGTCGTCGTTGGTGACCAGGTGGAAGTGGCCCTGGATACCGTGGAAGACGGTTTCGGAGCCACCCGCCTTTCGCGTGACAAGGCCAAGCGCAATCAGGCTTGGCAGTTCCTGGAAAAGGCTTTCGAGGCGGAAGAGATGGTCGTTGGTCGCATCAACGGCAAGGTAAAGGGTGGATTCACCGTGGAATTGGGTGAGATCCGTGCCTTCCTGCCGGGATCGCTGGTCGACGTACGTCCGGTACGGGACACCTCCTACCTTGAGGGCAAGGACCTTGAGTTTAAGGTAATAAAGCTGGATCGCCGCCGCAACAACGTGGTGGTTTCCCGCCGCGCCGTGGTTGAAAGCGAATACAGCGCAGAGCGCGATGAACTGCTCGAGAGCCTGGAAGAAGGCATGGAGGTCAAGGGTATCGTCAAGAACCTGACCGATTACGGCGCCTTTGTGGATCTCGGCGGTATCGACGGACTGTTGCACATCACCGACATGGCCTGGAAGCGCGTCAAGCATCCCTCCGAGGTCGTGGAAATCGGTGACGAGGTAACGGTTAAGGTTCTCAAGTTCGATCGTGACAAGCAACGGGTCTCCCTTGGTCTGAAGCAAATGGGTGACGATCCGTGGGTCAATCTGGCGCGCCGTTATCCGGAGAACACCCGTCTCTTCGGTAAGATCACCAACCTCGCCGACTACGGCTGTTTCGTGGAGATCGAGGAAGGGGTCGAAGGCTTGGTCCACGTTTCCGAAATGGATTGGACCAACAAAAACATCCACCCCTCCAAGCTGGTGCAACTGGGTGATGAGGTGGAAGTGGTGGTTCTGGATATCGACGAAGAGCGTCGCCGGATCTCACTGGGCATGAAACAGTGCCAGACCAATCCCTGGGAGGAGTTCGCGGCTACCCACAAGAAGGGTGATCACGTTACCGGCAAGATCAAGTCCATTACCGATTTCGGTATTTTTATCGGTCTGGACGGCGGGATCGACGGTCTGGTTCATCTTTCCGATATTTCCTGGGAAGAGCCCGGGGAAGAGGCTGTCCGCAACTTCAAGAAGGGACAGGATCTGGAAACCGTGGTGTTGTCCGTTGATCCGGAGCGGGAGCGTATCTCCCTTGGGGTCAAGCATCTCGATAAAGACCCCTTCTCCAGCTACGTAGGCACCCATTCCAAGGGCAGCGTCGTAACGGGTACTGTGAAAGAAGTGGACGCCAAAGGTGCGGTGATTACCCTGGCGGAAGGTGTCGAGGGTTACCTGCGGGCCTCCGAGCTCTCCCGTGATCGGGTGGAAGATGCCCGTACCCTGCTGAAAGAGGGCAGTGAAGTAGAGGCCAAGTTCATGGGGGTTGACCGCAAGAACCGCACTATCTCACTTTCCATCAAAGCGAAGGATGCGGAAGAGGAACAAGCGGCAATCAAGAGTTATGCCCCTGGAACCCAGACCGGTACTGCAACTCTTGGTGATGTGCTGAAGGATCAGATGGGAGACGGCGAAGAGTAGGACTCGTCTTTGGTAATAATCACGAAATTGCCCGGGGCCGCAAGGTCCCGGGTGTTGCCTGAGGGGAAAAATAAGAATGACAAAATCTGAATTGATTGATGTCATCGCAAAGGAACAGAGTCATCTTGTCTACCGCGATGTGGAGCTTGCGGTCAAATGCATGCTCGAACACATGAGCCAGGCGCTGGCGTCCGGGGAGCGGATTGAGATCCGCGGCTTCGGTAGTTTTTCGCTCCACTATCGTCCACCACGGCAGGGTCGCAACCCGAAGACCGGTGCGTCAGTGGCGCTGGCGGGAAAGTATGTCCCACATTTCAAACCGGGTAAGGAATTGCGCGAGCGCGTGAACGACGGTTTCCAGCATCAGTCGAAGGAAGAAGACTAACGATAATTGTTAAAGTCCACTCCTGCGGCGACGGAGTGGCACCGCGATGAGCCAGTTACTGCAAGCGGTCCCCTATCATCGGGACACTGCCCGTCTGTTCGAGGCGATCAATGACGGGCCTTGGGCGGTTTTTCTGGACAGCGGCCGGCCGGGTTCCACCGGCGGGCGCTTTGATATCCTGGCAGCACAACCCATGACTACCCTGGTTACCCGGGGGACGTCCACCCGTATCACCACCAAAGAGTTGTCCAGGGAGTCTGCTGAAGATCCCTTTCGGCTGCTGCGTGACGCCCTGTGCCCGATAACCGCCCTTGATCCGACGCTGCCTTTTAACGGCGGCGCCATAGGATACTTCGGCTATGATCTGGCCTGGCGGCTGGAGCGCCTGCCGGTTATTACGGCTGACGATATCGGAATGCCGGACATGGCCGTGGGTATCTACGACTGGGCGCTGGTGGTGGACCACCAGGAGCAACAGAGCTGGCTGGTGGGGCAGGGCAGGGATCCGGCTACCCATACCCGATGGCCTGAGTTGATAGATACCTTTTCCTCACCCCCGGAGCCGCGGTCAGGGCGGCGTTTTATACTCCGGGGGGCTGTCTCTTCCAATCTTACCGAGGAACAGTATCGCGATGCCTTTAGTCGTATAAAGAGATATATCCACGATGGTGACTGTTATCAGGTGAATTTCGCTCAGCGCTTTACGGCGCCGGTATCCGGTGATCCCTGGACGGCATATAAGGCCCTGCGCAGTGAAAACCCTGTTCCTTACGGCGCCTATCTCCACCTCGCCGAAGGGGAGGTTCTGAGCTGCTCTCCCGAGCGATTTTTGCGGGTGAAAGAGGGGTTGGTAGAGACGAAACCGATTAAAGGGACCCGGCCCCGGGGAAAGGGGATGGATGAGGATCGGCGGTTGCTGGAAGAGCTGAGATTGAGCGCCAAGGACCGGGCCGAGAACCTGATGATAGTCGACCTGCTTCGCAATGATCTGGGCAAGAGCTGCGAAACCGGCAGCATCGAAGTGCCGCGACTGTTCGAGGTGGAGAGCTTCGCTACCGTGCACCATCTGGTCAGCACGGTTACCGGCAGATTGGCGGAGGGAAAGGATGCGGTCTCGCTGCTGCGGGGCTGTTTTCCGGGAGGTTCCATAACTGGCACCCCGAAACTACGTGCCATGGAGATCATTGAAGAGCTGGAGCCGAGTCGTCGTGGCGTCTATTGCGGTGCCATCGGATACATGGGATTTAACGGCGCAATGGATACCAATATTGCGATACGTACCCTGGTACACCGCAACGACACCCTGTTTTTCTCCGCCGGCGGAGGCATCGTTGCTGATTCGGAGATGGAATCGGAATACCAGGAGACCTTTGACAAGGCCGCCGCCGTGTTGAACATGTTGCAGAGATCAATCATCTCCGAATGATACGAAGGCGAATATGTACACCAAGCGGATTCAGGACTGTATTGAGGCTATTTGCGCCAAGGGCTGTCAGGCGGTGAGGGATGATATGGTTCAGCTGGAGCGCGGTCAGAGACCGCCGGAAGCGGCTGAGCTCGACGTGGATGAGCTACGGATGGTGGTCAGGGAACTGAAATCAATCATGGCGGTTTATGGCGATACCTGCCGTCCGCGCAAACGACGGACGAGGGGGTAGACGACCTACTCGGCTGATTCCCACCTTCTAACTCCTAACTTCATGACATTACTGTCAGTACCGGTGATTTCTGCTGTCAACAAATTTTACACTCCCTCTGATTGACGTTGAACAACTTTTACTAACTAACTGATAAACAAGTAATTAATATGCAATAGACGGCTATGGCACAGGACTTGCTTTTGTGACCTGTATCACATTATCTATTTTCAACTGAAATTTGGAGTAGTTGAAATGCCGTACAAAAAAGTCCTGTCAGGCATAGCGCTCGTTTCAGCGCTCGTGGCCACCGGTGCCGTTGCCGGCCCGGTATTCGACAATCCCAGTTACTCCGCGGATATCACATTCCAGGAGGCCGGTTCCCTTCTCAGCACCAGCATGACCATCACCTACGATGGCGGGAACTACTGGAGTACTTCCGGAGGGGGTAACGGCGGAACGCGACTGGCTCAATATGACGGGGCCGGCAATGTTGTCGGCACCTATGCCCCCGGCATCGATTTCAGGTCGATCTTCACCGATGGAAGCGGCAACGTTTTCGCGCGGGGGTATTCCAGCGCCACAATCTACCAACAGACGGCACCCGGGGTATTCTCCAGCTATCTATCCCTCACCGGCGGATCATTGGGTAGCCAGTCCTCGGTGGTCATGAATGAAGACGGTCAGTTTGTGGCGATGAATAACGGGAGCGTTTCTGTTTGGGATGCGACGGGGGCCTTTGATTTTGCGTTCACCCTCAACGGGTACAGCGGCAGTTATCCCACAAACCGGGGCATCGCGGTCGCGGAGGATTACCTGTTCACCTATTACAATCGGACCCTGTCGGCCTGGGATTATGCAGGCAACCTGCTGGATCAGACCACCCTCGCCGGTGCCGGTACCAGCTTTGATTCCTATTTCAGTCTCTCCTACGCCAATGATCATTTATTCGTGGTCGATTATGCCCGCGGACTGTGGCGTGGCTACGATATAGGCTTTAGCACCCAGCGGATACCTGAGCCCGGTACCCTGGCGCTCCTGGGTTTGGGTTTGGCCGCTATCGGTTTTGCCCGGAAAAGGAAACAGGCCTGAAAAATAATCCAAGAAGGTTTTAACTCGCAAACCCCGCCCTGTAAGGCGGGGTTTTTTGTTTGCAGACGGCACCGGAGCGAATCTGCTCCAGTAGAGAAACCTTGGCGATACAGATCAAAGCAGATTATTCATCTCCTGCTCTATATACGCGGCGCACTCCTTTGGATGCGCCTGAAGGATAAAGTGGGGACCATCCACGACAACAACCCTGATATTGGGAAAGGCCTGTTTGAACTCTGAGGTTTTGTCCCCGACGAGGAGGTCCTGTTCCGGACGTATGTAAACGACCGGCAATTCCGAAACAGGGCCGTCATATCTGAGCCCGGATATCTGTCTGAGCCGATCCTTCAGAACCCGGTCCGGTACCGACTCAATCGCTTTCCTGAACAGCGCTATCAGTCCCGGGTCGGCCCCCCTTCCCAGGAAAAAGGCCCTGATGGCGAAGGGGGAAAGAGGGGCCCTGGCAAGCAGCTTTATCGGGAGATAGGAGAAGAGCTCCGGCAGCACCACACCGGGGCTGGAAAGAAACGATGCCACGAAAATGATTCCCCGCAGGTTGGGATCGCCCCGATGCAGGATATTTGCCGCAATGGGCCCGGAGAAGGATTCCGCAAGCAGTACATAGTTTCGGTCCGGTAGTCGGTCCGAAACGTATTCAGCAAGAGAATCCGCGTCCTGCCCGCCTTCACACGGAAGCGGGATTACCTCGTATTCCAGGGTGCTCAAGTAAGACAGAAGCGGCGCAAACAGACAGCCGGTTCCGTCCATGCCTGGTAACAGTATGAGCTTGATGCCTGCTGCCATCTGGGTATGGTGAAAGCCGGGGCCGGCTGGGAAAGGGTACGCCGTTCCCTCTATATCCTGCGGCCTTATTCGAGCGCCACGCGGATCTGTTCCGCACGCGTTTTAGCCAGACGCCGAAATTCGGGAGTGAATCCAACCATAGCCTGCATCATCCGGCCGGCGGTATCATCCTTATTCTCCTGCAGAAGTTTGCTGGATAGCATCAGATCCAATGCGGTCTGGCCCTTTTCATCAACCAGGTTCCGGTCCGCGCCCTGTTCCAGCAACAGCCGGACGGCGGTGACGTTAAAAGTAGTCGTAGCACGCATCAGCGCGGTACGGCCGCGTTTATCCTGCGCATTGACGTCAGCACCATGATTCAGCAGCAACCGTACAACCTCGGCGACTTTGGTATCCTGGAGTTCAAACAGGCTCTCCGGAGGTGTTTCCAGTTCCACTATCTTGCTCAGGCCCGCCGCATCAACGGCCTGCATCAGACAGGTTTTCCCCGATTCATCGACTGTGCTCGCCGAGGCGCCGTAAAAAAACATCGTCTCCAGCGCCTGGATATCCAGCGACTCCGCCGCCACGAGCATGGCAACGTTAAACTCCTCGGGCTTGGGTTCAAAGCCGGCCGCACGCAGCTGCTCCATGACGGTCTTCGCGCCTGACCTTCGGGCATCGTCTTCCGGGTCATCCAGAAGACCGCCCAACGCCATCTCAAACAGTCGCAGATCCTCTTCCGTTCCGTCGTACAAAGGCAGGACGCGCTGGAGCATTTCGGGATTGGATGAGCCTGCGGCGTAGCTCAGCAAGTAACCGGTATTCTGGACCTTGGCCCCGGAGGCCCGCAGCAGGTCGAACATCTCAACATTTCCATCCATTGCCGCCTGATCCAGTGGCGTGGTCCAGTCCTCGAACCCGTCGGGGTCAGCACCCGCCTTCAGCAATGTTTTGACCGTACTCATAGAACCGGCTTCCACGGCGGCGGATAGCGGGGGAAGATATTCACCGTTACTGTTTACATCCGAACCGGCAGCAATCAGCAGGGCGATCATATCCGGATTGATCTCCTCGCTATCCGTAATAGCGATAAGCAGCGGCGGATAATCAGCCTCTCCGTCCTGGTCCAGATCCCGGGCGTTCACATCGGCGCCGCGATCGATGAGAAGGGTCGCGAGTTCCATATCGTTTTCCCAGATAGCAAGATACAGCGGCGACACGCCTTCGTAGGTCGCGTCAGGACTGCCCCCATTGGCAACCGCCTGGCGTAACCGCTCCATGGCCGGTTGTATATCCGACTCATCGAAATCGCCAAAGTGGATATCCGCAGCGCGACGCAATGCCGATTGCAGCTCAGCGTCCGGATCGCCGGAACAGCCGACGGATACCAGTGAAATTAACAGCAAGAGGAACGCAAGTTTCAGCTGAAAAGAGGTAGACATGAGGGCTCCTGTATTTTTGTTTTTAGAATATCGGGGTCGGATCACAATTACCGCTAATATTAGCAGAAGCTATGTTGCGATCCCGTTTTCCAATGAACGCCACCGCTCTCAGGAAATATTATGCTTCGGTCGGGATTTCGCCGGCAATACATCCGCAAATACGAAATTGTCCCGGTCTACCGTTTCTCCGATCGATACCTGTATCGGGGTTGTAAACATCGGGCCGTCGTAAACAAAGCTGTGAAACTCTCCGTTTTCCCCGCAGGGATCCACGGATTTCGGCAGAGAATCCAGGAACTGTTCATTGTACTCCCGGCCGATACAGTGTCGCGGCGTTTGCTTGGGATCTATGCATGTTATCAGGGTGCGTATACCGCCGTGAATCATTTCTCTGGAAAGGGTATCCGTTGGCAGGCCCCAGAGCGGAAATATCGGTTCGATACCGCTGCCCTTGAGTTTTTCCACACGATAGCTGCGAATGTCCTCGAGGAACAGGTCGCCGAAGGCGAAATAGTCGATATTGTCATCCTTCGCTTTTATAACAAACCTGCCCATAATGCTTTCGTATTCTTCATTGCTACAGGGGTAGGGGAGTTCGATCAATTCCATGGGGAGGCCGATACTATCCGCCTGTTGCAGTAACAGCTCGACCCTGACGCCATGCATGGCCACACGATCGAATTCGGCATTGACGGTGCAGAACAGGCCGGCGATCTCGATCTCGGGGTTGTGCTGCAATTTGTAAAGTGCCCATGCACTGTCCTTACCGCTGCTCCAGGACATAAGGGTTTTCTTTTTCTTCATTTTACCTATTTCTGCAATCACTCATTCTCGACCTGCCTGCACCCCTTTATATCTCCGTACGCCATAATAAAAATGAAGGGACATATCATCATTGCTATAAATAAAATCAGAGGTATATTCATCAATCGCAAGTCAATCATAACAGCAACAACCGAAACTCCCAGCAATAGAAGATAGTAGACAGCGGTCCCTGTCTGCCAAATGCGATTTGTGCGGAAGTATCTATAGTAAGAGAGATCATGATCAATCCTGATATTTTGCGCTATCGCCAACGGAACAACAGCCATAAATACACCCGCTTGCTCGAAGACGGATATAAAGATTACGCCAATACTAATTAAAACCCAGGAAAAGATAAGTTTCTTACAGTTCATTTAACAGGCTCTGGCAGGGCAGGGTCAATGCGGGTGCGGAAAATTGTCGGTAACAAATGATCATGGCTCGCCATTTTCACCGGCCCTTTGAATCGTTTATTCCTCATATGCAAGCAAATCAATATCCGCCGCTTCCTCTCTGAGAGGAATTAATGCCTGATATTCAGGGGAAGAGTGCCAGGCGGTTAGGGCTTGCAAATCAGGAAAGCGAATTACAACGGTATCGCTGTGGGAGTGATCTCCGGAAAGTATTGCAGATAGGCCTCCCCTGAATATCAGTTCCCCGTTCCAGGGTTCCAGTGTGCCGGGAACCCTGCCGCGATATTCCTGCCATTTTTCCGGGTCTTTTACGGTTATGTGGCCGATGAGATATGCCTTCTTCATAAGCGAACGGTGCTTCCTGATTGTTATTAGTTCGCGCCGGATTGGCCGGCGCCTTGAACGCGGTATAAAGCGCCCGAATATATTTGTTGGCTAGTGTTAATACGAATAGTTTGGAAAATCATGCATGGATAAAATCATGACTCCTCGCACCAAACTGTCGGCAAACTTTCCAAATCAAAAATGTAGTCGCATGCTTCTGTAATTTTGCCCATTTTTATCTTGATGATACTTACCCCTTTTACCAAATAATCTATACCATTGCGATTAGTTGTAAAATTATCCCATTCCGCGGTAACTACATTTGTGCCGACAATATCAAATATATTGTCTACACAAATACTTTTTAGTGAGAAACGGACTGAGGGGCCGGCGTCCATAAGGTTGTTAAACCAATCAGTTATTGCGATTTTACCTACCTTTGTTCCGCTTACGGATAGATTTCCGGGATAGGTGAAAGTCGCGTTTTCGGACCATAAAGAAAGGAATTTTTCCATATTTCGATCATTAAAATATGAAAATGCAGATCGTACTTTTTGTTTCGCAATAAGGGCACCTAGCATTCAATAATCCTTTTGATGGTTCATGTCGATGGAATCAGAGTGCCAACGGGTGATAGTGCGAATGGCTCCGATATTGAATTATACGGATGGCGCCAATGGAGTGTATCAGACCGCGCGCTCGTTGCGGAAAGCGGCTGCCTGTCCATTTCCTCCAGGAGTTTGTCCCCGGAAGGTTGTTGATTGATCAGTGGTAGCTTCTCATCTGACCTACGAGGATCCCCTGGATCTGCACCTGGTCAGGGCGGTAGCGCATGGGTTTCATACTGCTGTTGGCGGGATGAAGGATGACTTTGCCCGGACGCTGTTCGATCCGTTTCAGGGTCGCTTCGGAACCCTCCACCAGGGCCACGACAATCTCGCCGTTGCGGGCCCGGTTGCGCTGTTCCACCACGATATAGTCCCCGTCCAGGATACCTTCCTCGATCATGGAGTCGCCCCGTACCTGCAGTACGTAGCAGGGTTTATTGGTGCGCAGGGCGTCGGGAACCTGGAGATACTCCTGTTGCTCTATGGCCTCAATGGGTGACCCGGCGGCGATGTAGCCCAACATGGGCAGTTCATTTTCATCCACGGCGGCCGCTTGGGTCAGACGAATCCCCCGGCGCTGATTGTTCATGGGTTCCACCAGGCCCGCCTCAATCAGGGCATGTATCTGTTTGTGCAGAGACCCTTTGGAACTCAATCCGAGTTCATAGCAGAGTTCGTCCAGGGTGGGAGGATGCTCGAATTCATCCAGATGGGTCTTGAGATAGTCGTATATCTCCTGTTGGCGGCGGGTGAGAGTAGGTGTCATGGCGGTCTTCCTGTTCTCCTTCGGTTCTATTTTCCCTACTATAGAACAAAACGGGAACGATTGCAGCCGGAAGACGGAAAAATCCGTGTTTCAGTCAAAGATCTCCACGCGATTTCTGCCGCAGCGTTTGGCGTGATACAGGGCCTTGTCGGCATCGTTCAGCAGGGTACTGATGGCGAACGAAGGGTCGGGGTAGTGGGTGACCACCCCCAGACTGAGGGTGACGACGCCTTTCTCGTCATTGCCCGCATGAGGGATCTGCAACTCCTCTACGGTCAGGCGGAGGTACTCCGCAACGTGTTTTGCGCCCTCGGCGTCGGTGTTGGGGAGGATGATACAGAACTCCTCACCGCCGTAACGGCCGGCGATGTCACTGGGGCGCCTGACCTTGGTCTTCAGGATGTCGGCGATTCTTTTCAGGCAGTTGTCCCCGGCTAGATGACCGTAATAGTCGTTGTAGGCCTTGAAGTGGTCGAGGTCGATCATGATCAGCGATATGGGTTGATTTTCCCGGATACAGCGGGCGGTTTCATGCTCGAGATAGGTATCCAGGCTTCTGCGGTTGGCGATGCCGGTGAGACCGTCCACATCGGCCAGTTTCTGCAGTTCCGCGTTGGCTTCTTCCAGTTCACTGGAGACTTCTATCAGCCGTTCGCGCATGGTGGCGATACGTTCCATGGCTTCCATCTTCGCCGCCAGAATAACCTCGTTGATGGGCTTGACCAGATAATCATCGCCACCCGCCTCGATCCCGGTGGCGATATCCTGCGGACTGTCGCGGCCGCTGAGGAAAATGATCGGAACCCAGCCGTCCTTGAGTCCCCGGATACGGCGGGCCGCTTCATAGCCGTCCATAATCGGCATGACTATATCCAGCAGCACCAGGTCCACCGAATTGTTCTGGTAACAGTCAACCGCTTCCTGGCCGTTGGTACAGCTCACCAGCTCATGCCCCATCTTTTTCAGGTAGGTAGAGATGATCTTCAGTTCGGCGGGGGTGTCGTCTACCAAAAGTATTTTCATGGTGCCTTATTGTAATGCGTCCGCCGGTTCATTCCAGTGTGAACAAGCTCTAGGATTCATTGATCCAGGAGTAGATCGCTTCCACACGGTTTCCCGGCGAGTGATAGGTCAGGGAGTCGCAGAGTTCCGACAGCAGCCGGATTCCGCGCCCGGAAGGGATGGGTTTGGACGGGTCTTCTGCCTGGTATCCGGAATAGTCGAAACCGTTGCCGCTGTCCTCCAGTTGAATAAGTACCTCGCCCCCGTTACTCCTTGGACGGGTCTGTATCAGGATCTGTATATAACCGTTTTCGAGGTCCAGCAAACGTCTTTCCCGTTCCGCGAAGTAGTGGGAGAAGCCGTCGGGGGATGACTTCAGAGAGGAGTCCAGCTGCAGGACACCGTGATCCAGTGCGTTGACGTAAAGTTCCGTAAGGATGGTAAAAAGCAGGCGACGATGGCCGTTGATTCCTTCCAGTTCCTGGATATGGTTGATGATGAGCGGCACCGGATCGGAGTCCCGCAGCCGGCCGCCGCGCAGCGTCAGGGTGAATTCCAGGATGTCATTGGTGGGGATTCTGGAACCCTTTTCGCCGCCGGACTCCTCCAGGAAAATCTCTTCGCGGAAATCCGGAAACAGTTCCGGGACGCAGGGGATCTCCACCAGACTGATATCATCCGCCTGCCTGGCGTCCTCACAGAACTCCTTGAGATCCCGTGATACGCTGGACAGTGCAGACTCCTCGGGACCGTGCATCACGATGGCCCGTTCGAAACGGGTCTGACCGTAGCGTTCGCCGCTGTTGTTGACCGCCTCGGTTATGCCGTCGCTTACCAGCATGATCCTATCGCCGGAATCTATTTTTACATGCTCCAGGATTTCCTGAAACTTGATGTCTCCGGTGATACCGAGGGCCAGACCGCGGGAGGTGCTGCGATGTTTAATAACGCCGCTTCGCTTAAGAAACAGGATATCCGGCATGCCGCAGTTGCAGACGGTGATGTGGTTCAGATTATTATTGATGGAAATGAACTGGGCCGCGAAAAACATCCCGGTGGGCATGAGTGACATCAGCTTCTGATTGATGCCCGAGAGTATATGCGGGGGACCGAATCCCTTGTGGGTCATTGCCCGGAACACCTCGGAGGTGGGCATGGCACCCAGGGCCGCCGCGAGACCGTGGCCGGTGAAATCACCCAGCAGGATATTCAGATCGCGGGAGGGAGAGTAGGCCGTCAATAGGACGTCACCGCTGAATATCTCCGCAGGCCGCAACAGGGTCTCCATCATGTCCAGGGCGACGTTGCCTGCTACCACCGCACCCTTGAACACCTTCTCCGCCACCATCTCATCCTGATGCATACGGTTGTATAAGGAAGCCACCTTCTGGTGCAGCTCGCCGATTCGCTCCATGGCGCGAATTTTGGAGATAAGAAGGCCGTGGCTGTAGGGTTTGACCATAACGTCGTCACCACCAACCTCCAGGCATCTGATGAGGTCACTCTCCTCCGTCAGGGAGGTAAGAAAGATAATGGGTACAAACCGGTTAAGGGAGAGTTCCCTGATGCGCGGTACGGCTTCATAGCCGTCCATCTCCGGCATCCTCGTATCCATGAATACGATATCCGGTTGCTCAACGGAAAAGAGTTCAACCGCCTGGCGTCCGTTTTCCGCTTCGATCACCTGGTATCCCGCTTCGGAAAGAAGCGACCCTAGGTTCAGTCGGTTCGCGGGTTCATCGTCCGCCACCAGTGCCTTGCCCAGAGGCGTATAACGGGCATCGGCGCTCGATGCAGGGTTCGAAGAGGGGGCCAAACTCTACTCCTTACTATATAACTTATTGTTTTAAAGGAATTATCGGTTCTTGCCGTCCATGGCTTTCGCATCCACTCCCATTACCTCGAATAGCGGCAGGTAACCGGGGAATCTTTAAATGGACCGGGCGGCGGGGACCCTTCTTGACCGTAAGGGTGCGAGCCTGTAGAGTCTCGCCAGCCTCAGGTACCCACGCAGTGTGTGGGTGAAACGGGAAGCCGGTGCGCCGTAACAGGCAATGCCGGCACTGCCCCCGCAACGGTAGGCAAGGTAAGCGATCAGCACGAAGCCACTGTGCGTATGCATGGGAAGGCGCTGAAGCACGGGAATTATCCCCCTTGTGAGTCCGGAGACCGGCCTTTGGCGATCATTCGTAGGTGTCGCGGAGGGCGTCGCCGGTGAGTATCACCGGATCTCGTTGTTTGGATGGTCTTGATTCGGCTCTCCTTTCTCTCTTCCGCAATTCCTGCATTTTCCTCCTAGCGTGACGCGGGTGGGCGTCGAAGAGAGAGCGCATGAAAATAAAACAAAAACTATATCTGGTGCTGCCGATTCTCGGCGGCCATTCCCTGTTGGTGTCGGCGCAGGAACCGGCCCAGGGTTCGGAAATCGTGGTGGTGGCTTCCCGTATCGAACAACCCCTGGAGCAGGTGGGTTCCTCGGTGGTGGTGCTATACCCCGACGAACTGATGGAACGAGGGTTTGTCTACCTCTCCGACGCGTTACGCGAGGTTCCCTCGCTGAATCTTTCCAGTTACGGTCCGCGCGGCAGCCAGGTCCAGATCAGGGTGCGTGGCAGCGAGGCCAATCATGTACTGGTTCTGATCGACGGGGTGCGGGTCGCACGCGCAGACAGCGGGGAGTTCGATTTCGCCAACCTGGGGCTGGCGGGTCTGGAAAAGATCGAGATCCTGCTGGGACCCCAGAGCACCCTCTACGGCAGCGACGCCGCGGCCGGGGTGATCAGCATCACTACCCGTAAAGGGGAAGAAGGCTTTCAGGGCCTATTACAGGGCGGCTATGGCTCCCACCAGACCCGCACCGGTTCGTTGCAGTTGCTGGGTGCCGGCCGGGGTTTGCACTATGCGGTGACCGCCGAATATGCGGATACCGACGGCGTCTCGGCGGGTCGGGAGAAGAACGCGGGCAATCCGTTGGAGGCCGACGGTTCCACGGCGAGATCGGTCAGCGCCAAATTCGGTTATGACCATGAGGCTTTTCAGACCTGGTTTGCCCTGGATCGCGGCGATTCCCGGTATGAGTTCGACGACGACAGCTACACTACCGGTCGCGCCACCGATAACCCCTATAACCGTCAATGGACTGACCTGCGGTCTGCCACCTGGGTGTTGGCCGTGCCGCTGCTGGATGGTCGTTGGCACAACCAGTTGCAGATCTCACGGGTAGAGAATGATTACCGCACCTACGCCAACGACCTGGCTAATGCGCCGTTTGTGGGACAGTCGGACTACGAGGCGGATACCGACCGCAGATCGGTGGAGTATCAGGGCAGTTTCCGGATCAGCGGCAATCACGTCCTGCAGTTCGGTGCCGAACGTATCGACGAGGGGTTGAGCACCGAGTATCGCTCCGCCCTGTATGGAGACTCCTATTTCGATGACGATGTGACGGTAAAAGGCTGGTACGGCCAGTGGCTCGCCACCTTCGGTCCGCTGGACCTCACTTTCGGCGGCCGGGAAGACGACCATGAGGCCTTCGGTCGCCAGGACACCTATCGTGTCACCGCCAACCTGCGGTTTGCCGAGCACTGGCGGCTGCGAGGTGCCTGGGGCACCGGCTTTAAAGCCCCCAGCCTGTTGGACCTCTACTCCACCCTGGGCGGCAATCCGGGCCTGGACCCGGAAGAGACTGAAAGCAGGGAACTGGGTATCGAATATGCGGTCAGCGGGTGGGGTGCAGAGCTGACCCTGTTCGACAACCACACCGATAATCTCATTCGCTGGGTGCCTAATGCGGTTCCACCCATCTTCGGTATGCTGGAGAATGTGGATGAGGCGGACAGCCGCGGGGCCGAGTTCTCGCTGCATGCCGGTTGGGATGATTTGGAGCTGAACGGCTCGGTGACCTGGATGGATGCGTCCGAGACCCGCAACGGCCAGACCGAGGAGCGCATGCGTGTACCCGAGTGGTCAGCCGCGCTGACGGCCGGGTACCGGTTCCCGGACGGACGTGTCTGGGCGGAGGCCCTATACCGTGGGGACCGGCGGGACCAGAACTTTGCCACTGCCCAGGATGTTACCCTGGATGAATATTGGCTGTTCAATATCGGGGTCAGTTACGAGATCGTTCGGGGTCTGATGTTCTCCGGTCGTATCGATAATCTGACGGATGAGGACTATGAGGAAGTTTTCAGTTACGGTACTCGCGGTCGCACTGGTATGGTTTCCTTCAGCTGGCGTTTCTGAATCCGTCACCGGTGTGGTATCGCTGGATCTCTGCACCGACCGGATGCTGACGCACTATGCGCGGCAGGGGCAGGTCCTGGCGCTATCCCCTCTGGCGAGTCGGTATGAGGCCACGGAGGGGATCCAACGCTGGCCCGGCCACGACGGTACACTGGAGCAGATTCTGGCGCTGCGGCCCCGGCTGGTGTTGACCGGGGAGTACAACGCCCTGACACTGCGCCGACGGTTACAGGAGTTGGGGGTCAGGGTGGAGGTACTTCCGTTGCCCGAGAGTCTGCAGCAGGTCAACGATTATCAGCAACGGTTTCTGTCACTGCTGGGCCTTCCCGATAACCGGGAACCGTTACCGCCTGCGCCCATGGTGGCGGGGGAGCGGCCACGCATTTTGTTGCTGGGCGCCAACGGCATCGGCACCGGGCGCAATACTCTTGAGGACGGGGTTTTGCAGCAGGCGGGTTGGCAAAACTACCTGGAGGGGGAGGGGTACCTGCGGCTCGATCTTGAACGGATCGTTCGGGAGCCCCCCGACGCCATCCTGTGGGCGGCGCCGGAGGAGCAGGCGCTGGCCAATCTGTTCGCGGAGCATCCCGCCTTGCGCAAGGCGCTCCCTGAGGAGCGCTGGCTCTATACCGATTACTGGAGCTGGCAATGCCCCGGCCCCTGGACCTGGGAACTGATAGAACAACTGCAACAATGGCGCGATCGCTACTCCCCACACTGACCCTGCTGCTGCTCGGCACTATCTGGTTGTCGCTGAGCGTCGGTTCAACGTCCACGCCGGTATCGCTGGGGCTGTGGGAGTGGTTGCAGGGCGGCATCACCCAGGGTGCTGTAATTATCGGTGAGATTCGGCTGCCGCGAACCTTGCTGGCAGTGGTAGTGGGTGCCGGTCTGGGCCTCAGCGGGGCCGCTTTGCAGGGCCTGTTGCGCAACCCTTTGGCGGATCCGAGCCTGGTGGGTGCGAGCCAGGGAGCGGCCCTCGGGGCCGCGACGGTCTTTTATTTCGGCTGGTTCTCCTCCATGGGCGCACTGGCCACGGCGGTGGCAGGTCTGCTGGGGGCGGTGGTGACCCTGATGCTGATGCTGGGGCTGGCGGGATCCGGGCGCCCGTCGCTGGTGATCCTGGCGGGTTTGGCAGTCTCCACTATTACCGGTGCCGCGCTGGCGGTGGTGCTTAATTTTGCCCCCAATCCTTACGCCATGCAGGAACTGGTGTTCTGGTTGCTGGGATCGGTCTCCAACCGTGGTCTGGACGGCCTCGCCATCGTTTTTCCACCCCTGCTGGTGGGCGGTTTCCTGATCTGGCGGCAACGAAGGCTGCTGGCAGGACTCAGCCTTGGAGAACGGGTGGCAGAGAGCATGGGCCTTGCGGTAGCCGGGGGAAGCCGGCTGACGGTCCTAGGGGTGGCGCTGCTGGTAGGGTCGGCGGTCTCGGTGGCCGGGAATATCGGGTTCGTGGGGCTCCTGGTACCGCATCTGGTGCGGCCCCTGGTGGCCCATCGTCCGGATCGGCTGCTGCTGCCGTCCGCCCTGGGAGGCGCCCTGTTGGTGTGTGCCGCAGATATCGTGGTTCGACTGCTGCCCCCGGGGCGGGAGCTGAAGCTGGGGGTGCTGACCTCGTTACTGGGGGCGCCGTTGTTCATCTGGCTGGTATGGAAGGAGCGCGGTCGATGGCTCTGATCCAGGCCCGTTCCCTTGCAGTGAATCACCGGATTCGGGGGATCGACCTGAACCTGGAGAACGGCGAACTCCTGGGATTGATCGGACCTAACGGCGCCGGCAAGTCGACGCTGCTGAACGCCCTGGGCGGCACCGAAAGCTTCTCGGGGGAGCTTTGGATCGAAGGGCAGGGGGCCCATACCCTGACGCCGGAAGGGCGGGCACGCCGGATCGGACTGCAACCCCAGGCGGTGGTCAGTGCCTGGTCACTGCCCGTACAGGAGGTGGTGGCCCTGGGGAGGATGCCCTGGGGAGATGAGGATCCCGAGAGCATATCCGAAGCCATGGCGCTGGCGGAGGTCGGTTCTCTGGCCCATCGGCGTGTAGATGAACTGTCGGGGGGTGAACGGGCGCGGGTCTGGTTGGCCAGGGTGTTGGCGGGCCGGCCCCGGGTGTTGCTGGCGGATGAGCCCATCGCCAGTCTCGATCTCCACTATCAGCTTGCGGTGATGAATATCCTGAAAAACTACGCCCGGGACGGTAATGGCGTAATCCTGGCGATCCACGATCTGAGCCTGGCGGCCCGCTACTGCGACCGCATCTGTCTGCTGCAGGGTGGTGAGGTGATCGCCCTCGGGTCCCCTCGAGAGGTGCTTACCGCACCGTTGCTCTCCGCCGCGTTTGAAGTTCCTGTGGAAGTGGATCTGGAGCGGAGTCCTCCCATTGTTCTACCCTGCTGAGGAGTCGTTATGACCGATAAGCGCAGCAGCAGTATCGATGAGTTGTGTTACCCCTATATATACGAGCGTTCTTCCCTGTGTGATTACGAGATCGCCACCGATGAACTCTGCAGCCTGATCGGTGCCGCCCTGGGGGGGCTGACTGAAGGGTTCGACGATGTTGCGGGGGATCTGCAGATGCTGCAGCCAATGGCCTATCACCTGAACGGTTCCGTACGGGGGCGGCTGGCAATAGGGGAGTCGGATCTGCAATGGTTGCAGGAACGATATACCCACTACCATGGTCGGGCGACGGCACACATAAACAGCGCGGTGTTGCCGCGGGGACCGGTGCCGGTACCACAACTGCATCTGGCGCGCTCCTCTGTAAAGCGCTCGATCCGGCAACTGTTGCGGGTGGAGCAGGAAGGGGTAAAGGTTCCGGTAATCCTATATAGGTTCTGCAATCTGCTCTGTAACTATTTCTTTGTGGTGGCGCTTGATATCAACCGACGATCAGGGGTGGCGGAGATCCCCTTCGAGAGCATGAGCTATGGTCAAGCAAAAGACCGGTGATGCCGCATAATCCCCCGGTTTCTCGAGATCGTGATACCGACGGGGTCATCATCCCCATCCTTCAGCATCCATAACAACTGCCGATAACGGTGATACTCCGTCGAGAGTGATCATGAATAAGGGGTTTCCGTTCTAAGACTGGAATCAATCCTGAACTGCAGGGAGGGATAAATGACAACCGATACCACCCACCATAATCGCCTTCTGTTGGAGATCTCCAATTGTATTCGGCACCTCAATCGAGAGACCATCGACCCGGAGATTCCGGAACTCACGCTGGAGGACCTGAAGCCCGTCATGACAATGGTGGCTCATGCCCGGGCCAACTATCTGCAGCAGCTTTTCCTCGCCGCCGATGCGGCTGAAAACGGTGTTCCTTCCTTGGACCACATAGAACGCCTGAAAGAGATGCGTCTGATCTACGAAGAACTGGTTACCGGCGCTCAGGCCCTGGAGACCGCCATTGAACGGGGTTATCTCAGCGTCAGCCGCAAGGGCGATGGTGCTGAAGAGTGTGGTGGGAGAAAGACATAGGGTTGTACCGCCTCGGTATAGGTCAGAAATCCACGCTGCCGGCGAAGGTTTCAGATAGTCCTGCGCCGGTAGATATCCGATGCATTAAGCACAGATATCCTGCTGTGGCGGTACGCGGCCCAGCAGGGCTGGAACCGTCCTGTTCCGGGAGACAATTGGGCGGGATATACCTCTTGTTCCTAAAGGATAACCCGGGCGCGCCGCTACTATAAGGAGGAAGACGGGGCTTAAACCAGATGCCTTTACTATCCAGGGAGCTTAAATTGATGACCGACGATTCGACCAGTTCTTTGCAGAAGATCAAGAGCGCGCTGGATCAGGCGCTCGTCTGTGTCTTTATGTTCAACCCGGAAACACTCAGGTTCTGGTATGTGAACCAGGGCGCGCTCAACCAGGTGGGGTACGGGAGAGAAGAACTCCTGGAAATGACGCCTCTGGATTTGACGCCGGAATTCACGGAGGAACGTTTCCGGAAATTGATTGCTCCGGTGTGTGACGGCAGCGAGATTTCCGTACGATTTGAGACCGAGCATAAACATAAAGACGGGAGCATGATACCGGTCGACATTTTCCTGCAATATGTGGCTATGGATGACGGGCAGCCGTTGGTTGTCGCGTTCGCGCGAGACATCGCGGATAAGAAGGCGCAAGAGATCCAGCTCAGACATTTGCAGAAAATGGAGTCGATAGGTCAACTTGCAGCCGGTATCGCCCATGAGATAAACACCCCCACTCAGTACGTAGCGGATAATACACATTTCCTCAAAGAGGCCTTCGATGATCTGCAAACGGTGATCGGTACCTATGATCAGTTATTGGAAGCAGCTCGTCAGGGAGGTGTAACCGAAGAGTTGATTGCGGCGGTAGATGCCGCGAAGAAACAGGCGGATGTGGAATACATCGCCGATGAAACACCAAAGGCATTGGAACAGGCGCTGGAGGGACTGCAGAAGATTTCCATTATCGTCAGCGCCATGAAGGAGTTTTCCCATCCGGGGGGAGAGGATAAGGAACCGGTGGATATAAACGGTTTAATTAATAATACCCTTACCGTATCGCGTAATGAATGGAAGTACGTGGCAAAGATGGAGACGGAGCTGGATCCCGGTCTTCCGATGATCCCGGGGATACGGAGCAAGCTCAGCCAGGTATTCCTGAACCTCATCATAAATGCCGCCCACGCCATTGCCGGCATAGGTGGCGCGGAATCAGGCAATGAAGGTGTTATTCGCATTATCACCCGTCAGGACGGAGATTTCGTGGAAATACGCGTCAGTGACACGGGACCGGGTGTTCCGGAATCGCTGAAGAACAGAATCTTCGATCCGTTTTTCACCACCAAGGAGGTGGGTAAGGGCACCGGGCAGGGGCTGTCCATCGCCCATTCCGTGATCGTGGACAAGCACGGTGGAAGCCTGGATCTGGAACAGGATAGTGGGTCGGGAGCAACTTTCGTGATCCGGCTTCCTGTGAGTGAGGAGGAGTAAGATTCACCGGGGGTTAGAGAAAAAGGGTTAAAACACCTGTATACCCGTACAATCGTCCGTTGTAGATTTCCCCATTGGCAAAAAACCCGACCAGGGGAAACTCTCCGAGTTCCTGCTGAATAAGTTTCAATTCTTCCGAGTTTTCTCCGAACTGGTAGCGGCCGCGTCCAAGGCAGGAAATGTATATTCCGCCCAGGATCTGTTTGGCGCCGGTACGGGTTTTCAAACGTGTCAGCATACGCACCATGTCTTCTCTGGCGCTGTTACCATCCCGGCGGCAGAACATAAGACGGTCCTGACCCTCCAGATGGTCGCCGATAGCTACCAGACCGTTGATTTCATCGATACCCATCAGGTTGCGCACCAGGTAGTCGCCGGTATCCGATCCCTTGATAGGGAGTGCGCTGAATATATAGTCTATGCTTTGTGTCAGATTGCGGGACAGCACCTCTCCGATATCCTCTTTCAATACTTCCAGCGCCGGTCGTCCATCCAGGCGGACCGCGATGTTGCCCTGAAATTCGGTAATATCGTGGGTCGGGCCGATGGGTGAACATCCCTGGGTATGGTCCGTAAAGACGGTCACCTTTTCATTGAAAATAACTCCGGAAAGATTGCCGGATCCGATGTCATCGGCGATTTGATAGTTGTTGCCTCGCGACGATGTAAGCCCGCCATTGAGGAAACAGGCGTAGCTTTCGCTCATTACCTGTGCCAGGGTTTCAGGAATCGCCGGATTGGCGGGATCCGCATGGAGTAGTGCGAAGGAGGATTGTTGGCTGTTGCACCAGTTGCGTAATTGCGAGGTGGGTGATAGGTCACTGTTGAGAGACGAAATGATCCGAAAACTGTCCCGGGGAAACGAACCGATCATAAGAACCAGAGCCGGCTCATCATAGAATTCCCGGGCGGTGGTACAGATTCCCATGCCGATACCGCCGGTCCAGGACACTTGGGGGAGCAGCGTCTTTAAACGGAGTAGAAAATCGGGGACATTGTCCGCTACGGTATCGGTGGCGTACAGGAATCCGAGATTGGCTTCGCTTGGCACCGGACCGAGATTGCGCAGACAGTTGCCCAGCAGGTCATCAGGCGATATTCCGTGAGCGGCGGCCAATATAAATGTATCCATGAGTGCCCCAGGGCTATTAAATACTGTGATGCCGTCCGGTGTATTTGCGGCATAGCTCTTAAAAGAATTTGTCAGATAAAGGTTTTTGTCAATTATCTCTCGGATACCGGCCCGGATGCCAGAAATAACCGGGCCTGAGTCACGGGGGACGGATAAGAGCAGGGTTGCGCATTCCGGTCAAGGAAGGGGATCATCCGAGTACGCGATGTTTGCCTCCTCGGATTTGTGTCGCGGCAATGGTTTGTCGGCCCTTATCTCTTCCACCCAGTTCGGATTGAGAAGCAGCGATTTGCCGACGAGAACGATGTCCGCATCATTAAGCGCTTCCTCGGCGCTGGCGCGGTCGTGAATTCCACCGCAGATCATCAATGGCAGGTCCGTTATCTCGCGCGTGAGTTGTGCCATGTTCCGGTCCGTACCGAAGGCTTCCTGATTGTACTCATAGGTGGAGACCGAGATGGCGTCCAGTGGCTCGTTTGAAAGAAGGCGGATGACCTCCTGATACTCTTCTTTCGATCCGAAAAGCGATACTTCCATATCCGCGATGCCCCAGTTTGAGATCCTGAAGGTAAGCAGACGGTCGTCCGGAACCACTTCGCGAACCGCACGGATCACCTCCAAGGCAAAACGGCAGCGGTTTTCAATACCGCCACCATAGTCATCTTCGCGCCGGTTGGAATAGGCGGAAAGAAACTGGCTGATCAGATAGCCATGAGCGCCGTGGATTTCGATACCGTCGAAGCCGGCCTCTATGGCTCCTTTGGCGGTCTCCACGAATCCGCTGGTGACATGCTCGATATCAAACAGGCTCATGGCCTCCGGAACGGGGTAGGGAGAAGAGGTAAGTGGGTTGTCCTGTCTGGGGGCGACGGCGCTGGGGGCGATAACCCGATGTGCCGGATTCACTTCCGGCCAGGCCATACGACCACAATGGAACATCTGCATAATGGCCAGGGCACCCTCATTTTGGATTTCACGGACCACCGGCCTCCAGGCTTCGATCTGCGGCTGAGTCAGTATCCGGCTTTGCCGGGGGTAGCCCTGTGCGCTTTCGTAGTCGGTGACGATGGCTTCCGTATACACGATCGCCGACCCATTGCGCGCCCGCCGTACCAGAAAATCGAGCACATCCTGTCGTGGGATGCTTCCGCCCGGTGACGACATGCGTGTCATGGGCGCCAGGCCGATGCGGTTTTTCAGGTCCAACCCCTTGATCCTGAATCCGCTAAAAAGCTTCTCCTCCTCCATAAGAAACCTCCTGCTGTCTCTGTTTTGGTTATCTAGTGAATCTTCGATGAAATTGATTTCGACCTAGGATCCGGGGCGCAATCTATTTCGCTCAAGCTACCAAAATAGAAGGCTTCGTGCCTGCTTATTCCTGAATAATAGGGTCGAAGGCCGGGAATTCAAGATGTACTGGTGCTGGCGAAAAAGTGGGAAATTATGAGGAAATGCAGGCATAGCAACGCAGGTCCCGCGATCCTTGGTTCTAACCTGCAGCGGAGGGTGAATGGATGGGGAATGTTCGCGGACAGCCCTAAAATTCGTCCATATGGCGCCATTCGGCGTTCTCCATCCATTCGTTCGGATGGGAAACAAGTTGCAGAATGTTATCCATAACGAGATAGTGTTTTCGCTCCTCTTCGGCGATGGCGCGGCAAAGCTCTTTTTGCGCCGGATCGGATAATTCCTCGGCCTTCGCCAGGTAGAATTCTTCACTCCTTTTCTCAACATCGCGGGCCTGCCTATAGGCGTCGGCTTGTTCTCCTGAAAAGTTCCGCCAGTCTTCGGTGTCGTGAATTTGTTGGAAAATATTTTTTATCCGCGACAGGATAGTGTCGTCTCTTGGCGGAACAGGCTGGTTGTTCTTAAGTTTCAGGAATGTCTGGTAATGTTCCGCCTCAGCCTCCGCGAGCATATCGAAGATCTGCTTCATACCTATATTGCCGGCCTGCTCTGAAAGTTTCCGGTAATAGGCCTCACCATCCTTTTCCATTTTGAGAGCGTATTCGACGATATCCATGTTTCTTCTCCTCTATTTTTTAGGCTTGGATTATTATTCCTTCAGCAGGCGTTTGAGAAACACTTTCATTTCCTTTGCGGCCTGCACATCGCCCTTCCCGGTAGCAACTTCGATACCGTTGCGAAAGGCATCCGCCGCGGAGTCCATTTGACCGTTCGCCTGCAGGGCTTTTCCATACAACTTCCAGGCCGCGGAAAAAGACTGATCCAATTCGATCGCCTTTTTCAGGTGCTCCACCGCATTGCCGGCGTCCTTCTGCTTCAGATACGCGCTGCCGATGCCGAAGCGCAATGGGGCGCTGTCCTGTCCGGATCGCAACAATTTGAGCAGCTCTTCTAGCATCCTAGTAGGTCTATAAAACCGCTGAAACCGGCGGGTTTTACTCCGCTTCAGAGGGGTTCCTGCTTCCAGGGAATATATTGGGGTCGGCGCTCCGGAAATGAAGATCTCTTTGCGGAAAAGGTATCTCAATACCGGCTTCGCGCAGGGCCTTGTCGAGCATCATGTGAAGATCATGGATCAGAGGCAGACGCCGGATACGTTCGCGGACGAATACCCGGATCTCAAAGTTCAGAGAACTTTCACCGAATTCCAGGAAAAAGATAGTCGGTCTGGGTTCTTTCAATACCTCATCATGGGATTCAACGACCTCCGTCATAACCCTAAGGGCCGTTTCCGTATCGGTTCCGTAGGCAACACCAACGGGGATCACGATTCGGGTGATGGTATCGGACAGGGTCCAGTTAATAAACGGGTCGGTAATGAATTTTTGATTGGGGATAACCTGTTCCTTGTTGTCCCAGTCGGTAATGGTCGTGGCACGGATCCGCATGCGGGTAACGGTACCGCTGAGATCCCCCATGGTGACGGTGTCGCCGATCCGGATGGGTCTTTCTATCAGGATAATCAGACCGGAGAAGAAGTTGGCAAAGATCTCTTTTAGGCCGAAGCCCAGACCGACGCCCATAGCCGCTACCAGCCACTGTATGTCGTTCCAGCCGACTCCCAACGAGCTGAGTGCGAGCAATGTTCCGCTGCCGTATATGAGATATTCGCTGAACTTGGTGACGGCATAGCGATTGCCGGGTTGCAGTTCCATAGGCTGCAGCAGGGCGATCTCCAGCAGGCCTGGGAGGTTTCGTCCCGCGACGATCATCAGGATGATCACCAGCATGCTCAATACCAGGTTCCAAAGAGAAATCGGGATCGCCTGCGGGTTCTCGGCACCGCCGGAGATGTGCTCCCATAGGACGATGTCATCTATCCAGCCAAGAGCGGGGGTCATTTCAGACCAAAGGAAAAACAGGGCAATAAAGAACACCACGATACCGGTCACCCGCAGCAGCCGCCGTGCCTGCTCGTTAAGCGCGGCCAGATTTATCGCCTCCATCTCCTCCGCTCCGGGTAATCCTTCGCCTGCGGCCTCGGCGGCCTCTTTGGCGGCCTTCGCCTCCTGTGCGGCCTGGCGTTTGGCAAGCGCACGCTGCAGGGCAAGCCGTCGTTGAGAGATGAGCAGCCATCGCCGAGCAAATCCGTGCAGAAGCAGGATCACGATGCCGATACAGAAAGAGTAGAAGATCAGTCGCTCCAGGCGGACGGCGCTGTAGTAGTAGCCGTTGATAATGAACATCAACAACACGATAGGCAGTGCCAGGGCCAGCGGATACCAGAATGCTCCCAGGCGCCACCCCTGCATGATGTGGTGGCTGGATCGGCTGAGTGCCCCATTACGCGGATTGAAACTGCGATGGAGCATGATCAGTAATAAGAACACCATCAGGAGATTGGCTATCCGGCCGAGGGAATCCCGGTAGTTTTCGTCCAGATTCCATTCGGTAATCCCAACCACAAAGGCTGCGGGCACCAGTAGAGGGGTCAGACGACGGAGGTTGCGGTAAAAAACATCCACCGCCAGCGGATCCCAACGCAGGTGCGTGCGGGCAAGGCCGTTCGGAGCAAGCAGGAAACGAGAGAAGTGCAGAACAAAAAACAGCAGGGAGACGTCCAGAACGCTCCTTCCTAGAACCCTCGCGAACGGCGGGGCGTCGCCCTGGGTAAGCAGCCAACCGCCTCCGGCGAACACCAGAACCGGCGGTAGGGCCAGGGACAGGGTTAGGAAAAGGGCCTTCAGAGAAAACACAAAGCGGTCTTGGGGTACCTTGCCTACTTTTCCTACCATACTTTCCAGGCTGCCGCGCATACGGGTGCGGGCCATGAAAAGAACGCCGGCCAGGAACAGCAGTAGAACGCTCTTCAACGGGTTGTTCCAGACCCCCAGCGCCAGTTGTTTCAATACTGCCAGCCAGCTTTCGCCGCTGAAGAGCCAGCCGAAAGCCGGGCCAAGATTTTTCAGATCCGCCATCCGTAGGGGGGCGGCGCTGGGAATCCAGATCAGATTCCTGTTCAGAAAATCGCGGTATTGGGCGACTTCGTTGCTTAATTGCTGTTGCTCCAGGCTTAGATCACCGAGTTCCTTCTCATACCGGCTCTGTTCTGCGGCCAACTTCTCCAGCAGGTCAACGCGGTCGCGCAACAGCTCGCGCAATGCCGCCTCGGTTGCAAGCCTCTCTTCTGCCGGTAAATCCGCGGGCAGTGATTGGTCTATGCGGGCGCGTATATCCTCCTCGGTGGATAATTGCTGGCGTTCATCCTCCCAACGGAACGCTTCGACACGGCTTTTTGATATTTTTTGTCTGTACTCGTTTATCTTGCGGCTTAATTTCTTGCTGTCCGGAAGTCGCCTGCTGTGGGTGACCAGCAGTTCACCGAGGTATTCGTCCATACCGACTATTTCGACCTGCTGTTGCCCCCGGGTACGCATTTTTCCTATCTGCTTGCGTTCTGCGAGCACCCGTTCCTTGTCCAGCGCGACCTGCTTGATACTCCCGGCCAAGGCGCTGAGTCTGGCGCTTAAACCCGCGTTGGTTTCTGCTTCCTGGCGTAAAGTAGGGTACTTGTCGAGGATTTCCTGTGTGGCCTTTGCCGTTTCCGCGCGAACAAGTTTTGCCTCCTCCGCATACAATTCGTTGAGTCGTTCCTGCAGTTGTTGAACTATCGAAGACGACCCTGTCAGTTGTGCCTGTGCCAGTTCGATCTGCTTGTTCAGCAGAGACTGCCTGGGGGTATAGCTCAGACGTTCCATCTCAAGTCGCTTAACCTTGTTGCTCAGCGCCAGCCTTGAAGCCAGAAGAGTCGTACGCTGGGGTTCGCTCGCTGCGGACTCGGTCGTTTCCGCCGAACGTAACCGGGTTTCGATCCCCTCAAGTTCCGGTTTTGCCTGGGATAGCTCGGAGCGGGTCTGGTCTGGACGCAGCCGCTCCTTGCGCGCTTCTGATTCCAGTTCCGCCAGACGGCCTTCGATAAGTTCCTGCTCCGCCAATGCCTTGTCCAGCTGCTGCTTAAGCTGCTCAGGTAAAAGGGTGCGGTCAGGTTTGGTCGGTTGCCGCGCTGCGTTCTGAGCCTTTTTCAGTTGGGCGTCCAACGACCCCAACAGCTCCTTAGCGTTGTCAACTATCTTTTTATAGCGGTCCGCCGCCGCTTGATCTTCCTCCGCCGTTTTCAACAGGCTCAGGGTATTACGGTAGGCTTCAAGAGTGCTTTTGGTTTCCTGGTCCGGTTCGGAAATCGCCTCCAGGCTGGAGATCCGCGCCGAGATCTGCTCTATGTTGAGTTCCGGAAGGTTTGCCGGGGAACCAACCGCCGGTGTCTGCGGGGCGCTCGCCGAGAATCCTAAGGATGGCAGCAGCAGGAACAGAAGTACCAGAGCAAAAAGCCTCGGTTTCAGAGGCAGGCGGGAATCAGGGGCGTACTGTTGCGACATAGGGCCCACATAAGATGAGAAACAGGTGAAATACATAATACCGGTAGTGTAGCCGAGTACTCCAGGGATCGCCTATAAGCCGGCTGTATGTAACCGGATGCTGTCCAAACGTTCCTTACAACCGCGACCGAGGAGGTTTCGGATCGAGGTGTGAGGCGGCGAGGGTGGTACGGCCCGCGCTACGGAAGACGGGCTACGGCAAGACCACGGATAATACCGTCCAGCCCGCGCGCAGTTAGACCGTTGTTGGGTTCTCTGGTTCAACGCCGGCCCGCCGGCGTCCGGGTGGCGCCCTGCAACTCCCGACTTCCTACTTCTGGAACACCGATTGCTTTATTTCCGGGATATCAAGATTTTCCTTGATGGCATACTTCGATGCGATGTAGTTGACGGCGTTTGTGGTGTAAGGGCCGAATACCCGCTTTGAAAGTGTAATCAAATCGTCGCTGTTATTGCCTATGACTATCTGCATGAGGTTGTCTTTGTAAGAGATATTCACCCCCGCCGCTCCCTTGCTGTTAAAGGCTTCCGCATCATTGCGAGACTCCAGATACTGTTTCTGTGTAGCTGGGAAAGTCACGGTGATACGATTTCCATCCAGCTCAATCCATTTATGGCCGGATTTCGCCAGGGCCTTTTTTATAGGAATCAATTCCCGCTCCGGATCATCTTCCTTTGGATCCGACTCCTGTTCGGCAAGTACCGCCTGGGAAATGGACTGGTTTGCCTGGTCTACAAGCTGTTGTACGTTTTTTACCCTTACGATCTGGTAGCCGCTTAAACGCCGCTGCTCGTCGTAATAGAAGTCGCCGTTCGTGATCTTGACGTTGTCCAGCAGCAGCTTGGTCAGAGGCAGCCAGATCTGTCGGTATTGCTTCTGCTGTTCGGACAACTCCTTCTCCGGGTTCTCGAATACGGTCGAATCCTTGAGTAACTCGACCCGGTTATATTCCAGAATCCAGTTATCGAAAAAGAAGGTTCGTTCGCCGTTCACCACGGAATCGATTTCCTGTTTCTCGTCATCGGTTGGCTCGGTCTTTTTCTTCCCCTCGTTTTCCTTGGTCTGTTCCAGTTCTTCCGCGAACAGCCCTCGGTATTCCTGGAATATGACGAGCTCGTTATCGACGATGGTGTAGGTCAGAATCTGATCTTCGAATTCGATACAGGCAGAAAGCAATAACGGCAGGGCCAGCAAAGCCAGGAGGCGCAGTTGTTTGATTATGTGCATAGTCTTGGTCATGGTTGATGAACTCGGAATTCTATAACCGCTATTTTTCTACAAGCTGCTGGCTCTGCCAAGGCTTAATTCCCCGATTTCCAGTTTCTGCTTACGGCGGATGACCACGACTCCGCCGTCGCTTACGGTGAATTGTTGTCTATCTTTCTGGTGATTGAATCCGATCTCCATGCCTTCCGGTATCGTCACCCCCTTGTCAACGATGGTTTTATAGAGGCGGCAGCCGGCACCCACGATTACGCCTTCATGGAGGATTGATTGCTCCACTCTGGCGTTTTCGTTTACCCGTACCCGGGGCGCGAGTACCGATCGGATTACCTGCCCGCCGGCCAGGATGCAACCGGGACTGACCAGGGAGTCCATACCAAATCCGGCCCGTCCTCCACCGGTTTCACTCTCCAGGTCGGCGAAGACAAACTTGGCCGGTGGCGCCGGAACATGATAGGTGTTGATCGGCCATTCCTCGTCGTAGAGGTTGAAGACCGGATCCACCGCGACCAGATCCATATTGGCTTCCCAGTAGGCATCCAGGGTTCCGACATCGCGCCAGTAGAGTTCCTCCTTGCGGTTTTCATCCACGAAGGGAAAGGCGTAGATAGGAACATGCTGAACAAGTTTTGGAAGGATGTCCTTTCCGAAATCGTGACTGCTGTTTTTGTCTTTGGCGTCCTCCGTAAGGACCCGTTTCAGCAACCAGGCGCTGAATACGTAGATACCCATGGAAACCAGTGCCTTCCCGGGTTTTCCGGGGATATTTTTCGGTTTTTTCGGTTTCTCTTCGAAGCCACGGATCCATCCTTCCGCATCAACCTCCATGACTCCGAACGAGGATGCCCGTTCCAAGGGCACTTCAATGGCACCCACCGTAACCGCAGCCTTATGTTTCATGTGCGCCCGGATCATAAGGAGATAATTCATCTTGTAGACGTGGTCGCCGGCCAGAATCAGGACATAATCGGGATTGGACTGCTTGATGGAATAGAGGTTTTGATACACCGCGTCGGCGGTGCCCTGATACCACATGGAGTTCACCCGTTGCTGGGGCGGCAGTACCTGAATGAACTCTCCCATGGTATGCGGCAGAAACGACCAGCCGTAGCGGATGTGTCGCTCCAGAGAGAGGGATTTGTACTGGGTCAGGACGCAGACATGGCGAATCTGCGAGTTGAGACAGTTGCTCAGGGTGAAATCAATGAGGCGATAGCCGCCTCCGAAAGGCACCGCCGGTTTTACGCGGTCGCAGGTCAGGGGTTGAAGCCTTTCCCCGACGCCGCCGGCCAGCACCATGGCCAGAATCCTATTATTCATCCCGCCTCCTGTGATACATCGTCCAACCGAACTCCGTTTTGATCGGCCCCGTGTTCGGCCCAAAGCGAACCCGGGGGAGGTTCCAGCGTGGAAAAAAGGGGTGTAGGAAAACCCCCGGATCCCACTGGATAATCAGAACCTATCTCAAAATACCTCGCGAATCTGTGCCCCTGGTAGGTGCGCCGTGTTTTGAGATAGGTTCTAGCAAGTGTAGACGAAAGAAATTCGACCGCAGGGTTTGTTGCCGCGGCGGATGCCGGAGCAGGAACATCAGTGGAGGCGGGTTTTCAGAAACGGGAAAGGAGGATTAGCCTTTGTACGGACCTTTTTTTCGACTCCGGTCCCCGTATTGGTCGCAGGCATTGTCCGATACCGCAGCGGCCGGATGCCGCTCCAGGAGCAGAGAACAGCCCTTGAGTGCGGCGGGTGTGAACAGGTTCAGCAGGAAGGCGGTGAAGATCAGAACGGAGAAGACCTCGCTGTCGATGGCGCCCATACTCAGGCCTAGCGCCGCCAGGATAAAGGCCATTTCCGCGCGTCCGCACATGCCGACACCGACTGTAAACGCCTCCACCCAGGGAAGCCTGAGCCGAAGTGCCATGCCGCCGGCGCTGGCGACCTGGGCGACTATGAGCAAGCTGGTAAGCAGAATTATGAAAAGAATACCGCTGCCGGAGAGCACGTCGAAGGTGACGTGGAACCCGAGGGAGATAAAAAAGATCGGGCCCAGGAAAGAGTAGGCGATCGCGTACAGACGGTCCTGTACCACCCTGATCAGATTGGCATCGGCTACCTCTATCTCAAAAAAGAGCCCGGCCAGATAGGCGCCGACGATCAGGTGCAGGCCGATCCAATCGGCAACCAGCCCTGCCAGCAGGCCCAGCACCAATACAAAGGTGAAACCTTTGCCGGAGGGGTGACGGAACGGATGCTTGAGGTGGGGATAGACGAAGTAGCCGATGATGACGGCGGATCCAAAGTAGAGAACGACCTTTACGATGTCCCAGATCACGTCCAGGATCCCCACGTTTTCGCCATTGATGAGGCCCAGGATGAAACTGAACATCACCATGGTCAGGACGTCATCAATGACACAGGCGGCGATGATCACCCGGGCGAAGCGGGAATTGCACAGCCCAAGATCCTGAAGGGCTTTGATGGTGATGACAACCGCGGTGGCGGTCATGGTAAGACCGACGAAGACAGCCGCGACGGCGGGGAGATCGAACGCCAGCGCCACCGCCAGGGCCACGAGGAAAGGGACGATTGCGCCGACAACCGCTACCCCCCAGGATCTTCTCAGCGCGGCAAAGAAATCCCGTGGGTCGGTTTCCACCCCGGCATGAAGCATGAGGAAGAATATCCCCATCTGGGCCAGGACCTCGATGATCTCATTGGGCTCCACCCAGCCCAGTACCGCCGGCCCCACGATTACTCCTCCGATCAGTTCCCCCATGATGGTGGGAAGCCCAAAGGGACGCAGCAGGAAGGCGCCTGTCCAGATGACCGCCAACAGGATCAGTAGAGAGAGGAAAATGTCGTCCATTTGCGGCCGCCTTTTCCTTAGTGGTGTCTAAGAAGTATAGTCAGGGGCGGCCGGGGAGGGTTTGGTTGTCAGATTAAGCTGTCAGCTTTCGGTTGTCAGTAGGGTGGGGCAGAACCCCACCCTACAACCCGGGAAAGGGGTGAGGAGAGTGAAGGTCACCGGACCTCGATGCGCCGCATGGTCGCTTCCTTGGCCTTCGGCAGAGTCAGGGTAAGTACGCCATCCTCCACCCGGGCGCTGATGGCGCCCTGATCAATCTCGTTGGAGAGCGAAAAACTGCGGCTGAAATGCCCGACGTTGTACTCCGTGTAGACGGGTTTCAGGTCGTCGTATTTCGAAAAATTGATGCGACCCTCAATCGATAATACGTTTTTCTCAACATTGATATCGACGTCTTTACGTTCCACCCCGGGGATCTCCATCACTACCACCAGCGAATCTTCCGTCTCGAAGATATCGGTATAGGGAACGTAGTGCTTCCCGGGAACCGTCTTCTCCTGTTTGCTTTCCAGTTCCTTTTTCTCAACCTTGTCCAGAATCGTTGATTCGGTCATGTCATTACTCCTTCAATATGTCGTCTGCCGACGGCAGTAAACAAATCGGTTGCCCTTTATGCGATCTCAACCCGCTTTGGCCGGTCCTTTTCCGCCCTGGGCAGATGCAGGGCCAGCAGTCCGTCCCGGTATTCCGCTTTTACCTGGTCCGCCTCGATCTCCAAAGGCAGGGTGAAGGTCCGGTCGAACTTCCCACCCCGGCGTTCCTGCCGGTGGGTGCTGATTTTGTCGCCGTATTTGATGTCTCTCTTGCCGGCGATCCGGAGCTGATCCCGCTTGATGCTGATCTCGATGTCCTCTTTCTTTACTCCGGGCATCTCGGCGATCACCACCAGGTTGTCGTCCTGCTGGAAGACATTGACCGGGGGAAAAGCTCCGCGGCTGGTGGTGGAAAGTCCGAACCAGTCGCTGTACTGGGATTGATCCAACGCCCGCTGAATGTTCAACAGGGCCTCAAAAGGGTCACTGAATCTTGTAACCATTTTCGTGTCTCCTTCGCCATTTCAGGCTGCTGTCAAAATGAGTTGTTCCTGAGAATAGGTCCGGTTATGACAAATTCAAGAGGGGTGGCGTCGTCAGGAGAAGCTCTTTGTGGTTTCTCCCGGGGGAGAGGCTGCAGGAGCGGCTTTATGGCCGCGATCCGGAGCGCGAAATTTCCTCTGCGGGCGCGGCGACGCTCCTATTTCCAGGGGGGGTAACGGGTAACGGTCGGTTACCGGCAAGGGGAAAATTCGCCGGCAGGCCAGCAGCGGGCGGACAGGGGCTCCCCGAGTTTGGCGTCCACCAGCCGCTGGCGCGCCTCCAGCAGACGTTCCACAAGCGGCCGTTCAATAGCGGCATAGGCCGCCTCGTTCTCCATCCGCTTGACCACAATGCCGAGCAGTTCGGTGATGGCGTTCCCGACGGAGTTCTGGGAAATGGTGACGATCAGGCGTCCCTCGTCGTCCCGGTACAGCAGTTGCTTGTAGGCGGGGCGCCAGCGGATCTCGTTGGCGAACAGCGGATCCTGGATCACCCGTTCCCGCAGGTCGCGGGCCACCCGCTGGAACTGGTTGCTGCCGAGCAGTACGTCATTGATCTGATTGGGGAAATTGGCACCGGCCGGCACCTTGGCGTCCCCTGTAGCCACCAGGGAGAAAAAGGTGCGGTAAAAGTCCAGGAAGCCGAGCAGGATCTGCTCGTACTCGTACCAGAAATAGCGGTCGCTGAGTTTGCCGATTCCCCCCTTCAATTCCCAACTGGGCAGGCCCTGGGGGTAACCGGTCAACTTCAGGCTGGAGTCTTCGCTGGAGATGGGGGTGAGGATTTGCAGATCGAGCACCTCCAGGAACTCGTGGTAGATATCGCTGAGGTGGCGCAGAAACAGGCTGTGGTGTCCGCTATCGGTAAGATTGGGATTATGTGGATCAGTCTCCGGCGCCCGCATGAGATCCCGCATGGGAAAGACCATGAAATGGTTATGGATCATGCGAATACTGGGTACACCCGGTTTGTTCAGGGGCCAGGTGGAGTCGAGGCTGGCTTCACCACAAAGCACCAGGTGTTTCCCCGGGTCGGGATATTTCTCCAGCATGAATTCGCACAGGATCTGGGTCATGCGGTTCCAGACCTTTTTCTGCTGTCGCGACACCTGGTCCCGGCGCACCGGCCGGCCGAGGGGGTCGAGAATGCGCCGGGAGGTGTCCAGGATCACGGAGGTGTCGAACTCTGTGCTGTGCCCGATCAGTTTGCGATACATCAGCAGGTCTTCGGGGGTTCGAAACAGGCCGTTCTCCTCCGCCAGGTTCTTCAGATTGGCCGGGCTGTTGAAAAACTCCACCGGTGCCATGCCCTCGGGGATGGTCAGGGGTATGCTGGGATGGGGCGTGGTGATCTCTCTGGGTGCGGACATTTTGAGTTAACAGTTTTCAGTTATTAGTTGTCAGGCTTCGGCGACGACGGTTCTTACCGCGGCGGTGAGTCGGTCGAGGTCGGGCCCCGCGATAATATATGGGGGCATGAGGTAGACCAGTTTACCAAAGGGTCGTACCCACACACCCAGTTCCACAAACCGGGGCTGGATGGTTCGCATATCCACCGGCTCTTTCATCTCCACCACGCCGATGGCCCCCAGTACCCGCACATCCGCCACCTGCGGGTAATTACGGCACGGATCCAATCCTTCGCGCAGGCCTTTCTCAATGGCCGCTATGCGCTCCTGCCAGGGGGATTCCAGCAGCAACCGCAGGCTGGTCAGGGCCGCAGTGCAGGCGAGGGGGTTGGCCATAAAGGTGGGACCGTGCATGAACAGGCCCGGTTCCCCGCGGCTGATGGTATCGCTGATATCCCAGGTGGTCAGGGTGGCGGCCAGGGTCAGGTAGCCACCGGTCAGGGCCTTGCCGAGGCACAGGATATCCGGCGCGATCCCGGCGTGTTCGCAGGCGAACAGTCGACCGGTACGGCCGAACCCGGTGGCGATCTCATCCAGGACCAGCAGCACGTTGTGCTCCTCGCAGAGTTGCCGCACCCGGCGCAGGTAGTCGGCGGAATAAAAGCGCATACCGCCGGCACCCTGAACGATGGGCTCCATGATCACCGCCGCAATGCTATCCGCGTTTTCCTGGAGCAGGTTTACCAGGGGCTGCAGATGATCCTCCCGGCAGGGTTCACCAAAACGTGGTGTGGGGGCCTCCACAAAAAACTGTCTGGCCAGGACCTCCCTGAAGAGTCCGTGCATGCCGGTGACCGGATCGCACACGGACATGGCGCCGAAGGTGTCGCCGTGATAGCCGGAGCGGACCGTGAGGAACCGCTGCTTCGACGATTGCCCCTTGGCATTCCAGTACTGGATGGCCATCTTCATGGCCACTTCCACCGCCACCGAACCGGAATCTGAAAAGAAGACTGTCCGCAGAGGTTCCGGCGTCAGCTCCACCAGCCACTCCGCCAACTCCACGGCGGGACGGTGGGTCAGGCCGCCGAACATCACGTGGGCCATGGATTCCAGCTGCTGTGCCAGGGCACGGTTCATCTCCGGATGATTGTAGCCGTGGATAGCGCACCACCAGGAGGACATGCCGTCGATCAGTTCCCGGCCGTCGGCCAGATGCAGCCGCACGCCGTCAGCCGCCACAACGGGGTAAACAGGGAGGTCGGCGCCGATGGCGCTGTAGGGATGCCAGACGATCTCCCGATCGCGGGCGGTCCAATCAGTTTTATTCGTAGATTCGCCCATGGCGTCGGGGGAGGTTGAACCGCAGGCAGAGCAGCTCCTGTCTCACTGTTGTCCTATTATCTATGCGCCGGCCCTTTCATTTCTTACGCAGCTTTACCAGCACTTCGTGTGCCGTCTCCTCAACAGATTTGCCGGTGACGTGTACCACTGCCCAGCCGTGATCGCGACACAGGGATCGCGCCCAACGCAGCTCTTTTTTAACGACTTCGTAATCGATGTAATCGGTTGTCGGTGCCACACCCAGTGTCTCTACCCGGACCTCTCTGCGTTCCACCAGCTGATCGACGTCGAGAAACAGCGCGGCTACTTTTTTCGGATCGGCCTCCGCCAGCGCGCGGGGTAAGGAGATACCTCTTACCAGGGGGATATTCACCACCTTGAAACCGCGCACGGAAAGATAGATGGAAAGAGGCGTTTTGCTGGTGCGGGAAACGCCTACCAGGATTATGTCCGCCTCCGAAAGATGCTCGAGAGAGCGGCCGTCATCGTTTTTCAGTGCGAACTCCATCGCCTCCATGCGCCGAAAATAATCCTCCCCGATCCCATGCAGGATACCGGGAGTGCCCTCCGGCGAGTGACCGAAGAAATTGGTCAGTTTGCGCAGAATAGGGCTCATGAGATCCAGGCAATCTATCCCTCGTTTATTGCACTCGTCCTCGGTGAAGTTGGCCAACTCACGATCGACAAAGGTGTAGAAGACCATGGCGTGTTTCTTCTCCGCATGATCCAGTATTCCACTGACCTGGCTTCCCGCCAGGATGTGGCCCATCCGTTCTACACTTACGTTGTCTTTGCGGAACTGCGCGATGGCGGCATTGACAATGACCTCTGCCGTTTCGCCGGTACCGTCGGAAAGCAGGTAGAAGGTATTGTCTTCACCGGCGGATGACATGGTTACTGTATATCATCCATTACCGCGGCCTGAGCCGCCGCCAGCCGGGCTACCGGTACACGGAACGGCGAGCAGGAGACATAGTCCAACTCCATTACGTGGCAGAATCGGATGGAAAGCGGATCGCCGCCATGTTCACCACAGATTCCCATCTTCATCCCCTTTTTCTCACCCCGCCCCTTGGCTACCGCCATTTCAACCAACTGGCCGACACCGCCGGTGTCGAGGGATTGAAAGGGGTCCCGCTCCAGGATCTCCTGACGGATATAGTTCGGCAGGAAAGCGTTGATGTCGTCCCGGCTGTAACCGAAGGTCATCTGAGTCAGGTCATTGGTTCCGAAGCTGAAAAAATCCGCATACTGAGCCACTTCATTCGCGGTAAGTGCGGCGCGGGGGATCTCGATCATGGTGCCGATCGGAATAGTCAGCTCATCGGTATGCCCCAGCTTTTCCCGGGTGGTTTTGATGACGGCTTCGATATTCTTACGCAGTAGCGAGAGTTCTTTGTAGGTACCGACCAGAGGCACCATGATCTCGGGACGTGCATCCACCCCGGTCTTTCTGCATTCAATGGCCGCTTCGGTAATGGCGGTCACCTGCATGTTGAGGATCTCGGGATAGGTTATGGAGAGACGGCAGCCGCGGTGGCCTAGCATCGGATTGGTCTCGTGCAACTGGGCGACCCGCGATTTGATCTTCGCCAGGGGTACTCCCAGACGATCCGCCAGTTCTTGCTGTAATTGTTCCTCGTGCGGAAGGAACTCGTGCAGCGGGGGGTCAAGCAGTCGCACGGTGACCGGAAGACCCTGCATGGCGGTAAACAGGCCGATGAAGTCTTCGCGCTGATGGGGCAGCAGTTTCTGCAACGCCTTCTGCCGATCATCCTCGGTCTCGGCCAGAATCATCTCACGCATGTCGGTGATGCGTTCACCCTCGAAGAACATGTGCTCGGTGCGGCAGAGTCCGATACCTTGAGCGCCCCAGGAACGGGCGCGGACCGCGTCTTGCGGCGTGTCGGCATTGGTCCAGACCTTTAACACCCGGTTCGAGTCCGCCCATTCCATCAGGGATTTGAATTCCTCGGAGAGCTCCGGTTCCTTGGTGGGCACCTCGCCGGCCATAACCTCGCCGGAGGAGCCGTCGATACTGATAATGTCCTGGTCACCGAAGGTGCGGCCGTTGATGGAGATGGTGCGATTCGCTTCATTGATCTCCACCTCGCCGGCACCGGCGATGCAGCACTTACCCCAGCCGCGGGCAACTACAGCCGCGTGACTGGTCATGCCGCCGGTGGAGGTGAGGATACCGGCCGCGGCATGCATGCCGCTGACATCTTCCGGACTGGTGTCCTTGCGTACCAGGATGACGGTTTCACCCTCATGGGTGCGATCCACCGCCTCATCGGCGGTAAAGGCGACCTTTCCGAAAGCCGCCCCCGGCGACGCGGGAAGACCGACAGTCAGGACGTCGCGCTCGGCGCTCGCGTCAAAGGTGGGTAGCAGTAATTGGTTCAGATCGTTGGCGGGGACCCGCAGCAGCGCCTCTTTCTGGGTAATGCGGCCTTCCACCACCATGTCGACGGCTATCTTTACCGCGGCGCGGCCGGTACGCTTGCCGGTACGGGTCTGCAGCAGATAGAGCTTGCCCTTTTCGATGGTGTACTCGATATCCTGCATCTCCCTGTAGTGGTCTTCCAGGGTGCTTTTGACTTCCAGCAACTGTTCGTAGATGTCCGGTCGCCACTTGACCATCTCCGACACGTTCTGAGGAGTACGGATACCGGCAACCACATCTTCGCCCTGGGCGTTGATCAGGAATTCACCATAGAACTCGTTCTCTCCGCCGGAGGGATCCCGGGTGAAGGCGACGCCGGTGCCGGAGTCCTCGCCCATGTTGCCGAACACCATGGTCTGGACATTGACCGCGGTGCCGAGCAGGCCGGTAATTTCATTGATTTCGCGATAGCGTACGGCGCGTGGAATATTCCAGCTTTTGAATACAGCTTCCACCGCTTTTTCCAACTGCAGGTAGGGGTCCTGCGGGAAGTCAGCGCCGGTGTGTTTCTTGTATACCGATTTATAGGCAACGATAAGTTCAGCCAGCCCGTCCTCGTTAAGATCAGTATCCTCTGTGACGCCGTATTTCTCTTTTATACGGTCAAATTCGCTTTCGAAATCGTGGTGGGGCACCTCCATCACTACGTCGCCGAACATGTTGATCAGGCGCCGGTAGGCGTCAAGGGCGAAACGGCGGTTACCTGAGGTGTTGGCCAGGCCCTCCACCGCTCTGTCGGTGAGGCCGAGGTTCAGGACCGTGTCCATCATGCCGGGCATGCTGACCGCCGCACCGCTACGCACGGATACCAGTAGCGGATTATCCTCGGAACCGAATTTTTTGTCGGTCTCTCCCTCGACCATCTCCATGTTCTTGTTGATTTCATCAAGCAGCCCGTCGGGGAGTTTGCCGCCAACGTTGTAGTACTCAGCACAGGTCTCGGTGGTGATGGTGAATCCCGGAGGAACCGGTAGCCCGATGGAGGTCATCTCGGCCAGATTGGCGCCTTTGCCGCCGAGGAGGTCCTTCATGTCCTTGGTGCCTTCGGACTTGGTCTTCCCAAAATAGTGGACACGTTTCTTGGATGTCATTGTCATGTCTTTGACCTTAAATAGTGTTGATGTCTGCTTGGATGGTATATGCCCCGATAACAACTTCTCAGCAGGTAAGATGGAAACAGGCGCCGGTTGGTTGCTCGGTTGAAAGTCTGTTGAAAATGTCCTGTGCCTTCCGGTTTGGTTCAGGATAGAAATCGATCCCCCGTTCCCGGAGATACGGTTCCAGCCCGGTTTCGGGCTGCATTCTGCCATAAATACCGGTACCGGCAACAATCGCCGCCGGATTTGCATCAATGAGATCGGAAATGTCCTCGAGGGAGAGGGTATGCCCGCTCCGGCGCCACCAGTTCTCTTTGATCTGTCCGTCGGGATAAATGATAAGGTCCGAGACGTAGCGTGTACCGTCAATAATAATTGACCCAAAATCAATAACTTCGATCACTGCAGGAATTTCCCCGTGTTAGCTGCCTGCTGTCCCCTGCCGCTTAATCCGTGCGCCGGGGGTATGTCTGGGTTAAATAAGGCTGAATTCTAAAAGATACCGCCAAAAAAGAGAAACATCGGTGCCATAACCTGATTATTTATAGGAAATTTATCCGCTCCCGGGACGCCCGGTTGTTTCAGCGACCCTCTTTAGGAAAAGGGACGTGAGATTGCAGGAGCGCTTTTCAGGGGCTAGTAGGCGGCCACAGTGCCTTACCTGGGGGTGTTTTCATAAGGGTAGTCGGTGTTCGGAATACCGGGTACCTCAGTAGTAATCGTCCTCCAGAGGTTCCAGGATATCACCATCGCCCCATTCGTCTTCCACGGCATCCCCCGTTTGATCGGCACGCATCATCTCGGTGCCGCGGAAATCCTCCAGCGGTGAATTCCAGTCCTCCGCGTCGGTATCGGTGACGGAGGTGCTGAGATCGTCTATATCGCCCACATCCACGGCGCCGGCCCAGTTTTCCGGTTCGGCGATGGATTCCAGCTCCATTTCGTACCAGAGGTCCAGGTCGAATTCCTCAATACTGCCGTCAAAGTGCTGAACCTCGATCAGGCCGGTGTCCTCGTCAAAGGCCACAACCAGAAAGCGTTGTCCTTTGTCCTGCTGCTGATACCAGCCACTCACAATCGGGTAGATTTCAGTAACCATGTCCACACCTCATGACGACATGCCAGAATAGTATTCCGGTACATACCCTGTACCAAATCCAGGGTTCATGGGGTTCGAATCCCGGTGTCCTTGTACTCTGAGTATAAACAGAGTTTGCGAGAGTGCAGGTTTTTTTGGGGTTTGTGACTCGGTGGGGGGTTGATTGGGAATCAGGTGGCCGGGAGTTGTATATTTAACCGGGGATTATTTCGAACCCAACAACCAGTTTCATGACCCGTCTTAAGCGGGTTTTATACATTAGGTAGACAGTTTCGCAGCCCACAGCCCTTTTTGTATTCAGATAACAAGTTTCGTGGTCCGTTTTCTGCGAATTATTAATATCCGGTAGCCAGTGTTGCAGCCCGTAGACTTCGGGTTTCTTTTTCCCCTCTCTGCAAGGGCTGCAAGTACCTTTCTTTGGAGCGCTAAAAAGAAAGGTACCAAAGAAAAACCGCCCCACGTCCCCGCCCGCTGCGCGGGTGCTCTGCGTTTCTCGTCTTAAGCGGTCCTGTCGGTCCCCTTCGGGCTATTCCCGCTTGCGCCTGCGATGCTCGACGGGTCCGAAGGGGTCGGGGGTGGCACCCCTAAACTCCTTCGACGCGGCCGAGTACCGGAGCCGGACCGGGATCAGGCCCGAAGGGGCGCCGCATGGACGCGGCGCCTCCAGCCCGGGCGAGGGATCGCCCGTGGCTGGAGCCCCCGGAACGGTGAGGAACGCAGGGTACCCCGCAGGGGCAAGTCGTGGAG
>JBNKCX010000004.1:0-34346 GCA_050287965.1 Sedimenticolaceae bacterium
TCCAGCGCGGGCGAGGGACCGCCCGTGGCTGGAGCCCCCGGGACGGTGAGGAACGCAGGGTACCCCGCAGGGGCAAGTCGTGGAGTGCCCTTTTCTTTCGCCTATTTCTTTTGGGCAAGCAAAAGAAATAGGCTCGCAGCCTTTAGAGATAAAGCAAATAAAAGCGCAGGAGCCTAGAGGCTGCGAAATTAGTTACCGGACTAGAAAATCCACTGCAGACGGGTCATGAAACTGGTTGTTGGGTTCGAAATAATCCCCGGTTAAATATACAACTCCCGACCACCTGATTCCCAATCAAGCTATCCTTCCTGTATATAAGCCGGAATATCCAAACGCTGCTGAACTGGATCTGGGAGGGAGGATGACGGATCAGAAGCAAATGATGCGGGATATTGAGATGGAGGTGGAATATACCCGCAGCTTCATCGGCAAGAATGCACTCGACAAACGCGTTATGGAGGTGATGCGCGAGGTTCCGAGGCACGCATTCGTTTTGCCCGAGACGAGTGAATCCGCTTACGAAAACGGTCCCCTGCCGATCGGTCACGGGCAGACCATATCCCAACCCTATATTGTGGCGCTGATGACGGATTTACTGGGGCCGCAACCGGATCATATCATCCTGGAAGTGGGGACCGGGTCCGGCTATCAGGCGGCCATTCTTTCCCGCCTGGTGCGACGTGTTTACACCACGGAGATAATCGAACCGCTCCTGGAGCGGGCGAAGAAGATATTACGCAAACAGGGCTGTAACAACGTGGTGTGCAGGGTGGGGGACGGCTACTACGGCTGGCCGGAACACGCGCCCTATGACGGCATTATCGTAACTGCGGCGGCGCCGGGTATCCCGCAGCCGCTGGTTGATCAGCTCAAGCCGGGGGGCAGGCTGGTGATCCCCGTAGGTCCTCCTTTTTATCACCAGGATCTGAAGGTGGTGGAGAAAGATGAGGACGATGAAATCAATGTCCGCGACGTGCTGGCGGTGGCCTTTGTGCCCCTGACCGGAGACTGTTGCCGGAAATAACTGAAGGTCGGCAACTAGGGGATGGTCGGCCCAGCCTCGAATGTTTCCGCCTGTTGCATGAATTCCTCAATGGAAATGACCGGATCAACATGCCAGTTGAGATGGCTAAGTTCATTGCTGAAACTGGGTTGAACGGAAAAATCCGGTCCCAGTAACGTTTCCGTAGTGAGATCTTTTAGCTCCAGTACGACGGGGATAACACACAGGATCAGGGTCATCGCCCATGCCTGGGAACGTGGGGCGTGGTTGGCTTTGTGAAAATAGACGTAGAGCGACAGGGGTATAAAAAGCAGTATCCAGGCGAGATCCAGCAGCAGTTGCGGTGTGGAATCGCTGAACAGGTAGTTAAGTATCTCCGCCAGCGGGGGCAGCAGCATGAGCGACAGAAAGATCAGGCAGGAAAGGGTCCAGGCGCTGGCGAGTTCCCAGCGGTGAATGGCGAGTCGGTTCAGGGCCGATATGACCCCCGACAGGATCAGCAGAACCACCAGTGCTTCCAGCGTATCTTCCGCATACCAGTCCATTGTTTCTATGGTGAAAGTGTTGAGCAGTTTCTCCAGCAGCAGGAAACCAAGGGCGATCAGGGGCATCAGCACCGCCCAGAATCTGCTATGAAAAAAACAGAATTGTCCGCTTCTGCATCCGAGTAGACGGGTCTCCTCCACGGCATGATCGGACGGTAACAGACCGGCATGCGCCCGGCCCATCTGCAGTCGTGCGGGGATAACAACTTCCGTCGCCTCCGATCCCATTTGTTTTCCATCAAGGCGGGAACCGTTCTCTTCGGAGAGATTCTGCAGTACCAGGGTTCCATCCGGTTTCTTATCGATACGCAGATGGTAAGGAGAAATGGTGGGATCCGAAAGGATAAGATCGTTGTCCAAGGCGCGACCGATGGTAAAGGGGAAGCGTTCCACCTTTACGTACTGATGCAGAAGCCGGTGCTGAATCTCTAAAATCAATGTCGCCATACGAACGACTCCAGGAAACGTCTAATCAGCATAAGCGCGCTGTCGTAATCGGTGCCGGTCAGATACATGTTAAATATCATCCCGCGGTCGGGTTCCCCGGTCATGGCCGATGTCAGCACCACGTCGCTCAGTTCGGGGTAACGCAGATAGTCCCGACGGCAGAGATTGACCTTCCATTGTTTTTCTCCTATCTGAAGGAAACGTGTTTCACATTTAAAATTGGTCAGGTCCTGTTTGCTTCCCGGGCTCGAGTAACGGCTGACAAACTGTTGTTGATAGAGGTTGTAGAAAGTAGTGGGCTTCAGCTTGTCGCTCTCCAGCCAGATGTATTCGTAATTGATTTGTCCCACGTCCAGACGGTCGTAGAGAAAGATCTCGTTCTGATTTCTGCAATGAGTGAATAACCGGGTAAAGAGTTCATTCTGCTTGGGAGGCTTGCTGGCATCCCAGCAGCGAACTGTCTGGGAGATCGCGCCCGGTACCTGGAATCCGCCGATATTGGTCGTTGGCCAGTCCGCTTCCACCAGATGCTTGAGATAGGCCTTCTGGTTTTCCCGGATCTGTTGGCTGATATGGAGGTGCAGGTCGTCGACAGGTCGGAAACCCCGTGATTTGATGTCATCGAGCATTTGATCCAGATAGTGCGCGGGAATGATAAAGCTGATGTTATTGCCGGCAGTGGCCACATTTATTCCGATCACAAGTCCCGCGCCATCCATGGTCGGACCGCCGCTCATGCCGGGATTAAGGCTCCCGGAAAAGTGGATGCGGCCATCGTTGCTCTGTGGCAGGACGCCGTTATTGGTACCGTCGGTCAGCGACATGCCGAGATCGTGGGGATTACCCATGGCGTAAAGGCGGGCGCCTTTCTCCGGCACCGGTCCGGTTTTCAGGGGCTGGCCCAACTCCCGATCCGCTTGCAGGATCGCCAGATCATGCGGAACGTCCACGTCCAGTACGGTCAAAGCGCCACTCTCTCCAGAGCTGGAGAGATACTCCAGGGTGTAGGTATCCGGTTTGGTTATAAAGCTGCTCACCACATGGAAGTTGCTCGCGACCAGATTTTTCCGGCCGACGACAAAGCCTGAACCAATACTCGATTTCTCGCCGGTGGATTTGTTGATGACCCGAACTTGGTAGAGGGCATCAACCTTCTGGTGAAACAGGGTTTCGGCATCCAATGGTGCGGCGTTCAGGGAAGGAGCCAGGAACAACAGCAGGATTGCGCTAATACCAAACCCGGTACGGAGGGTTTTGTTCAATGAAAGTACCTCTGGAAACAGCTCGTTACTCCGGTAAACCATAGCACTAATCAGTCGTGAGGACACGCTCGGCTTCATTCGTAATACGGGGTGTATGGAACGGAAATGGAAATCCATCGTTTACCGCTGCTGAGGCTGAATATAGTTTCAAATATCACCTCCGGCCGTTGTCGGGTGTTCCGAATCTTCCCCCGGTTCCCGACGGGCCGAAGTACAGCTTTGAATGAAGCGGTCCAGGCCTCGAATATAGTCCTTGCCGGCAACGGAATAACCGTTGTTGTGTCCGCCGCGTAGCTGCAAAAACTGTTTAGGTTCCCGCGCCGCGGCGAACAGTTCCCGGCCGTGCTCGTAAGGTATGAGCTCATCGTCACGGCTATGCGCAATGAGTACCGGCATGGTAATCGCGTGCAGATTCCTTCGGTTGTCATAATGGAAGCGGGAGAGCAGGCGCATCGGTAGGAAAGGATAGCGGGTCGCCGCGATATCCGGAACGGATAAGAATGCCGATTCCAGGATGAGTCCCTGGGCCTCGTGGTTGCGCGCGAGATGACTGGCTACCGCCGCGCCCAGGGAACGTCCGAAAATCAGAATCCTACGGGGTGGAATCTTCTTCTCCTCCGTAAGGTAGCGCCAGGCGCTCTCCGCATCGAGGTAGGTGCCCTTTTCCGAGGGTTCCCCCTCGCTTTGACCATACCCCCGATAATCGATAATGAGGATCTCAAGCCCCAGATCGTGGAACACCTGCAGGGAGTCGATGCGGTGGGAGATGTTGCCGGCGTTGCCGTGAAAGAAGAGCAGGGTGGCGCGCGGATTTGCAACCGGGAGAAACCAGCCGTGCAGGCTCACGCCGTCCGTAGTGACCAGTTTCACCTCTTCATAAGCCAGGCCGTGCCGGTCAGGTGTCGAACCCAGGTCGCGGGACGGCAGTTGCGGGAAATAAAGCATGTTGGACTGGGTGAAATAGACAAATACAACCAATGCGATATAGATGACGATGACCGTCAGCAGCAGCATCCAGAGGTTGCTCATCAGTTTGCGTTTGCCTGGAATTGGATTCATTCTTAAACAGCCTATGATTAAGCATTATAGGGGGTAAGCTTGCGGGGCGTGGTATTTCGACAGCCGGCGGCATTTGAATACGGTTTTGGCCGCGCCCCTCGGAGCTTGTATTATCCGTGGGAGTCATACGAGGGCTACATAATGTCTAAAAAAGACGACGCGGTTAATAAATTTTGCGACGGTCTCTCCTGTTCCCAGGCGGTACTCTCCACCTATGGCGCCGAGCACGGACTGGATACGGAACTGGCGCTCAAGATCGCCACCGGGTTCGGCGGCGGTCTGGCACGGCAGGGTGGGACCTGCGGGGCCGTGACCGGCGCGGTCATGGTTATCGGCCTGGATCGGGGGAGCCTCTCGCCCGAGGACAGGGAGGCAAAGGAAGATACCTACAGGGCGGTCAGGGAGTTCATGCGGCGGTTTGAGGAGGAATGTGGTTCCACCATCTGCAGGGAGCTTCTCGGTTGCGATATAAGCCAGCCCAGCGGATATGAGCGGGCACGGGAGCAGAACCTGTTCCAGACCCACTGCCCCGGGTACGTGGGGAGCGCCATGGAGATCCTGGAGGAGGTGATCGGGAAATAACCCTGGAACAACCGGCATTTATGTGATGTAATTCCGCGCTCTACCGGAGCATTTTGCCAACCGTTTCACTGCGAAACGGCCTGTGTTTTGTCATCCTTTTTATACAAGCTGCCTGCCATTTCCGGCCGAAGGTGGTTAGTTGTCGTGGAGGGCGGGACGTGAACATAGCTATCCTGATACCCAGCGGAATTTCCATGCGCCGGGAAATCAAGATTCTTACCGAGCAGGGCCACACCTGCCGCTACTATTCCTTTATCTCCACTTTTATCGCCGGTTCCAAAAGAGAGCGATTCGACCTTGCCCTGGTGAGCTGGTGTCTGAATGGCCCGCGCATGGCTGAAGTCGTGCGTGAACTGCGTCGGATCCGTGGGGAGGATCTGCCGGTTATCCTGCTGGATCCGCCTTCCAACACCGCGGATGACGAGTTTCTTGCAGAGCTCGGTGTGGATGCCTGCTACCGGAAGAAGAGGGATCCCAAGGCACTGATCCGCTGCATTGAGCGGGTAATGAGTCAGGCCGACTTGTCCACGCGGCGGATGGAAGAAGCGGAAAAGGCAGAAGAAGCGGAAGAGGCGGAAGAAGTACCGATACTGCTTACCCTGGTCTCCTGAACCACACTGCGGGTTTATCCCTTCAGGCCGTCGTAATCACAATCCTGCTTATTTCGCTGGGCGCGAGTACGCGCAGCGGCGGTCCCCAGTAGCCTACGCCGCGGCTTACAAATATCTGTTTCCCAGGTGAGAATTCATGTAACCCGGTCAGATACGGCTGGGCCAGCATCACCAGGAATCCGAACGGGAATATCTGTCCGCCATGGGTATGACCGCACAGTATCAGGTCGCATCGCTTCCCCTCCACCAATGGGATGGATCCGGGTTGATGAGAGAGAACGATAACCGGTTTTGTCTGATCCACCGCTCGATAGGCAGCGTCAACATCAGGCGGCCGTACCCCGAAGCGTTCTCCGGTGAGATCGCTCAGCCCCACCAGATTAAAATAATCGGTATCGTTTCCGATACGGACGGCTCTGTTATCCAGGGGATGGAGTCCGAGGGATTCCACGGCCTCAAGGATCGGTTCGACACCCTGGTAATATTCATGATTCCCGGTAACGAAGTAGGTCGGCGCCTGCAGTTTTTTCAGAGGCTGCAGATCGTCGTTGATTTTCTCAGGGGGGAGATCGAAGAGATCACCGGTTATGACCACCATATCGGGATTCATGGTGTTCGTCCGGGCAACGATCTTCTCCATAAACTCGCGTTTAATGGTGCGTCCGACATGGATATCCGTCAGATGCACGATGGTAAATCCGTTGAAAGGGAAGTCCCGGATACGAACAATCACATCCTTGACCTCGGGAAATCTTGTACCTTCATATAGACCACGCCCTAAATAGGACGCCGCCGAAATCAGAACGGCGCTGTCGAATACCACCTTTATGACCCGCCGCCGTTCCTGATCGAACGGTACCTGCCGTGAGATAGACACGGTAAGGTCATATATCGCGGCAACAACGAACAACATGAAGGTGGAGCCGATGAAGGCGCTGAGCGTTAGATAAAGGATGATCGATTCCGGCATCAGACCGAAAATACGATCCACGGCAAACAGGGCTTCGCCCGTCATGATGATGATCATCAGCAATGCGCCGGGCTTGTGGAGGCGTGGGGAGAGCTGGCGGAAAAAACGCCTGTAGACATAGAGGTTGGCCAGTCCAAGCACAAGGGTGAGTATGCTGACAAAAAGGAACACGGAGTATATGCGCATGATCTGGCGGGGCCGAATACCGGGTTTAAGGGATAGGTGAAGCGTAAATCTACTGATGTGGTTTTTCTACCGTGCAATACCGCAAATCTTCATCTTCCAACTTCTAACTTATTGCCTGTGAAACAATACTGGGGAGCCGGCTCATCGGCATATTTGGCATAACCGGCGTAAGGCAGCGGACAGGGGTACCGGGGATTCAAGTTGTTTACATGACAGACCCATAAATACATCTCCTCGTGAATTCTGTAAGACATAACTTGGTCGATGTTATTCCCGACCTTTTTTGTAGATTACTAATAAATATTAGAATAAATCTGGAAAGGGGTAATCAATGCCCTTTCCGAACCTGAATAATTAGTTTAAATAAATCACCTAATATATTGTTATTTTTGATAAATAATACGCCGATGAATATCGGTAAATACAAGGGATGAGCGGCGTTATAACACGGCTGGCAAGCGCATCCGCATAGCCCGTTTCGTGCGGACGGTGCGAAACGATCGGCCGCAAAGGGACGGTTGTGTTTGGGATGTTTCTTTACGTGAACAAGGTCGTGGGGACAAATATAATAAACACAAAATAACTATACTTTCAGAAATATTACGCCTGATGCTTAACCTTTCCTGTTATTTTTTTCATTACCGGGGCTTTTAATATGCAAGATAATGAATTTTACGCACCGCCGAACAGTAGTCTGGAGCGCGGTCCATCGACCGAATCGAAGAAGTACGGCGTATGGCAGCGGTTTTACATCACCTTTCTCTGGGGTGTGCCGATCTATATGATTTTTGTAATGCTGGGAACACCGGCGGAATCCTGGGGTTACGGAGCCGTCGGGTCTGTGGTTTTTTCAATAGGATCGGGAATCATCGCCATGTTCATACCTGTACATTATAAGTCTGTTTTCGCCACGGCTGGCATTTTGCTCGGTATTATTACCGCGGGTGTGATCGGGACATATTTCGGATAATAATCAGGCCAAGGTGACAACGAGGCCCAATTTTGGAAATGAAGTGATTATAGAGAGAATATAATGAGTGAATTACCGAACTGTCCGAAATGCAATTCAAGTTATACCTATGAAGACGGCGATATGCTGGTCTGTCCCGAATGTGGACATGAATGGTCGGCAGCCGATGCGGTTTCGGGAGAGAATGAAATATCGGTTAAAGATGCCAACGGAAATCCGCTGGAAGATGGAGATACGGTAACCGTTATTAAGGATCTGAAGGTAAAGGGATCTTCGCAGGTGGTGAAGGTTGGAACCAAGGTAAAAAACATACGATTGGTAGAAGGTGATCATAATATCGATTGCAAAATCGATGGTATCGGTGCCATGAAACTAAAATCGGAGTTTGTTAAGAAAGCATAACTGAAAGCATAGTGAAAATGGTGGGAAGTGTAATCCGGAGTCTCCATTTCTCATCAATAGCGGGCCGGATCGAACCTGTTCAGGAATGCAGGACATAAAGGGGGGTATGTAGATGCATATAATTCTGGGAGCCCTGGGGACGATAGTAATAATACTGATCCTGGTAAACAGACTGTCCGAGAACGGTATAGATATCGGGTGGCTGAATCCGTTTGCATGGAAACGACGGCGCGATTGGGCAAAGAAGTATCATGCCAATCCGGTGTACTCCATAAGGAGTCCGATGGAGATAACCGCACTTCTGATGGTCGCGCTTACGAAGAGCGAAGGTGATATGAGCTCGGAGCAGAAACAGGAACTAAAAAATAAATTCCAGGAGGTGTTTCATCTTAATGAGGAACAGGCCGCGGGTTTGATTAACTCGTCGGTGTTTTTGCTTAAAGATGATGTAGGGGTGGTCAGGAATATGACCAAGCTGCTCGAGCCGAGTATAGAGGCATTCACGGAAGAGCAGGCTAAATCCGCTTATGATCTGCTTTCGCATATATCGAGTTTCGACGGCCCGCCGAATTCTTTTCAGCAGGAAACCGTTTCCTCGTTCGGGCGCGTGATCCGGGAGCGTATTGGAACAACGGAAGAGTGGGCATAGCCCTACAGGCATGGGTTGGGCTTACATCGTTGACTCTCCCTATAAACATACGAGAGATCGCGGTAATAATGTCCTGATCTGTATAAACCCCGCCCCCGGGATCTTTGAGCAGTTGCCGGTGTTCGGATAGAAGCAACCTTGAACGGGGTCAATCCAACTCAAACAGCATATTGAAGCTGACCGGGAAGCGGGGATCAGGCGGTGTCGGCAGAGGCGCAGATTTTTCAACGGCCCTGGCAGCCGCTTCGCGCAACAGTTTCTGCCCGCCGGTTATGGAGAGGGAATGAATGTTTCCGCCGGCGTCGACGATAAAGCTGATCTTAACCGTCCCTTCTATGCTGCGGCGCCGGGCGAGGCGGGGATAGTGCTTATTTTTCTCCACCCGTTGCATGACCAGTGAGAGATAGCTCTGACGCATCTTTTCGGCGTCAGCATTCATAAGGGCTTCTCCCGGTTCTTCCACCGGTTCGATGACCTCCGGCTCCGGTTCCGGCTTGGGTTCGGGCTCCGGTTCGGGTTTGGGCTTGGGTTTCGGTTTGGGTGAGGGTACCGGTTTCGGTTTGGGCTTGGGTTTGGGCTTCTCGATAGGTTTCGGGCGCGGGGGTGCCGCCCTCTGGAAACTGAGGCTGACACGGGTCGCGTTGGTCTTTTTCTCCTGCGGGCTTCCTATTCCCAGGGTGCGTTCGGCGAGCAGCCAAAGCAGCACACCATGAAGGAGCACGGAGAAGACAATAACGATGGAGCGTAGTTGAATATCAAGCTTCTTCACTCGCTCTCCGTGAGAATATCCAGGGACTCGGCGCCGGCAATGCGGGATGCATCCATAACTTTTACTACGCGATTTAGCGGGGTGGAGGAGTCCGCCCTCAACCTGACGCGCTTTTCCACCGGGGCATGCAGGGCGCCCTTGAGGGTTTCAACCAGCGATTCATCCGAGGTGGGTCTGTTGTTGACTAGTATGGTCCCCTCTTGGTTGATTTCCACCTCAACAACTTTTTCTTCTTCCACCTGATCACCGCTCTGCGCTTTAGGCAGTTCGATATCCAGTCTTTTTTCCTTGACGAAATGGGCGGTGAGGAGGAAAAACACCAACAGTAGAAATACAATATCAATCAACGGCGTGAGGTTGAGGCCCACGCTGGAACGCCTTTGCCTCCGGCGTTCATACGGCATCCGTCAAATCCTCCCAGTGGTGCACGGAGGGGTGGTTTTCGGAGCCGTTCTTACCATTCCTGCTGCGGGAGGTATGCTCGCTTACCAGCGAGATGCAGCGGTCCATGGCGTGTAACCGCCGCTCCACCGCGCGCTCCAGGAAATGCAGCAGGATCAGTATCGGAATGGCGACGGTAAGTCCCACGCCGGTGGTGATCATGGCCTCCCAGATACCTCCCGCGAGGGCGGCGGCGTCCACTTTGCCGCCCGCCTGTTCGATGACCATAAAGGCCTTGATCATACCGATGATGGTGCCGAGCAGGCCGAGGAGTGGTGCGGTGTTTCCCAGAATGCCCAGGGTCGGGAGGCCGGCCTCCATGCGCTTCAGCTCTTCGGAGCGAACGCGCATACCCGCCTGAGTCGGTTTCTCTACGCCGCTTTTCAGGGAATCGAGCATACCGGCGACAACAGCGGCCTCCGGTCCTTTATCGTCCTTGAAAGATTCGACGTCCAGTTCTCCACGCAGGGCTTGTTGTATGCGTGCCGCAAGATCGGCCCGGGGGCGGCCCATGCGCAGCATGTGAACGTAACGTTCCAGCACGATGGCCAGCGCGATGATTGAGTAGCCCGCGAGGACCCAGACCACAGCGCCGCCTTTGATGAAAAATGATTCAATACTCATAGGGAAATCCAGCCGGTAACGGTTCCGATGCCCAAAAAGATCAGGAGCGCAATGCTACCCTGCTCCAGGCGTGGAAGCCAATGGGTGAGGTGATGTCGTATTTCTTTGCTCAAGTGTGCCATGCCGATTCCGAACAGCAGCCCGGGAAGCGCCGCCGCACCCAGCCCGAAAGCCAGGCCCAGCAACGCACCGCTGAGACCGCTGCCCGTGGCCGCTGCCGCCAGGATGATGGTACTCAGAGGCAGACAGGGGTTAAGGGCCATGCCCGCCCCGACCAGAAACAATCCGGCGGGGAGGGAGTTGCCGCGACCCCGGGGAGAGTCGGGTACGGGGGAAAATTCAACGGGCAGGCCGGAGTGGCGGGTCTGGCAGGCGCCGCCCCGGTTTCTGCGCAGGAGCAGGGCGAAGGCCAGCAGCAGGACGGCACCACCCTGGACGAAACGGGTTCCTTCCGATCCCAGACCGGCCTCGATACCGGCCCCTATCATCCCGGCCAGCAGTCCCAGCAGGGTATAACCGCTCATGCGGCCGAGAGAGAACGGCAGTATGATCCGCCAGGAATTACGGATTCCGGCGTCAGCGCTGAGAAACACCGGTCCCAGGTAGGGCAGACAGGCGATATTGCAGGGACCGGCCCCAAAACCCAGCCCCAGAAACAGAGCCGCGGCGAAGGTGAGCGTTGCCGTCTCGGTCACACCTGATCCTTTCGTCCTTCCCAGGACTTCTGCGCCTTTTTGCGGCGTTTGAAGTATTGGGGATCGGAGGAAAACACCGGAAAGATCGCATACTTGAGTTGCAGCACGTCCTTTTCGGGACAGAATTCCACACAGCGTCCACACAGGGTGCAGTCCTCGAAGGTGACATTCCGTTTTTCCATCTCGGTATGTATCTCTTCGATATCCATGGGACAGGCCTTGGCGCAAAGACCGCATTTCTCGCAGCGTTCGGTGCTGTTTTTTACCAGACGCAGCAGACCGATCTTACGGAATACGGCATGCAGCGCCAACATGGGACAGATGCGGCAGAAAGGCTGGCGCGTGGTGAGCGCCAACGCGATCATCAGGCCGAACAGAAAATCGGCGATGACGGACAACACCAGGGTGACGGGTGTTGCGGTGTCGACATTAAACTGAGCGGTGTCGCCGGTAACAAGGGTACTCATAAGTCGGGAGGGGCAGATCTTACAGAAGGGATCCACCATATCATGACCGAAATAGCCCAGGCCGGTGAGGAGGGGGAAGGTGAACACCAGGAGTATCAGGATGATCCACTTTACCGGTCTCATCCGCCGCACCAGATCCGAGGAGGCGCCTTCCCGTTGCCGTAGACCGAGTTTGGTGCCGATCATATGAATCCATTCCTGGAAGGTTCCCAGGGGACAGATCCAGCCGCAGAAGGCCTTGTTCAACACAACGAAGAAGAGCAGAAAGAGGCCGAGGGTGATTAGGGTCGGCATAAGGCCGGCCAGCAGATTGCCTCCGTCGGCGATAACGCTGCCCAGGCGATGGGCCATCTGATGTTGAAACGGAATCAGGGTACAGTAATCGGCGGATTCAAAATTATAGGCACAGGTGAGCGCCGGAAAGGCGACGCTCAATTTGTCTGCCGTGTAGTAACCGACAATGGAAGCGCCATAGACCAGAAACAGAAAAGAGGCGAGCTGTACCAGTTTACGCAGGACGGAAAGATTGAACATGCTCATGAGCCCTTCCTCCCGGATACGTCACGAACGCGGCCGAGAAAACCGCCCGCCAATAACCCGATCGAGAACACGGCAGCTGCCAGACCGGTGGACTGCCAGTGGGATGGATTGACGTAGTAGGAGGCACTGAGTCTGGTTTTGTAGCCCATCTCACCCTCATTGAAACGCCGGGCGGTCAGCCACATCTCTGCCGGCCGGTTGTTGCTGCGGCCCGGTTGCACCTCAGGAAAGTCATTGGGTATTCGAAAAGAGACCCGGCCTTGTTTATCTGTCAGTCCTTGCAGGCGGCTGCCGAATTCGGTTTCCAGGATTACCGGCAGTTCGGCAACCGCTTCCCCCTTATAGCGCACCAGAAAGTTCCAGTTGTAACCGCTGAGGTAGCGGTAATGCTCCCTGGGAATGGGATCAGGAACGATTTCCAGCGGGGCCTTTTGGGCGTTTGTCAGTTTACTCGGGGAGAAGGGGCTCGGTCTTCCGCGCAGATATTCGTAGCGAATCAGGAACTCCTTCGATGTTCCCCAGTCCTTTTCGACCACCAGCGCATGATAGTTGTCCATACCGGTGGAGGGAATGGTGATACCTCCGTGTTTGATCTCCAACGGCAGCTGGCTCAGGTCTGGTTTCCAGATCCGAGCGACCGCGCCTTCACCGGCCATTAACATGTAATGGCCGGCGCCGCCTCCGTGTTGATGTTGCCGGGTACCGGCCTGGCTCTGTGACCGCTTCCCGGCTTCCCTGCCGTGCGTCGTGTCATCGGCGCTCCAGGCGCCGGAGCACAGACCCAGGAGACTCAGAGAGAGGACCCCGATAAGGTATCGGTTTTTCATCATGTCGATCTCAGAACTGGTAGCGGTAACTGAGCATGGCCGCGCGAGGTGATCCGGCGGAGTAGCTGACGGTACCGCTGGAGCTCTTTTTCGCTTCCACTGCGTAGTGCTCGTCGAACAGGTTGTCCACGTTCAGTGCCAGGGTATGATTGCCCTGTTCATAGCCCAGCATGAGGGAGGTAAGGAACTCATAACCGCCGTACTTCTCGCTGTTTGCGTTGTCCATCCAGTACTTGCCCCAGGTATCGGCCTGGATGCGGGCGTTAAAACCGGAGGGGTGTTCATAGTCCAGACTCAGGCTGTACTGATGACGGGGTACGTAGGGCAGACGGTTGCCGGAGTAGTCATTGACCGCCGATTCGACGAATTCAACGAAGGTGTAGTCACTGTAGGCGTAGTTCGCACCCAGCCAGAGGTGATCGCCGACACGGAGCCGACCGCTGAACTCCAGGCCCTTCTTGAGGGTCTTGCCCGCGTTCTCGAAATCGCTCAGGAAGCCGGTATAGACCTGGATGATGTCGTCTTCCACCGTTGTGCGGTAGGCGGCCAGATCCATTGACCAATTGTCAGCCCGTCCCTTGAGTCCCACTTCTATGTTGCGGGCGGTGGCGTTGCTCAGGTCAGGGTTGTTCTGGATCTCGCCCTCTGACGGTACCTGGCCGGACTGGGCGACGCTGGCGTAGACATTGAATTTATCGGTTAAGGCGTAGGTCACGCCCAGCTTGGGTGAGAACATCTTGAATGTAGCGTCGGTGTTGACTGCGACCGGTACTCCGTACATGACGTAATTGCCTGCCCCCCAACTGTATTCACCGTATTCGATTCCTTCGATATCAAAATTCATCCGGTCGTAGCGGAACCCGACGTCTATGGTCCAGCGGTCCGAGGGTCGCAGGGTCTCCTGCATGAAAACGCCGTACAGGGTATTGGTGGCTTCCTCTTCGGACAACAGGACACCTTTCTCGTCGGACAGGGTGGTGGTGATGCGTCCGATCATGTTGGTCAGATAGTCACGATAGGCATATTTTTTGGAATCATCCGTTTGATCCCGCCGTGCGGTGACGCCCGCCACCAGAGTGCTTTCCCCCCACAACTGATGGTCGTAGACGAACTCCAGGTCGGTACCGAAGACATTGGTGCCGGGGTTGTCGTTGATCGCGCCGGTGACCGGGTGGTAATGGCTCCAGCGGTTGAAGTAGATACGCGGCTTGAAGGTGAGATTGCCGTACTCCTGTTCCAGGCGCGAGTTGAAGAACCAGATGGTGGAGTAGCGTCCGCTGTGTTGCCAGGGGCTGCTGGTGTTGTGCTGTTCTCCGGAGTCTTTAAAATCCTCAAACTCCGCAGCGGTCATGGTACCCGGAAGTTGCATGTCGGCCTTGGAGTAACTCAGTTCGGTCTCCAGGGTACCGCTGTCACCCAGCATAAGGCCGTGCTTGAGGCTGACCTGCTGGGTATCGAATTCGTTCCAGTCGCGCCAGCCGTTCTCCAGCTCTCGGTGCGACGCGGTGATGGAGAGGGCATTATTTTCATTGATGTAGCCTCCGACACGGGCGTGCAGCATACCGGCGCCATGTTCCCCGATACCGGCCTTGATGCGGTTGCTGCTGGCGTCGAACACGGACTTGGAGATGATCTGAACCGTTCCGCCCGCGGAACCGCTGCCGTAAAGGGAGCCGGGACCCTTGGTGATCTCGATGCGCTCGATATCCTGGGTATCGATGAAGTCGAAGCGGGAGAAGCTGTCGGGGTCGGTCATGGGAACGCCGTCACGCAGGACCATGATCTCCCGTACCCCGTAGTTGGCTTTCTGGCCGGCACCGCGAATGATCATACGCACGTCGTAGCCGCCGTTCTTGGAATCGATTAGGACGCCCGGTGTCCCCTGGATGGCGTCCTTGACGTTCATCATCTTGGCGTCTTCGATCCGTTGCTCATCGATCACCGTAATCGATTCCGCCACCTCCTTGGTGGAGCGTTCGATACGGGAAGCGGTTACGCTGATGGTATCTGTTTCGGCAGCGGTGGATGTTGCTGCCGTGACTGTTGTGAGCAATGCAACGGCGGCGCGGCCATGGATGCTGCTGGTCCCGGTCTTTTTCATCTTTGTGTCCCGTTTAGTTGTTATAGCTGCTTGATTTTATGTTTTGAGGGGTAATGCGCGGATAGCCAACCCTAACCGAAGCAAGCAACAAGTGGACCAAATAAAAATGCCTTAAAAAATAATCTGATAGAAGCCTGAGAAAACAATAACCTGCGTCAAATGACCTAAAACTGTGTGAAATGCCGCACGTCGGACCCATGGTGTCCTGTATGGGATGGACCGCATTTACGCTATGGGAACAGCCTAAAATATATAAAGGACCAACAAGGGATGATCAGGGTATGAGTGGCAACGCTCGCTATCAAAACGGTGTCGGAGACAGGGTGCGCTCCGGGGGGGATGAGCAGTTCTGGCATACCCTGTCTGAACAAGAGCTGATTGGCCGTCTGCAAACGGACGGTGGTCGCGGGCTGGATTCCACGGAGGCGGAGCGACGCCTGCTTGTGCAGGGACCAAACGAGATTGAGGAGAGTCCCGGTCGTAGCGTTTCCCTGATACTGCTCGAACAGTTCTCCGATTTTATGATTCTCGTGTTGCTGGCGGCGGCAATTACCTCCGGTGTCGTAGGTGAGCCCCTTGATGCCATGGCTATCCTGGTGATCGTATTCCTGAATGCAGTGATAGGCGCGGTGCAGGAGTTTCGCGCGGAACGGGCCATTGCGGCGCTGCGCCTGTTGGGTGCGCCTGTTGCCCGGGTGATCAGGGACGGTCTGGTAACGAACATACCGGCTCGGGAACTGGTTGCCGGAGATCTGCTGCAACTGGAAGCGGGGGACCTGATTCCCGCCGACGTGCGGTTGCTGGAGGGAGTCGATCTGCAGATGGATGAAGCGGCTCTTACCGGTGAGTCCCAGGCGGTTGAGAAACAGATAGAAACTTTGTCGGACCGGACACTGCAGTTGGGTGACCGCAGCAATATGGCATGGCGGGGAACCCAGGTGACCCGCGGTCGTGGTCACGGTGTCGTGGTCGCCACAGGCATGGCCAGTGAAATCGGCCGCATCGCCCGGTTGTTAAAGACAGAGAAGAGCGTCAAGACACCGCTGCAGAAGAGACTGGCCCGTTTCGGCCGCCAGCTCGGGCTGGCAGTGTTGGCGATTTGTGCCCTGATATTTGTGACCGGGCTGTTGCAGGGGCAGCCCGTGCTGCTCATGTTCCTTACCGCGATAAGCCTCGCCGTGGCGGCGATTCCCGAGGCATTGCCGGCTGTTGTGTCCATTTCTCTGGCTATCGGGGCGCGTAAGATGAGTCACCATAAGGCACTGGTCCGGAGACTGCCGGCGGTGGAGACCCTGGGTTCCGTAACCTATATCTGTTCCGATAAGACCGGAACCCTTACCGAAAACCGCATGACCTTGGAGCAGCTGGTGATCGATGGCCGCAGGATGAGCGTGGAACAGATGACGCGGAGTGAAGGGCCCCTGAGGAGCCGGGTGGGGGAGGCACTGGCCCTGTGCAACAACGTGAGCGGGCCCGGAACGTCACCGGTCGGCGATCCCACTGAGGTGGCGCTCTTTGCGGCTGCGGAGAGTATGGGGTTCTCCAGGGAGACGCTGGTACGGGAATATCCGCGGCTTGCGGAGGTTCCGTTTGATTCGGTGCGGAAATGCATGACCACCCTACACCGGGGACGATCAGGGACGGTGATTTACCTGAAGGGGGCGCCCGAGGTGGTGGTGGGGAGGTGTTCCACCCAATGGACATCCACCGGTCCGGCACCACTGGACGGTCGTGCCGTTTTGGGTGAGGCTCAGGCGCTGGCGGCGGAAGGGTACCGGGTGTTGGCCCTGGCCTTTCTGGAACTTACGGAGCGTCCGGAAGGATCTGCCGGTGTGATGATACCGGAGCAGGGGCTGAACTTCCTTGCCCTTGCGGCCCTGATCGATCCGCCGCGACCGGAGGCGGAACAGTCCGTTGCGGAGTGTCGGTCCGCGGGTATCACACCTGTGATGATAACCGGAGACCACCCCGGTACTGCCCAGGCCATCGCTGTCAGGCTGGGTATTGCCGACGATGGGGCAAGGGTGATGACCGGCAGGGAACTGGAAGAGATCACCGATGCCGAGTTGGCCGAGCGGGTGAAAGAGATCCAGGTGTACGCAAGGGTCAACCCGGAGCAGAAGATCCGCATCGTCAGGGCGTTGCAGTCCCGTGGAGAATTCGTCGCCATGACCGGCGACGGGATAAATGACGCACCTGCGCTCAAGCGGGCGGGAATCGGCGTGGCCATGGGCCGGAAAGGCACGGCGGTGGCGCGGGAGGCGGCGGATATGGTGCTGCTGGATGATAACTTCGCCACCATTGTCAATGCGGTTCGGGAAGGGCGGCGAATATTCGACAATATCCGCAAGTTCGTGAAGTACACCATGACCAGCAATGCCGGGGAGATATGGACCCTTTTCCTGGCCCCGTTTCTGGGTCTGCCGATACCACTCCTGCCTATCCATATCCTCTGGATCAATCTGGTGACCGACGGCCTGCCGGGGCTGGCGTTGACGGCGGAGCCGGATGAACGGGGTATTATGCGGCGTCCCCCGCGCCCACCGGATGAAAACATCTTTGCCCATGGCATGTGGCAGCACATGATCTGGGTGGGTCTGTTGATCGGCGGGCTTTCCATCCTCGGTCAGGCATGGGCCTACCGCGCGGGCAGCGGCAACTGGCAGACCGTGGTCTTTACCGTACTGACCCTGTCGCAACTCTTTCAGGTCCTCGGAATCCGTTCCGAGCGGGCATCGCTTTTTCAGGTGGGTATCCTGTCCAATCTACCGCTGCTCGGGGCGGTGCTGCTGACGGTAGCGCTGCAGTTGGCCGTGATTTACCTGCCTTTTCTGAATATCGTCTTCAAGACGCAACCCCTTTCAATGACTGAACTCCTGGTCTGTTTCGGATTGGCATCCCTGGTATTCGTCGCCGTCGAGGCGGAGAAACTCCTGGCCAGGGCGGGACTGATCTACGGTGCGGCCGGCGGCCGCAAGCAGGGTTCGAAAAAGGGGTGAAATAAGAATATAATTCCTGCGATTTGTATTGAATAACATTACTAATTCCCTATTATTAAAGGGAGGAATCTCGGGTACAGGCCAAATCGGAGATTCCTTCAGAGCTGGGGAAACCGCGGCGAGGAAATCCGCGGTGTAGTGCTATACGCGATTCCCTGCTCCGACAGGGCCTTACTGACGGCCTGAAACGGATGTTGAACAGGGGCACTAAAACGTCAGATTGAAAGGGTAGAGTTGTATGCGCAACTATATTCGCTACCACACCAGGATGCCCGTGGAGTACAGTTTTAGTGAGGATGAGCCTGGCACACGGAAGATCCTGAATAATATCTGCACCGGGGGCCTCAGCTTCTGCTCGGAAACGTCCCTGGAGCCTGGAACACAGATACATCTCCTTATACCGGTCTCGGGCGATCCGTTCGAGGGGGAGGGGATCGTGGTTTGGTGCAGGGATGAAGAGCAGCACCATTTCTGCATCGGGGTACGTTTCTACGACGCCACGACCGCCTACTCGGCCAATGTGGTCAACCAGATCTGTCATATAGAAGACTATCGTCAGCGGCTGGAGTTAAAAGAGGGGCGTCTGCTCTCCAGCGAAGAGGCTTCCAGGGAGTGGTTCCAGAAGTACGTGGCATAGGCTCGCTTATTAACGCAGAGGACGCATGCGTCCTCTGCGCCTCTGGGTATGCCCTCCGCTTAATCTCACAAGGGTTCGGAGGTTGAGTAGCGCCGGTTCCCGCCGTGGAGCGTCAGCGCGCGGGGAGCGGCTCCTTTATTCCTCGGATACGGCGGTCGCCAGAGGCCTGAACTGCAGCGCGTAGAGCATTTCCAGATAGCGCTGGGTTTCCCGTCTTTCCAGATCCGAGACGTAACGCCAGAATCCGTATACCCGCGATAGGGTCATCAGTCGTTCGGCATAACGTTCCCAGGTATAGCGTGCGGCCACCCGGGCCAGAGCCCCGTCGGAGATACGATCCCACTGTTCCGGCTTTTTGCGACAGCTGGCGAGAAACTCGGCGATCAGCTCGGCTGATTGGTCACCGTGATTGGGATCGATATGGAAACCGGAGACTCCGTGTTCGATGATCTCCAACGGTCCGCCAAAGCAGGTGGCAAAGGTGGGTAGTCCCGAACTCATGGCCTCGATAATGGTGAGACCGAAGGCCTCGAACAGGGCAGGCTGTACGAATACCCCGCGGTGGTCCGCAACAAAGCGATAGAGTTCTCCGTTGCGTTCCCGATCCACCTGGCCGTCCACCCAGCGCACCTGGGAATCGAGCTGATACTGGTCCATCAACTCGTGAAACTGTTTTATCTGTTCCCGTTCTTCGGTGTCGTCGGATTTTTCCGGATCGATGTATCCGGATGCCACCAGCAGGTTCCCCTCCTGTCGCAGGGCTTCATTACGTCCGTACCACTCCACCAGGCCGACGATATTCTTGATCCGGTCCATGCGTGCCATGGTGAAGATCAGAGGTTTCTCCCGGTCGGCCAGGACCCCGCGACTCCTACCGTCGCTGTCATCGCCGTAAACCAGTTGCTCCAGCTCAGGCAGCAGGTGGTTCAGTCGTCGTTCGCTATCGGCGGCGGAAAAATAGATCCTGGGGTCGGCGCCGGGGGAAACGATATTGAACTTGGGGTCGTAGACATCGATGCCGTGGACCACGCGATACAACCCCGGCATGGTGAACGCCTGGTGGCTCTCGTATTGGCCGATACTGTCCCCGTTGCCCGCGATCTCCTGATAGGTGCTGGCGATAATGAAGTCCGCCATGTTCATGGCGATAAGGTCAGCGGTGAACTGGCAGGAAAAGTGGTAATGCTCCTCGTTGTCCTTCCAGAAAAGGTCGGAATAAAGATACTTGGTCTTTTCCAGGGCATGGGCGATGTTACATTGCGTGACCCCCAGGCGGTGCGCAATCAGGGACGCCACCAGGTTGCCGTCCGAGTAGTTGCCGATGACCAGATCCGGTCGACCATCCAGCTCAGCCAGTAGCTCGCGTTCGGCATCCACGGTGAAACGTTCCAGATAGGGCCAGATCTCGAATCGGGAAATCCAGTGCGGTACCACTTCCCCGTTAGAGTTGCGGAACGGAACCCGCAATATGCGTGCATTGTCGGTACCTGCAATTGGTTCCAGGCGTTGATCGCAACTGGTGTCCTCCGCTTCCGGGATAAGGCGGGTGACCACCAGAATCCTGGGTTGAATGTCCAACCCTTGTTCCTGCAGACGCCTTTTCATTTCCTGTTCCAGGGCACGTGTCTGATCCAGGATATAGACGACCTGCCCGCCGGTATCCGGCCGGCCCAGAACCCTGGACTGTCCGAACCAGCCGTGCGGCGTGATGATCGCTATGGTGAAGATCATGGGGATGCGGCCGAGGAAGGTCTCCAGGTTGTCCGGGGAGGGCGCCTCCAGGATATCCAGCAGCAGTTGCATGGTCTCGCGGATGCGGGAAACGCAATTGCCCCAACCCGCCTCGAACCCGAGTATTCTCATCTGGTGCGCGAGTTCTTCCCAAGGTGTGTCCCATGCCTGCAGCGACAGCAGTTCATCGGCACCGCGCAAGGCACGGCGCAGGCTGCCCACGGTCTTTATCCGGTCATTGAGCATCAGCTGTTGCCCGCGGCAACAGTGTACCCTGAGGAATCCCAGAAGACGCTCATCGCCCTTGCCCTGTTCCTCGAATAGGCGGCTGGAAAGACGCCGGTTGAGGAACTCCACTCCGCGGCCGATAGAGCGCGCCTCCTGTGGTTTCAGGAACTCCCTGGAAAACGGCAGCAGATCGATCTCAAGTTGCCAATCGCTGTTATCTGCCGTCCCATTTATCAGAGACTCCTTGAAACGCAGAAACGCGCTGACCGGTACTTCTTCCGCCTTGCTGGTCTCCGGATGGATGCGGATATAGAACCAACGACCGATGCGCCGCCGCAACGCCAGGTAGATACAACTGGCGTCCAGGGCCGCTTCCTGGGCAAGACGGAATATGTCAGCCAGGGGGGTGTCACGCAGATAGGCGCCGCCTTCCTCGTTGCAGAGTTGTTCCAGGCCGTCGATCAGGTCGCTGCGCAACAGGAACTGGCGCCCCATGGACTGAAAGTAGTGGAACACCCGATGGGCATCGCTGTGATGATCCGGCAGATAGCTTTGCAGGGCTTCCAGTAGACCGGGTGCGTAGGTGTTATTCAAGAATCAACTCCAGTCGCTGATAAAGGGTGTGTAAAAATCACGTTGCTCGGGTGTGGCGCCGCGGATACCGACGACCGCACTGGCAAACCTCTGTGCCCGATCCAGGATATCTTCCAGTGACCATTTTTTCAGCAAGCCGTAGATGACCACAGCTGAAAATGCGTCTCCCGCACCTACAGAGTCTACCAGTTTGTCACGACTATTTGGCGCGACCTCGCGTATGGAGCCGTTCGGTGCAAAGGCCATGGCGCCTTTTTCTCCCAGCGTGACTATCAGCAGTTCCAGTCCCATCTCCCGTTGCAGGCTACGTGCCCGGCTCCGTGGATCGGTACCGTCGGATGCCAGCTCCCGCAGCTCCGAACCGTTCAGTTTTGCCCAGCGTGCGCTCCGCAGGCGGTCGCGTACCTGCGACGCTTCCCACCAGGGGGGGCGCAGGTTGACATCCATGAATACCGGGACGTTACTCGGGGCCACCAGCTGCGCCAGGGCGTCCCTGGACACCGGGTTACGGAGGGCAAGACTGCCGTGATAAAGGAGGGGGGGTGCGGAGATCTTCGGAAGGGCCGCGGTATCGATGAAATCGTAGGCCTGATCCGGGACGATTTCGAAGCGGGGCTCCGATTGCACGAAGGTTACCTCCACTGTCCCGGTAGGATGGCCGGAATCCAGCTGTATTCCCGACCCGTCCATGCCCCAGGAGGAGAGGGTATTCAGGATCCGGCGGCCCAGGGCGTCATCACCCACGCGGGAGACAAAAAGCGGGGTCATGCCGAAGGCCTGCAGATGCCAGGCGACATTAAACGGAGCACCGCCGAGAATCACGCTGCCATCGGGGAAATGGTCGTAGAGTACTTCGCCGAAGATAACCGGTTGTTTACCGCCTGGGTTCATGTCCACCAGCCTCGTGTCTCGGGGTGATAGTGGGCCAATCCCTCAAGGATGCCCGCGCTGTAGTTGCCGTTCATGGCGTGGAGGTCGCCGCATGCCAGATAGAGGGTGTTTCGCGTGCCCTTTTCGATTGCCAGCCGGACCGCCTCATTCCGTACCTCCGGAGCGGCATTGGCTACCAGTACCGAGGGCAGGTGGCTGGTCAGTACCGGCAGATCGTTTCCGCTGTCCCCGGCGAAGAGGGTTTCTTCCAGGCTGAATCCCTTGCGTCGCATCAGGAACTCCACGGCGTGGAGTTTTGTAGCGCTTGCGGGCAGTACATCCAGCAGACCGATATTCGCCGCTTCATCCACGCTCCAGATCAGACTGGCGCGGATGGATTCGTTTTCCAGACGACGATCCATCTCCCGGAGCAGCGACTCTTTGTCGCTGTGTAAGGAGACGTAATAACTGAGTTTGAACCGGTTCTGTTTTGAGACTTCCTGCAGCCGCAGGTGAGGGAGGTCGTCAAACAGGCGTTGCAGGTCGGCGGCACTTCTCCCCGACCAGTCGGGAGCGATCTCCGTTTCCCACTCCGGCCAGGGATGCCAGGTGCCGGAACCAAGTTCGTAAATCGTCGTTCCCACATCGCCGATCACGTAGTCGGGCCGGGGCAGGTTAAAGCTCTTGATGGCCTCTTCCACCAGTTCCCGATGGCGGCCGGTGACATAGGCCAGGGTGACTTCCCTGCGGGCGGCGAGTATGGCAAAACACCGCCTGGCCCCGGGTGTTTCCGGTTGGGCGCCGTTAGGGAGCAGGGTCCGGTCAAGGTCGGTGCAGAGCAGCAGGCGATGGATCATTTTCAGGAACGCGGCATTCGCCGTAAAAATCGTAGTGGTCGATCGCCTCCAGGATTCCGCGGGCGTGACTGCTTCTGGAGAAGTAGATGCGATCCAGATCCGGCAGGTGGGAGAGCTCTTCTTCATGACGGTTGGCTACCACCACCCCGAGGGTATTACCCCGGAGCATATCTTCGTCCGTTCCGGAGCCGCCCGCCACCAGGATCTGTTCCAGCGGAATATCCCACTGGTCGGCGACGTAGCGAAGGGCCAGTCCTTTGGATGCCCGAATCGGGACGATATCCAGGTACTGCCCGAAGGAAAGAAAGGCGTTTACGCTCTGGTCCGCCTGGTGGAAAAAACGGTTGATCTCCTCCAGGCTCGGGGAGATCTCGGGATCTATGTAGTAGCTGATCTTGAACCGGCTCTGACTGATTTTCGGTTGCAGTTCCAGTCCCGGCAGATCGGCCAGAATGCGGTGAATCGTGCGCGGCAACCAGAGGTGATCGATATGCAGGAACCAGGCACGGTCCACCGTGAGCTGCGGCGCGTAGTGGATCTCCGTGCCGACGCTGGTGATCAGTACATCCGGCATTGGGATATTGTTGCTTTTCATTATCCGCAGGGCTGAATCGAGACGGCGCCCGGTGGCGATGCCGAAGGTGGCGCATTTGCGGTTTTTCCGAATGAAATCGCAGAACTCCCTGAGGGAATCCGGATCTCCCAGCAGGGATTGGTCGAGATCGGTAAAGACCGCCCGGTCGTGGTAGAGCATGGGGCGGCGGCTTTTTGGTGCACGCAGCGGGACTTCTCTTTCCTCGAGCAGTGGATAGATAGCCTTCAGGTAGGCTTCGGTATGGGCGTCCCAGGAGTAGTGTTCCTGCACCCCCTGCAGTCCGTTACGGGCCAGGTTATGCCAGGTAATCTTGTCGGAGAGTACGGCGATCAGGGCGGCGGAAATAGCCTCCCGGTCCAGAGGATTGACCAGCTTACCGTTCCGGCAGTAGCTGACGATGTCCTGGGGCCCGCCGTCCTCGGTGGCGACCACCGGAAGACCGCTGGCGGCCGCTTCGATCAGCGTGAGGCCGAAGGGTTCGGTAAGGGCCGGGTTGATGAAAACCCCTCGAGAGGTTGCCGCCAGCCGATAGAACAGGGGGACGTCATCGGGATGATGATGTTTCGGGTAGGCCACTTTTCCGTAAAGGTTATAGCGGTCGATCAGCAGCAGGATGTCCGTAAGCACGTCCTGGGCGCCTTCATCCATCTCCTTGATGTCGTCCCGATTGCCGGCGACGATAACGAGGTTGGCAAGATCCTGCAGTTCCGCGGATTCGCCATAGGCCTCGATCAGGGTCGCTATGTTTTTCCGCGCATCGGGTCGGGACAGGGCCAGGATCATGGGTTTGGCCGGGTCGCGGAGGAAACGGGCGAGATCCTCGGCCACCGGGCTTTGATATTCCTTGCCGTCGGGGGGCTGAAAACGGTTGAGATCGGTGCCGGGCGGGACAACCCGCATCTGTTCCGGCTGATAGCGATCGTAAAGGCCGTACTGTTCCTCGATTTCCTGGAAGGTACTGGTGATGACCAGCTGTGCGGCGCCCAGGGTTTCCTCCTCGGCATCGATGCGGCGGCCGATATGGTAACGGGCTTCGATCTGTTCGCGTTTGAATCCGGATGCCAGCAACCGCATGCGCTTAACGCGGCCCAGGGAATGGCCGGTGAACACCAGCGGTACGCCGAGCTGATGGGCCAGCCGCAGACCGACCTGTCCGGCATCCGCGTAATGACCGTGGATAATATCCGGGGTTCTGCCGAGGTCTCTAAGGTAATTGAGGGTGTTGTCTGAAAACAGGTCCAGGTGATCCCAGAGCTCCTCCTTGCGCAGGTATTCCGGGGGGCCGGCCTCTATGCGTACAATCTGAACCTTGGGTGAAAGGGGTTCTATTTTCCGTGCGTAATCGTCACTGACCTGATCATCCATAACCCGGCGCGTCAGCAGATCAACCCTGTCGATCTCGGGTCGCTTGCCCAGGGCATTGGCAAGTTCCACCACGTATTTGGTCTGGCCGCCGGTATCGGCATCCCGCCCAAGTTCCAGATTGTGGCCCCTTATCAGCCCGTGAACGCTGATAAGAAGCAGATAAAGGTGTCTTGGTTCCGAAGTCTGGCTCAGTTCAATCATTGAATCGTTGTAACGCTGTTCCCTGGGAGACCCGCTGCCTGGACGGGGTCGAATCCATACATCTCTGACTGTTCCCGATTCGTCAGTTCTTTCAGTCCCGATCCGGAACGACACGGAACTGTACTTCAATCACCTTAGCCCGGCTAAAGCCCGGTCTGCAAGTAAAGGCAACACCTCGGTTTGTATGGGTTCAGTCAGAAATTTCCAAATAACTGCGGATCCCGCCGCAGTTGCATAACTACAGTGTAGCAATTGGAGACTGGATCAGTCGGAAGCCAGGCGTGTAAGCCAGGACTTTTTGTCAACGGAATCTTTCCGGGATTCCGCTTGCGCTTTTCTGGCCACCGGTTTTTTTCCAATCTGCATGAAGTTCTTCATGCACTGATCGCAAATCTGGTTGTAGAGATCACGCGACTCCTTCATCAGCTTTTCACGATCCTTAACAAAGAAATCATTTGCGGTGGCCTTGAATGCGTCGGCGATGGTCTGGAAGCCCTTAAAGGTGTCGGCAATGACAAACTGTACCGATTCGTTATTGATGAATTCCAGGTCCTCGATCATTTCCTGCAGCGTTTTTGTCTCTTTGGTCCTTCCCATGAGATTATGCAACCGCAGTTTCAGCGCCTCGTGGAAACGTCTGAACTGAATAAACCGCTCATCCGCGGACTGGCTCAGCCCCCGCTCCACAACACCTTTCAGCTCGGCCACATTCAGAATCAGATGATAGGTGCTGAGGTTGGAGATCAGACGCCGCATGGTGGAGAAATCGAGCTTTTTATCCGTATACTCAAGGAATTCGGCATTGGTGAAGAGGATAGAGTAGATCCGTATCCAGGCTGTCAGCTGCTCGGGGCTGACCGCGGTGGAAATGCCCAGGGCGGCGCGCTCCAGCTCCATGTAGGGTTTGCTCTCGGCCGATTGCTCCATGGCCGGGGAGACACGGAATATGCCTTCCAGGCCCATCAGTTTTTCCTGGGCGATCTGCAGATTTTCGTTTTCCTTCTCCGTGGCGGATACGGTGCTCTGCGCGGTCTGGGCCAGATATGCCTTGGTGTAAGCCAGTTCGCTTTCGATGGTGCGGTGACGCACCTTCATCTGGTCTTCCGCCGACTGGTACTCCTCCACAAAGGTCAGGGCGAGACAACGGCGTATGGCTTCAAGATCGGTGTTGACCTCGCTCAGGAGGCCCTCCAACAGCCTGTGGTAGCGTTCATCGAGGGGTGATGGGGCACGATAACCCCAGATTCGGGCGACTATCCGCTGATAGGTTCTGAATTCGTCGTCATGCAGCGCCGCATGCTTTTTGATCTGTTGCAGCAGATGTTTTAACGCAATCCAGAGATTGAGCTGTTCCAGTAAAGAAGGCTCTTCACCCCCGTTGACATAATCTTTCAGTAAGACGCCGAAATTGTCCTGCGCGGATGGGGCGGCACCCGCTTTTTCCCCTGCTTCATGGCTATCTTCCATCTGGATAAACGGCATGAAGTAGGGTTTGATCGGAAGGTATCTGTAGTTGGTTTTGACCCTGGAGTGCAGCTTTTCCAAAAGCTTCATCAGGGTATTGGCGTGCTTGACCGGGAAATTGCTGTACTGCTGAAGGATGGTGACAATGGCTTTGCGTCCGTTGCCGATCCGGATCATCTCATTCTTATGCAGTTCCACCAGGCTCTCGGACAGGCGGCTGAACTCGTCCTGCCGGCTGCTGAGTCGGATTTTGGAAAGAAACTCGCTCGGCATCTTGGTATCGAGGTAGATCTCCGATACCACGGCACCGAACCGGTCTTTCAGGTTCTTCGCCGTATCGAAATAGGTTCCGTCAAAACCAAGCCGGCCGCTCTCTTCAATCTGTTCCTCCGCTTCCTGCAGCAGTACCTTGGCCACTTCACCTATCTTCAGGGCCCGGGTGGATATCTTTTTCTGCTTGACGTATTCCCGCAGCAGGACCGGGAACCAGGGCGCCTTCATCATATCTCTGATCAGGCGAATGAGAGACTCGATGTCTCTCTTCAGGTATGCCCTGATCAGAGCCTCTCTGTAAACGGCGATATCCATACGGTTGGCGGCCTATTGAGTCAGATTATGTCTATTCCGGGGCGCTTGGAGGTATTGTATTTCGATTCGGCGCTGCTTTGTGGTGCCCAGTTAACTGTTTCGGCAGACTTTTTAAATCATTTAGTTAAATTGTCCCCTTTCCAGGGCTGTGTTTCGCCCGAAATAGGGGTGGAAGGCTGTTTTCGGGGGGGCGTCGCCCGGTAGAGGCAGGTTTCTCTCCAGGTCTATACTGGAATTAAAAGAGCGTAATAAATCGCGGGAAGGGCTATGGATATCTCATTTTACGGTGCTGCCGGAGAGGTTACCGGGTCTTGTTACCTGATTCGGGCGGCCGGCCGTCAGGTACTGTTGGACTGTGGTCTGATTCAGGGAAATCCCCAGGAAGAGGCGAGAAACCGGCAGCCGTTTCCATTCGATCCCGGAAAAATCGACGCCGTGGTCCTGAGTCATGCCCATATAGACCACAGCGGCCGTCTTCCGCTGCTGGTCAAATCGGGTTACGGAGGACCGATATATACGCAGCGGGCCTGTCGCGATCTATGCCGCATCATGCTCAGGGATTCCGCGTTTCTAAACGAGAAAGACGTGGAGTGGTATAACCGCAAACGGTTGCGCAAGGGACTGTCACGGGTGGAGCCGTTGTACGGCCTCAGGGATGCCCAGAACGCCATGCGCCGGTTCAAGGTGCTGGACTACGAGGACGAGCGGGAGATACTCCCGGGTATTCGTCTGCGGATGCGGGATGCCGGCCATATCCTGGGATCCTCCATTGTGGAGCTGTGGCTTAGTGAGGGGTCTGAAACCCGTAAGATCGTGTTCAGCGGCGACCTGGGGCACCAGGGGGCACCGATCCTGCGGGATCCGGCGGTGATCCGGGAGGCGGACCTGGTGCTGCTGGAGAGCACCTACGGCGATCGTCTGCACCGCTCCTGGGAGGAGACCTGGAAGGAGATGCACGATGTGATGGAGACGGCCCAGCAGGGACGGGGCAACATCCTCATTCCGGCTTTTGCGGTGGGCCGCAGCCAGGAGCTTATTTATCTGTTCGCCAAACATTTTGAGCAGTGGAACCTGGGACGCTGGCAGATCTTCCTGGACAGTCCCATGGCGATCGAGGCCACGGAGGTCTACGGCAGGCACAGCAATCTGTACGACCGCGATGCGCTACACCTTTTTAATAAGAATAAACAACACGCACTGTTGCCGAACCTGCATTTCACCCGCACCCCCAACCAATCCATGCGTCTGAACCGGGTGCGCAGCGGCGCCATCATTATCGCCGGCAGCGGGATGTGTACCGGGGGCCGTATACGGCACCACCTCAAACACAACATATGGCGTCCGGACTGCCACCTGATAATCGTCGGATTCCAGGCCCAGGGGACCCTGGGCCGGACCCTGGTGGAAGGGGCGAACCATATCCGGCTGTGGGGAGAGACCATCCGGGTGGCGGGTCAGGTGCATACGGTGGGCGGCCTGTCGGCCCATGCGGACCAGCAGGGCCTGGTGGGCTGGTATCGGGAAATCCGCGACGCACCCCCGGTGGTCCTGGTGCATGGCGAGGCGGAGGCCCAGGAGATCCTGGCGCAACGGCTGCGGCGGGAGACGGGGGCGAAGGTGACGCGGGCCGAACTCGGGATGCGGATCGATCTGTTGAACCTGTAATCTGCAGGTGGAAGGGCTTTAACAGGGCGTTGCGAAGTATCCCGGAACTAACCCCGGGCGAGGCGGATTTTCTGGTCGGCCTATCCGTCAACTTGTCCGATGCGGTGCCGGGTACTACCCTGAATGTGGAAACTCTGGGGGAAAGGGAGTAACCGGAAACATTAGACGCAATTCATCAAGGAACAAGAAAAGGAGGTACGTATCATGGCGGAAAAACCGAAGAGTAGAAAAAAGGGTAAAGAGGTTGAAGTTGCCAAGGAATCCAAGGCATTAAGCCCGTGGGAAGAGATGGATCGTTTTTTTGACCGGGTTATGCACCCGAACTGGGGACCGCTACGCTGGAACAGACCCTCCTGGAACGATCTGATGGCGCCGTTTCAGAGCGAAATTCCACGGGTCGACGTAATCAACCGGGAGAAGGAGATCGTGGTTCATGCCGAGATACCGGGGCTCAACAAAGAGGATCTGGATGTCTCGGTGACGGACAATACCGTTACCATCAAAGGTGAGACCAGGCGCGAAGAAAAGAAGGAGGAGGGGGATTACTTCCGTCAGGAGATTGTCCGTGGCTCCTTTACCCGTACCGTCACCCTGCCGGGGGATGTGGATGCCGGCAAGGCCAAGGCGTCCTTCAAGGACGGGGTGCTGGAGCTGACCATCCCTAAGGTGGCGGGATCAAAACGCCACTCCATCAAGGTGGAATAGGGTCGGTACAGGCGGTGATCCCTGCGCAGCCGGGCGGTTTCCCAGGCGCAGGGTCGCTGCCGTATCTCCAGCCCTGTAAAATCCGGGCCTGCGAGTTCCAGGCAGGTCCAAATTTCCAGCCATCCGGTGCATAATGATCCTCGTTTTCCGAATACCTTAAATAAGATCAAAGAACGAAACGAGGAGACACCATGGCTGAACTCCTGCAGCAAAGCTACTACGGGAATACCCTTGAGACCTGGTTGACCTCCCTGGTCATCATCCTGCTCGCGGTGCTGTTGGGCAAGGCGGTCTACTGGATCTTTTCCAAGGTGGTGCGGGTCTTTACCAAACGCAGCAAAACCAGGATCGACGATATCCTGGTGGATATGGTGGAGGAGCCGATTGTATTTCTCATTATCGTTACCGGTATCTGGTTTGGCCTGCACCTGCTGACCCTGTCCGAAGGGCTGGATGCGGCCATCGGCAACGCCTACCAGATCATTTTCGCCCTGCTGGTGGGGTGGATGCTCAGCCGTCTCTTCGATGCGGTCTATGTGGAGTACCTGCAGCCATGGGTGGCCAGGACCGAGAATGATCTGGATGACCAGTTGATGCCGATCCTCCGCAAGGGGATAAAAACGGTGATCTGGGCGATGGCCGTCATCATCGGCCTCAACAACGCCGGATATGATGTGGCCGCTTTGCTTGCCGGCCTCGGTATCGGTGGCCTGGCCCTGGCCATGGCCGCCAAGGATACGGTTTCCAATATCTTCGGCGGCTTCACCATCTTCACCGACCAGCCGTTCCGCATGGGTGACCGTATCGTCGTGGCGGGCTACGACGGTACGGTGGAAGAGATCGGCATACGCAGCACCCGCCTGCGTACCCTGGACGGGCGCGCCGTCTCCATTCCCAATGCGAAGTTCGCGGATGCGCCGGTGGAAAACATCTCCCGCGAACCGTCGCGCAAGATCACGTTAAACCTGGGTTTGACCTACGACACGACCCCGGAGGGGATGCAGAAGGCGATGGATCTATTAAGACAGATCGGTGAAAGCAATCCCCATATCGAGGAGAAGATCCTGACCGGTTTCAACGGGTTCGGCGATTTCGCCCTCAACATCCTGTTCATCTACTACATCCGCAAGGATGCGGATATCCTCAATACCCAGACCGAGATCAACATGGCGATCCTGACCCGCTTCAACGAAAACGGGCTGGAGTTCGCCTTCCCGACCCAGACCCTTTACAACATCGAGGCGCAACCGGCATGAGTATCGATATCCTGATCGGCGGTAACGGCCAGACGCAAGTGGCGCTTCCCGCGCGCACCGCCAATCGTCACGGCATGATCGCGGGTGCCACCGGTACCGGCAAGACGGTATCTCTGCAGGTACTGGCGGAGGGGTTCTCCCGCATAGGGGTGCCGGTGTTTCTGGCGGATGTGAAGGGGGATCTGTCAGGACTGGCCCAGGCCGGGAAAGATAACGACAAGATCCGTGCGCGGCTGCAGACCATCGGCCTGGAGGATTTCGCCCCGCAGCCGAATCCGATCCTGTTCTGGGACCTGTTCGCCGAGGCGGGCCATCCCATACGCACCACCATTTCGGACATGGGGCCGCTGCTGCTCTCCAACCTGCTGGAGTTGAACGACACCCAGACCGGCATCCTCTACAGCGCCTTCAGTATCGCCGACGACAACGGTCTGCTGCTGCTGGATCTGAAAGACCTGCGCAGCCTGCTCAGCTGGATGGGGGAGAACGCCGGGGAGCTCTCATCCGAATACGGCAATATCACCAAGGCCAGCGTCGGGGCCATCCAACGCCGTTTCCTGGTACTGGAGGAGCAGGGCGCGGAGTACTTTTTCGGTGAACCGGCGGTGCGGCTGGACGATCTTATGATTACCGACTTTTCCGGTCGCGGGGTGATCAGTGTTCTGGACGTGACCCGGTTGATCAACCGTTCGCCTCGGCTCTATGCCACCTTCCTGCTGTGGCTGCTGGCGGAACTGTTCGAGCAGCTTCCGGAGGTGGGCGACCCGGAGAAACCCAAGCTGGTGATCTTCTTCGACGAAGCGCACCTGCTGTTCGACCGCGCCCCCCGGGCGCTGCTGGACAAGATAGAACAGGTGGTAAGGTTGATCCGTTCCAAGGGGGTCGGGGTCTTCTTTATCAGTCAGAGCCCCCTGGACATCCCCAGCGATATCCTGGGACAGCTCGGGCTGAAGATTCAGCACGCCTTGCGTGCCTTTACACCGAAGGATCACAAGGCGGTGAGGACTGTTGCCGAGACCTTCCGCCAGAACCCGGACCTGGATACCGAAACGGTCATCACCGAACTGGGTACCGGCGAGGCCCTGGTTTCGGTGCTGGACCTCAAGGGGAGCCCCACGCCGGTGGAGCGGGTGTTGATTCGTCCCCCCGAGTCGCGCATCGGCCCCCTGACCGCGGAGGAGCGCGGCGAGGTGTTCGGGCGATCGCCCCTGAAGGGCCGGTATGACCAGGCGATTGATCGGGAGTCGGCCTTCGAGCTGCTGAAGAAGCGTACGGAAGAGGAGGCCAGGGTGGAGGCGGCCGAACGGGCCAGGGCGGAACAGGAAAAGGCGGCGAAGAAAAAGTCATCCGGCGGCGGCATCTGGGGCGGAACTTCAAAGCGCCAGGGGGTGGGCGAGGCCATGGTCAAGAGCGTTGTTCGTTCCGTCGGAAGTTCCCTGGGGAGACAGATCGTCCGGGGGATCCTCGGATCACTACTGGGAGGTAAATGATGAATATACGGAGTGCAGGTCTGATTACCGTGGTAATGTTGCTGGCGGGCACGGCGGGTTGTTCCGATAGCGGGGAAAAGACCGCGCTGCCCGCAGAACAGAAGAAAGACGATGTCTGGGAAACCCAGAGACAGCCGATGCAGAAAGCGGAGGCAGTGGAACAGCAGATGCTGGATGCCGCCGAACAGAGGCGCAAGGAGATGGAACAGCAGACGCAGTGAGGCGTACTCCAGCGTCAGGGATCCGGTCAACAGGAGTAAGTTGATGAAAAAACGAGCAACCCCTTCAAATCTGGTTATGGTGTTCGCCGGCCTGCTGCTGGCGGTGGCGAGCGTTCAGGCGGACTGGTTCAGCACCGGAAAGGAGTTGCTGGAGAGCTTCGGTTCCAGCGGCGCGGGCGGTTCTCTCTCGGAGGGAGAGATAGGTTCCGGACTCAAGGAAGCCCTCACCGTCAGTACCGTCGCCGTGGTCTCCCGGCTCGGGACCGCCGGGGGGTTTAACGACGATCCGGCCATCCATATCCCCCTCCCGGGCAGCCTCAAGAACGTGCAGAAGACCCTGAACAGTCTCGGTATGGGCGGGATGCTGGATGATCTTGAACTGCGGCTCAACCGCGCCGCGGAAATGGCCACACCCAAGGCGAAGAAGCTGTTTCTGGATGCCATAACCGAGATGACCCTGGAAGATGTGCGGGGCATCCTGAACGGTCCCGATGACGCCGCCACCCGCTATTTCCAGCGCAAGATGACGCCGGGACTGCTAAAGGAGATGCGACCGATCGTGGATGACAGCCTGGCGGAAGCGGGCGCGGTCAAGGCCTACGACAAAACCATGGGACAGTACAACAACCTGCCGTTCGTGCCCGACGCCAAGGCCAATCTCACCGACTACGTACTGGAGAAGGGCACCGACGGCATCTTTCACTACATCGCCGAAGAAGAAGCGGCGATCCGCAACAACCCCGCCAAACGTACCACGGAACTGCTGCAGAAAGTCTTCAGTAACTAGCCGGGGAAACAAACCGAGGGAAATCGGAGTAAGAAGACAGGATGCGGTTATAACAATATCTCAGGAGGAGTCATGCGAAATCTAGCCATTCTTGCCGCAGCGCTATTGCTAACAGCCTGCATGGCAACTACACCAAGCCGGCAGGAGATTGCCGCCAGCACTCAATTTGAAATGTTGGGTGCCACTGTTCAATCTCCAAATCAGGCCGGATGGTCTGTATTGCAATCAACCCAATCCGGTTTGGCATTTGCGCGATCATATGAAGAGGATGGGGCTACGACCGTGGCAAATACATCGCTTTTCGTTGTTGATGGGCAAGATGATGATGCGGACTTTCTACGGTATATAGCAACTCAGAGACGGGCTAATGATGATAGCAATCGTTTCAAAATCATTAAAGTGAATAATGATATTGTAAAGTATAAGAATACCGCATGCTTAAAATATTCTTCTGTTTCAGAGGATCATGCGAATAGCGGCATAACTTCCGTTAAATTCCAATATTTTAAAACTATCGGCTATATTTGCCGGCATCCGGCTAATAAAGTGATAGCGTTTCAGATGGAAGTGTCTCATAGATCCGGTAGCATTGATGTTCCAAACGAATTGCAGGTCGTAGCTGCCTCGTTCTTTAACGGAATTCATTTCGTCGATAATAAGGTCAGATAAATAGGTGAATCCTTGGAATCCCGGGGATGATCGTATGAAGGAACCGCCGCATGAGGTGTTCAGTAACTAGTCGGGGAAAACATACGAAGGGGGTAAAAAATGAAGGCAGGACGCTGTTATTCCTTGGACTCTTCATTGAGCCTGTCAGGAATTTTGTGTTTGTGAGCCATACTATACCTCGAAAAGGAGGGAACAAGTATGGCAAAGAAGAAAACCCCGGCGTTTAGCGCCGAACTCCTGGATGAACTCCTGGACGGCCAGGATCCGTCAACAG
>JBNKCX010000005.1:0-100636 GCA_050287965.1 Sedimenticolaceae bacterium
CCGGCTGAAGAGACCGTGGAACAGCCGGTCCCGACCCCGGCCGAAGGCGCGGTGGAACAACCCGCGCCGGCTGCTGCGGAGGAGGCGGAGGCTGCTCCGGCACCGGCTAAGGAGACCGTGGAACAGCCCGTCCCGACCCCGGCCGAAGGCGCGGCGGAACAACCGGCACCGGCTGCTGCGGAGGAGGCGGAGGCTGCTCCGGCACCGGCTGAGGAGACCGCAGAACAGCCCGTCCCGACCCCGGCCGAAGGCGCGGCGGAACAACCCGCTCCGGCCGAAGAGGCCGCGGAACAACAACTTGCCCCGGCTGCTGGTGAAGGGGCGGTAGAAGAAACCGTTCCGGCCCCCATGGAGGAGGCAACAGAACCTGCCCCTGCCGAGGAGCCTGCTCCGCAGGAGTGACCCTAACTTTCCGGGGAACGGCGGGCTGTGCCCGCCGTTTCGCCGGTCGGCTTTCGTTCTCAGCCGGTAATGTTTTCGGTCTGTCTTTCCTTCAGCAGCCGCAGGCCGAAATGGAGGGCATCCAACCGTTCGTTTACCAGATTTTCTTGCGGTACCTGGGCGGTTACGCCTAGTTTCTCCATCATGTCACAGACCTGTTTGCGGCAACCCACCAGAAATACCTGGCGTCCGCTGGACTGGGCGTCATGCACCATATCGAACAGGGCGCGGGTGGCGGTATAGTCGATCTGTGGCACGTCGGTCAGCTCCAGGATCAGTACATCATATTGATCGAACTGGGCCAGTTGTCGCGCCATACCCTTGGCGGCGCCGAAGCTCATGGGACCGCCCAGGTGGAACAGCAGGATACGTCCCTGAGCTTCCTTGATGATCTCCGCTTCTTCCTCACTGAGGGGTGTGTTCTCGTCCACCTCGCGGATGGCGCTGATACTCTTCAACTGCAGGTCCACGGTGCGTTTCATGGATATCATGCCCGCCATGGTCATGCCTACCGCCACGGCAACGATAAGATCGACGAAGACAGTGATGGAGAACACCATGGCCATGGTGGTTATGCCCGCCGTGGGTGCGCTACGGAGCCGCTTCAGGTAGTCCCAGTCGATGATATCGGTACCCACCTTGATCAGGATGCCGGACAGCACGGCATGGGGGATGTTCTTGGCCAATGCGCCTGCCCCCAGGGCGATGGCGAGCAGGACCAGGGCATGGAGGGCGCCGGAGATCGGGGTCTGACCGCCCGCCTTGATATTGACCACGGTGCGCATAGTGGCGCCGGCACCCGGCAGCCCGCCGAAAAAACCGGCCACGGTATTACCGATACCCTGGCCGATCAATTCCCGGTCCGAGTTGTGGTAGGTCCGGGTTACGTTGTCCGCCACCAGGGAGGTGAGCAGGGAGTCGATGGAGCCCAGGGCGGCCAGGGTCAGGGCCGACTTGATCATCTTCGGAAGCAGGGCCAGTTCAAAGGTGGGGATCTGGAAATCCGGCAGGCCGGTGGGGATGTCCCCCAGGACTGAGGCGCCGCCTTCACTGAGGAACAGCACATAGGTCAGGGTTCCCACGGTCAAGGCCACCAGTGGCGAAGGGATCAGTCGATTCAGCCTCGCCGGCAGCAGATAGACGATGGCCAATGCAATTGCGCCGAGGATGAGGGCGTCGCCCACCATGCTGTCGTATGCCTCGGGCAGGGCCTGGGCGGAGGCCATGGGGCCGGGCTGGGCCGCGAATCCCAGCAACGGGGGCAGTTGCAGCAAGATAATGATTACCCCGATACCGCTCATGAAACCGGATACCACCGGGTGAGGTACCAGTTCGATAAATTTGCCGATTTTCAGAAACCCGAACAGGACCTGGAACAGGCCGCCCATAATCACCACGGTAAAGGCGATGGCGATACCGTGGGCCGGGTCGTCCGGGAAGAGTGCGGTGTACTGGGTGATGACGGCCGCCATCACCACCGTCATGGGGCCGGTCGGACCCGAGACCTGGGCCGGTGTTCCACCGAAAATGGCGGCGAAGAAACCCACCAGTATGGCGCCGTAAAGGCCGGCGATGGGACCGGCCCCGGACGAGACCCCCATCGCCAGGGCAAGGGGCAGCGCCACCACGGCAGCCGTGATACCGCCATAGATATCGCCGCGTATGTTCTTGAAGTGCAGGCCGTTAACGAAGTTCACGGAAGTACAGAAGCTCCAGGTCGGAAAAAACGGAGCATTCTAGCAACAATTCCTAAGACTTTGGAGTAAACGATTGTCGGTGAGCCGGGGTGATCGCTGATACCCTGCGCTAGAGGGTGCTCTGGTGCAGCAGCAGATGAACCCCGATGCCGCAGGCATATCCGATCAGCACCAGAGGGGTCCAGCGCAGGTGGTAAAAGAAGGTGTAGTGGTTTCGGGCCTCGCCCATCAGCGCTATCCCGGCGACGGAACCGATGGAGAGCAGGGAACCCCCGACACCGGTGCTGAAGGTGGCAAGAAGCCACTGGGCATGGGACATCTCCGGAGACATGCCCAGCACTCCGTACATGATGGGGACGTTCTCTAGAGCTCCGGACAGAAGCCCCAAAGCGATGTTGGCATAGGTGGCGCCCCATTCGCCATAAAACACGTCGGAGGCGAGGGCGAGATAGCCGAGATAGGCCAGACCGCCTACTGACAGGGCTACGCCATATATGAAAAACAGCGTATCCCATTCCGAGCGGGCGATACGGGCAAAAATGTCAAAGGGATTTTTCCCCTCCAGCGGTACGATTCCACCCATCTGTTCTTCGTCGATGGAGACCGGTTCCGATTTGCCGTGGGTCTTTTTCAGGTAATAACCGAAGAACTGCAGATAGGCCAGGCCGGTCAGCATACCTACTACTGCGGGTAGATCGAACATCCCCCGAAACAGGATCGCTGAGACGATAGTGGCGAAGAACAGCAGTATCACCCGTTTGGCGCCCCGACGGGGTGTCGCTCTACAGGAGTCGGCTTTCGGTGCTCGCGCCGGAACAGCGAAATGCATCCCGGTGGCGGGTATCAGATAGGCCGCAAGGGCAGAAGGGAAGAGCTGAAAAAACGACCAGAAATCCAGCATCCGGTCGGTAGGATGGATCGGTGCCTGCCACACCATGAGGGTGGTGATATCTCCGAACGGGCTGAATGTCCCGCCTGCATTGCATGCCAGAACGATATTGGTGCAGCCCAGGGCGATAAAGCGGCTGTTTTTGCCCGCGATGGCCATTATCGTCGCTCCGGCCAGCAGCGCCACCGCGAGGTTGCCTAGCAACGGAGCGAGAAAAAAGCTGGCCAGACCCGAGATCCAGAATAGTTTGCGGTAACTGTATCCCCTGGTCATTATCCATCGGCGCAGGGTGTTGAATACCTGGCGCTCACTCATGGCGTTGATATAGGTCATCACCACCAGCATCACCAGCATCAGCTCCACGTACTGCAGAAGATTCTGGCGGACCGCCTGTTCCGCGTTCTGGATCTCCGGCAGCACGTGGCTGGACCAGCCGATGAGCCCCCAGATTATGCCGGCGGAGAGGATCACCGGCTTGGATTTGCGCAGGTGGGTGAACTCTTCCAAAATGGCGACCAGCAGGGCGCAGAGGAAGACCGCCAGGCTTAATTGCCCGATCCAGTGTTCGGTGAAGTCGTAGTTGCTTCCAGTTAATAGGCTGGCCGATACTCCGGCCGGCAGAACAGCCAGGGCGGTGAAAGTTAAAACGGTTTTAGTCTGTTTAACCATCGATCGCCAGCCCATTAAGGATGTCGGTGTGAAGCGCGGCCGAACCGAAGAGGTTCGGCCGCGCCATTGCGCTAAGTGGTTACATAAGCTCGGCGTTTATCCACATATGGACGGCGATCGACACCGCGTATCCCAAGGCGATCACCGGGGTCCATTTAAGGTGGCCGAAGAAGGTGTATTTGCCTCGCGCCTGCCCCATCAGGGCCACGCCTGCAGCCGAGCCGATGGAAAGCAGGGAGCCGCCGACACCGGCTGTGAGAGTCACCAGCAGCCACTGGCCCATGGACATGTCCGGCATCATGGTAAGTACGGCGAACATCACCGGGATGTTGTCCACAATAGCGGAGAGAACGCCCACAACCACATTGGCGTTGGTGGCACCCCAATTCACGTACATAACCTCGGAAGCCACGGCGAGATAACCGATGAAACCGAGACCGCCTACACAGAGTACGACGCCGTAGAAAAACAGCAGTGTGTCCCACTCCGCCCGGGCCAGACGATGGAATACGTCGAAGGAGAGGGGTGTCCCCATTTGTCCGTCATGGTCTAACTCAACTTTGTCGGCGGATGAGAGTTGGGGATGTTCCCGCCGATAGGTCTTCTTGAGGAAATAACCGAAAAACTGCAGGTAGGCCAGGCCGGTCAGCATGCCGATCACCGGCGGCATATGCAGAAAGTGGTGGAAGCTGACCGCCGTGGCGATGGTGAGCAGAAACAGGGCGATAATCCGCCGGGCGCCCCGTTTCATGCTGATCGCTTCACCGTCGCCGGAAGGTTGTTCGTTCGGAACGGCGAAGTGCATGATCGCCGCGGGCACCAGCCAATTGACCAGAGCAGGAAGAAAGAGAGAGAAAAAGCTCCAGAAGTCCACCATGCCCTGGGGAGTCTGCACGCTTTTCTGCCATACCATGAGGGTAGTGATATCCCCGAAGGGGCTGAAGGCGCCGCCGGCGTTAGCGGCGACCACGATATTGATACAGGCCAGCAGCACGAACTTGGTGTTTTCACCCCCGACCGCCAGGACCACGGCGCACATCAGCAGGGCGGTGGTCAGATTATCGGCCACCGGAGAGATGAAAAAGGAGAGAACGCCGGTGATCCAGAACAGCTTGCGGAAGCCGAAGCCCATCTTTACCAGCCAGGAGCGCAGGTTCTCAAACACGTTGCGTTCATCCATGGCGTTGATATAGGTCATGGCCACCAGCAGGAACAGCATCAGCTCGGCGTATTCCAGAAGGTTGTGTTTTACCGCCTCTTCCGCCGCATCCGCCGCGAATCCTTCCATGCCGGAAATGACCCAGGCAATCAGGGCCCAGATGATACCCGCCGCCAGGATCACCGGTTTTGATTTCCGCAGATGGGTAAATTCCTCCGCCATGACAAGGGCATATGCCAGGGCAAAGATGACCAGAGCGGTGATTCCAACCCAGTGGTCGGTCAGCGCGGGGCGGACCCCGTCAGCGGCGGCCAGCGCCGTGCCGGGAATCAATGCGAAAACCGATAACATAAGAAAAAACAGTCTATTCACTTAATTTCAGCTCCCCAAAAAACCGAGACCGGTTAACCTTCTCCCTCGGAAATTTCCGATTGATCGGCGCATAGAATCAATCAGAGATCCCTTGGTTATTGATTTTCACAATGGTTGTATATCTTGAGAAGGGTTCCAGCGCAATACCTTCGTGCGTTCTTCCGATCAGAGGCTGGCGGAGTTTTCTGCCCCCGGGACCCGGGACGGATGGCGGTTTCTCCTTCAGTATCGCCCCGGCGGCCGGGGGAGGTCGCCTTTTCTATTCCTGCTGCCTGAGGGAAATAGCGAGTTGATAAAGCAGGTTTTTTTTCTCTCCGGAGATCCTGGCCGCCAGGGTGGCGGCCTGTTTTACCGGCAGCTCATCCACAAGGATACGAAGAATGCGCTCCCCCTCGGAAGAGATCCGGCCCTCGGGCCGTTCCCCTGCGCCACCCACCAGCAGCACAAACTCCCCTTTGTGCTGATCAGGATCCTCGTCGAGGATCCGGCCCAGCTCATCAAGGCTCCTGAAAAGCACGGTTTCGTACAGTTTGGTCAATTCCCGGGCCAGGACGGCGGGGCGTTCCGGGCCGAAAACTTGTTCCATGTCCCGCAGACTCTCTCTGATACGATGTCCGGATTCATAAAAGACCAGGGTGCGTTTGTCGTCCCGCAACGCCTCAAGCTGCTGCAGACGGGCCCTGCGGGTCCGTTCCAGGAAACCCTCGAACAGAAAGCGATCTGTGGGTAGTCCGGAGGCGGAGAGGGCGCTGATGGCGGCGTTGGGACCAGGTACCGGGGATACCGTCAGCCCGAGCCGGTGGCACTCGCGCACCAGGGGGTACCCCGGATCGCTGATCAGGGGGGTTCCGGCATCCGATATCAGCGCTACGGTTTCCCCCTGCTGCAGGCGTTCGACTATCCGGTTTTTCACTTCGCGCTCGTTGTGATCATGCAGCGAGAACAGGGGTGTCGTGATGCCGAAATGGCGCAGCAGGGGCCGGCTGTGCCGGGTATCCTCCGCGGCGATCAGGTCGACACCCGTTAAAACCTCGACGGCCCTGGGGGACATATCCCCGAGATTGCCGATGGGGGTGGCCACTATATAAAGTACGCCTTTTGCAATTGACACGATCTACCCCGAAAATGATACTTGTCCGACCCTTGCTAAGACTATTGGAAAACGCTTCAAGGCGACAGGATTATTGTCCATCGTGTCCGCCTCAATGACACTATGCAGATATATCGCCTTTTTTCGCTGACTATTATCCTCCTGGCGCTGTTGATCCTTTCGGGCTGCGTCCCGGCCCCAACCTGGAAGGTCGAGCGTTCCCCCCCGCCGCCGAGTTTAAGCAATAACCCGCGCTTTACGCCCGCCATCGTGCTGGAACAATCCGGCGACTATCTGGCTGCGGCGGCCATGTTCGAGCGGCTGGCTGCGGAGTTCGAACCTCCGATGCGGCAGCAGGCTCTGTTGCGGGCGATGGAGGATTATCTGGTTGTGGGAGATGCAGAATCCGCTTACCGTCTGCAGTCGGTCATCGGGATCGGCGGGTTCCCGGAGCTCGATTTACGCAAACGGGTGATCTTTGCCGAGGTCGCGATAAAGCGCAATCACCCCGACGAGGCATTACAGTTTCTGGAGCGAAGCCCGACGGCGGAGGCGTCCCAGGATATCCTTACACGCTTTTATCGTGCCCGTTCCGATGCCTACAAGCTTACCGGGAATATGCTCGAAAGCGCCCGGGCGCAGACCGAGTTGGATCTTCTGCTGACCGATCCGCAACAGAGGATAGAGGTGCAGAAGGAGATAGTGCGTACGCTCTCGACCTATACCGACAGCGCCCTGCAGATCCTGCAACCCAGTCCACCGGGGGTTTTCGGAGGCTGGATGGAGCTGGCACGCATAATCAAGGTCTACCCGAGCGATCCGCACCTCGGCCAGCAACGCCTGGAGACCTGGCGTGAGCGGTTTTCCAGTCATCCGGCGTTACCGGAGTTGTTGGAAGGCTATTTCCAGCGTATATCCACCCTCTATCGCGCCCCTTCCCATGTGGCGGTTCTGCTGCCCCAGAGTGGCCCGTACGCAAATGCGGGGGAGGCGTTGCGTCGTGGAATGATGGCTGCTTACTACAAAAAGAAAGGAGGGAACCGGCCGGAATTGCGTTTCTACGACAGTTCCAACAGTGATGAGATCTGGTCGACCTACCGGAAGGCGGTGGCATCCGGTGCCGATATGGTGATCGGCCCGCTCAGCAAGGACGCCGTCGCGCGCCTGGCTCAGGCCGGGTATCTCGATACCCCGGTATTGGCGTTGAACCAGATTCCGACCGGTTTTTCCCAGCCGCGAAATCTCTTTCAGTTTGCGCTTTCCCCGGAGGATGAAGCACGCCAGGTGGCCGAGCGGGCATGGATGGACGGTCATACCACCGCGTTGGCGTTGTACCCGGAGGATGAATGGGGAACCCGGGTATACAACGCCTTTCGCGGCCGCTGGGAGCAGTTGGGGGGCAGGCTCCTGGAAGCGCATACCTATAAACCTGCTGAGCATGACTTCTCCGAACCTATTCAGGCGGTATTGAATGTGAAGGACAGTAATGATCGGTACCATGCGCTGCGACGGCTCCTCGGGGTTAAGATGGAGTTCGAGCCGCGTCGGCGTCAGGACGCCGGATTTATCTTTCTCGCGGCGAAATCACAGCTGGCGCGCCAGGTTCGTCCGCAATTGCAGTTTTACCATGCGTCTGATCTGCCGGTGTATTCAACTTCGCACGCCTATAGCGGCGTTCCTGACCCGACAAGAGATATCGACCTCAACGGGGTGAGATTCCCGGATATTCCCTGGTTGCTGGTTGAAGGGGAAGGGAATCAGTCAGGGGATAACAAATTGCCGAAAAAACTGGCCGCCTACGGTCGTCTGTTTGCCATGGGTATGGATGCCTACGATGTCTTGCCTCATCTTTCACGTTTGGAAATGGATAGCGGCGAGACCCTGGACGGAAAGACCGGCATTCTTTATCTGGACAATTCAAAATGCGTCCATCGTCAGTTGATCTGGGCCGAAATGAAAAGAGGTAAGCCGAAGGTGATCGGTTATACGCCGCGTATGGAGGAGAACCGTGGCAGTTCTTTTTCGGCGCCCTCGTTTCTACGCTGAGAGGGAGTTGCATCCCGGGAGTCCGTGATCTATCAGGAGGGAGCGAACCCTATGACAAGGAAGTCGGCAAGGGATATTGGTGATCAAGCGGAAACAACAGCACTCGGTTTCCTGGAACGGGAAGGATTGAAGCTCATTACCCGCAATTACCGCTGTAGATCCGGGGAGTTGGATCTTGTTATGCGGGACAGGGAGTGTCTGGTGTTCATTGAAGTCCGTTACCGTAGAGATGACCGGTTTGGAAGCGCCGCTGAGACAGTCACGCCGGTGAAGCGCGAACGCATCATTTCTGCGGCGGCCTGGTATCTCCAGCGGGAAACCGAAGCGGTCGATCTCCCGTGCCGATTTGACGTGGTCGCGCTTTCAGCCGGAGACGGCGGAAAGATAGAATGGGTTAAAGATGCGTTCCGGGTCGGAACATAATCGCATTGTCTGAGGTCATACTGCCTAACCGACACCGGTCCGGAAATTCGAACAGTTAACGGAGATACGCCATGAAATTCAAAATTGCCTTTGGTCTAACCGCGCTTGCGCTTGTCCTGGCCTCTCTGCAGGGCTGTACGCCCGCCGTCGTGGGAGGGGGGGCCGCGGTGGGAGCTTCGGTAGCCCATGATCGGCGTACCGCCGGTTCCACGATTGAAGACCAGAATATTGAAATAAAAGCGTTGCACAGGAGGCTCCAGTACAAGGAACTGAGGGACGGAACAAATGTCAGCGCAACCAGTTACAACACAGTCGTACTGCTTACCGGACAGTCTGTTTCCGCGGATCTTCGTGATCGCTACGTCGATATGGTCAGAAAGATCGAGGGTGTGCGGAGGGTGGTTGATGAGATCGAGATCAGAGAGCCCACATCGCTAACGGAGAGAAGCGGTGACAGCTATCTGACCGCCAAGGTGAAGGTGCAATTGTTCGATATCAAGCTTCCCGAATTCGATCCCACGCGGATCAAGGTGGTTACGGAGAGAAGTGTTGTTTATCTGATGGGGTTGGTGACACAGCAGGAAGCGGATGCGGTTGTGGAGAAGGTTCGCCATATCAGCGGTGTGCAGAAGGTTGTAAAGGTTTTTGAGTACGTCGACGGGAATGGTTGAACTGCCTCCTCGGGTAGTCGCGGAACTGGCTGCGATTGTTGGTGGAGACGCGGTACGCACGGACCCCGCCGACTGTTTACCCTACGGGTACGATAACAGCCGTCGTCAGGCGACGCCGCAGGCGGTTGTGTTTGCCACGGAACAGGGGCAGATTCGGGATGTGGTCCGGGTTTGTAACGGTAAGGGCATTAATCTCACCGTCAGGGGGCGCGGTACCGGCACCACCGGGGCTACCGTCCCCGATCGTGGCGGGATCGTGCTCTCCCTGGAGCGGATGAGCCGTATTCTGGATATCGATCCGGCTAATCGCACGGCCCGGGTGGAGCCGGGGGTCACCAACCTGGAATTGCAACAGGCGCTGGAGAGATGCGGTTTTTTCTGGCCGCCCGATCCGACCAGTGCGGCGGTCTGTACTATCGGTGGAAACCTTGCCTACAATTCGGCGGGGCCGCGTGCCGTCAAATACGGGACCCCCCGGGAAAACACCCTCGGACTGCGGGCGGTCACCGGTGCCGGTGAGGAAATTAGAACCGGGGTTGCCACCAGCAAGGGGGTGGTGGGGTATGACCTGACGCGACTTCTGATCGGTTCCGAGGGGACCCTCGCGGTGATAACCGAGGCGGTTCTCAAACTGACGCCTCTGGCGGAAGCGAAACAGACCCTGCGCGCCACCTATGGTGATATTCATGCTGCGGCTTTAGCGGTTTCCTCTATCATGGCCCAACCCGTGACCCCTTGCGCCCTTGAGTTCATGGACGGTGCGGCCCTTGACATGGTGCGTGATTTTTCCGGCCTGGAGCTGGATCCGAAGGTGGGTGCGTTGTTGATGATCGAGGTGGATGGACCGGTCCACTGCCTGGCGGAATCGGTGGCCGCGGTGGAAGCCGCCGCGCGCAACGGCGGTCTGTTGGAGATCCATACCGCGACCACTGAACAGGAGATCGCGCGTCTCTGGGAGACGCGCAAGGCGCTTTCGCCGGCCTTACGCAACATTGCGCCGAAAAAGATAAACGAGGACGTGGTGGTCCCGGTTTCCCGTATCCCCGAATTGATCGGCGGGCTGGAAAGGCTCTCCGTCGATAAGGGGATACGCGTCGTCAATTTCGGACATGCCGGCAACGGAAATATCCATGTGAATCTGCTTGCCGATCCGGATAATCCGGACGAGATGGCGCGGGTCCGGGAATGTCTGGACGCGACCTTTGATCTGGTGCTGGGTCTTGGCGGTACCCTTTCCGGGGAGCACGGTATCGGCCTGGAGAAACGGGATTTCGTCGTGCGGGAGATTGACCCGGTAACATTACGCTTGATGAGGGATATCAAAAAGCAATTCGATCCGAATAATATTCTGAACCCCGGAAAGGGGTTTCCAGAATAACCTCGATACCTGGAGAGTTCCGAGATTTGTCATTCTCTTTTCGCGGATTTCTCCTACAATCAAATCTACTATTCAGTACTGCAGGGAAATCTACTAAGGAGAAGATCATGAAATCCAAGGAGTCAACTGGAAGCAAGGAGCAGCCGAAGTCGGCAAGGAAAACAGTGGTAAAAAAGAAACCAGCGAAAAAGGCAGTGGCAAAAAAAGCCGCCGTAAAGAAGAATGCGGCGGCGAAGAAGCCGAAAATCACCCCCCGCCAGCGTTATGAAATGATTGCCACCATGGCCTATTATCGGGCGGAACACCGCAACTTCGAGCCGGGTTACGAGCAGGAGGACTGGTACGAAAGCGAACAGATGGTCGATAAGATGCTGAAAGCCAAATAGATACCCCTCGGGGCGCGTCGGCCGGCGGCCGCTGTGCCCCGGGGAAGTTTCCCTGCGGATTATCCGCTGAAGTTATCTGCCACGAATTCCCAGTTCACGATGTTCCATATCTCTTCCAGATATTTGGGCCGGGCATTCCGATAGTCGATGTAGTAGGCGTGTTCCCATACATCCACCGTGAGCAGCGGTGTCAGTCCCTCGGTCATGGGGTTGGCGGCGTTGGAGGTATTGACGATCTCGAGCTTTCCCTCGCCGTTCTTCACCAGCCAGGTCCAGCCGGAGCCGAAATTGGTTGCCGCCGAGTTGGCAAACTGCTTCCTGAATTCATCGAATGAACCGAAGGCCGCGTTGATGGCCCCGGCGAGCGGACCGCCCGGTTCGCCGCCTCCCTGAGGGGAGAGGCAATTCCAGTAGAAACTGTGGTTCCAGATTTGGGCCGCGTTATTGAATATGCCGCCGGAGGATTTCTTCACGATCTCTTCCAACGCGGCGTTTTCGAATTCCGTTCCCGCTATGAGGTTGTTCAGATTTGTCACATAGGTCTGATGGTGTTTTCCGTAGTGATATTCGATGGTCTCCCGGGAGATGGTGGGTTCCAGTGCGTCCTGTTGGTACGGCAGGGGGGGTAGTTCATGTGCCATTGCGTGCTCCTCCGTTAAGCGTACGTGAAATGGGTTGTGGTTAATCTATGGGCCGGGACTCGGAAATACAAGGTCAAACCGTTTTTGTGCCACAATCGGGTGCGGGAAACGGTATCAGGAGTGCGGAGTGAATCCTGTCGAATTGAGCATCTTCTCCAGTCGGCTGGAGGCGATTTGTGACGAGATGGGCGCGGTGCTGCGCAACGCCGCCTTTTCTCCCAATATTCGCGATCGCCTTGATTACTCCTGTGCCGTTTTTGATGCCGATGGGGAACTGTGTGCCCAGGCCGCCCATATCCCCGTACACCTGGGGAGCATGGCCTTTGCCATGCGGGATATCGTCTCCGGAACGGCATGGCGTCGGGGGGATATGGTTATCCTCAACGACCCCTTTCTCGGGGGAACTCATCTGCCGGATGTAACCCTTATCGCCCCGGTTTTTCTGGAAAGCCGACTGGCGGGCTTCGTTGCCAATCGCGCACATCATGCGGATATCGGCGCCCGCAGTCCGGGATCAATGCCCATCTCAACCAGCCTGGAAGAGGAGGGGCTGGTTATAGAACCCTCTTATCTGCTGCGGGAAGGGCGCATCGACGCCGCTCTGTTGCAGCGGATTGTGGGAAGTGCCCGTAACCGGAAAGAGTCCCACGGGGATATCGCCGCGCAGATCAGCGCCAACCGGATCGGACTGTTGCGAATGAGGGGTCTGGTGAGCCTTCAGGGTCCGGACGGCTTCCAATCGGCACTTCGCGCCCTGAACGCCTATGGTGAACAGTTGGCCATGGAGGCCCTGAAATCCATTCCGGACGGTGTATACCGTTTCGAGGATGTGATGGATGACGATGGAGCCGGGAATTGCGATATCCCTATCCGTACCGGTATCGCGGTATCCGGCGGACGGGTCAGGGTGGATTTTTCCGGTACGGCGGACCAGGTACCGGGTAATGTAAACTGTCCCTTGTCCGTCGCCGCGGCCGCCGTGTATTACGTGTTTCGCTGCCTTATGCCGCATTTCACCCCGGCCTGTGCCGGGGTCTTCCGGTCGATTGATATTCATGCTCCTGAGGGCAGCCTCCTCAACGCGCGTCGCCCGGCGGCCGTCGCCGCCGGCAATGTGGAGACCAGCACTCGCGTCGTGGACACGGTCATGGGTGCGCTGGCTCAGGCGCTGCCGGAGGAGATCCCGGCGGCAAGCCACGGAAGCATGAACAATCTGGCCATGGGAAGCGACGGTGAAACAGGAGCGTGGGACTATTACGAAACCGTCGGCGGCGGCATGGGGGCCGGGCCTCGGGGCGGCGGGCACAGCGGCGTACAGACCCATATGACCAATACCCGCAATACGCCTATTGAGGTGTTGGAAAGCCGTTTCCCGCTCCGGGTGACCCGTTACTCCCTGCGGCGCGGGTCCGGCGGGGAGGGGACGCGTCCCGGCGGGGACGGTCTGATCCGGGAGTTCGAGTTTCTCTCTCCGACCCGGCTCTCCCTGCTTACGGAACGCCGCCGTCATCAACCCTGGGGGCTGGCAGGCGGCGCCGCGGGTCAGGCGGGTATCAATCTCCTGAACGGCAAGCCGCTACCCTCCAAGGTCGACTGCGAGGTGGGGCCGGGTGACAGACTGGTAATCGAGACCGCGGGCGGTGGTGGTTGGGGAAAAGTGGAGTAAAGCCGGAAGGCTATCCGGGTAGACTGAAAATACTATGTGCGGAATCTGCGGTGAATTGACATTGAACGGCACGGCCTCCGATCTGGCCGCGGTTTCCCGCATGGTGGAAAAACTGGAGCGGCGCGGACCGGATCACGGCGGTAGTTTCAGTGACGGCCCCCTTGCCTTCGGCCACCGGCGCCTGGCGATTATCGACCTTAGCGAACACGCCAATCAGCCGATGGTCGACCAGGAATTGGGCCTGGCTCTGGTCTTCAACGGAACCATCTATAACTACCGGGAGTTACGCAAGGAGCTGCAGACCCGGGGTTATCATTTCTTTTCCGATGGTGACAGCGAGGTCATTCTCAAGGCGTGGCACGCCTGGGGTGAGTCCTGTGTGGAACGCCTGCATGGGATGTTCGCCTTCGCCATATGGGACGAAACCGAAAAACGGTTGTTCCTGGCACGGGACCGTTTGGGGATCAAACCCCTTTACTATACGGTCGACCGGGAGCGTTTTCGTTTTGCCTCTTCCACTCAGGCGTTGCTGGCTACCGGGGGTGTGGACACCAGTATAGATCCGGTTGCGCTTCACCATCTGTTTACGCTGCATGCGGTAATTCCTGCGCCCCAGACCATCCTGCGGGGGGTGCGCAAGTTGGCCCCGGGGCACTGGATGATGGTCGATTCCAAAGGCGATATGCAGGAACGGCGCTACTGGAGTTTCCCCGCCATCCGTCCCGAGAAACCGCTGAACGACGATGAATGGCTGGATGCCATCCATGAAGAGCTGCGGGCCGCCGTTCGCAGACGTAACGAGATCGCCGATGTTCCGGTGGGGGTTCTGCTTTCCGGAGGACTCGATTCCAGCCTGCTGGTGGCCCTGTTGGCGGAAACGGGGATTGCCGATTTACGCACTTTCTCTGTGGGTTTTGAGAGTCAGCCCGAGGAGCAGGGGGACGAGTTCCAGTATTCGGATCAGGTAGCGGCCCGCTACGCCACCCGCCACAGAAAATTTCGCATTCCCAACGACGAAGTCCTGCGGCGGTTGCCGGAGGCGGTGGAAAACATGGCGGAGCCGATGTTCGGACAGGATGCCGTCGCCTTCTATCTGCTCGCGGAACAGGTCTCCAAAGAGATCAAGGTGGTGCAGTCCGGGCAGGGCGCGGACGAGGTGTTCGCCGGCTATTTCTGGTATCCACGCATGCTGGCGGAATCACAGGGGACGCCGCAGGAACGTTTCGCCAGACACTACTTTGACCGGGACCATGAAGAGTTTCTTCGCATGGTGACCCCCGCGTTCCGGGGAGAGGACTACACCTCCGCAAAGGTCAGCGGGCTATTGGCGGAACCGGATGCCGAGACCTTCATGGATGCCGTTCTGCATATGGATGTCACCACCCTGATAGTGGATGATCCGGTCAAGCGGGTGGATAACATGACCATGGCCTGGGGTCTGGAGGCCCGCGTTCCCTTTCTTGATCACCGGCTGGTGGAACTGGCGGCGCGCTGTCCGCCGGAGTTCAAGTTGCGTGAAGGGGGTAAGTACCCGCTTAAGGCATTGGCCCGTGGATTGCTTCCGGATGCCGTTATCGATCGTCCCAAGGGCTATTTCCCAATGCCGGCTCTTAAATATGTGCGGGGTGATTTTTTTCATTTCATGCGCGATATCCTGTATTCACAGACATGCCGGGATCGGGGTCTATTTGATCGGGCCTACGTCGAGCTGCTGCTCTCCGCGCCGGAGATGCACCTTACCCGGCTCCAGGGCAGCAAGCTCTGGCATCTTGCGTTGCTGGAGCTGTGGCTGCAGCTCAACGTGGATTAATACCCAGTCCTACGTCTGTAAAGCCCGCATATTCAGCGCAGAGAACGCAAAGGCGCTAAGGCGCAAAGTTTTCTCGAACGGATTTTCATGGAGCCTATGGCATAATCCCGCTGCGGTGTCGGTGCAGGGCAAATAGTGAGATGGTTTTAACAACTCAGCGTCTCTGCGCCTTTGCGAACTTTGCGTTTGTTACTCGATGGTTAAATGGGAAGGCGATTCTGTCGGGCTTTGTCTCACTCCGCCGGGTTCGCCGTCCAGGGAAGGTCGGGGCAATACTGTTGCCAGCGATTTACGATGGCGCAGAACAGCTCGGCCGTTTTTTCAGCGTCATACACGGCGGAGTGCGCCTCGCCGCTGTTCCATTCGAGATTCGCGGCCTGGACGCTCCGTGACAGGACTGTCTGACCGAACGCGAGTCCGGCCAGGGTAACGGTATCGAAAGTGCTGAAAGGATGGAAGGGATTGCGTTTGTAATCGGTCCTTTCGACTGCGGCATTGATGAATCCCAGATCGAAAAAGGCATTATGGCCAACCAATATGGCCCGCTTGCAGCCGCTCTCCTTCATGGCGTGGCGTATGGGTTGGGAGATCTTTTTTAATGCCTCTTTTTCCGGCAGCGCCATACGGAACGGATGATGGGGATCGATACCGTTAAACGCGAGCGCCTTGGGATCCATGTTGGCGCCTGGAAAGGGTTCCACATGGCAGGCATGACTTTCCGCCGGCAGCAGCAGGCCGTTTTCATCAATACGGATAATTACCGCTGCAATCTCCAGCAGAGCGTCTTTCCGGGCGTCGAAGCCGCCTGTCTCCACGTCAACAACCACCGGTAGAAAGCCACGGAAACGGTACGCCATGGCAGCGTTGTAGGTAATCTCATTCATAGGCTGACAGCATAAGGCACCGGAGGTTTTTTTTCGAATCCTGTGAATCGTGTGCCGCCCGGCTGACATATGGAGCTTTTGGATAGCTATGGTATCCGGCCTGCGCGCCATACCTTGCGATCATCGCCATTTGGACACAAACTCGCTCATAAGCGACTTAATCAGGGGTTCCATGGTCTATATCCATGCCGAAAAGGGGGGAAAGGAGTGGAGCCGGGAGCTCATCAGAAGCTCGCGAATCGTTTTTATGAATTTGCGACTATTTGCCGGTTGTTGCGTCCATTTGCGATCAGTTAAGGAGATTGGATGACATGAGAATTCGGGTGAGGGGTCGTTTCTTTCTGGCGGGATGGGTCCTTTGTCTCTGGATGCTTCTGCCGCAGGAGGAAGCGATCGCGGAGATACCTTTTGGACAAGGGTTGCTCTTTCGGATAGAGAAGGGAAACGTCGCCCCCAGCTACCTTTTTGGGACCATACATCTCGAAGATAAGCGTGTGGTAACGCTTCCGGAGCCCGTTCGTGACGCCTTTGATGAGTCCCGGCGGGTGGCGCTGGAAATGACCATTGAAGGCACCAATGTGCTCAAGGTGGCGGCAGGGATGGTATATGCCGACGGCCGGGAACTGCGCGAGGTCCTCGGCGATGAACTCTATGGGCGAACGGTGGCGGCCGCGGAGAGCCGGGGGATACCGGAGGTGGCTCTACGTCATTACAAGCCCTGGTCAGTGATAACGATGCTCGTTGTTCCCCCTCCGAAAACCGGGCAATTTCTGGATCTTGTCCTCTTCCAGACGGCGCAAACCGCGGGCAAACAGGTTGTAGGGCTGGAGAGCGCCGAGGAGCAGTTGGCGGTATTTGACGGTATGCAGGAGAAAGATCAGATAAGGATGTTGGAAGATACCCTAAACAATCTGGATCAGCTGCCGACAATGTTTGAGAGTATGCTGGATGCCTATCTGAAGAGGGATCTCTCCGGTCTGGTCGCTATCAATGAGACCTATCAGGAGGGTGGCGATCAGCAGCTTGCAAGGATGTTCCAGGAGCGGTTTGTGGATAACCGCAACCTGCGTATGGTTGAGCGTTTGCACCCGATACTGAGTGAAGGTGGAGTGTTCGTGGCGGTAGGGGCTCTGCATCTGCCGGGGGAAAAGGGTATCTTAAACCTTTTAAAACGTGCAGGTTATCATATAGAGGTTGTCTATTAAGGGAACGGTGTTACCGTGTGCTCGCTACCCAAATGTGCTAAATTTCGGTAGTAATAAATCGGGATGGGAAGCTGGCTATAGACAACGAACCGAAACGGATAGCGGACAGGATAATAAAGAATGTCGAATAAGAATTTTCTTTTAATATTTAGGGTGTTTCTGATCACGACCGTACTGGTGTTGGCGGGATGCGCCTCCAGTGAAACCCGTGATCCGCGAGATCCCGTCGAGCCCTTCAACCGGGCGATGTATGAATTCAACGATACCCTGGACAAGGTGCTGATCAAACCTCTGGCCAGGGGTTATCGGGCGATTCTTCCGGCACCTGCGGACAAAGGAATCACCAATTTCTTCAGCAACCTTGATGATGTGGGTTCCGCCATAAATAATCTTTTGCAGTTCAAATTGACCCGTGCCGCCTCTGATACCGGTCGGGTGCTGGTTAATTCCACGGTGGGTGTCCTTGGGTTCATCGATGTGGCGAGCAATATGAATCTCGAGAAGTACGGGGAAGATTTCGGTCAGACCCTTGGTGCCTGGGGCGTGGGGCCCGGTCCCTATATCGTACTTCCGGTTCTTGGCCCGAGTGACGGTCGTGACACTGTCGGGCTGGTGGTTGATTGGTATACGGATCCTGTGACCTATGTGGATCCGGCCCGTTTGCGCTACGGTCTGATAGCGTTGCGCGGCATCGACAAGCGGGCGGATCTGCTGGGCGCGAGTCGCGTGGTGGAAGAGGCCGCCCTGGATGAGTATGAGTTCACCCGTGACGCATATCTGCAGAAACGACGCAGCGATGTCTATGACGGCAATCCTCCCGGGGAAGAGTGGGAGGAGGGCGAGTGGGAGGAGCTGGAATAGCGCGGGTAATACCGCATAACCCTCCGGACATTGCAGAAGAGCCCCTTGAAAGGGGCTCTTCTCGTTTCAGGACGAGGAGCTATTCCTGCGCCTGCTGTTTCATTATCCTATATCGTTGAACAGGACCCATGGGGGAACAGGATTTGAGGTATCGGAATGAGTGGTGAGGTGACTGGAAGCGGGGCGGCATTGGATGCCGACGTGGTTGTCCTCGGAGCGGGACCGGGGGGCTATACGGCCGCTTTTCGCGCGGCCGATCTGGGTCTGAAGACGGTGCTCGTGGAACGTTATGCCACCTTGGGTGGGGTTTGTCTCAATGTCGGATGTATTCCCTCCAAGGCGTTGCTGCATGCGGTCGCAACCGTCCGCGAGGCAGAAGCCATGGCGCGTATGGGTATTCGGTTTTCGCCTCCGGAGATAGATCTCGAACAACTGCGGGACGGCAAGGAGCAGGTGGTAAAGAAATTGACCACCGGTCTTGCTCTGTTGGCGAAGCAGAGGAAGGTCGAGGTGGTGCGGGGTTATGGACGGTTCGAAGGCCCCGGGAGGATTCTTGTGGACAGAGACGATGCACCGCTATCGCTCTCGTTCAAGCATGCGATTATCGCCTGCGGATCACGGCCCACCCGTATTCCCGGGCTGCCCTATGATGATCCGCGCCTGATCGATTCCACCGGAGCCCTGGCCCTCGAAGACGTCCCGGAACGATTTCTGATAATCGGCGGCGGCATCATCGGACTGGAGATGGCCGCGGTCTACAGTGTCCTGGGCTCCAAGATAGATGTGGTGGAGATGTTGCCCTCCTTGATTCCCGGTTGTGATCGTGATCTCGTGCGACCCCTGCAGAAACTGATTGGAAAACGTTACAACCGCATCATGCTTTCCACCAGGGTTTCGGGGATCGAGGTGCGGGATGCGGGGCTGGAGGTGTTTTTCGAGGGCGAAGGCGCGCCGGAATCCGCACTCTACGACAAGGTACTGGTGGCTGTGGGTCGCACCCCGAACGGCGGATCGATTGATGCCGAGCGGGCGGGAGTGGAGGTCGATCAGCACGGATTCATAACAGTGGATGCCCGCCAAAGAACGAATGTTTCGCATATCTTCGCGGTCGGTGACGTGACCGGCGGACCGATGCTGGCCCACAAGGCATCCCACGAGGCCAGGATAGCGGCGGAAACCATCGCGGGTTTGGGGAGCGAGAGCGGTGAACGGGTGATCCCGTCGGTAGCCTATACGGAGCCGGAAGTGGCCTGGGCAGGTCTGACGGAGACGGCGGCGAAAGAGCGGGGGATCGCGTACGAAAAGGCCGCTTTTCCCTGGGCCGCCAGCGGTCGCGCCATGGGTATCGGTCACGAGGAGGGTATGACCAAACTGCTTCTTGATCCGGGCAGCAGAAGTATTCTCGGCGTGGGGATCGTGGGACATAACGCCGGGGAGTTGATCGGGGAAGCGGTACTGGCACTTGAAACGGGCATGACCGTGGGGCGGCTTGGCGGTTGTATACATCCCCATCCGACGCTGAACGAAACGTTGCGTATGGCGGCGGAACTGGCGGAGGGTACCATTACCGACCTCATGCCGCCGCGCAGGAGAACATGAGAGATTGCTGTTTTTTGTGCTGACCCACAACTTCCTCTCTGGATATGGGTTAACCTTTCTCTGTTTTTGCCGCTAACAGCGAAGGAATCCGTGATGAATTAGCTGTTTCGGACGGAAACCGCCCCCTTGAGGGAGCCGCATAAAGTCAGTAACGCAAAAGGGAAAAGATATGACGCAAGCATCGACCACCCTTATCGGACGGATCATAGAGGTTCGTGAAAACGGTCTTAAGGCTGAATTGACGGTGGACCATTCCGATGGTTTCCCTACGCTCACCTTGGGGAAAGAGGAACTGCTTGTTGGACAGGTGGGCACCTATCTCCGCATAGAGCAGAAGGGCATAAAGGTGATCGGGCTGGTGGCGCAGGCCGCTGAAGAGGCAAGTTCCAGAAAAGGTGTGATTTCTCTGATACCGGTGGGTGAGCTTTCCAAGGAGGGGACTTTTTCCCGCGGCATAAGCCGTTATCCGACTCCGGGGGCCGAGGTGCACCTGATGGGGAGTGCCGATATCGGTGTAATGTTCGAACGCTATCGGGCTATGGGTTTTGATCTGGGGCATATGCCGTCCTACCCGGCGATGCGTGTCTACCTCGATCCGGCGGTTATGTTCGGGCGCCATCTGGCCATTCTCGGGCAGTCCGGTTCCGGTAAGTCCTGGGGTGTGACCTCCTTGATCCAGAAGGCGGTGTCCATCATGCCTAAGGCCCATATCATCGTGCTCGACCTGCACGGGGAGTATGTCTGGACGGATAATAACGGGGCAAGACACACCGCTTTCGATAAGAAGATTGTTCAGTCCATCGATGCCCGGGAGCTGGAAATCCCCTACTGGCTTCTCACCTATGGCGAACTGGTGGATCTGTTGATCGACCGCTCCGATGAAAATGCCACGATTCAAATGGCGTTTCTGCGCGAGGTGGTATACAACCTGCGTAAAAAGGCCAATAAGGATATTGATCCGGAAAAGGTATCCATCGATTCCCCGATCTATTTTCCTCTGGCCGAACTTTATCACCATTTTAAACGAGCCAACGAACAGACTACCGACTTCGGTAAGGTGAAGGGCCCCCTGTTTGGGCAGTTCGACGAATTCCTGATCAAGCTGCAGAGTCGTCTCAATGACGTGCGTTACAATTTCCTGTTCAAACCCAAACGGCGTAACTCCTCGGAGACGCTGGCGGATCTGTTGCGCGAATTCGTCGGCCTGAAGGAGCACAAATATCAGGTGACCGTGATCGATTTCAGCTCGGTGCCGTTCGATGTGCGTCCCACCGTATCGGCGCAGATCGGGCGACTGGCATTTGAGTTCAACTACTGGAACCCTCACTCACGGCAATTTCCCATCCTGCTGGTCTGCGAGGAAGCGCACGCCTACATCCCCCGCGCCGGCGGAACCGGCTACGAGGGTACCCGCAAGTCCATGGAGCGAATCGCCAAGGAGGGGAGAAAGTACGGTGTCGGATTGGCGGTGGTGAGCCAGCGTCCCCATGAACTGTCGGAGACGGTCCTCTCTCAATGCGGCAGTTTTCTCTGTTTTCGTGTTACCAACCCGGACGACCAACAATACATCCGCGATCTTGTTCCGGACTCCGAGGGGGACCTGGTGGACATCCTTTCCTCTCTTGCCCGGGGTGAAGCGGTCGCCCTTGGCGAGGCCTCTCCCGTTCTGACCCGTTTCCAGATGCGGGCACCGAACCCGCCGCCCAACAGTAACGATGTGGATTTCTACACCCAGTGGCGCGAGGGTCCGGATGACCTGAACGTAAACGATATCGTGGACCGCTGGCAGCGGCAGGGCAGGAAAACCAGGTAGTTGGAAGTTAGAGGTAGGAAGTTAGAAGTAAGTAGTTGGTAGTGGCCGGGGACAGTCGCGGAGCGCCACTTCCTACCTCTAACTTCCTACTTCTAACTTCTGACTACTAACTTCAAACTACCAACTTCATCCCCCATCTGCGCTATAATGCCCCGTTTTTACGCTACGGGTCCGCTTTTGCGCGGGCCGTTTTTCGGGAGTTAACCTCATGTCTGAGTCCGGTGTTAAAAAGGTGGTTCTGGCCTATTCAGGCGGCCTGGACACCTCCATTATCCTCAAGTGGTTGCGGGAGACCTATCACTGCGAAGTGGTCACCTTTACCGCCGATATCGGTCAGGGCGAGGAACTGGAACCTGCTCGGGCCAAGGCCGAGGCCATGGGGGTCAAGGAGATCTATATCGATGATCTGCGGGAGGAGTTCGTCCGGGATTACGTCTTCCCCATGTTCCGGGCTAACGCGGTTTATGAAGGGGAGTACCTGCTCGGCACCTCCATAGCCCGTCCCCTGATCGCCAGGCGCCTGGTGGAGATCGCCAACGAAACCGGTGCGGATGCCATTTCCCACGGTGCCACCGGCAAGGGCAATGACCAGGTGCGTTTCGAGCTGGGCGCCTATGCACTGAAGCCCGGGGTGCGCATTATCGCCCCTTGGCGCGAGTGGGATCTGCTCTCCCGGGAAAAATTGATGAAATACGCGGAAGAACACGACATACCGGTGGACTTCACCAAGAAGGGCAAAAAATCACCCTACTCGATGGACGCCAACCTGCTGCATATCTCCTACGAGGGTGACATCCTCGAGGATCCCTGGGCCGAACCGGAAAAGGATATGTGGCGCTGGACCGTCTCTCCGGAAGAGGCGCCGGACACGCCGACCTACATCGAATTGACCTACGAACAGGGCGATATCGTGGCTATTGACGGAGAACGTATGAGTCCCGCCACCGTGCTGGCTACCCTCAACAGGTTGGGCGGACAGAACGGTATTGGCCGCAGTGATATTGTGGAGAACCGTTATGTGGGTATGAAGTCCCGGGGCTGTTACGAAACCCCCGGCGGCACCATCATGCTCAAGGGCCATCGCGCCGTGGAGTCCCTGACCCTGGACCGGGAAGCGGCCCATCTGAAGGATGAATTGATGCCGCGCTATGCCGAGCTGGTCTACAACGGCTACTGGTGGAGTCCGGAACGGGAGATGATGCAGGCGGCCATCGACCAGACCCAGCAGGTGGTCAACGGTGTGGTGCGCCTTAAGCTCTATAAGGGCAATGTCATAGTGGTGGGCCGCAAGTCCGATAGCGACAGTCTGTTCGACGAATCCATCGTCACCTTCGAGGACGATGCCGGGGCGTACAACCAGGCGGATGCCGAGGGTTTCATCAAGCTTAACGCCCTGCGCCTGCGGGTCGCCGCCCGGCGTCGCGGCAGGCTGGAGGGCAAGGACTAGAAGCGGGATACCCGTGCCGCGCCGTCTCCGTATCGGGGTCAGCAGTTGTCTGCTCGGCCGACCGGTCCGCTACGACGGGGGCCACAAGCGGGACGCCTTCATCTGCGAAATCCTTGAGCGTCACTTCGATCTGGTGGCGGTGTGTCCGGAATCGGATGCTGGATTGGGGGTCCCCCGGCCGCCGGTGAATCTTGTGGGCGACCCGGAACGTCCGCGGGCCTTGGGGCGGGATGACCCCACCCTGGATGTGACCGAGCGGCTTGAATCCTATGCGCAACAGGTGGTGCCGCGTCTCGACACCCTTTCCGGGTTCATCTGTAAAGCCCGTTCTCCGAGCTGCGCCCTGGGTACCGTGCCTATCTATGACCCCGAAGGTCATCGGCCCCTATGGGCGGGTAACGGTATCTTTATCCATATTCTGCAGATGAACTACCCGGATCTGCCGCTGGCGGACGAATCGGACATCGCGGATCCGGAGCGGTGTGAACGGTTTCTGGAAGAGGTGTTGGAGTATGAAGTTGGAAGTTTGTAGTTATCAGTTATCAGTTATCAGTAGGGAGGGCTGCGCCCGCCGTATTCTTTCCAACTTCCAACTTCCAACTTCTAACTACCAACTACTAACTACCAACTACTAACTTCTAACCGTCCCGAGCACCAGGTCCGCCAAGGCCTTGATATGGGCCGGATCATCATTCAGCGCGGGAATGTAGCGGAACTCCCCCCCCCCTGCGTTCAGGAAGCGGTCCCGGTTTTCTACCGCAATCTCCTCCAGGGTCTCCAGGCAATCGGCGGCGAAGCCGGGGCAGATTACGTGGACCGCGCCGGCACCTTCTTCTCCCCAGTGTCGGAGGGTCTCGTCGGTATAGGGCTGTACCCACTCCTTGCGGCCGAATCGGGATTGAAACGAAGATGTCCATCGGGTTTTCTCCAGCCCCAGCTTCTCCGCCAGCAGGCGGCCCGTGGTGCGGCATTGCTCCGGATAGGGGTCGCCCTTGTCCGAGTATTCTTTGGGAATTCCGTGGAAAGAGATCAGCAGCCGTTCCGGCTCCCCCTCTCGGGACCAGAAGCGGCGTACCGAATCGGCCAGCGCCTCTATATAGGCGGGGTTGTCGTGATAGTGGTTGATCAGATGCAGTTCCGGTATCCACCGCCATCGCCGCAGGGTTTCCGTAACGGCGTCGAAGGAGGAGGCGGTGGTGGTAGCCGAGTACTGCGGATAAAGGGGCAGTATTACAACGCGCCGGGCGTTGGCCTGACGCAGCCGTTCCAGGCCGGAAGCCACCGAGGGGTTTCCATAACGCATGACCGGTACAACCTGGAACAGGCCGGCTGAACGGGTGTCCAGTTCCGCCTGCAGCCCGGCGGCCTGAAGACGGGAGATATGGAGCAGCGGCGAGCCTGTCTCGGTCCAGATCTTGCGGTAGGCCTGCGCCGAGCGTTGCGGCCGGGTGCGGAGGATAATCCCGTGCAGAATGATCTTCCATAACAGACGCGGCGCTTCCACCACCCGCGGGTCGCTGAGAAACTGGGCGAGATAACGGCGTACGTCTCCGGTTTCGGGAGAATCCGGCGTCCCGAGATTCACCAGCAGGATGCCGATTTTCTCGCTGTCGGAATCGTCGGGGACGGGGCCGTGGTATCTCATGCGTTTGTATGATAACGGGTTTGTGGTGATTCAGCGTAAGTCGGGAGTGTAACTCAATAGGGACGGGTTGCGCCCCTGTTTCCTCCCAGGAAGGTGAAAAGCACGAATTTTCCGGGGTATTGACGGGGCCGAAGAATTGATTTCCCGGATACCCGGCACAAGATACTACCAATAGAAGCCGGAATGATTGCCACGTACCCTGTTGTCTATCTCCTTGTTCGAGGATCAGGAAAGCCCTGTGAAAAGTACCAAAGATAATACCTGCACCCTCAGGCTCCCGGTGGAGGGGATGACCTGTGCCGCCTGTTCCGCTCGCCTGGAGCGGGTACTGGGCAAGGTGGAGGGTGTGGCGAGCGCCTCGGTCTCCCTCGCCACCGGTATTGCCAGCGTGGAAATCCATCCCGACCAGGTCGGGGTGACCGATGTGGAAGCGGCCATCGTCCGTACCGGTTACGCCGTGCCCCTGGAGACCCTGGAACTGCAGATAAGCGGTATGACCTGTGCGGCTTGTTCCAGTCGACTGGAACGGGTGTTGGCGCGGCTTCCGGGGGTAAATCGAGCGGTGGTGAACCTGATGACGGAGCGCGCCACGGTGACCGTGCCCGCGGGTACCATCACCCTGGAACAACTGATGGGGGAGGTCCGTAATGCGGGGTTCGAGGGGACGCCGGTGACGACGGCCGCGGAACAGCGGGCCATGGAGGAGGCGCGGATCCGCCGGCGCAACCGGCGCGATCTGATGGAACTCATGGTTGCCGTCCTGCTGACGCTGCCCCTGGCGGTTCCCATGCTGCTTATGCCGCTGGGGATCCTGGATTCCGGATTGTCGCCGTGGATCCAGTTGTTGCTGGCTACCCCGGTGCAGTTCTGGAGCGGACGCCGTTTCTACGCGGGGGCCTTTAAGTCATTGCGGGGCGGTGCGGGGAATATGGATGTACTGGTGGCCATGGGTACCAGCGCCGCCTGGGGGCTGAGTACCTGGGTGGTATTCCGCGGAGCGGGGCAGCTCTATTTTGAAGCCTCTGCCATGGTGATTACCCTGGTGCTGTTCGGCAAATTCATGGAGGAGCGGGCCAAGCGCAGCGCCACCTCTGCCATTCGCGCCCTGATGGACCTTCGGCCCGAGACGGCCAGGGTGGAGCGAGACGGCTTGATCGTCGAGGTACCGGTGGAGAGCGTACGGCACCATGAGGTGGTGGCGATCCGGCCCGGCGAGCGGATCCCGGTGGACGGTGTGGTCCTGGAAGGGGTCAGTCAGGCGGATGAATCCCTTATCACCGGCGAAAGCCTGCCGCTGGGGAAGCAGCCCGGCGATCCGGTAACCGGCGGATCCATCAACGGTGAAGGTTTCCTGCGGGTCCGGGCCACCGCGGTGGGCGGGGAATCCCTGCTGTCGCGGATTATCCGTCTGGTTGAGGATGCCCAGGCCGCGAAGGCGCCGGTGGAGCGGCTGGTGGACCGGATCTCCGCCGTGTTTGTGCCGGTGGTGGTAGTCGTTGCCTTTATCACCTTTCTCGGGTGGTGGTATCTCGGGGGGGGCGGCGAGACCGCGTTCGTGGCGGCGGTATCGGTATTGGTGATCGCCTGCCCCTGTGCTCTGGGGTTGGCTACGCCCACCGCCATTATGGTTGGGACCGGGGTCGCGGCACGGCGGGGTATCCTGATCAAGGACATCGAGACCCTGGAGCAGGCCTACCGAAGTGATACGGTTATATTCGACAAGACCGGCACCCTTACCCGGGGTACACCGGCCGTGGACGGCTTATTCCCCGTGGACGGCGATGAGCGGGAACTGCTGCGGTTGACGGCGTCCGCGCAACAGGGGAGCGAGCATCCCCTGGCAAAGGCGGTGCTGGCGCGGGCCGGGGCCGAGGGCCTGGAGCAGGCAGCCGTTGCGGGGTTTGTCAGTCTTCCGGGACGGGGGCTGACCGCCTGCGTGGAACAGCGGGAACTGGTCATCGGCAACCGGCGCCTTATGCAGGATCAGGGCGTGGACCTGAGCCCGCTACTCGCCCGGGCCCGATCCCTGGAGGAAGAGGGGCGTACCCTGTTATGGGTGGCCGAAAAAGGGGAGCGGGAACGGCTGCTCGGATTGATCTCCGTCAGCGATCCCATGCGGGCGGGCATGCCCCGATTGGTCAAGGAACTTCAGCGGCGGGGTCTACAGGTGGTGATGCTTACTGGAGACAATCGCCACGCCGCCGCATCCCTTGCCGCCGCCGCCGGTATTGAACGGGTGGTTGCCGAGGTGTTGCCGGAGGATAAGGCGGCGGAGGTTGAGTCCCTTCGAAAAGAGGGAAGGCGGGTGGCCATGGTGGGGGACGGGGTCAATGACGCCCCGGCCCTGGCGAGCGCCGACGTGGGGATCGCCATGGGCAGCGGCACCGATGTGGCCATGCATACCGCGGGGATTACCCTGATGCGTCCCGATCCGTCCTTGGTGCTGGATACCCTCGCCCTGTCCGCTGCCACTTATAACAAGATCCGGCAGAATCTGTTCTGGGCGCTGATCTACAATGTGGTCGCCATACCCCTTGCGGCGTCCGGACTGCTCAGCCCGGTTATCGCCGGGGCGGCCATGGCCATGTCTTCAGTCAGCGTGGTCAGTAATTCCCTGTTATTGCGCCGGTTCCGCGTCCGTACCGCGGAAGTCTGACCGGGTGCGGGGGTGATTTCTTAGGAGATGCATTATGAGCAAGACCTATAAGGTGGAAGGTATGAGCTGCGGCGGTTGCGTCAGTTCGGTGGAACGGGCCATCCGCTCCGCGGCCCCCGCCGTGTCCGTGCAGGTGGATCTGGAGAACGGTCTGGTGACCGTGGAAGGGGCGACGGAGGACTCGGTGGTGCGGCAGGCCGTGGAGGCGGCCGGCTTTACCTTTGTCGGTCCGGTCTGAAGCGGCGTTGTTTTTCGATCCTGTCGCGATGGGAGACCGGATTCGCCCGCACGCTACCGTGTAATGCTTTGGTACCAGCGTTCGGCGATGGCGTCGTAGCCGGCGCCGTTGGGGTGGTTGCCGTCCTCGGCCAGGGTACCCTGGTCCTCAAACAGGGTGGTGTGGAGAAAATCCACGGTGGTCGCACCCTGCTGTTCCGCCAGTTGGAGAATGATCTCGTTGTATTTGGCGGTTTGTGCCGCCATCCGGGGGACATCGTCCGCGGTGATCCGGTCGAAGCTGCCGGTGCGCAGCGCCGGATCGGCCATCACCGGGCGTCTTGACTGATCATCCAGCAGGGCGATGTAGACCTGTGCGCCGCTGCCCTTCAGGGCGGCGAGTATCCGCTGCAGATTGTTGCGGAAGTTCCGCTCTCCATCCCCCTCGCAGGCATCCAGATGGTTGTTATAGTCCTGGTCGCAAACCCAGTTATAGAGTCCGAACAGATCGTTGCTGCCGATCCAGACCAGGGCCACGGGGGTATGGCCGGAGGGGGCGGAACGCAGCGCCGTCACTGCCGGTTCCAGTTGGGTATTTATCAGGTCGTCCGAGGTCCAGCCGGATTGCCCCAGGTTCCGCACCGTTGAGCCCGGGTGAGTCGTCGCGAGGCGTTGCTGTAACCGGGCCGGATAACCGCCGCCGGTGCCGTCATCCCCATCCCCTTCGGTAAGGCTGTCTCCCAGGGTTACCACGGTCAGCGGTTCGGCCGCCATGCCCTGTGTTCCCAGCAATATCAGCAGCAGCAATAGAGCATATCTTGGCATGATGGTTCTCCTCGGTTATCCGGAGGGGGAGGGTTATTCCTCCCTCGGTAGCTGGGCGTAGTGCTGCCGCAGCGCAATCCATTCAGCAAGCCGCAGTTGGATCCGGTTGTTCACGCTGCCCTCGGGATAGATACCGTCGACATCAGGAACACCGGCGGGAAGCCCGGTGAGCAGCTCCATAGCCTGATCGACATGGCTAACCGCATAAACGGCAAACTTTCCGGCCCGGGCTGCATCCACCACCTCCTGCTTCAGCATCAGATCCTTGGCGTTGCTTTCGGGGATGATTACGCCCTGTTCTCCGGTCAGCCCGCGACTGTTGCAGATATCGAAGAATCCCTCGATCTTCTGGGAGACGCCGCCTATGGCCTGGATCTCACCGTGCTGGTTTATGGAGCCGGTGACGGCAAGGGACTGGCTTAACGGTATATCCCCGATGGATGAGAGCAGGGCGCACAGTTCCGCAGCGGAGGCGCTGTCTCCATCCACTAAACCGTAACTCTGTTCGAATACCAGACTGGCGGAAAGGGAGAGGGGCTGATGTTTGGCATAACGTGCACCGAGATAGGCGGACAGTATCATCACCCCTTTGCTATGGATCGGTCCGCCGTGTTCGATTTCCCGTTCGATATCGATCACTTCACCGCTGCCGAGACGGGCGGTGGCACTGATACGGGTTGGCATGCCGAAAGCGTAATCACCGAGTTGGATAACCGAAAGACCGTTAATCTGGGAGAGCTGTGCCCCGCTGGTATCGATCTTAACAGTGCCCTCCATAACCCGCTCCTGCAGTTCCTCACGGAGTTGATCCACGCGTCGTGTCTGGGCGTTAATGGCGTCCTGTACATGCTGCCTCTGAACCAGCCTGCTGTCGGCCTGGGCCGCCCAGTAGTCGGCCTCCTGCAACAGATCCAGGAGATTGCCCATGTGCAGGGAGATCTTTTCGCCGTTCCAGGCGCGGCGTGCGCTCTCTTCGATAATACGGGCCACGCCGTCGCGGGTGATCTTCCGCAGCCCCTCTCGATGTTGCAGAGTGGCGATCAGCTGGGCATACAGGTGTTCGTTCTCCCCTTCTCGCCGCATATCCTCGGAAAAGTCGGCGGTAACTTTGAACAGCAGTCCGAACTCCGGCTCGTACTCTTTCAGGAGATAGTAGAGCAGGCGGCTGCCGATAAGGATTACCTTCAGGTCGATCGGGATCGGCTGCGGTTCAAGGGAGATGGTGCTGACCAGACTCAGTTGCCGTTCCAGAGATTCGATCCGCACCTCCTGGGAGCGTAACGCCCTTTTCAGGGCCGTCCAGGCGAAGGGGTTGGTCAGGACCTTCTCTGCATCCAGTATCAGGTATCCGCCGTTGGCACGGTGAATGGCCCCCTGTTTGATGAGAGTGAAATCGGTAAGCAGGGTCCCCATGCGTGCCAGATGTTCAATCCTGCCGATCAGATTCTGGTAAGTGGGATTATCCTCAAAAACAATGGGTGCGCCCTGGGTATCGGCGTTGTCCACCAGGATATTGATCTGGTAGCGGTTGAATTCCGGCTCTCGACCGGAGTGCGGTTTGCCATAGCTCTCTTCCTGACGGAACAGGGCCATGTTTTCCACTATGTCTTTTCTGGTGTCGGCGAGATACTCCAGGACCCGGGGGAGCTCGCGATATTCCTTTTCCATTTCGCTGGTGAACTGGGTGACCGTCTGCTCCGCGAACTCGGTGTCCAGTTCTTTGAAGCGGCGCTGCATTTCGCGTTGCCATTGAGGCAGTCTCCCCATCGCCTTTTTCAGCTCATCCTTGATCTGTTCCAAAACCTCGCCCAGGCTTTCCTGTTCCTCCTCCGACAGTTCCAGAAATTCCTCGGGGGAAAGGATTTTGCCCTTTTTCTGTGGCGCCAGGGTATAACCGGCGGGACCGTGCAACAGGGCGATACCCTTCTCCTGCGCCTTCTCTCCCAGGTGAATGGCGGTTTCCTCTTCCCGGGACTTAAATTCATCGTTGATCTCTTTGGCCCGACGTCGGTATTCGTCACTCTGAAAAGCGGCCGGGATGGCGCTTAACAGGTCTTCAACCAGTTGCTCCATCTGTTTTCGCAAATGCCTGCCGGTGCCCGCGGGCAGGGAGATGGCGAAGGGGTTGTGCGGATGGTCGTAATTGGAGATATAACACCAATCATCAGGACGGGGTGCGTCTTTTGACCGCTGTTCCAGGGCCTCATAGACCATGGTGTGGCGGCCGAGACCGGTGGATCCCATTACATAGAGGTTGTATCCCTCGTGCGGAATGCCCACGCCGAACCGGATCGAGTCGAGTGCCCGTTCCTGGCCGATGGTATGGGCCAGATGCGCAAGTTCGGCGGTTGTTTCAAACCCCAGTTTGCCGGGATCACAGGCGTGATAAAGCTCCGCAGGATCAAGGGGTTCTATCACCCGGGTCTTCATCAGAGATACTGCGGTAAGGATTTCCGGATATCCTCCGGGCTCTTGGTGGAGAGATTCTTTGAAATCTCCGCGGTGACTACTTTTCTAAGGGCGTCGTTCTGTTGCTTTCTAAGCAGGCCGAGAAAACTTGGTGCCGCGACGATATAGAGTTTCTCGAATTCTCCTCTGGCTCTCGCCGTTTCTACGGCGTCGCATACCTGAGCAGCGAAACGCTGTACCTCTTCCTCCTTGGCATCCGATTCATGCCCCATATCGTGGCTACCGGCACCGCTGTTGCGGTCGCGACCAGGTCTGTCAGACACCAGGTCTCCCTGGTGAAGCCGGCTTTCCGGGTGGGTTAAGGTCTGGATCTCGATCAGGGAACTGATGGGCTTTTCGGCCGCAAAAATACGCGCCCGACTGGAATCTGCAACGACTACCCAGGCTGTGCTCATACTTATATCTCCTTGTTATGATCACATTTTAAATATAGGTCAAAAGGGACTCTGGTAATATCCGAAGATTAAATGGATACAATTTCCCTCCGCGGATCAAGCAGTTACCTTCCTATCTCAGGAGGCCTCGCAGGCACTCCAGATAACTCTCCTCGTCAGGGGTGGAATTGGACCGCTGCGCCTCCCACAGTGTGCGGCCAAGGCACTCCATCATGCGGTGTTCCGTTTCATGAGGATCCCCGGATTTATGCAGCAGATCCCGGTAGAGGGCGGAGATCCCGGGGGGGCGGTCGGTGGAGACCTGTTCCTGAAGACCGATGTGCATGCCCATGTGGAGAAAGGGGTTCGATATGCCCTCTTCGGGGAGGAACTCCCGTTCCAGAATCAGTTCAGGCTGCTCCAGGAGGCGGTGGTATTCAGGGTGTTGTTGGATGATCCCGGCGATGACCTGTTGCAACGGTTCCAAAGACTCCCCGGTCTGGTGTTTGCGCCAGGTCTCGATGAAGAAGCGGCGCATCGTTGTTCTGTCTTGACCAAACATGATCTGCTCCCGGTCAGTCTGAGGTCTTTTCCTTGAATTCGCACAGATCCTCAATGATACATGAACCGCACCTCGGTTTTCGCGCTACGCAGGTATAACGGCCATGCAGGATAAGCCAGTGGTGGGCATCTTTTTGAAATTCTTCGGGTACCAGCCGCAGCAGCTTGTTTTCCACCTCCAGGGGTGTATTTCCCGGCGCCAGCCGGGTGCGATTGGCCACTCTGAAGATATGGGTATCCACCGCCATGGTAGGATGGCCGAACGCGGTGTTGAGTACGACGTTCGCGGTTTTTCTCCCTACCCCGGGGAGCGCTTCCAGTTCCTCGCGTTCAGTGGGTACCTGACCACGGTGTCGCCGCAGTAACAAGTCGCAGGTGGCGATGATATTTTTGGCTTTGGTGTTGAAGAGGCCGATAGATTTTATGTATTGCTTCAAGCCTTCTTCCCCCAGTTCCTGAATCCCTTGGGGGGTGTCGGCAACCTTGAACAGTTCCGCAGTCGCCTTATTAACGCTGCGATCGGTGGCCTGTGCCGATAGAATCACCGCGATCAGCAGTTCGAACGGGGTGTTGTAATTTAGTTCGGTGGTCGGTGAGGGATCGGCCCGGCGCAGGCGTTGGAAGATCTCACGGCGTTTTGTTTCGTTCATATATGGAAAAATACGGTGTATAAGGCTAAATTCAATGGGTAGGCGGTGTGCGGTGTTTCAGGCGTTATAATTTTGACGTTTAAAACGCTGTGAGCAAACCCCGGGATGCTAAATTGATCGGAAAAAGGGTATCCTCGGGATTTCTCTTTATCGGATGGAATGACAATCACAGGGAAGCCCTAATCCGGAGTATATCAGTTGAACCTAAAGGAGCAGTTTCCCAAATCCGGCCTGTTGACCAATCCTGAGTTTCAGTCTGCGCTGATTCGTCTGGGCGTCTGGATCTTTGCCGCTCTTTATATCGCATTGGGGGCTTCCACGGGCCGTTACGCCGTGGCGGAGGAACATTATTATTTCCTGTTTTTTGCCTACCTGATTGCGTTTATCGCGTTCCTTATCAGTATCCTGAAGCGGCCGGTATGGGAGGAGCGTCGCTATCTCTCCACCGCTGTGGATATCTCCGCGACCACCTTCTGCATCTTTATGACTCACGATGCAGTGCATCCTTTCTACCTTCTCTATATCTGGATATTCGTCTCCTCCGGTTCGCGCTACGGCAAAGAGCTGTTACGGGCTGCCTCGATCATGAGCGTGGTTGCCTATATGACGGTTATTACCATTCTTGAGCAGTGGCAACCGAATTATCTGGAGATATTTTTCCGTTTGGTGGTACTGGTGGTACTGCCCTTCTATCAATACGTACTGCTGCGTAAATTGCACAACGCCCGGGCAGAGGCGGAACGTGCCAACAAGGCAAAGGGACTCTTTCTTTCCAATATCACCAAGGAACTGCGCGCGCCGTTGGGGGGGATAAACGGAATGGTTGCGCATCTCTATGATACCAGCATGACGCCGGAACAGCGGGATTATGCCGAATCCATTTTCTCCTCTGCCAGTGTGCTTAATTCCCTGATCGGCGATGCCCTGGACTATTCCAAGATCGAGGCGGGAAACCTGGAACTGGAAGTGGTCCCCTTCGAGATCCGCACCCTGCTGCTGGATATCTGTTCTGCCCTTTCGGTAGTGTCTCAGCAGAAAGGTGTGGAGCTGGTGTGCCATGTGGATAGCAATGTCCCCTCGGTGTACCTGGGTGATGAGCTGCGTCTTCGCCAGATTCTTTTTAATCTGGTGGGAAACGCGGTCAAGTTTACCGAGTACGGCGAGGTGGTGGTGCGGGCAAGGTTGACGGAAGCAGACAGGAAGGATCTCTTTCTGGAGGTAAAAGATACCGGTATCGGTATTCCAAAAGATATACAGGGGCGGATCTTCGACAGTTTTTGGCAGGCGGAGCAGGTCGCCGAGAGTAATTACGGCGGTACCGGTATCGGGACGGCGATCGCGAAGAAACTGGTGACGCTTATGGACGGAGAGGTCGGTTTTCGAAGCGCGAAAGGAGAGGGTACCCGGTTCTGGGTCAGATTGCCGTTACAGGCCGTGGAGGAAACGGATGTTATGGCAATCGCCGCTGCGGAGCAGTCGGCGAAAAAGGCGCTGATCTACGAAACCAATGAATCCAGTCTTGCGGCTATCATCGACGCCTGTCGTGAAATCGGCATTGAGGGCAAGGCGGTCCAGCGTATAAGCGATCTGGCTAACGCCATAACGGTGGCGGAAGAGGAGGGGGGCGTGGATTTTGTCATAGTTGCCGATTCCCCTGAAGGCCAGAACGTGGAACGTATATCGGAGGTGTTTCGCGATTATCTCGGTGCGGACCTCCCGGTTGTGTTTCTCGGATATAGCCGGAAACGGTTGAATCTCGGGATGCGTCACTCGGTGTCTTTCGTGAGGAAGCCCTTTGTTCCGGAACTCCTCAAGGCGGCGGTGAAAAACGCGTTGGCGGGGTAAGGGGTTGAAATGCCGCTACCGGAACCTCCGCATTCTGTAACGCGTTGACTTGCATCTCATTGCACGGAGCGCAAAGACAAAAAATGGCCGTCATATGACGGCCATTTTGCGATCGAGTTGATTGTCAAGCCGTCGCCGGTTCCGCTTCTTCCTTGGCGGGGGCCGTTTTTTTCTCGGAGCGTTCGTCGATGATGTGTTTCAACGCGATCAGAAAACCCATGCCGATAAACGCTCCCGGCGGCAGTATGGCCAGCAGCATACCTTTAAAGTTTTCCCCGAGGCTCATGGTCAGTCCTGCGGCCGCTTCCCCGAACATTAGATGTGCCTGGGAGAACAGCGTCCCCATACCGATGATCTCCCGCATGGAACCCAGTACCACCAGGGCGAGAGTGAAACCGATGCCCATGGAGAGGCCGTCCATGATGGACTTGAGCGGGTTGTTTTTAGAGGCAAACGCCTCAGCCCGGCCGATGATGGCGCAGTTGGTTACGATCAGGGGAATAAATATGCCCAGTACCTTGAACAGTTCGTAGAACCAGGCATTCATGCTGAGTTCCACGGCGGTGACGAACGAGGCGATAACCAGCACGAACACCGGCAGCCGTATTTCCTGCCGCACGACATTGCGGATCAGGGATACGGTGAAATTGGACAGGATCAGCACCACCGTAGTGGCGATTCCCAACCCCAGGCCGTTGATGGCCGTGCTGGTAACCGCGAGCAACGGACATAGGCCCAACAATGCCACAATCGCCTGGTTGTTGTCCCATAATCCGTCTCGGATTACTTTGCCGTAACTGATTTCCGCCATATCGAATCGCCTTTCAGTCTGATCCCGGATCGGTTCGTTCGCCTTCCGGTCGTGTCCGTTATCCTTTGTCCCCGGGTGTTGCCGCGTTTTTCTGCGCCTTTGCAAAGACGGCCGTTCTGTTGTCTTTGAAATAGATCAGGGTCTTCTTGACCGCTTTGACGATGGCGCGCGGGGTGATGGTGGCGCCGGTAAACTGGTCGAAGGTGCCGCCGTCGCGCTTTACACCCCATTTATCGAGGGGAGGGTTGTCCAGGGACTTGTTGTCGAATCCAAGCACCCAGTCACTCTTCTCGATCTCAACCTTGTCGCCCAACCCCGGGGTTTCCTTGTGTGCCACGACCCGGACTCCGGCCAGAGAGCCGTCGGCCTTTACCGCCACAAGCAACTTGATCTGGCCGCTGTAGCCGTCCGGGGCGATGGTGGTGAATACCGCCGCCACCGGATCGATGCCCTTACGGCCCCGATAGATCTGGGTCTCTTCGCCGCCCAGGGTGTCAGGTTCATGGACCGTGATCTTGTCGCTGATAATGTCGTTGTCGATAGTATCCGCCGGCACCATGGCGCTAAGGCTTTTCAACAGCGCCTGACGTTCGTTCTCGGCAATCTGGTCCTTGGTAGCCTGATGAGTAAAAGCCACCAGTCCCGTGCCCAAGACGGCGAACAGGGCCAACACCAGGCCGGCTGCGGCGATCTTGCGCTTAGTCATGTTCCGCCCTCCGGTGGCCGAAAGTACGCGGACGGGTGAAGTGTCCAAGGGAGGGCGCGGCGGAGTTCATCAGCAGTACCGAGAATGCGACCGCGTCCGGATAGCCGCCCCAGGTGCGGATGATATAGATAAGTACACCGATACAGGCGCCGTAGATGAGCTGACCCGTTCGGGTGCCGGGCGCCGAAACCGGATCGGTGGCGATAAAAAATGCTCCGAGCATGGTGGCGCCGCTGAACAGGTGAAACAGGGCGCCGGGATAGGCGTCGGCATCGCCGATCTGAAACAGTGTGGCCATGACCCCCAGACCGACCAGGAGGGAGACCGGTATGTGCCAGCTGATGGCCTTTTTGTACAGCATGAACAGCCCGCCCAGGAGATACAGACCGAAAATCACCTCCCAGCCGGTGCCGCCCAGGACACCCATTACCGGTTGACCGCCGATTTCGGTCACCGTGCTGTTCAGGGAAAGCTGGGTCTTCATGGTATCCAGGGGGGTGGCCATGGTCAGGGTGTCCCACTCCATCCCTGTGGGCAGGGCGTTGCCGAAGATGACGTTCAAGGTCTCCACGAAGGAGAGCGGGTTCTCGTTCAGGGAGATCGGAGGCAGCCAGGAGGTCATCTGTACTGGGTAGGAGACGAGCAGCAGGACATAGGCGGCCATCGCCGGATTGAAAATGTTGTAACCGAGGCCGCCGTACAACTGTTTCACGATCAGGATGGCGAAGGCGATCCCCAGTACGGTGAGCCACCAGGGCAGCATCGGGGGTACGGCGACGGCGAACAGCATGGCGGTCAGGACCGCGCTGAGATCGCTGATGACCGGCAGTACCGGGCGTTTGCGCAGTTTCATGGTAAGGGCTTCACAGCTGACCGCGGTGACGATTGCCAGGGTCATGTTGATCAGGATGCCCCAGCCGAAGTACCAGATCATTCCGATGGCCCCGGGTATCAGGGCCAGGATGACCCATAGCATGGCCATGGTGACGCTGTTGGGCCGGTCGGTATAGGGTGATGTGATGGTGGCGAATTGCATCGTTTATACGTCCTGCTTTTCAGAGGTTTCCACGTCGGATGCCGTCACTGCGGGGACATCGCCGGCAGTTTCCTCCGTTGCCTTGTTCGTTGCCGCCGCATCCTTGGCCGCGGCCGCGGCTTTCTTTTTGGCCTCCAGCTTGGCCTTCTTCTCCGCTTCCAGCCGTTCCAGACGGGCGGTGCGGGCCTCGGTACGCTGCCGCGCCTTTTCCGCTTTCTGGTTCGCCAGATTATCTATTCGGGAGGCCGATTTGCCGTGGCGAAAATACTGCACCAACGGGATGCGTGCGGGACAGACGTGGGAGCAGCAGCCGCATTCGATACAGTCGAACAGGTTGTAATGCTCGGCGCGATCCAGCGCCGAAGCGCGGATATGCCAGTACATCTTCTGCGGCAGCAGGCTCATGGGGCAGGCGGTGACACAACGCATACAGCGGATGCAGGCGTTGGCCGACCCGGGATGGGGTACCTCTGCCGCGCTCGGAGAGAGGATGCAGTTGGTGGCCTTGACCACCGGGATCTCATCGTGGGGCATGGAAACGCCCATCATGGGGCCGCCGAGGATGAGCCGGGATGCCTTGTCGGTATAACCGCCCGCCTGGGCCACCAGTTCTCCCACCGGCGTTCCTACCAGCACTTCAAGGTTCCGCGGTTCCGCGATTCCCTCTCCGGTAAGGGTCAGGTAGCGGGAGATCAGCGGTTTACCCTCCAGGACCGCGTCGGCCACCGCGGCGGCGGTGCCCACGTTATGGCAGACGAAGCCTATCTGGGCCGGCAGTCCGCCGGAAGGGACCTCTTTTCCGGTAAGGATATAGATCAGCTGTTTTTCACCGCCGCTGGGGTAGCGGGTCGGTATGACCGCCACTTCCGTGTTCTCCAGGCCGGCCTCGCGCACCGCCTTGCTCATGGCGGCGGCCGCCTCCGGTTTGTTGTCTTCGATACCGATCAGGCAGCGCTCGACCCCGAGAACATGGATCATGATGCGGATGCCGTCCACGATTCGGTCCGCGCGGGTACGCATCAGCAGGTCGTCGCAGGTAATAAAGGGCTCGCATTCCACCCCGTTTATCACCAGGGTGTGTACCTCCTGACCCGGCGGCGGGCTCAGCTTGACGCTGGAAGGAAAGCTCGCGCCACCCATGCCGACGATGCCGGCGTCGCGCACCCGCCTTACGATCTCTTCATTTTCCAGGGTGGTGAAATCGGTCACCGGCGCCGGCAGCTCGATCCACTCTTCCCGGCCATCGGTTTCGATAACGATGCAGGGGCCGCTGAGTCCGGACGGGTGAGGAACCGGAAAATCGCCGATCTCTATCACGGTGCCGGAACTGGAGGCATGTACCGCAGCGCTGATAAATCCGTTCGGTTCACCGATCATCTGACCTTTCAGTACCCGGTCGCCCACGTTGACCAGCGGCTTTGCCGGTGCTCCGAGGTGCTGCTGCAGGGGTATGGTCAGTCGTTTGGGCAACTCGGCCGATGCCAGGGGACGGGTCAGGGACTGGGCCTTCTGATCAGGCGGATGGATTCCGCCGGGGATGGTCCAGAGTTTACGGCCGGTTTGTTGTACGGTTGTCTGTTGCATGGGAAACCCGCTCTACGCTGCTCTCGGGGTGGCGATCTCGCCCGGTTCACCCGGGGCCGGAAGGGGCCAGGTCCAGGTGCCGATGTCGACCGGGATCGGCATCATGCTGATGCAGTTGACGGGACAGGGTTCCACGCAGGCCTCACAACCTATGCACTCATTGGAGATAACCGTATGCATCTGTTTGGTGGTTCCCAGAATGGCGTCTACCGGGCAATATTTGAGGCAGACGGCGCAGCCGATGCACTCCTGCTCATTGATCATGGCCACGGTCGGTCCTTTTTCCTCTTCGCCCTCGGCGCCCATGGGTACCGGATCGACACCGAGGATTTCCGCGATGGCCTCCATGGTGCATTGGCCTCCCGGGGGGCAGGCGTTAATGGGCGCATTACCTTCCGCCACCGCCTCGGCATAGGGGGTGCAGCCGGGGAACCCGCATTGGCCGCACTGGCTCTGGGGCAGCAGTTCAGCGATCTTTTCAGCTACCGGGTTCTCCTCAACATGAAAACGGATGGAGGAGTAGCCCAGCAACAAGCCGAAAATCAGGGCGAGCAGAGAAATGGCGATAATTGCTACCAGCATGCCTAACCGTTCCTTCAGCTTAAGTGGAAACCAGACCTGCGAAACCCAGGAAGGCCATGGACATCAGTCCGGCGGTGATCATACCGATGGCGCTTCCTTTGAAGGGTTTGGGGACGTCCGAGGCATCGATACGTTCGCGCACCGACGCGAACAGGATCAATACCAGAGAGAAGCCCCCGGCGGCGCCCAGGCCGTACAGGGCCGATTCGATAAAGTTATGTTTTTCCTGGATATTCAGCAGCGCGACACCCAGTACCGCGCAGTTGGTGGTGATCAGCGGCAGAAAGATGCCCAGCAGCTGGTACAGGACCGGGCTGGTCTTGTGCATCACCATCTCGGTGAACTGAACCAGTACCGCGATGATCAGGATAAAGGCGATGGTGCGCAGGTATTCAAGACCGAGGGGCACCAGCAGGTATTCGTTGGCCAGGTAGCTGCAGACGGAGGCCAGGGTCAGCACGAAACTGGTGGCGAGGCTCATACCCACGGCGGTGTCGATCTTTTTGGACACCCCCATGAAAGGGCAAAGACCGAGGAACTTCACCAGTACGAAGTTGTTAACCAGCACCGTGCTGACAAGAATGAGAATATACTCTTGCATTCGAAATCCTGCTTTGGGGGTTGGTCGAGCTACTGAAAATTCACATGACCCCGCGCCTGAAACGGTGCAACAAAATGCGGGCCGGATAAAAGACTATCAGATATTGCTAATAGATAACATTCAATTTTCTAATGGAAATATTTACCGTTTGAATCCCGGGGTTATGGTTTCCGCCGGCGATATATCGTTTGAAGGGAAGTTGGGCGCCGGTGCCCCGCCGAGGGACGTTACTTCACCTTCATTCCCGGCTCAGCCCCGTCGTCGGGACTGAGGATGAACAGGTCTTTCCCGCCCGGTCCGGCGGCCAGAACCATCCCTTGCGAGACGCCGAAGCGCATCTTGCGGGGCGCCAGGTTGGCTACCATCACGGTGAGTTTGCCTTCCAGTTCTTCCGGCCCATAGGCCGACTTGATGCCGGCGAAGACGTTGCGGGTCTCTCCACCGAGATCCAGGGTGAGTTGCAGCAGTTTGTCCGCGCCTTCCACGTGGGCCGCCTTGAGGATCCGCACCACCCGCAGATCCACTTTGGCGAAGTCACCGAACTCGATCTCGTCGGCGACAGGGTCTTTTGCCAGGTGACCTTCCAACCCTGTTTCATGAGGTTTGGTCTTCTTTGCGTCGCTGGCGGTCAGGTCTTCCCGGGATGCCTCGGTCATGGTCTCGATATCCTTGCTTTCGATGCGGGTCATAAGGTGTTGATATTTGTTGATGCGGTGCTCCCGGGGTAACAGGGTCCGGACGTCGGCCCAGGTCAACGGCCCTACGCCGAGGAACTCTTCGGCCTTGGAGGCCAATGCCGGCAGGATCGGTTTAAGATAGATGGTGAGCAGCCGGAAGCAGTTGATCAGTACGCTGCAGACGATCTGCAACTGCTCCGCCTGTCCTTCCTCCTTGGCCAGCACCCAGGGCTTTTTCTCATCCGCGTAATAGTTCACCTCGTCCGCCAGGCCCATGATCTCCCGCACCGCCCTGGAGAAATCCCGGGTCTCCAGGAGTTCCGCGATGGCGGGGGCGGCCTTCTGCAGTCGGTCAGTGATGGGATCGAGATGGTCCACTTCGGTGAGAACGCCGTCGAAACGCTTGGCGATGAATCCGGCGGCGCGGCTGGCGATATTGACATATTTCCCCACCAGGTCGGCGTTCACTCGGGCGGCGAAGTCTTCCAGGTTCAGGTCGATGTCATCCACACCCGGCCCCAGCTTGGCGGCGAAGTAGTAGCGCAGGTACTCCGGATTCAGGTGGTCCAGGTAGGTGCGCGCCTTGATGAAGGTGCCGCGGGATTTGGACATCTTCTGGCCGTCCACGGTGAGGAAGCCGTGCGCGAACACCGCGCTGGGTTTGCGGAAACCGGAGCCTTCCAGCATGGCCGGCCAGAACAGGGCGTGGAAATAGATGATGTCCTTGCCGATAAAATGATACAGCTCGGCGTCGGATTCCTTATCCCAGAACTCGTCAAATTCCAGCCCGTCGCTGCGGTCACATAGGTTTCTGAAACTGGCCATATAACCGATAGGGGCGTCCAGCCAGACGTAGAAGTACTTGCCCGGATGGTCCGGGATCTCGAAACCGAAATAGGGGGCGTCACGGGATATATCCCACTCCTGCAGGCCAGCGTCGAACCATTCGCCCAGCTTGTTGGCCACCTCGTTCTGCAGGTGGCCCCCATTGGTCCACCCCTTCAGCATCTCCTCGAAGTCCGCCAGCTTGAAGAAGTAATGCTCGGATTCCCGGTCTACCGGAGTGGCGCCGGAGATGGCGGAAACCGGGTTTTTCAGTTCGCTGGGTGAGTAACTGGCGCCACAGGCTTCGCAGTTGTCACCGTACTGATCCCCCGCTCCGCACTTGGGGCATTCCCCCTTGATGAAACGGTCCGGCAGAAACATGTTCTCCACCGGATCGTAGGCCTGGGTGATGGTGCGGCTGGCGATATGGCCGTTGTCCCGCAGACGTTGGTAGAGCAGGGTGGAGTACTCCCGGTTCTCATCCGAATGGGTGGAATGGTAGTTGTCGAAACCCACATGGAAGGCGGCGAAGTCCGCTTTGTGTTCTTCCGCCACGCGGGCGATCAGCGCCTCCGGGGCGATCCCTTCCTGGCGGGCCCGCAGCATGATCGGGGTGCCGTGGGCGTCATCGGCGCAGACATAGAGGCAGCGGTGCCCTTGCATTTTCTGGAACCGCACCCAGATATCGGTTTGTATGTACTCCACCAGGTGGCCGATATGGATCGGGCCGTTGGCGTAGGGCAGGGCGCTGGTGACCAGGATGTTGCGGGGCGTGTTGCTCATTGGTATTCGTGGTTGCCGAGTGGAAGGTTGTAAATCCGTTTATTATGACATGAAACGGCTCGTTGGCGGACAAACCTCCGTGGTACCTGGAGCCGCCGAGAGCAAACGCGGAGAACGCAAAGGCGCAGAGTCGCAAAGTTTTTTATTGTTAACTCTCTGCGCCTCCGTGTCTTTGCGTACTTTGCGTTTCTATCTGTTAGGTTGGGCCGTAGAGCGGGGTGCGGGAAGCCCCGGTAGTAGCAAAGGGACGAATGACTGACCATTTTGGTTGGGAAACAGGGGATGGCTGGGGTAGAATGCGCGTCCGGTTTTTTCAACGATTTTAAGGGGGCCGGTAAAGGCCGGTCCCATTTGCAGGAGTAAAGAATATGGCACAGCTGACACAAGAGGCGATCGAGGAAGCGATCAAGGGCTACACGGAACCCCACCTGAAGCAAGACCTGGTCAAGTCGAAGATGATCAAGGAGATCGCTATCGATGGTGATAAGGTGAAGGTACAGATCGAGCTCGGCTTTCCCGCCAAGGGCTTCCAGGACGAACTCGCCGCCGCTGTCCGGGAAAGGGTCGAGGCCGTTGCCGGTGTCGCATCCGCCGAAGTCACCGTGGGCTGGAAAGTGGTCGCCCATTCGGTACAGAAATCCCTCACCCCCATAGACAACGTCAAAAACATTATCGCCGTCGCCTCCGGTAAGGGCGGTGTGGGCAAATCCACCACGGCGGTGAACCTGGCCCTGGCCCTGGCGGCCGAGGGTGCCAAGGTGGGTGTGCTGGATGCCGACATCTACGGTCCTTCCCAGCCGCGTATGCTGGGTGTAACCGGTCAACCAGAATCCAAGGACGGCAAGACCCTGGAGCCGATGCAGAACCACGGTCTGCAGGCCATGTCCATCGGCTTTCTTATCGACGAAGAGACCCCCATGATCTGGCGCGGTCCCATGGTCACCCAGGCCCTGGAACAGCTCCTGAACGACACCAACTGGGAAGATCTGGATTACCTGGTGATCGACCTTCCGCCGGGTACCGGTGATACCCAACTGACCCTGGCCCAGAAGGTGCCGGTGTCCGGTGCGGTCATCGTCACCACACCCCAGGACATCGCCCTGCTGGATGCGCGCAAGGGCTTCAAGATGTTCGAGAAGGTGGAAGTGCCGGTACTGGGGATCGTGGAGAACATGAGCACGCACATCTGTTCCAAGTGCGGGCATGAGGAGCACATCTTCGGCGAAGGCGGCGGCTCCCGCATGGCTGAGCAGTACGGGGTCGACTTCCTCGGTGCCCTGCCCCTGGATATCCGTATCCGTGAGGAGACCGACGGCGGTGAGCCCACGGTGGTTGCCGAACCGGAGTCGCGCATCTCCCAGATCTACCGCGAGATCGCGCGCAAAACGGCGGCCAAGCTTTCGTTGCAGGCCAAGAGCTATGCGGCCAAGTTCCCGAACATCGTTATTCAGAACAACTGATTCGGAGTACGGTATCTGACCAAGCCGGGCGTGGAAACGCCCGGCTTTTTTTGTCCAGGGACGGACTTATGCCGCGAAGCACAGGGATGTGCTGTTTACGGGCCTTCCGCGGACCGATACATTTACAGGTATCGAGTAGAAAACGCAGAGTTCGCGGAGACGCAGAGGCGCGGAGTTTTTAATAATCCCTTAAGGAGAAGTCTTTGCGCCTTGGCGCCTTTGTGTTCTCCGCGTTAAATATTCAGGCTCTGAGCCAAGGCTTCACCGTTTCGATTGCCCCGGCCCCTTTTTCGGGGAGCGACAATCCCTGGAAAGGGATGTCGGCTTCCGGGTATGCTTCAGCATTCGATCAGATTCCGGAATATAGAATGATGAGTATGAAATGGGATACCCGTTTCCTGGGCCTGGCCGCCCACATCTCCGCGTGGAGCAAGGATCCTTCCTCCCAGGTGGGGGCGGTCATCAGCGACGGCAATCGCATTATTTCGCTGGGCTATAACGGTTTTGCCGCCGGCGTGGTGGATGCCACGGAGCGTCTTACCGATCGGGATGTGAAACTGAATCTCACCATCCACGCAGAAGAGAACGCCATGATCTTCGCCAAGCGTGATCTCAGCGGATGTACCGTCTTTGTCACCCACCCTCCCTGTCCCCGATGTGCCTCCAAGTTGATCCAGGAAGAGATAAAGCGGGTGGTCTATATAACGCCCAGCGAGGATTTTCTATCCCGTTGGGCGGATGACCTGCGGCTCTCTCTGGAGATGTACGGTGAAGCCGGGGTGGAGGTGACGGAATATCCCTTGGATCAGATCAGCGTGGAGAATGCGCAGATCACGGTGGCACCCGGAGGTTTCTTCAAGAAGGTGTTCAGCCGTATCCTGAGTCTGTTGTAGCGCCCTAGCGCTGCATGGCGGTATCGGGTTGCAACCAGTTCACCGTAACCAGCTCCATCACAAAGAGATTTCCCCGTTCCAGCTTTTCCACCTTGACCGGCAGGAAATGCAGTTGAGGGGCGAGCCAGAGAGTGGATTTAGAGGGACGGTCCCCCTTGGAGCGGGCTATTTTTAGGGTATCGAACTTTTTCTTTTCGATTTCGATGGTTTCCGTTCCCTGCGGACGGAAATGGTAGGTCTTCAGTCGTTCATCATCCGCCACCTGGAAGGTTACCGCGTTTCGGGCGCTGCTCATCGCCACCATTAAGGCAAGCTGCTTGCTGAATTTGTCCTGGGTGCCTTGCGGAATATCCACGGACCAGACGGCATTGGTGGTGCGGTCGGTAACCCGGCCGGTCTCCCAGTCGAAGACCAGGTTCTCCTGTTGCGGTTTCTTCGACTGCTCCCGTTTGTACAGATAGGAGGAAGGGATTACACGGTCGCCGCGTATGAGACCTTCGCTGATTTCCGTGATCTCGTCGCTCTTGAGCACCGCGAGCAGTCCCAGCGGAACGGAGTGCTGGCGGTAGCGGTAGTTACCGTCCGCGGACAGCTCCAGGGATACCTCCACCTTGCCTGCCGGGATACCGCCCACGCTGATGCGGTACTCCGCCCGGAAGGGTGAAATGCCGGCGTCCGGGGCGAGGGCGGCGGAAACCGCCTGGCCGGCGGACAGTAACAGGCCGGCAAGGATGAGCGGCAGAATCCGGAAGCGGAGGCTCATGCTGGAGGTGCTTCTCCATAGTTCATGGTGACCGGGGCCTCAAGGGGCTTGCCGTCCTTCAGCACCCGTGATCCGGCCATACGCAGCCGCCCCTCCGCGAACCAGCGGATGGCGGTGGGGTAGATGATATGTTCCTGGGTCAATACCCGGGCTGCAAGGGAGCCGGGATCATCACCCGGCTCCACCGGTACCCTTACCTGTATGATCAAGGGGCCTCCATCCAGTTCCTCAGTAACGAAATGGACACTTGCGCCGTGCAGTTGTTCCCCGTCCGCAAGGACCCGCTCATGGGTATGGAGGCCCCGGTATTTGGGTAACAGGGACGGGTGGATGTTGAACATGCGGCCGTGAAACCGCTCCACCAGCGCCGGCGTGAGGATGCGCATGAAACCGGCCAGGATCACCAGACCGGGCTGGAACTCTTCGATGAGATCTCCCAGGACCTGATCGTACTGTTCCCGCTCCGGGAAGGCCTTGTTTTCCAGTATCCGCGTCTCGATACCCGCCTTACGGGCCCGCTCCAGCCCGAAGGCATCGGGCTTGTTGCTGATGACGGCGCGGATCTCCACCGGCAGTCCGGCCTCGGCGCCGTCGATTATGGCCTGGAGGTTACTACCGCTGCCGGAGATTAGTACCACCAGGGGGAGTTTCCGTTGTTCCTGCATGGGCCTTACCCGTTCTCCAGAACCACGGTCGGAGGACCGTCCGACGTTTCGATCCGTCCCAGTCGCCAGGCCCTTTCACCCGCTGCGGTAAGCAGTGTCAAGGCCCGTTCCGCATCCTCTTCCGGCACGCAGACCACCATGCCGACGCCGCAGTTGAAGGTCCGCAACATCTCCGCCTCTACCACATTGCCCTCCCGTTGCAGCCATTGAAAAATCGCCGGCAACTCCCAGGAAGTCACATCAATGACCGCCCGGGTGTTGTCCGGGAGTACCCGGGGCAGGTTCTCCGGCAGGCCGCCGCCGGTGATATGGGCCAGGGCGTGGATCTCCACCTGTTCCTGCAGCGCCAACAGCGGTTTGACATAGATACGGGTGGGGGCGAGCAGTGCATCGCCAAGGGTTTGTCCGTCCAGTTCCTCGCTCAGGTCGGCAGCACGCACCTCGATGATCTTGCGGATCAGTGAATAGCCGTTGGAGTGGGGTCCCGAGGAGGCGAGGCCGATCAGGACATCTCCCACCCTGACCCGCTCCGGTGAGATAATCCTGCTCTTCTCCACAATGCCGACGCAGAAACCGGCCAGATCGTACTCCTCTGCGGCGTACATGCCGGGCATTTCCGCCGTTTCGCCGCCGGTAAGGGCGGCACCGGCCTGTTCGCAACCCTTGGCGATCCCGGTTACCACGGCGGTGGCCACCTCCACGTCCAGCCGGCCGGTGGCGTAGTAATCAAGGAAAAACAGGGGTTCGGCGCCGGTGACGATGATGTCGTTGGCGCACATGGCCACCAGGTCGATGCCGATGGTGTCGTGGCGTTTCAGCGCCAGAGCCAGTTTGAGCTTGGTGCCCACGCCGTCCGTCCCGGACACCAGTACCGGTTCGCGGAAACGGTCGAGAGGGAGCTCGAACAGGGCGCCGAAGCCGCCGAGTCCGGTCATGACGCCGGGTCGGAAGGTGCGTTTGACGATGGGTTTGATGCGGTCCACCAGGGCGTTCCCAGCATCGATGTCCACACCGGCAGCGCGGTAGCTGAGGCTGGTTGCGTTGTTGTCGTTCTGATTTTTCTCCACGGGGTGCTCCTGGCTGGAGGAAAGGATTCAAGAGACGGAATTCTATCAATCCTGTCCCGTGGAGAAAATCGCTCTTAGACAGGTCGTATAGGGCACGCTAGAATTTCACGCCAATGTCCTGTCCGGATTTTCATAATGCCAGTCCAATATGACCTGTCGCTGATCTTACGCTATTTCGCCGTTACCGGTCGGGTGTTGTTGCTGTCGGCGGCTCTCCTGTTCTGTGGCCCCATAGAGGCGGCGGAGGTCAAAGGCCTTTATACGGCCGAGGTTCCGGTAGAGGGGCAACAGGTGGAGCAGCGCAATGCCGCGATCCAGGATGCCTTGCGGAAGGTGTTGGTGAAGGTGACCGGCAACCGAAGCATCGTCAAAAGAGAGGCGCTGCAGCCGACGATCCTGAAGGCGGCGGAGTTTGTTCAGAAGTATCGGTATCGGCTGGCCCCGGAAATCGGTTCTTCCGCCCCCGGCGACGCCCCCCGGCGACTGTTGGAGGTGCAGTTCGAAGAGCAGGCGGTGAGCCGCCTGCTGGAGCAGGAGGGGCTGCCCACCTGGGGGGCTAATCGTCCTTTGATCCTGGTCTGGCTCGGTATTGAGAAAGGGGGGGAGCGTGTCCATTTGACCCCCGGCCTTGACCGGGAGGTGGAGGCGGCGGCTTTGGGGGTCGGACGCGATCGCGGACTACTCATGATACTGCCGTTGATGGATCTGGAGGACCGCAGTCGGCTGCAGGTAAGTGATCTCTGGGGAGGATTTACCTCGACCATCCGCGACGCTTCCCGGCGTTACCAGCCGGATCTGATTGTTTTCGGGCGATTAAGTCATGTATCGGATCGGCTCAGGCGGGCGCACTGGACGCTGCTGAAGGAGGACGGGTCGTCCAACTGGCAGAGTGAGGGGACCTCGAGCGCCGGCGCTACGGAAGCAGGACTGCAGGAGGTGGCGGATCGCCTGGCGGCCCAGTCCGCGCCGATCAGGGATTTAACGGACGTTGTAGAGCTGAGGATGCGTGTCGGGGGTATCCGGTTCCTGGGGGATTATGAGCGCGTACAGGGGTATCTTCAGGGGCTGAACTCGGTGGAACAGGCCGATCTTCTGTTCGCTGAACCGCAGGCGGTCATCTTCGAACTAGAGGTGCGCGGCGGCAGGAGCGTTCTGGAACGGGAGATCTCTCTTGGCGGAATGCTGCAGAGGGAAATCGGAGGTGAATCCGGTACTGCCGATGACGGCAACGGTGAATCCTCCGGCCCGGGTCCGACTTTCGGCGATGAGGGGGTGCTTTATTATCAGTTGCAACCGTGATTTCCAATCGGCGGCCTGCCGCAAAGGGTTTAGGTGATGAAGGCCAGGGATATACCAAACCTGATCAGCATCCTGAGGATCATCCTCACGGTGCCCACGGTATGGATGCTGTTGCTGCAGCGTTTCGATGTCGCCTTGATCCTGTTCGCCGTTTCCGGCTTTTCCGACGGGCTGGACGGGTTTCTGGCAAAACGTTTCGGCTGGCAGAGCACCCTCGGCGGACTGCTTGATCCCCTTGCGGATAAGGTTCTACTGGTTTTCACCGTGCTTTCGCTGGGCTGGCTCGGTTTGATCCCCTGGTGGCTGGTTCTGGCCGTTATCCTCCGCGATCTGGTTATTGTGATCGGAGCTACCGTCTATCATTTTCGAATTCAACACCTGGAAGCCGCGCCAAGCAGGATCAGCAAGATCAATACCGTGGTTCAGATCGTGCTGGTGATTGCGGTGGTGTTCGACAAGGGACTGGTGGTATTACCCGCGGAGTTTATCCCTGGCCTGATCTGGATAACCCTGACCACCACCTGTCTCAGCGGGATTGATTATGTCTGGGTCTGGAGTCAGCGCGCGGCTACGGATAGACAGCCGAAATAACTGTTCCTCAGGACGACCCGACTCTTCCGGCGAGCGTCTGGTTGGCAGAACCTTATCCCGGGTTTTGTTGCAGCAGTATTTTTACGAACGGCACGGTGAGTTTGCGCTGAGCGGCGAGGGACTCGCGGTCCAATATTTCCAAGAATGCCAACAGCGACCCCATATCCCGGGCGCAGTGCTTGAGAATATACTCGGCCGTTTCCTCCGGCAGCGTCATACCTCGTCGCTCGGCAGTATCCACCAACGCCTTCAGTTTTTGCTCATCGTTTAAAACCTTTAGCCGGTAGCTGACCCCGGAGGAGAGCCGGGAGATCAGGTCGGGCAGCTGCAGCGGCAGGGTTGTAGGGCTGCGATCCGCCGTCACCAGGAGCAGGGTGCTTCTTTCCCGCGCCCGGTTGAAGAGATGGAACACGGCCTCTTCCCAAACCGGTTGACCGGCGATCTCCTGGATATCGTCAAGACAGACCAGGTCCATAGCGTCCAGATCCGCGAGCATCTCGGGGGCGAGTTGAGATGCCAGGGTAAGGGGCATGTATGCGGCGGAACGGGACAGTTCGTCCATTTGTCTGCAGGCTCCCTGCAGCAGGTGGGTCTTGCCGGCGTATGTCGGACCCCAGAGGAAGAGAAACGGCTCTCCCTCTCCCGTCAACGAGCGGGCGATGTCGGCAACGGCCTGCTCGTTGTCGCCGGGAAGAAAGTTCTCGAGGCTTGCTCTGTTGCTCAGGCTTAGGTTAAGAGGAAACTGTCTGGTCATCTTTTGGGTCGAATCGGGGTAATACCGCTATAGAGGGGCTATTATATGTCATAGGGGTCGGGTGACGTGACTCCATGGTTGATTGCGGACAAAAGAGTAAACAGAAGATGATGGGAATGGAGGGATTGCAGCAACTGATACGTCGCATCGGCAGATTTAACCGGCTGCTGGTGGAGCGTTTCGTTGAGGATCAGGGGCTGCCCAATGCCGCTTCCCTGACCTATACGACACTGTTGTCGCTGGTTCCGTTGATGACGGTTTCCCTCGCGCTTTTTTCCGCATTCCCCATCTCCGATCATGTGGCGGAAATGGTACAGGATTTTGTGTTCAAGAACTTCGTCCCCGCCTCGGGAGAGATCCTTCAGGAACATTTCCAGACATTCAGTCAGAAGGCCTCTCATCTCACGGGCACCGGTTTTGCGTTCCTGGTTGTTGTGGCCTTGTTGATGATGGCCAACATCGACCAGGCGTTAAACACCATCTGGCGGGTGCAGCGCAAGCGGAGTGCGTTGTCGAAGTTTGTCGTTTACTGGTCAATCCTTTCTCTGAGTCCCATGTTGATCGGCGTCAGTATGGTGGTCACTTCCTATCTGGTGTCGATACCGATCTTTTCCGGGGCGGCGGAAACCATCGGTATTAAGGAACGTCTGTTGGGTATTGCGCCGGTACTGGCATCGGTGGTTGCCTTTACTCTGCTTTACGCGGTGGTGCCCAATCGTCGTGTCCCCTTTCGGCATGCACTGGCGGGTGGGGTTTTCGCGGCGGTTCTGTTTGAACTGGCGAAACGGGGCTTCGCTTTCTACCTGACTCATTTCCCATCCTATGAGGCGATCTACGGTGCCCTCGCGGCAATCCCCATTTTCCTGATCTGGCTCTACCTCTCCTGGGCGGTGACCCTGCTTGGGGCGGAGTTTTCCTGTTGTATCGGTATCTTCCGTGAAGAGATCCTGGTGGAAAAGGGCAGCGAGGGGAATGACCTGGTTCTGGCTTATCGGCTTCTGCGTCGGTTATGGCAGGCGCAGCAGAGCGGGGAGACCTTGTCCATCAAGATGATTTCCGTCTATCTGGGACATATTTCCGAGGAGCATATGGAATCCCTGCTGCTGGAACTGGAGCAGGCCCATCTGGTACTGCATACGGAGGATCGGAACTGGGCTCTCGCCAGGGATCTCGCGGAGGTTCGGCTTCTGGATCTTTACCGTGTCCGTCCCTTTCAGCTGCCTGAGCCCGGCTCCCTCGGGGACTCGGATAATCCCGCGGATAAACTACTGGAGCAGATTATGTCGCGGGTTGAAAACAGTCTGAACGAAACCTTGGGGACCCCGCTCAGTACCCTGTACAGCGGAGGTCCGGCACTGCTCCAGGTAGCGGAAACCGTTCCCGGCTCCGTTAAGGAAGCTGGGCGGGGTTATCCGTCATCCTCCCCGTAAGGGTCCTCAGCGTGGCATTCGAAACGGTCAAAGCAGCCGGATGATTCCAGCATGCGACCGGCATAGACCCTATTGCTGTAGCCTTCGCTGATCTCCACCTCATAGGGTCGGCCTATCTCGTAAAGCATGGGCGGTGTGATGAGTACATCCAGAGTTCCGTTTCCCTGGGTCACCAGAAGCGCCGGTTGCTGGGATGCGCTGCCGCCGGCGCCAAAACCTTCGGGTCGGATGGATACCGCGGAAACCTTTCCCGGAAGGAACTGAATTCCAAGTTCCATGGTGCTCTTGTTGCGTTGCACCAGGCGACGCACCACGCCCGCTCGCCAGCGGACGGCATCCTGGGTCTGCTCGCTCTCGGCCAGTATGATCTGACCGATGGGAAGATCATTTATTTCCGACGGATTGGTGACGATCGCCATACCGCTTTCACTGATATTGGTTTGACGGCAGTTAATGGTCGTATGGCTTTTTTCCACGGATGCGGCGGAAAGGTATCCAGTCACATCAAAGGCGTGAATCTCTTCCTGTTCGTCTGTTCCGTGACTTCTCTGCTGAGGCGCAAGAGAGCCCTGTTTGAGATAGTGATATACCGCGTCTATACCGCCGACCGCCACCAGCCGGTCATACTGCTCCCTGCGGGGATGCTGGCGCGACAGGCGAGACTGCCAGCATTGCAGCATGCGTTCCAGTACTTGAATGGATTGCTGTTTGGTCAACCCTGGAATCGGTTGCGCTTTCTTTTTGGAGTCCGGGGCAAGATCTTCCAACTGCTCGTCGATCTCGGACATGAGGTGATTGGTATCCAGTATAAGGAACCGATCGGGATTCTCCGGTTCCTTGTCGGGAAGCAGCGGTTTGACCGGATCAACGCCCAACAGATCTATCAGCAGCAGGCCGCTTGTTTCCTGCAGTCTTACAAAGTTGCCGAGCCGAGCTTTGAGCGCCCCTGATGTGAGGTGGTGGTAGATGGACCAGACCTCTTTACGTGTGAGACCCAATGGGTCAAGGGAGAGTATAAGCAGTATGCGTATAAACTCCGATTCAATGCTCGGCAGGCACCTGGCCTCTGTTGGAGGATTGCTGAACTTTACGGCGGCTACGCCATGCTCATGGGCGAGGAGGTACAACTGAAGAATCTCACGCCAGACGCTGCGGGATTCCGGGCGGTAAGCCGACAGATCAAAAAGAATGGAAAGAATCAGGCAGTAAAGGGTCCAGTAGATAGAAGTGCTCAAGGCGTCCGGCAGCTTCAGCTTCTTATTGAACTCCTTGCCCCGGATCACCTTCTTGAAACCGTACGCCATCTCGGTATTGATCTTCTCCATCAGTCCATACAACATGGCCCGGTCGCGATGATTGACGGCCGACCTGTCCAATTGGATGGAGTCGCTCTGAATCAGGTTGGCGATAGTCAGGTAAGGTTCCAGGAATATCTCCATCAATTCCTGTCGCTGGGGGACCGGTTTCGGATGCCGGTTTAGAAGATGCAGGGCTTGATGCAGGGACTTGGCGACACCGAGGGGGTAGGCGTAAGGCAGGCTGCCGGCCCACTGCTGGAGGACGTTGGGCCGGGTGATGGTTTCCGGGTTTTCTACCCGATCGAGCGCTGGAACGGTTAACTGTATCCTGCTCATCCTGGGCGGGCTCTGTAATAACGATATGACTCCTTCACTACTTATACCACTTAATCTGCAGATGCAAGAACTGTAATACCCCAGAACCACAGGTATTTTTTCTGGAAGAGATCCAAAATGATTTTACCGCCGCTGACACCGGGACGTATTACCAGACGCTATAAGCGGTTTCTGGCGGATGTGGAATTGGCCGACGGGTCCCTGGTAACCGCGCATTGCCCCAATACCGGCTCCATGACGGGCTGTTGGCAACCCGGGGCGAAGGTGGAACTCAGCCGCAGTGACAAACCCGGGCGTAAGCTCAACTGGACTTTGGAGCGGGTGGATATGGGCGGCGGTTGGATAGGCGTCAACACCCTGCGCACCAACGGTGTTATAGCGGAAGCGCTGGAGGCCGGATCGATACCGCAACTTGCGGATTACCGCAAGCTTCGACGGGAAGTCCCGTTTCAGGGTGAGGACGGGATTTCCGCGCGTTTTGATGTGCTGCTGCAGGAAGGGGTGCGCCCCGATGCCTTCGTAGAGGTCAAGAACGTTACCCTTCTGGACAATGATCGGGTGCGATTTCCGGATGCGGTTACGGAACGGGGCAGGAAACACCTGGATCTTCTGTTGCAGGCGGTTAACAAGGGTTGGCGTGGCGTGGTGCTGTTTGCGGTGAACCGCCCGGAGGGATGTTGTCTCTCACCGGCCGACACGATCGATCCGGCCTATGCGAAACGTCTACGGGAGGTGGTTGCTCAAGGGGTGGAAGTGTTGGCCGTGAGAATCGAGCATACCCGCGATGGGTTGCGGGCCGGCGGCCCGGTTCCGGTGGATCTTAGATCCTAAGAAACATCGAGATTTAACGCAAAGAGCGCAAAGGCGCGGAGGCGCAAAGATGTAACGTAGGTAAACCGACGCCTCTGGCGATGAGACACGAATGGGTTCCGTTGTTCCGGTAACCCCCCTGCTGTTCCCCCTGGAAGGGGGGCGTGTAGGAGCGGTTTTGTAACCGCAATGAAATCTTTTTTTGCGGCGCTTGGCGCCGCTCTTACAGCAGGTTCGTAGTATTGTATTCTTGGGTTCCGGATCTTCGCTACGCTCCGTCCGGAATAACATTTTCGGACACCGGGTTTGTGGGGCTGCCCGTTTTACGGATCGTGATCGATTCGCAAAAAAACTCTGCGCCTCCGCGCCTTTGCGTGCTCCGCGTTATTTTCGGGTTTTGGGGAGTAGCTCTAGCGGTAACCGGCGGATTTGAGATCAAGCCCGGCGGGGGTGGAATTGAGGTGCTTCACGCCGGTATCGACGGCGCCGTCCGGCAGCAGGGTCAGCCAACGAAGGCCCGGAGGGGTGGGGTCTATGCCGAATTCATCTTTGTTGGGTGCGAACTGGATGCAGGTCGATGGTGAACTCATCAGCAGTACGCCGTTGCGTTCGGTTTCGAAGGTCTGATGCACATGGCCCCAAAGGACGCAGCGGACATTCTGATAGCGGTCGATCACGGCAAAGAACGCTTCCGGATTGTTCAGAGCCATTCTGTCCAGCCAGGCGCAGCCCGAGGGTAGGGGGTGATGATGCAGACAGACGAGGACGTGCTTGTCGGGGTTGTTCCGCAGGCTGGTGTCCAGTTTTTCCAGTTCCGTTTCAGAAAGGTGTCCCCCGGCCGAATCAGGGAGGCTGGAATCAAGCATGACGATGAGCCAGTGGCCGTGATCGGCCCCCTCCGGCATGGTAATCCCCTCGTCCTGAAGGTGTTGGGCCATCCGTGAGTTGTCATCATGGTTGCCCGGTAGAACATAGACCGGGGCATCCAGTGCCTGGAGATAATTTTTCAGTTTCCGGTAACCTTCCGGGGAGGTGTCGTGCACCAGGTCCCCAGTAACCAGCACCAGGTCTACCGGTAACAGGGACTCTTTCGCCAGTTTCAGGACCTCCTGCAGCGACTGGTCCGTATCGATTCCGGCCAGTCTTCGATCGGCTTTGCCATAGAGGTGGGTGTCCGAGATCTGAAGGATCTTCAGAATACCTGAGGGCGAGTTTTTTGAGGTATTACTTTCCATCATTAATGTTTGGCAGGAAAGCCGCTCAAATCAGCGAAGCTACGCAGAAGAATGGCATGAAATTCCTATTTATGCGAATCGTATACCGGGATTTTGCTGAATTTTCCTTAATCTCAGCGTCACCGGATGCCGGTTTGTGGAGAGGATCACGCTCCGAGTCTGAACGGATTGCCGGCCCGTGAGTTTCCCCGAATTTTTTGTAATCCCGTTCAAGTTAAAGTCAGAAATTATCGGTGGATGTGAACAGGCCGACACGCAGGTCTTTGGCGGAGTATATTTCTCTGCCATCCACCTTAACCACCCCGTCCGCAACGCCGAGAATCAGTTTACGGTTGACCACCCGTTTTATACTGATTTCATAAGATACTATCTTGGCTGTCGGCAGCACCTGTCCGGTAAATTTTACTTCACCTACTCCCAGGGCGCGGCCATGACCGGGGTTGCCGATCCACGCCAGATAGAATCCCACCGCCTGCCACATGGCATCCAGTCCCAGACATCCCGGCATGACCGGATCACCCGGAAAATGGCAAGCGAAAAACCAAAGATCCGGGTTGATATCAAGTTCCGCGATAATTTCTCCCTTGCCATAGACCCCGCCTGCATCGGATATCCGCGTGATGCGATCCATCATCAACATGTTGGGGGTTGGCAACTGGGCATTGCCGGGACCAAACATTCTGCCGTAACCGCAATCGAGCAGCCGTTCCCGCTCAAAACTTTCTTCTCGTGCCATGAATGATTTATTGCCTTATTTTCGGGTGGGTGGCCTATATGTGGCCGCCGTGAGGGTGCAAGTTTCAGTGGAGTAACTGCTTCGTGTCAAATCCCGCGGGTATCCAGCAACCCCTGGAGGTGGGGAATAATCCCTTCCAGCGCAATCATGCTGTTCTCCGTGTCCGTACGGCCGCGATATTCCAGCATCCCTTCATCCAGGCCCCGTTCACCGACCACCACGCGGTGTGGGATTCCGATAAGTTCCATATCGGCGAACATGAAGCCCGGTCTGACATCACGGTCGTCCAGCAGTACTTCAATACCGGCGTCGGTCATCTCCCCATAGAGTTTCTCCACCGCCTCACGAACGCGCTGTGATTTGTTCATTTTCATGGGTAACAGCGCTACCTGGAACGGCGCAATGGCGGTGGGCCAGATGATACCGTTGTCGTCGTGGCGCTGTTCGATGGCCGCCGCGACCACTCGCGAAACACCGATGCCGTAACAGCCCATGGTCATCACCTGGGTCACGCCGTTCTCATCCAGAACGGTGGCGTTCATGGCTTCACTGTACTTCTTTCCCAGCTGAAAGATATGGCCCACCTCAATACCCCGCACTATGGTGAGGTTACCCTTGCCGTCCGGACTGGGGTCCCCCTCCTCCACATTACGCAGGTCCACCGCCACCGGTTCCGGGAGATCGCGGGCCCAGTTAACTCCGGTCAGGTGCTCGCCGTCCCTGTTGGCACCGCAGACGAAATTGGCCAGATGCGCAGCGGCACGGTCCACATACAGGGGGATGTGGAGACCCACCGGGCCGATTGAGCCCACGGAACAGCCGATGGCCGCCCGTATCTCTTCATCGGAGGCCATGGTCAGGGGTTCGCCCACCGGCGCCAGCTTTTCCGCCTTGATCGGGTTAAGTTCATGGTCGCCTCTGAGTGCCAGGGCCACCAGCTCCCCCTCTTCAACACCTTTTACCACCAGGGTTTTAAGACAGGTTTCAGGCGCCACACCCAGGAAACGGCTGACCTCCTCAATGGTGTGATGCCCGGGGGTGGCAACCGTCGCCATTTCCGCGCCCGCGCCCGGCCGGTCGCCGGCAGGTGCAACCGCCTCCGCCAGCTCCAGGTTGGCCGCATAATCGCTCCCGGTGGAGAACGCGATGGCGTCTTCCCCGGACTCCGCCAGAACATGGAATTCGTGGGAGGCCTGGCCGCCGATGCTGCCGGTGTCCGCCTGTACCGCACGGAACTCCAGGCCGCAGCGGCTGAATATCCGCGCATAGGCCTGATACATCTGATCGTAGGTCTCCTGCAGGGAGGCCTCGTCGGCGTGGAAGGAGTAGGCGTCCTTCATCAGAAACTCGCGGGCGCGCATGATTCCGAAGCGAGGCCTGATCTCGTCACGGAATTTGGTCTGGATCTGGTAATAGTTTATCGGAAGCTGTTTGTAGCTGCGCAATTCGTTGCGGGCCAGTTCGGTGATGATCTCTTCGTGGGTCGGCCCGAAGCAGAATTCACGATTATGACGATCTCTGATACGCAGCAGTTCCGGACCGTATTTCTCCCAGCGTCCCGATTCCTGCCACAGTTCCGCGGGTTGTACCGCGGGCATCAGGACCTCCAGCGCGCCCGCGCGGTTCATCTCTTCGCGGACAATCCCCTCAACCTTGCGCAACACCCGCAATCCCAGCGGCAACCATGTGTAGAGCCCCGCCGCCAGTTTGCGTATCAGACCGGCCCGCAGCATGAGTTGATGACTGGCTATCTCGGCGTCGGAGGGGGTCTCCTTGACGGTATTCAGAGGGAATTGGGAAGTGCGCATCTGTTATTCCGGACGAGTGTAAACGAAAAGTGGATTTTAGCCGTATGCAGAAGAGGTAACAATTCCTTAAACTTCGGTTATATGGAAGAAAAATCGTGCGATTACACGCCGTACCGCCTTCTGGTGACCGGGGGGGCCGGCTTTATCGGTGCGAATTTTGTTCAATACTGGTTACGCAGCAACGTGGATTGCCGTGTGGTTGTCCTGGATGCCCTTACCTATGCGGGTAATCATGACAGCCTGGCGCCGGTGGAGCGGGATGAGAGGTTCCGTTTCGTCAAGGGAGATATCCGTGACCGGCAGCTGGTGGAGTCGCTGTTGCGTGATGAGTCCATTGATACCCTGGTCCATTTCGCTGCGGAGTCCCATGTGGACCGTTCCATCCTCGGCTCGGAGGCGTTCGTCGAAACCAACGTGATGGGTACTCACGCGCTGCTGAAGGCGGCGAAAACGGTATGGCTGGAGGGGGATGGAAAACCGCACCGCTTTCACCAGGTATCGACGGATGAGGTCTATGGATCCCTCGCCGAAGGTGAGCCGCCCTTCGCGGAAAATCATCCCTACTCCCCCAATTCTCCCTACGCGGCCAGCAAGGCGGCGGCCGATCATCTGGTACGTGCTTATCACAGCACCTACGGCCTGGAAGTGACCATCAGCAACTGCTCCAATAACTACGGCCCTTACCAGTTTCCGGAAAAACTGATCCCTTTGGTGATAATCAATATACTGAAGGGTAAGCCGCTGCCCATCTACGGTGATGGGCGGCAGGTCCGCGACTGGTTATATGTCGACGACCACAACCGCGGGGTTGACCTGATCCTCCGAAACGGGGGTGTGGGGCAGACCTATAACATCGGCAGCAATAATGAATGGACCAATCTGGATATGGTCAGATTTCTGTGCCGCTTGTTGGATGAGTGGTTTGCTCATTCCCCTTCTCTGACCGGAGCCTTCCCTGATGCCCCTCCGTCGACAGGGGATTCAGCCGCAGACCTGATAACCTTCGTTCCGGATCGCCCCGGGCATGATCGGCGTTATGCCGTGGATGCGGAGAAGATTACCCGGGAGCTGCAATATCGACCGCAGGAGTCCTTTGAGAGCGGAATCCGCCGAACCCTGGACTGGTACCTGGCGAACGAAAACTGGTGGCGCCGGCTCCTGGACGGGAGCTATCGCCGGTGGGTTGCGGACAATTATGGTTGGGGGGGAAAGTAAAAACCCCGCTGACTTACAAGCCAGTGGGGTTTTTGTGCCAAGTCCGTTTGGCGTGGGTTCCCTTCCAGTTGTTCCTTTGAGTCAATCCTTGACGCCGTATCTCCTAATCCTTGGGCTTCCTTTCATGCGCAGTTTAAGTATGGTCATACACCCCGATTTCCGCTGTCAGTCAGCGCCCCTCGTTATGTAGGAAATTTCCTAATTTTGCTGATTATTCCCACCCGTTGCGCGCAAGGCGGCCGGCCCCGCGGGCCGGGCGGATGGCGGGTCCTGAAACGGGGTTCGGCGGTATTCCGGATTCCCCTGAGAAATACCGGGGGAAAAGGGGCCTTCGGGCAGCGAGTTTCCTTGACCTCCTTATACAATATTAGTAATTTACATTGTTTCCATATTTTCCCTAATTTATTGGTCTTCGGGGGGATTTTCTTCCCTGGACGGGGCTATTGGAGGTCGTTGTCGTGGAACTGAGTGGCGCCGAAATCCTCATTCAATGTTTGAAGGATGAGGGCGTGAAACATGTATTCGGATACCCGGGTGGGGCGGTTCTTCACATCTATGACGCGTTGTTTGCGCAGGATGGTGTGAAACACGTACTGGTACGCCACGAGCAGGGGGCGACCCATGCGGCGGACGGTTATGCCCGGTCCACCGGGAAACCGGGTGTCGCCCTGGTGACCTCGGGTCCGGGAGCGACCAACGCGGTGACCGGGATCGCGACGGCTTACATGGATTCCATTCCCCTGGTTGTGATTACAGGCCAGGTGCCCACGCCGTTCATCGGCAGTGATGCCTTTCAGGAGGTCGATACGGTCGGCATAACCCGCCCCTGCGTGAAACACAACTTCCTGATCAAGGATGTTCATGATATCGCCGAGACCATAAGTAAGGCGTTTTATATCGCGACGACCGGCAGGCCGGGCCCCGTGGTGGTTGATATCCCCAAGGACATCACCGATCCGAATATCAAGATTCCGTACGAGCATCCAAACCAGGTTGAGATGCGTTCATACAGTCCGCTGGTGAAGGGGCATCTGGGACAGATCAAGAAGGCGATCAGTCTGATGCTCGCCGCGGAGCGGCCGGTGTTCTATACCGGTGGCGGGGTGGTGATTGACGATGCCTCCAAACTGCTTGTGGAGGTCGTGCAGGAACTGGGGTTTCCCATAACCAGTACTTTAATGGGACTGGGGGCTTATCCCGCGAGTGACAAACAGTTTCTCGGCATGCTCGGGATGCACGGAACCTATGAGGCCAATATGGCCATGCACGATGCGGATGTGCTGATTGCGGTCGGCGCGCGTTTTGATGATCGGGTGACCGGTCATGTGGCTCATTTCTGCCCGAATGCCAAGATCATTCATATCGATATCGATCCTTCGTCCATAAGCAAGAACGTGCGGGTGGATGTCCCCATCGTCGGGCCGGTCAAGGCGGTGCTGAAAGATATGGCGAAGTTGCTCAAAGAGGGCAAGAAGAAGCCGAACGAAAAGGCGCTGAAGTCGTGGTGGGCTCAGATCGAGCAGTGGCGGAAGATGCAGTGCCTCAAATACGATCGCAACAGCAAATTGATCAAACCGCAGTTTGCCGTTGAGACCCTGCACAAGGTGACCAAGGGTGATGCCTTCGTCTGTTCCGACGTGGGGCAGCATCAGATGTTTACCGCCCAGTTCTACGGCTTCGACAAACCGCGCCGGTGGATCAACTCCGGTGGTTTGGGGACCATGGGCTTCGGACTGCCGGCCGCGGTCGGCGTGAAGATCGCGCATCCGGATGCGGATGTGGCGCTGGTGACCGGTGAGGCCAGCATCCAGATGTGTATTCAGGAACTGGCGACCTGCGCCCAGCACAACCTGCCGCTGAAGATCATTCTCCTGAATAACGGCTATATGGGTATGGTGCGCCAGTGGCAGGAGTTTTTCTACGATAGCCGCTACTCCCACTCCTACGTGGAAGCGCTGCCGGATTTCACCAAACTGGCGGAGAGTTTCGGTCACGTCGGAATGAAGGTGGAAAAACCCGGAGATCTGGAGCAGGCGATGAAAGAGGCGTTCGCCATGAAGGACCGGCTGGTCTTTATGAATGTGATCGTTGATCCTGCCGAGAATGTCTATCCGATGATCGAGGCCGGAAAGGGGCATCACGAGATGTATCTCTCTCCGGAAAGCGAACTGGTGTAACCATGAGACATATTATTTCGATTTTGCTGGAAAACGAGTCGGGGGCGCTGTCCCGGGTCGCCGGGCTGTTCTCCGCCCGTGGTTACAATATCGAGGCCCTCACGGTGGCGCCGACGGAGGATCCGTCCCTGTCCCGCATGACCCTGGTGACCAGCGGTAGCGAGGAGATTATCGAGCAGATCACCAAGCAGCTGAACAAACTGGTGGAGGTGGTAAAACTGCTGGATCTCACCGAGGGGGCGCATATCGAGCGCGAGATGATGATGGTCAAGGTAAAGGCCGAGAAAGCCCAGCGGGAGGAGATAAAGCGCCTGGTGGATATCTTCCGCGGCAATATCATCGATGTCACCGACTCCAGCTATATCATCGAGATGACCGGAGATACCGACAAGCTTGACGCCTTTGTTCGTGCCGTCCACGAGGACCTGGTGGTCGAGGTTGTTCGCACCGGGCCTTCGGGTATTGCCCGGGGCGCCAAGGGGCTGAGTCTGTAGCGGCGTCTGCCAGGCGCGAGGGGTTCATTTGTTACGCCTGGAAGGCGTTCCCAAAATACATTAACCGTTTACACACAAAGGCATCGTATCCTTTGTGATAGATTTGAAAGATAAAACAAAGGAAAGCATTCCATGTCACTGAATATTTATTACGACAAAGACGCCGATCTCTCCCTGATCCGGGGAAAAAAGGTCACGATCCTGGGTTATGGTTCCCAGGGCCATGCCCACGCCAACAATCTGAAAGATTCCGGCGTTGACGTCACCGTCGGTCTGCGTCCCGGTTCCGGTTCCGCCGCCAAGGCGGAAAACGCGGGGCTTAATGTGAAAGCGGTGGAAGAGGCGGTGCAGGGTGCGGACCTGGTTATGGTTCTTACTCCGGACGAATTCCAGTCCGTTCTCTATCGTGAGCAGATCGAACCTAACATCAAGCAGGGTGCGACCCTTGCCTTCGCCCACGGGTTTTCCATCCACTACAACCAGATTATCCCGCGAGAGGATCTGGATGTGATCATGATCGCGCCCAAGGCGCCTGGTCATACCGTGCGTAACGAGTTCACCAAAGGCGGCGGTATTCCGGATCTGATAGCGGTTTTCCAGGATGCTTCGGGTAAGGCCAAGGAGATCGCCCTTTCTTATGCATCCGCCATCGGCGGCGGTCGTACCGGGATCATTGAGACGACCTTCAAGGACGAGACCGAAACCGACCTGTTCGGGGAGCAGGCGGTGCTCTGCGGCGGCGCCGTGGAACTGGTGAAGGCCGGTTTCGAGACCCTGGTGGAGGCGGGTTATGCCCCCGAGATGGCCTATTTCGAATGTCTGCATGAGCTGAAGCTCATTGTTGACCTGATGTATGAAGGCGGCATCGCCAATATGAACTATTCCATCTCCAACAATGCGGAGTATGGCGAGTATGTCACCGGCCCCAAGGTAATCAACGAAGAGAGTCGCTGGGCCATGCGCGAGGCGTTGCAGAAAATCCAGACCGGCGAGTATGCCAAGCGTTTTATCCTCGAGGGTCAGTCCGGCTATCCGGAGATGACGGCGCACCGTCGTCTGAATGCCGCCCACCAGGTCGAGCAGGTGGGTGAGCGGTTGCGGAGTATGATGCCGTGGATTCAGAAGATCGTGGATAAATCCAAGAACTGAGGTCGATCTGAAAAGGAAATATAAGACCGCCGGCGGATGTCGGCGGTTTTTTTTCGGTTCGGGTAAACGAGCTCCGCCCGAGAGAAGGTAAAGTTGCCATGCGATTCCGAAAAAAGTTCCCTATAATTCGGTAAGACTTGGAACAGGGGGTTTATCCTTCATATCTCCGCCATGGAAAATAAAGCCAAACGTAAACGCGGAATCTATCTGCTTCCCAATCTGTTCACTACAGCCGCTCTGTTCAGCGGTTTCTATGCCGTGCTGGCAGCGATAGGTGACCGTTTTGAAGCCGCGGCCATTGCTATATTCGTGGCCATGCTGATGGATGGTCTGGATGGACGGGTGGCGCGCATGACCAATACCCAGACCGCTTTCGGGGCGGAATATGACAGCCTCTCGGATATGGTTGCATTCGCCTTGGCGCCGGCGTTGGTCATCTATGTCTGGTCTCTTTCCGGACTGGGAAAGGTGGGCTGGATCGCGGCCTTCATCTATACCGCGGGGGGTGCTTTGCGTCTGGCACGGTTTAATACCCAGATCGGCAGCGCCGACCGCCGCTATTTCCAGGGGTTACCGAGCCCCGCCGCCGCCGCCATTATCGCCGGATGCGTCTGGGTGGCGGTGGAGCATGAAATCCCCGGAGGGGATATCGCCTGGCTGGCCGGGATCCTGACCCCGGTGACCGGGTTGCTCATGGTGAGCAATATCCGCTATCACAGTTTCAAAGAGATTGATATCCGGGGTAAGGTTCCGTTTCTGGCCATGGTCCTGGTGATGCTGGGGTTCGCCATACTCCTTTGGCATCCGCCTCTGGTACTGTTTCTGGTGTTTCTGATCTATGCCGCTTCCGGTCCCGTATTTACCCTTGTGCAGTTGCGCCGACGCCGCGCGGAACGGCGGCGGGCCGGAGCGGAGCAGGATTAGCCGGCATATTGCAGGGGTTTTCCGGAGGTATCGACCTTGGCAAGAGTAAGGCCTTGAGTTATATTCGAAGCATACCCAGTTGGAACATGGTATGAACCCTGTATACGCACACACCGCAGAAGTAACCGCCCGTACCCGCGGGACGGTATCCGTGCGTCTCTCCCATACCGGTCTATCTCTTGCTCTGCTGCGACTGCTGCCCTGAGGGGCGAATATTACGACACCCGCCCTGGCGAGGGCCCGCAGTACGCACCATATCCAGTTTCTAAACCGATTTTTGATTCATCGTCCGGATATGCCATCATTCCGGATTGATGCTGGAGCAGAGCATGAACAAAGATAAATTGATTATTTTCGATACCACTCTCCGCGACGGAGAGCAGAGTCCCGGCGCCTCCATGACCAAGGAGGAAAAGATCCGTATCGCCAAGGCGTTGGAAAAGATGCGGGTGGATGTGATCGAGGCCGGATTTCCCATAGCGAGCCCCGGCGATTTCGAGTCCGTGCAGGCAGTGGCCAATACCATCAAAGAGAGTACCGTCTGCGGTCTTGCGCGGGCCCTGGATAAGGATATTGATCGGGCGGGAGAGGCGCTGAAGGGGGCGGCGTCAGGCCGCATTCATACCTTTATCGCCACCTCGCCGCTGCACATGGAGCATAAGCTCCGGATGACCCCGGATCAGGTGGTGGAGCAGGCGGTGCATGCGGTGAAGCGCGCTCTGAAATATACCGATAACGTGGAGTTTTCGGCCGAGGATGCGGGTCGGTCAGAGATCGATTTTCTCTGCCGCATTGTGGAGGCTGCGATCGATGCGGGAGCCACCACCATCAATATCCCGGATACGGTGGGATATAACGTTCCGCACCAGTTCGGGGAGACCCTGCGCACACTTATTGAACGGGTACCCAACTCGGATAAGGCGGTGTTCTCGGTTCACTGCCACAACGACCTGGGGCTTGCCACCGCGAACTCCCTTTCCGCGGTGCTGAACGGCGCCCGGCAGGTGGAGTGCACCATCAACGGTCTTGGGGAACGGGCGGGTAACGCCTCTCTGGAAGAGGTGGTGATGACGGTTCGTACCCGTAGCGACGTCTTCAGCTGTGATACCGGTCTGGACACTACCCAGATCGTTAACTGTTCCCGTCTGGTGTCAAACATCACCGGGTTTCCGGTACAGCCGAACAAGGCGGTGGTTGGTGCCAACGCCTTCGCGCATGAATCAGGCATCCATCAGGATGGCGTGCTCAAGAGCCGCGAGACCTACGAGATCATGCGGGCGCAGGATGTGGGGTGGACCCAGAACCGTATGGTTCTCGGCAAGCACTCGGGGCGTAACGCCTTCCGCGCCCGGCTGGATGAAATCGGAATCAGTTTTGAATCCGAGGAGGAGCTGAACGACGCCTTCAGCCGCTTCAAGGACCTGGCCGACAAGAAGCACGAGATCTTCGATGAGGACCTCCAGGCATTGGCCACCGACGTGGGAATCAGCGCGGAGAACGAGCGCGTGAAGCTGGTGTCACTCCGTGTCTGTTCCGAGACCGGGGAGACGCCGAAAGCGGATCTCGTTCTGGTGGTGGATGGCGCGGAGGAAGCGGCAACCGCCATGGGCAGCGGGCCGGTGGATGCGGCATTCAAGGCCATCGAGACCATCGTCGACAGCGGCACCGAGCTGCAGCTCTATTCGGTGAATGCCATAACCAGCGGCACCGACGCCCAGGGCGAGGTGACGGTACGGCTGGAGAGGGGCGGGAGGATTGTCAACGGCCAGGGTGCGGACACCGATATCGTCATTGCCTCCGCTAAGGCCTATATCAATGCCTGCAACAAGATCCTGCATCCGCCGAAAAAGGCTCACCCGCAGAAGGGCGATGTCTAAAACAGGGCCTAGGGCCTGGGTACCAGGACCCGGGATCGGGGTGTTTTACCTCGATCCCGGGTGCGGAAGCCGGGTTCCGTTTTTTTTATGAGTTCATGATGGACGAAAGCCTTAGACGACAGTATCTGGAAGCCATGGGCGTAGAACTGTGGGCCTTAAGGTCTACAGCGGAGCCCGTTGCCGAGGAATCGGTTCCGGAGGTTGAGTCTTCTGAATTCCAACCCGCTGAGCGGCGGTCGGTCGAGGCGCCTATTCCACCGTGGCAGGAGGAGATTCCACCGCCGGTGGAGGAATATGCCCCCACTACGGCTCCCCCCCGGGAAGCGACGACCATATCCCGCGCCGATGTGGCCGGTCTGGATTGGCAAGGGATCGCGGCCAGGGTGGCCGGGTGCCGCTCCTGTGCTTTGCATGAAACCCGGACCCAGGCGGTGTTTGGCGTGGGCAACAGGGATGCCGGCCTGATGGTGATCGGTGAGGCGCCGGGCGCGGATGAGGACCGCCAGGGGGAGCCGTTCGTGGGCCGCGCCGGGCAGCTGCTGAATGCCATGCTGCAGGCCATCGGACTGCAGCGGCAGGAGGTCTTTATCGCCAACATCCTCAAGTGCCGCCCCCCGGGTAATCGCGATCCCCGCCCCGAGGAGGCGTTGCAGTGCGAGCCCTTTCTGTTGCGCCAGATCGAACTGGTCAATCCTGATGTGATCCTGGCGGTCGGTCGTATCGCCGCACAGAATCTTCTGCACTCCACCGAGACCGTCGGTCGGCTGCGAAACCGGGATCACCGTTTCGGTGAAAAAGGCATACCGGTGGTGGTTACCTATCATCCGGCCTACCTGTTGCGTTCGCCTGATCAGAAGGCCAAGGCCTGGCAGGATCTCCAGGCCGCGGTCAGAGTACTGAAAGGTAATTGCTGAGATTCGCGGCTTAATACGGTGCGGCGTATTTTTAGAAATCTTGAAATTAATGCGGAGTACGCAAAGGCGCTGAGTCGCAGAGAGGTTCAATGTCGGTATCTGCGTCAATAGTACTTTGCGCCTCCGCGTCTGGGCGTTCTTCGCGTTTAATCTCGGTATCTTAGGCGGCGAGGGACTCTGAATTTTTATGAGCGCTATCCTTAAGGATCCTCTGCTGCAGATACGTCCCATGACCGAGGACGATATCGGGCCGGTGATGGAGCTGGAACAGAGGGCCTATCCCTTTCCCTGGAGCGAAGGTAATTTCCGCGACTGTCTGCGTGTGGGCTACCACGCCCGGGTCTATACCCTGGATACCCGGATCATCGGCTACGGCGTCATGTCGGTTTCTGTCGGCGAGGCGCAGATCCTCAATCTCTGTATCGATCCGGAACTGCAGGGCCAGGGTCTGGGACGCAGGCTGTTGCAACGGTTGCTCAACGAGGCGACAAGCCACAATGCGGATACCGTCTTCCTGGAGGTGCGCACCTCCAACCATGCCGCCGCGGCCCTTTACGAAAGCGCCGGCTTTAATCAGATCGGAACCCGGCGCGGCTACTATCCGGCGGAAGACGGCCGGGAGGATGCGTTGATCCTGGGGCTTTCTCTCCAGAATTAGGGTGGTGTAGGGCCTATTCCGTGTCTTTGCCGGGGACCGAAATTTAACGCGGAGTTCGCCAAGACGCGAAGGCGCAAAGAACTCTATATTCAGAAAAATGCTGGTCTTTTTGCGCTTAATACAGGTGTTTCTTGCTAGCAACCTGTATTGATTGCAGGAAGTCTCCGCAAACGAATATCGGTCTGGGTGTTGAGCGGGCTCTGCACGCCGGAATATCAGGGGTTCTTTTGGGCATCGCCGTCCACGGCCGCAATTCGATTGAGTAGAATTTAATTCCTTTGCGTCTCTGTGCTTCGGCGTTCTTTGCGTTTAATCTCCTTATTTATCAGGGATAGGGGATTCCGGATATTTCCGGGTTCCGGGACTGATATGGGCGGAGCCCCCACCCTACGTACTATTCCTGTATAATCGGCCCCTTTTTACGATCATCTGTACTCCCGATGTCTGAACTGCTTAAACAAATGAAACGCCGGCGGACCTTCGCCATCATCTCCCATCCGGACGCCGGTAAGACCACCCTCACGGAAAAGCTGTTGCTTTACGGCGGCGCCATCCAGATGGCCGGGACCGTGAAGGGCCGCAAGGCGGCCAGGCACGCCACCTCCGACTGGATGGAGCTGGAGAAGCAGCGCGGTATTTCGGTCACCTCTTCGGTGATGCAGTTTCCCTATGGTGACGAGATCGTCAATCTGCTCGACACGCCGGGTCATGAGGACTTCTCCGAGGACACCTACCGTACCCTGACGGCGGTGGATTCGGCCCTGATGGTGATCGACGTGGCCAAGGGTGTGGAGGCACGTACCATCAAGCTGATGGAGGTCTGCCGGCTGCGGGATACACCTATTCTAACTTTCATCAACAAGCTGGACCGAGAAGGCAAGGACCCGATGGAGCTGATCGATGAGGTGGAGTCGGTGCTGCAGATCAAATGCGCGCCGGTGACCTGGCCCATCGGTATGGGCAAGCGGTTCAAGGGTGTATTCGACCTGCGTACCGAAACGACCCATCTTTTCTCCGCCACTCACGGCGGCAAGATCCAGGCGGGAGAGGTGATCAAGGGACTGGATAATCCTCGTCTCGACGAACTGGTGGGTGACCAGGCGCGGGAGTTGCGGGAGGAGATCGAACTGGTGCGGGGCGCCAGCCACGAACTGGATCTGGACGCCTATACCAAGGGGGAACTGACGCCGGTCCTCTTCGGGTCCGCAATCAACAATTTCGGGGTAAAGGAGTTGCTGGATGCATTCGTCCAGTATGCGCCGCACCCCCGTGCGCGGGAGACCCAGCAGCGGCTGGTGGAGCCGTCGGAGGAGAGGTTCACCGGCTTTGTTTTCAAGATCCAGGCCAATATGGACCCGGCTCATCGCGACCGTGTGGCCTTTCTGCGGGTCTGTTCCGGGAGTTACCGGAAGGGTATGAAGATGCACCATGTGCGTATCGGCAAAACCGTTCAGGTGAGCAACGCCATCACCTTCCAGGCCGATGAGCGGCGTCATGTGGAAGAGGCATGGCCGGGGGATATCATCGGTCTGCATAATCACGGAACCATCCAGATCGGTGATACCTTCACCGAAGGCGAGGATCTGAAGTATGAAGGGATTCCCTACTTCGCCCCGGAACTGTTCCGGCGGGTGGTGCTCAAAGATCCGTTGCGTATGAAGGCGTTGCAGAAGGGGGTATTGCAGCTCTGCGAAGAGGGGGCGACCCAGGTATTTCGCCCGTTCAAGAACAACGACCTGATTCTGGGAGCCGTCGGTGTTCTGCAGTTCGACGTGGCGGCCCATAGATTGAAGGATGAATACGGCGTCGAAGCGGTGGTGGAGCCGGTGAGTGTGGCCACCGCCCGTTGGGTGACTTGTGACGATCCCAAGGAGCTGGAGCGTTTCCGTACCAAGGCCCATGAGAACCTGGCGGAAGACGGGGATGGACAGTTGGTCTATCTTGCGCCCACCCGCGTTAATCTCGATCTTACCCAGGAGCGCTGGCCGGACGTGAGTTTTTCCGCCACGCGGGAGCTGTAACCCCGCATCCTTGCAAAGGGGTTTTCCGCTTCCATAATTGAAGAAACCTTTCGTTTCGCGCAACAGATAGGCCGGAGGCCTCATGTTTCTTAAAGAGAAAAAAAGCGGCCGCATGGTCGAGGTTCTGGGTCTTGACGACCTGTTCAACCCCAATCACGCTGAACTGGTGGGGCGTTTCCATGCGGGGGAGGAGTTGCAGGATCCGGAGCGATTCAGCAAGCAGGGGCTGGAGTTTCCTTCCGGCGAGCCGCTGCCACGCTGCTGGACTGATAGCTATTATCGTGATTAGCCGCAGGGAACATGGATCGTTTCCAAACGGAATACTCCCTAGTTCAATCTGGACCTCTGCGCCCCCCGGGGTTTTTCGGAGACCTGGAAAGGTGTGATCGCCGTAATATTGCCGGCGCATAGGGTGTTCCACCGTTGTCCGCATCGCCGGGAGAGAGAATTCCTTTTATTCCCAATGGGTTAGGAATTCCGTTCCCGGGTTTTTGTCTCATGAATCCCGGTTGTCCGCCGCTATAGAGAGTAACCCCTTGCATTCTGTTTTCCGAGGGTGAGGTTTATGAAGATTGCGGACTCCACTATACAAATGGCCGGCAGCAGGGTGGCGGAAGAGCGTCACCAGCGCCGGGAGTCCCTGACCCTATGGCGGGATGGAGAGCCGTCGCGAACCACAGAGGCGGTCGGCGGACCCCGAAATGCCGAAGCCGCCGCGTTATCCCTGCAGGGCCAATCCGTGCACGTGAACATTTCTCACCGGGCCCGCGGGTTGCAGCCCGCCAAGGCGGTGGTGGTTGCGGACTCAGGAAAAGAGCAGACACCCACGGAGAGACTGGAGTTCTCCCTGCTCAAGCTGCTGGTGGAGCGGATGACCGGCAAGGAGATCAGACTGGTTCGCCCGTGTGACCTGGAAGCCGGGGAAGGGCGATGCCATGCGGATCCCGAGGCACCGCAGGCGGCTCCGCCGGCGGAGCAGCGGGAAGGGTGGGGCATGGTCTATGACTACTATGAGTCGCACCAGGAGTTGGAATCCACCAGTTTCTCCGCCACCGGTATGGTGCATACCGCGGACGGACGGGAGATCGAGATCGCGCTGGAGCTACACATGAGCCGGGAATTCTTCTCTGAACAGCATATCAATATCCGCGCCGGGGACGCCCTGAAGGATCCTCTGGTGATCAATTTCGACGGTAGCGCGGCGCAGTTGACCCAGCGTGAATTCAGTTTTGATATCGATGCCGACGGAAGAAGCGAACAGATCGCTTTCCTGCAACCGGGCAGCGGCTTTCTCGCGCTGGACAGAAACAATGACGGTGAGATCAATGACGGCGGCGAACTCTTCGGTCCACGAAGCGGCAACGGCTTTGACGAACTGGCCGGCTACGATCTGGATAACAACCAATGGATCGATGAGAATGACGCCATCTACGATCGACTGAGAATCTGGTCAAAAGATTCGGAGGGCAATGATCGGTTGGTGGGCTTGGGCGAAGCGGGTGTCGGCGCCATCTATCTGGGACGCATTGAGACGCCGTTTCTGGTGAAGGACAGTACCAATGAGACCCTGGGAGCGGTCCAGGAAAGCGGGATATTTCTGGAAGAAGGGGGTGGTGTGGGAACCATCCAGCGGCTGGATCTGGTGGTATAGCCGCAAGATCGCCCGGTAATGAGCCGGGCGGAAGTACGGGGGCGAAGGGGCCATTACTCCTTCGCCCCTTTTTGTTTTGTGCATCTATTCCCCGATCCGGATAGAATCATATTGCATCATATTAAAAATAAACCTAACGTGGTGTAAGGCTTCAGGCCATTCACCACCGTATTGAAGGGGATCAATACCATGATGGAAACAGTAGGTCTGATCACGGATATCGGGGGGCTGTTTGTCTTTATTGCGCTTCTGGTACTGGTGGTGATGCGCTGGAATCTTCCCGGCAGGGTATGGCTTCTGGCATTTCTGGCAAGCGGGATATTCGCCTTTTTTGTCTGGGGGCTATCATCCTTTCTTCAGATCCTGGGTGTCTTTATCGAAGGAGCATGGTTTTGGGATGGTGTTGAACCCTTGGCCTACTTCGTTCAGTTCGCAGGTTTCTGTGCGCTGATCCCGTTTATCCTGATGATGACCGGGACAGTCATGGCTGAATCGGCAGTGCCCGATGTCGGGCATTCGCTGAATAGTACCGGAACGGGGGATACTTCTGATCCCTTTTATGGTGTCCGCGGCTGGTTGAAGTTCTTTGTTATCGTGAACATATATGTCGCCCCGGTCCTGTTTGTCCTGATACAGATCGTCGGATTCATTGCCATCTCCATGATCGCCGGACGTTATCCCGGGATGGTGCTGGTGGGGCTGATTGAGGCGGCCGTGGGCGCCTTCTTTATGGTCAAGTGGATCATGATTGCGCGCCGTCTGCGCGACATCGTGCCGGGGGTCGTGCAGGAGGCAAAGACGTGGTTGAAGATCGCATTGGCGTGGAACCTTCTGAGTATTCCGCTGGTTTTTCTCTCCGGTATGCGTGCGGATGACCTGGCGTTCGGGGTCGTCAGGACAGTGGTCGTCAGCGTTATTTCCTTTGCGATCTGGTACTCCTACTTCAATGTGTCAAAGCGTGTGAAGGCGACTTATCCCGACTGGAACGCATAAAACGGATCCCGAACCTGGGAAATGCATATGTGTAAACACAGACGCTCGCAACTTCTGTTTTTCTCTATGTTTCTGGTTATTTCAGGTTCCGCGCTGTCCGAGATATTCCGCTGGACGGATGAGAACGGGAAAGTGCATTTCTCCGATAAACCCTCAGCCGAGCATTCTTCCGAAACGGTGGAGCTTCACGTAAACACCTATGAACATGTTAGTTACGATAAATCGGATATCGATGTTGGGAAGAAGGTTGTCATGTACTCGGCGAGCTGGTGCGGGGTTTGTAAAAAAGCACGAAGCTACTTCAAAGAGAAAGGTATCGGGTTTACCGAGTACGATATTGAAAAATCGGAAAAGGGGAGAAGAGATTACAAGAAATTGGAGGCCGAAGGCGTACCCGTGATTCTGGTCGGAAAGAAGCGGATGAACGGCTTCACCATAGAAGGTTTCGAAATGCTTTACCGCTAAGGGGCGGTACCCGGCGGTCAGGCTGAAAGTGCCTTTTTCCTTTTACGCCTCAGTACAAAAAGCGGAAGTCTGACGGAGACCGCGAACAGCAGAATGGAGAGCAGGCCTCCGGAAGCGCCGCAAAGGATCGCCTCCGCGCTGAAAGGCATGCCGGGTTGGAAGTCCGTCAGCGTGCCTTTGGCTATCATCAGGTCCGGGGTGGTGGCGAAGTAGCCGAGCTTACGGAAAAAATCCTTGCCGCGGAGAACCTGCAACGCCTGTTGCAGCGCTTCCACCCGACGCATGCTGCCTTCTATCAGTTCGGCGATGCGGATGATGCCGCCCCGCTTACTCGCCTTGAAATCCTTAACCATCAGATTCAGATCACCGTGGTAAAAATCATCCGCTATGGTCTGGAATTTCTCCAGGTAGGCCTGTTCCGTCTCGTAGTGACCGGCGATGCGCTGGGTGTACTGGTCCATGAAATGGGGTATCTGGGTAAACAGCAGCACCGCCGCAACCAGCAGCAATTTGTCAAGGATGTTCAGTAACATGAGCTTCAGTCCGGGTCCCGCTTATACGTAGGATACCGCTATACCTTTCCGATGTCCGCGATTCTCACCCGCCATTCCGCCGGACCGCTCTGGTGCACGGAGTTCCCCTGGCTGTCCACCGCCACCGTCACCGGCATATCTTCCACCTCGAATTCACGGATCGCCTCCATCCCCAGCTCATCAAAGGCCACCATACGCGCGGAACGAATCGCCTTGGCCACCAGGTAGGCGGCGCCGCCAACGGCCATCAGGTAGACCGCCCCGTGTTTTTTTATGGATTCGATGGCCGCCGGTCCGCGCTCAGCCTTGCCCACCATGCCGATGAGACCGGTCTCCCCGAGCATCATCTCCGTATATTTGTCCATACGGGTCGCAGTGGTGGGTCCCGCCGGGCCCATCACTTCGTCGCCCACCGGGTCCACCGGGCCGACGTAATAGATGAAACGGTTGTTGAAATCCACCCCGTCCGGGAGGGGTTCGCCCTTTGCCAGCAGATCCTGAATCCGTTTGTGGGCGGCATCCCGGCCGGTCAGCAGTCTGCCGGAGAGTAACACCCGTTCTCCCGCCTTCCAGTCGGCGATCTCCTCCTTGGTGACGGTATCCAGATTCACCCGGCGGGCACTTTCAGCCGATTCCAGGGAGATTTCCGGCCAGGTATCCAGTTTCGGCGGCACCAGGTTCACCGGGCCGCTGCCGTCCAGGGTGAACTCCACGTGGCGGGTGGCGGCGCAGTTGGGGATGATGGCCACCGGAAGGGAGGCGGCGTGGGTGGGGTAATCCTTGATCTTTACGTCCAGAACGGTGGTAAGGCCCCCCAGTCCCTGGGCGCCGATACCGAGGGCGTTTACCTTGTCATAAAGTTCCAGCCGGAGCTCCTCCACGCGGTTACCGGGGCCCCGATCCTTCAGTTGCTGAATGTCGATATGTTCCATCAGGGACTCTTTGGCCAGGAGCATCGCCTTTTCGGCGGAGCCGCCGATTCCGATGCCGAGCATACCGGGTGGACACCAGCCGGCACCCATGGTGGGTACCGTTTCCAGAACCCAGTCCACCAGGCTGGCCGAGGGGTTGAGGACAGTGAACTTAGACTTATTCTCGGAACCCCCGCCCTTGGCGGCAAGACCTACCTCCACGGTATCACCGGGGACGAGCTGCATGTGGATTACGGCAGGTGTGTTGTCCCGGGTGTTCCTGCGTTCTCCGGCGGGATCCGCCACTACCGAGGCGCGCAGTACATTGTCAGGATGGCTGTAACCGCGACGCACGCCCTCGTTGACCATATCCTCCAGGCTCAGTGCGGATTCCCAACGGACATCCATGCCGATCTTAAGGAATACCGTTACCATTCCCGTATCCTGGCAGATCGGCCGGTGTCCCTCGGCACACATTCTGGAGTTGACCAAAATCTGAGCCATAGCGTCTTTAGCGGCCGGTGATTCTTCCCGTTCCCAGGCGGCGGTGAGGGATTGGATATAATCTGCCGGATGATAATAGGAGATGAACTGAAGGGCATCGGCGATGCTCTGGATAAAGTCTTCTTCGCGGATAGTGGTCATTATGTCTTCCGTTTCCGATTTGTGATGTTGCTTATATATGTATCTGTATCAATCGTTGCATTATACTCGAAGTGCTTGATACCCCAATGTTCTGTCGGGGTAAGGCGGATAAGAAATGGGTAAGAAGGGGGATGATAAGGTGGATCAGTGGGCCAAGCCCAGCGTGAGCGGGCTGGAGGCCGATATTGCCTATTTCGACGCGCGTCTCGCGTTGCTGGAGGACGAGCCGGTCACCTCCTATCAGCAGGCTCAGAAACTCACCTACAGGTTGCTGGAAACAGCCCTCGAATACAATCTGGTCCGATTGCGCAACATGCCGGGCAAAGGTTCGGTGAACTCCGGTGAGAATAAGAAAGATAAGAAAGGTGGCAACTAGAAGTCACCCTCGGTAGGTACCTCCTCCAGATCCCGTTCCGCCTCGAGCCAGTCATCCATCGCCTCACCGGGTTCAAACCCTCGTTTCTCCGCAAGGTGATAGGCGGCGATACGAATCATTTCCAGTCGTTCCGCCCGGCTGATTTTGCGCAAGCCCTGTGCGCTTACCGGACCGGGACTGTTGTCCCGATATTCCGCTGCAGTTGCATCATCCGTAGTTTTTCGTTTCCTTCCCACTGTCTATCTCCTCTTGACCGATAACCGGTAAGTCGCAGCTTGTTATTCAAATCAATAGAAAATAAAAACACGTTTTTTCTTTTCCCCCCGGAGGCGCCCCGAAAAACCCTGTTTCGGGGGAAGCAAAAGTGGAGATAAAAAAGCCGAATCCCCGGTGAAAAAGTAAATGTATTTTTCCCGGTTGTGTCAATATCCCTCGGGGGAGGGGCGGCGCGACCGCAATGATAAGAGAATGGCGCCCCCGACACGATTCGAACGTGTGACCTTCCGCTTAGGAGGCGGATGCTCTATCCTGCTGAGCTACGGGGGCGGAGACCGGGTGAGTAGGTTAGTACCCACTAACTTTTGATCGGGTGAATTATACGTGGGAAGACTTCGGCCGGAAAGGGAAGCGCCTGCCCCGGTTTATGATCGGCCGCGCACCTTTCGATAGCCATACCTTGGGAGGAGGCGCATGAAACACCTTGCGGCAGTTCTGGGTTTTTTCTCTGCGTCGGCGTTTGCGCAGAATTACCAGGGTATGAGTGAGCAACAGATGCAGGCGATGATGCAGCAGATGCAGCAAATGGAGTCCTGTATGCAGAATATCGACCAGGCCGGATTGCAGGCCCTTGAGCAACAGTCACGCCGGGTCGAGGCGGAGATCAAATCTTTGTGTGAGCAGGGAAAGCGCGATGACGCGCAGCAGCGGGCGATCAGCTATGGTCAGGAGCTCGCCGCGGATTCCGTCATGCAGCAGATGTCCAGGTGTGGGGAGATCATGAAAGACGCCGTGCCGAATATGCCCGATATGACCAAATTCGAGGAAGGTTCATCGCGCCACGTCTGCGATTAGACCGGAATCCACTCCTCGGGCCCGTAAAATTCGGCGGCGGCGGTCAGCAACGCTCCTGAATCCGCTCCGGATTCAAGGAGGTGACTGTACAGATGCGGTCGATACCGGAAGGGATTGGTGGAGCCGAGGAGGATCGAACTCCCGACCTTCGCATTGCGAACGCGACGCTCTCCCAGCTGAGCTACGGCCCCGTTACTGAAACCCCATTCTACCATCGGAGCGGGATCCGCTGCCAATCTTCTGTAAGGCGCCGGTCCTGACTGCCGGTGCGCTCCGGTTGTCGGTCGGAAATCAGGCGTTGCGCCGCAGGCGTTTGCACTGCTGGCGCTCAAGTTCGTTTATCAGGCGCACGATCTTTTTTCGGGAGTCGGCGTCGATCTCTTCGAAACGCCCGCCGATGCGGGTTATTTCCCGCTGTTTGTTTGGTCTGGAATGCCGGACTTCCAGGGAGAAGAGAACCTCCCCGGCGCCGGGCAGCTTAACGGTGCAGGCCGGAAGCACTTCTCCCGGATAAAGGGTGGTCACCGTCTCCTCGAGAATGACGCCGATACCGCTGCGCGACAGGTCGCAGACATAGCCCCGGAGTCCCTGCTGGTATCCCTTGCCCCGATATCCGCGGAAGGGGAGTTTAAGGGCGCCGGTGGAGACCCGGTGGTCCTGGCGCAACTGCCGGTATATGACGGATTCCGGTAGGGTCATTTTATAGAACGCGATACCGGATTTTTCCCGCGCCTCGATCAGCCGGGTGTCGAAGCGCAGGTCCACGCCGTCGATCTTGCCTATGAGCTGGGGTGAGCCGTCCTGTAACAGGAGTTCGTGCCCTTCCTTGGGAGACAGCTCGTCCAGTACCAGGAAACCGTGTTTCGGATAGACCCCGAGCAGCGCCGTGGTGAACTGTTCCGGCTGATCCTTGAAACGGGCGAAGAATAGGCAGTGTGCCGTGTGGGCTTGGGTCAATAGGGCGATAATCTGCTTGGCGCCGGTGATTTTATAGGTTGACCGCCCGGAGCGGGCCTTTCCGGATTTGGTGGGTATTATGTTAAGTAAGGCATTGAACATCGGGGAGCCCGGATCAGCTGCTCAACGGATGCGAGAGGTTTACGCCTTGGCCAGGGAGTTACGCTGGGCGGCGGAGTGGGTCTCACCCTCTCGGCCGTAAAGTTGGGGCGTGCCTGTTTTCCCGCTCAGAATATCCAGTGCCTGTCTGATGTGGCGTTGGCTGACGGCTACGATATTGCCGTTTATTTCGTTTTGTTTTTTCAATTGGTCTCCCAGTCTCAACAGTTCCGACCAGCGTGCAACCAGCTCGTGTTCCCGCGGCATGCCCTGCAGCAGCAGATCCGTGCCCGTTTTTCCTTTCGGCAGCCCGATGCCGGTGAGAAAGCGGTCTCGTTCGACAAGCTGTCGTGCCAGCCGTTGCATCTGGGATAATTTTTCTTTACTCACGGCTTCCAGAGGATCCGGTTCTTTTCTGCCGAGGATATCCACTTCCCGCTGCAGGATCTCCAGTAGACGGGTTGCTTCCGCAAGCTCCGTCGTCAGCAGTCTGGCAAGGGTTTCTTTTTGATCGTTTGAAAGACGCATGGCTTTTACTCGTATTCAGCGAATCCCTTCTCGATTTCAATAAGGTTTTCGGCTGCGTGCTCCTCGTCCGCCTCATAGGTGCCGGTGCCCAGCTGATGCTGTATGGCGGCGACGTGATGCGCATCTACAATCGGCATGGCCTCTATCTGATTCCTCAGCGCTTCCATTCTTGCCGCGGCGGTCAGACTAACCGTATCTTCATTGTCCACCGAAGCGGTTGAGGTGGAGTTGGAATCGGAAGCCGATACCTTTCCCTTTTTACCGCTCTGCTGGACTGTTTTACCGGAAATGCCGTCGTTCTGAATCTTCATAGTCCACCGTATACGCTAGTTGCAACGATCATGAGATTTATCGGCTTTCCGGCATGTTACTTTAACAACCTTCATTCCTAATTCAGGGGCGAAAGGGCAGCGTGAACGGTATTCCCACTACATGGTTACCTGGACTACGCCCTGTTTCACCACCCTGGCTTCAAGCTCTCTCTCCGAACTTCGGTTCTTTACGCGGATACGCTCTCCGATACTCCCGTTTTGCAGGGCGGTACCGGACATTCGCACCTGAACGCTGCTGCTGGCCGCAAGTATCGTAACCCGACTGTTGCGTTTTACCGCCAGCGGCGAGTTGAGCCGGGACGGGGTGACCACCTGATTCCGGCGTAAGCTGTGCCTCACGGTTTTTCCCACGGCCTCCTCCAGGGTCGCGTAATATCCCCGGTGCAGCCGGGCGATGTCCCGCTTCTCAAGTTTTACGTCACCGGGGGTGACGGTGGCTCCCCTGGCCAGTTCGGAATTAGCAACCACCACCGGTGCCATTACGATGATGGTAACCGGGACGTATAGGACCCAGGGTTTTTCCCCCTCGCAGCGTACCCCCACGGTCACTTTTCCCAGCAGGCGTTTGCCGGGGGGAGAAAATGTCTCCAGCGGTTGTTCACAGGCGGCAAGACGTAGCCGGTTGTCAAGGTGTCCGGCCTGGACCTCCGGGGGCGCGGGGTATTCCTCGCGCCGTTCCAGTATGTGCTCCCGCGCGGCTTCCCGGATGCTCTCGTGGGATTGGTAACTTGTTGATTCTGCGGCCAGAGATCCGGAAAAAGGGGCGAGACAGATCGCCATGCAGAACAGGGCGGAAGTCGGCAAGCGTGATGAATAGGCCATGTGTCAGATAATCCGTGCTAATAATCTCAGTAGAGTAGGTTGCAAAGAATATGCCAGTGGCAATTTGAGCCCTGTCGATATAAAGAAAAGCATTCCCATGCCGCCAACGTGTTAGCGGGAAAAGACCACGAGGAGATGATAAATGGCCGGAATACTGGATGGGGTTGACCAGCGTACCCAGCTTGCGGGGCACAATCGGCTGGAGCTGCTTCTGTTCCGTCTGAGCGGAGAGCAGCTTTTCGGGATCAATGTGTTCAAGGTACAGGAGGTGATCCGTTGCCCCCAGCTCACCAATGTTCCCGGCTCTCATCCCGTAGTACGCGGTATCGCCAGCATGCGCGGCAAGACCATAACCGTGATGGATCTATCCATGGCGATCGGTGGCCCGTCTCTGGGGAATATCGATGACCGCTTCGTCATCATTACCGAATATAATCGCAAGGTTCAGGGGTTCCTCGTGGGATCGGTGGATAGAATCGTCAACATGAACTGGGAGGAGATCATGCCTCCACCGAAAGGCGCCGCCGAAATGAGCTATATGACCGCTGTCACCCGTGTGGATGGGAACCTCGTAGAGATCATCGATGTGGAGAAGGTGATGAAGGAGGTGATCGGCGGAATGGATGAGGTATCGGAAGGGATTATCGACGATGCCATCAAGGAGCACCCGCAACATGTCCTGGTGGCGGATGACTCGAGTGTGGCCCGCAATCAGGTCAAACGGGTTTTGGATCAGCTCGGAGTGGAAACCACACTCTGTACGGACGGAAAAAATGCGTTGGATCAATTGAATGCCTGGCTCGACCAGGGGATCGATCTGGATGAAAAGCTGGCCCTGATCATTTCCGACGTAGAGATGCCGGTAATGGACGGCTATACCCTGACATCGAGAATACGTCAGGATCCACGCATGCAGAACCTATATATAATACTTCATACCTCGCTCAGTGGGGTTTTCAATCAGGCGATGGTGAAAAAAGTCGGGGCCAACCAGTTCCTTGCGAAATATGAACCGGACGAATTGGCCAAAGTGGTACAGGAGCGGCTCTTTGCGCATTTGAAAGAGCGCGAAGAAGTCTGCTGAATCGTATTTTTATCTGGGAAGTCTACAAACTAGATGTCAAAGCCGGCGACCACCCATCAGCTGCTTGCGCCTGGAGATTATCAAGCCTTACAGCAGTTTCTGGAGCACGCCTCCGGAATCGTGCTGGGTGATAACAAGGAATATCTGGTATCCAGCCGTCTTGGACGCATCCTTCGGGAGCGGGGATACGCCAATGTCGGAGAGCTGCTTGACCAGATTTCCGCCGGGCGCAATCCCAAGATGCGCAGAGAGATCATCGACGCGATGACCACCAACGAAACCTTCTGGTTTCGGGATCGGACCCACTTTGCGATATTTACCAGTAATATTCTTCCCAACGCTACCGGCCCGGTAAAGGTCTGGTCAGCCGCCTGCTCTTCAGGACAGGAACCCTATAACATCAGTATGGCGGTGGAAGATTATCGTTCCGCCAATCTGGGGCGACAGATCCCCAGCGTGGAGATTCTCGGGACGGACATTTCGTCACGGATGCTGGAGGAGGCACGTAACGGCCGTTATTGCGGTGTTTCCGCTTCACGCGGCCTTTCGGTAGAGGAGAGACAACGCTACTTTCTCGTCAGCGGCGACTGTCTGGAGGTAAAACCGGAGATAAGGCGGCGGGTGACTTTCCGGGATTTCAACCTTACCCAGGGCTATCAGACGCTGGGCCGATTTGATGCCGTCTTCTGCCGCAATGTCCTCATCTATTTTTCTTCCGATCAGAAGGAAGACATCATCCGGCGCATTGCCAAGGTTCTGAAGCCGGGCGGGTTTCTTTTTCTTGGTTCCACCGAATCCATTATCGTCCATAACGATCTGTTCGAGATGGTCCACAGCCACGGCGGTATCGGTTACCGTCTTCGTTGAAGGGGAGTTCCCCTTCCGCCCATTCACACCAATCCAGGGATCCTGTTTGCCGCCGCGGCGGCCAGCCCTTGCCGCTTCACCTTTTGCGCGGAGGTGAAGAAAACCCTTTATGCAGGCGATTCAGCCCGGAATTAACACCGTCCGATTCTTTCCTGTCTCTGAAAAATAATATTAAAAACAGTTATATATAGCTTCCCGTCGGGTCGGCGCCGTGGCGCTGAAGCGCACGGGGGTTTCCCGTTAGTCCGGATTGGCACGAAGCCTGCTGTATAGGGGTGAGGAAAACCATCGGGAACAGAATTCTATGAAACTGGACGATGCATTGGGAATTCACGAACAGGCGCTGCTGCTGCGGGGCCGGCGTGCCGAGGTGTTGGCGGCCAACATCGCCAACGCGGATACTCCCGGCTACAAGGCCCGGGATTTCGATTTTCAGGCCATGCTGCGGCAGGAAGTGGGACAGGCCACGCGATTGAAGGTTACCCAGCCCGGCCATATCCAGACCGAGACGGGAATCGTGTCCCCCAGCCAGATGGCTTACCGCGTGCCGAGCCAGCCGTCCCTCGACGGAAACACCGTGGATACCCAACTCGAGCATACGCAATTCGCCGCCAACGCCATGGAATACCAGGCGAGCCTGCGGTTTCTGAGCGGCAACATTAACACCTTACGGACCGCGATTAAGGGGCAGTAACCATGTCCATGTTCAAGATATTTGATACCGCCGCCTCGGCCATGAGCGCCCAGAATCTGCGGCTCAATCTGGTAGCCAGCAATATGGCCAACGTCGACAGCGTGAGCAGCAGTGTTGACCAGACCTACCGCGCACGTTTCCCGGTATTCCAGACCATGCTTGATCAGTTGAACCCGGAAGACCCGGCGGTGGGGGTGCAGCTCAAGGGTGTGGTGGAGAGTCAGGCGCCGTTGCGTATGGAGTACGCGCCGAATCACCCCCTGGCAAACGAAGAAGGGTACATCTTTCGGCCCAACGTCAACATGGTGGAAGAGATGGCCAATATGATTTCCGCCTCCCGTTCTTACCAGAGCAACGTGGAAGTAATCAATGCAGCCAAGCAGCTGTTGTCCGCCACCTTGAGGTTGGGCGAATAGAGGAGTGAGCAATGAGTGTAATTAACACCGAATCGGATGTCTTTCAGACCCTCGGGCTGGCCCGTGAACTGGAGGACAAAAACCAGAATGAACTGGTATTGGAGGATTTCCTGGATCTGATGATAACCGAGCTGACCCATCAGGACCCCTTCAAGCCCATGGAAAACAGTGAAATGGCGACCCAGATTTCCCAGTTCGCGACCGTTTCCGGTATCGATCAGCTGAACGACTCGTTCTCGGATCTCTCCGGATCCCTGCTCTCCGATCAGGCGCTACAGGCGGCCAACCTGGTCGGGCGTGATGTGCTGGTGCCATCGGATGTCGGTTACTACACCACCGGAAGCACCCTGAATGGTGTCGTTGATCTGGAGCAGTCGGCCAGCAACGTTACGCTCCGCATCTCGAATGCGGCCGGTGTTCTGATCAGGGAGCTTAATCTCGGGACCCAGACCGCGGGTCAGGCGGAGTTCAGCTGGGACGGATTAACGGACGGCGGGGAGTATGCCCCCTCCGGTTACTACTATGTTACCGCCGAAGCGGTAATGGATGGCGAGACGATTGCTCCGGCCACCCTGCTTGAGGCCAGGGTGAACAGCGTCAGCGTCGGCTCGCTGGGACAGGGTTTAGCGCTCAACCTGGACGGCTTGGGCACGATTTCCTTTAACGATGTGGCAGAGATCCACTGATTGACGATTTAACAGGAGGACTACCATGGCCTTTCGTATAGCACTCAGCGGTCTCGACGCCGCATCAACCGACCTGGACGTGACCGGTCATAACATCGCCAATGCGGCAACCAACGGCTTTAAGGAGTCGCGGGCGGAGTTCGCCGACATCTACGCCACCTCCATCCAGGATGTGAGCGCAACGTCGGCCGGCCGCGGCGTAAAGGTTTCCAGGGTGGCGCAGCAGTTCGCCCAGGGCAATATCGACTTTACCGCCAATAACCTCGACCTCGCCATCAACGGGGAAGGGTTCTTTATGTTGGAGGATTCGGCGGGTAACGTCTCCTACACCCGGGCCGGTGCCTACACGGTGGATCGGGACGGTTATATCGTGAACCACAACAGCGATCGGTTGCAGGTCTTCGCGCCCCTTGATCCCCAGGGTAATAACTTCAATACCGGGGCCACCACCGATCTGCAGCTCCCGACCCTGTCGGGGACCCCGTCAGCCACGGACAGCATAACCGCGGCATTGAACCTGGATCCCACCGGTACGGCGACTCCCGCGGCCACCCTCTTTGATCCCACGTTGCCGGCTACCTATGACCACGCCACCTCCACCACGGTATATGACTCTCTGGGCGTGGGTCACACCATGACCATGTATTACCGAGAATCGGACACCGTGGCCAATCAGTGGTACGTCTGGGCGACGGTGCTGGATTCCGACGGGACCACGGTACTGCCTTTGGATCCCAGTGTGGGCGGTGTGGTAGCGGCCCCCGCCTCGGGTGCGTATGAGGCCGCAATCATGAACTTCGGCACGGACGGCACCCTGACCACCAGTTCCGGCAGCGTCGATGCCAACGGCCAGATCGTCTACGACCCGGAAGCCATCACCGGGGTCGATCCCCTGACCCTGACCTTCGACTACAACGATACCAGTCAGTACGGCGCCGATTTCGCGGTCAATGACCTGACCCAGAACGGGTACGCCCCCGGCCGGTTGAGCGGTGTGGACATCGATACCACCGGTATTATCTTTGCCCGTTTCACCAACGGTCAGTCGGAGGCCCTGGGACAGGTGGCTCTGGGCCGGTTCAACAACCCGCAGGGTCTGCGCCAGTTGGGGGATACCAGTTGGGCGGAAACCTACGCTTCCGGCGACCTGCAGATGGGTGCCCCCGGGACCTCCAGTTTCGGCCTGATCCAGTCCGGCGGCCTGGAGAATTCCAACGTGGATATCGCCGAGCAGCTGGTCAACCTGATCGTTGCACAGCGCAACTTCCAGGCCAACGCCCAGGTGATCTCCACCTCGGACACCATAACCCAGACCGTCATCAATATCCGGTAACGGGGCTGAGGGCCGGGGGGTACGTGCCCCTCGGCCCCTGATTCCCCCCGATCAACGGGAGGCACTATGGATCGCATGCTTTATGTCGCCATGAGCGGGGCCAAAGAGACCCTGCTCGCCCAGGGCAGCAACAGCAACAACCTGGCCAACGCCAACACCCCCGGGTTCCTGGCCGATCTGCAGCAGTTCCGCAGTATGCCGGTGTTCGGCGACGGTCACCCCACGCGGGTGTACGGCATGAGCGAGCGGCCGGCCATCGATTTTTCCCATGGCTCCATCGTGCAAACCGGCGGTGAGCTGGACGTGGCGGTCAACGGGGAAGGGTGGCTGACGGTGCAGGCCAAGGACGGGGGAGAGGCCTATACCCGGCGCGGTGACCTGCAGCTGGACGCCAACGGCCTGTTAACCACCGGCAACGGTTTGCCGGTTATGGGCAACAACGGACCCATCGCAGTACCGCCGGCGGAGAAGGTTGAGATCGCGCCGGACGGGACCATCTCCATACGCCCTCTCGGGCAAGGCTCCGATGAACTGGCGGTTATCGACCAGATCAAGCTGGTGAACCCGCCCAAGGCTGACCTGGAAAAGGGAAATGACGGGCTGATGCGTCTGAAAGACGGCGATACGGCCCAGCCCGACGTAGGAACCCAGGTGGTCAGCGGTGCCCTGGAGAGCAGCAACGTCAATATCGTCGATGCCATGGTCAACATGATCGAGCTGGCGCGCCGGTTCGAACTGCAGGTAAAGATGATGAAGACCGCGCAGGATATGGAGAACAGCTCCGCCAGCATTATGCGCCTGGCCTGACCGCAGGATACGGATTAAGTGGCAAGCAATTTGCTTGAAATGAAACAGAACCAGTAGAGACAGATTCGAGAAGTAGAGGAGACCACCATGTACCCGGCACTTTGGATAGCGAAAACCGGCCTCGACGCCCAGCAGACCCAGATGTCCGTGATCGCCAATAACCTGGCCAACGTCAATACCACCGGTTTCAAGCGGGACCGGGCCATATTCGAGGACCTGATCTATCAGAATATCCGTCAGGTGGGTGCCCAGACCTCCCAGGACACCACCCTGCCGTCCGGACTGGCCCTGGGTACCGGGGTTCGTCCGGTGGCGACCCAGAAGCTGCATAGCCAGGGCAACATCATGCAGACCAAGAACCCGTTCGATATCGCGATTCAAGGTCGGGGGTTCTTCCAGGTTCTGCATCCCGACGGATCCATCGTCTATACCCGCGACGGCTCCTGGGGTCTTACCTCCGAGGGCGAACTGGTTAACGCCAACGGTTATCCGCTGGAGCCGTCCATATCCATACCGGCCAACACCCTGAGTGTGACGGTTGGTTCCGACGGTGTGGTTTCGGCACTTATCTCCGGCAATAACGCGCCGACCCAGATCGGCAATATCGAACTCGCCGATTTCGTCAATCCCATGGGGCTGGAAGCGATCGGCGACAACCTGTTCCGGGAAACGGCATCCAGTGGTGCGCCCACTACCGCCACTCCGGGAGAGGACGGAGTGGGCACCCTGATCCAGGGTTCCCTGGAGAGTTCCAACGTGAACGTGGTGGAGGAGCTGGTCAATATGATCGAGACCCAGCGCGCGTACGAGATGAACTCCAAGGCAATCTCCACCACCGACGAGATGCTGGCCTACGTAAGCAACCAGCTCTAGTAACGGCAGAAAGGTGAAAGGAAAGGTGATCTCATGAACAGGCGGCTGGAAGTCCTCATTATCCTGTTGGGAGTGGTTCTGCTCGCGGGCTGTAATTCCCCCCCGAAACGGGATCCCGCCTACGCGCCCATACGGCCGGTGGTCCCGCCGCCGTCGCCGCTGGGTAACGGCGCCATCTACCAGGCCGGATACGCCAACGCCTGGTTCGAGAACGTGCGGGCGCGCCGGGTGGGCGATATGCTCACCATCAAGTTGGTGGAAAAGACCGATGCCACAAAGAAAGCCGCCACCTCGGTAAAAAAGGATAACAGCAACAGCGTAACCAATCCGACCATACTCGGTACCTCCCCGCAGTTCAGCGTACCGGGTGTTCTGCCCCTTGCCAGCACAAGCAACCTGAACCTGGGCACCTCCCTCGAATCCTCCCACTCCTTTGACGGAGAGGGGGACAGCGCCCAGAGCAATGAACTGACCGGCGATATCACCGTTACCGTCTATGAGGTGTTGCCGAACGGTTACCTTCTGGTGCGCGGCGAGAAGCGTCTCGGCATCAACCAGGGCAATGAGTACATCAAGGTTTCCGGCATCGTGCGGCCGGCGGATATCGACTCCGACAACACGGTGCTCTCCACCCGCCTGGCCGATCCCACACTCGTCTATGTGGGTGACGGTCCGGTTGCCAGCGCTAACGTTATGGGCTGGTTGGCCAAGTTCTTCATCAGCGCTCTGATGCCCTTCTAGGAGGCGATCATGAAACGGTATAGCGCAACAAACAATCCCGGATGCCGGGCCGCTACGGGTCCGGTTACAAGATCGTGGAACAGGATGTTACGTTCCTATGGGTTCTTTTTCCTTACCCTGCTGACGCTGCTGGCGACGGCCAGCGCGGTTCCGGCGCGGGCTGAGCGGATCAAGGATATCGCTTCCATCGCCGGCATTCGCAGCAACCAGCTCATCGGTTACGGCCTGGTGGTGGGGCTTAACGGCAGCGGTGACAAGGTCAACGCCTCACCCTATACCGAACAGAGCCTGCGCAGCATGCTTACACAACTCGGTATCGTAGTACCGCCGAATACCCAGATAAAACCCAAGAACGTGGCGGCGGTAACCATTCATGCCGATCTGCCTCCGTTTGCCAAGCCGGGTCAGACCATCGACGTGACCGTCTCCTCCATTGGTGACGCCAAGAGTCTGCGTGGCGGCAGCCTGTTGATGGCCCCGTTGAAAGGCGCGGACGGTAAGGTCTACGCCATCGCTCAGGGCAACCTGGTGGTGGGCGGTCTCAGTGCTTCCGGTGAAGACGGTTCCAGTGTCACCGTCAATATCCCCAGCGTCGGCCGCATTCCCAGCGGCGCCACGGTTGAACGCACGGTGCCGAATCCGTTCGATCAGGGTAATACCCTGGTGCTGAATCTCCACCGGTCTGATTTCACCACCGCCAGGCGGGTAGTGGAGTCCATCAACAAGGCCATCGGTGCGGGCGCGGCCAGGGCCATGGATGCGGCGTCTATCCAGGTCGCTTCTCCGTTGGATCCGGCGCAGCGGGTCAATTTCATGTCCATGATCGAAAATCTCGAAATCACACCGGGTGAAGCGGCGGCACGGATCGTGGTCAACTCCCGTACCGGTACCGTTGTCATCAGCAGCCAGGTTCGCGTCGCGCCGGCAGCGGTTTCCCACGGGAGTCTGACGGTGACCATCAGCGAGGCCCCGCAGGTCTCTCAGCCTGGGGCATTCTCCGGTGGGACTACAACGGTGGTTCCAAGAAGCGATGTGGAGGTCACCGAAGGCGGCAGCCGCATGTTTCTGTTCAAGCCCGGCGTGACCCTGGATGAGGTGGTCCGCGCGGTAAATCAAGTGGGTGCGGCGCCCAGCGACCTGGTAGCTATCCTCGAGGCGCTCAAGCAGGCAGGCGCCCTGAAGGCGGAGCTGGTGGTGATCTGATGGCCGCGGCAGCCCTGTATACCGATTTTCAGAGCATCGCCCGGCTCAAGGCTCAGGCGCGCGATGATTCCGGGGCGGTGCTGGACCAGGTCGCGCGCCAGTTCGAATCACTCTTTACCCAGATGATGCTGAAAAGCATGCGCGAGGCGAACCTGGGAGAGGGAATCTTCGATAGCAGCCAAACCCGCTTCTATCGCGATATGTACGATCAGCAGATCGCCCTGCATCTCTCCGAGAGCGGCGGTATCGGCCTGACAGGGGTGATAAAGCGCCAATTGGGTGGTGAGGTGTCGGAGCAGGAGCTGAATCCGAAGGGTATTGGAGACTACCTCAAGGCGGCGATTACGCTGGGTGGCGGGCGGCTGCAGAGCAGTTATGTGCCGGAGCATCGGCCTGTGGTGCCCCTGCGGGAGACGGAGGAGGGGATCCCTTCGGCGCCCCTGGAAACCACCGACCCCGCAACCTGGAAAGCTGAGGATTTTGTCGAGCAGCTCTGGCCCTGGGCGCAGGAAGCGGCGGATAAGCTGGGGCTGGCGGCACCGGCCCTGCTCGCCCAGGCCGCCCTGGAGACCGGCTGGGGCAAGCACCTGATGCAAACCGCCGAGGGTGGTTCCGCCCATAACCTGTTCGGTATCAAGGCGGATACGGATTGGGAGGGGGGTAAGGTCCAGGTCGGTACCCTGGAATTCGAACAGGGTGTCGCCGTACGTAAAAAGGATAGTTTCCGGGCGTACGAGACATTTCGCGACAGTTTTAACGATTATGTCGACTTTTTGCAATCGAATCCAAGGTACAGCCAGGCCCTCGGCAGCGCCGGGGACCCGAAAGCGTATTTTTCCGAGTTGCAGAAGGCGGGTTATGCCACGGATCCCCGCTATGCGGAGAAGATCACGGCGGTAATGGAGGGTCCGGAGATGCAGCGGGCCCTGGAGCATCTTAAGAATAGGGCGGAACAGCCGTTATAAGTAGTAGTTATCGCGGCTGCGGAAATTTACCGAATACGACAGCAGACAGGATAAAAAGGTGGCGGATATTCTCAACATTGGCGTCTCGGCTCTCAACGCGTTTCAGCGTTCGCTGACCACGACCGGTCACAACATCGCCAACTCTGAGACCGAGGGATACAGTCGGCAGCGGGTAAATCTGGGAACTCGGATACCGGAGCTGACCGGCGCCGGCTGGGTCGGCTCCGGTGTACAGGTGACCAACATTCAGCGTCTGTATGACGATTTTCTCGCCACCCAGATGCGCACCACCCAATCCAATACCTCCGAGCTACAGATCTTTTATCAGTTCGCCAGTTGGATTGACGGCCTGGTGGCTGATCCGGAGGTCGGGCTTGATCCCGCCATCCAGGACTTCTTCAACGCCCTGCATGTGTTGTCGGACGACCCTTCCTCGATACCGACCCGACAGGTGGTGCTGTCTGAAGCGCAATCCCTGGTGGACCGTTTTCATGACTTCGCCAGCCAGTTTGATGCCATCCGCAGTCAGTTGAACGGACAATTGGATGATCTGGCCGAGGAGGTTACCTCCATCGCCGAGTCAATTGCCGATGTGAATCAGGCCATAGTAGAGGCCATCGGAGCGTCCGGCGGAGAGCCGCCCAACGATCTGTTGGATAAGCGCGAGGTGCTGTTGAACCAGCTGTCGGAGAAGGTGAGTATCACCGTGGTGCCTCAGGACAACGGGGCGTGGAACGTCTTCATCGGCCGGGGGCAGTCGCTGGTGCTTAATACCACGGCGGCCACAATTACTACCGCGCAGAATGCAAACGACGTGAATGCGCGGGATATCGTCTTCAGCGGCATCTCCGGCAGCCAGATAATTACCGATTTTATCAGCGGCGGTGAAATGGGCGGTATCCTAAGGTTTCAGGATGAGATGCTGAATTCCGTCCAGAATCAACTGGGGCTGGTGGCTATAGGCATCTCCGACCGGATGAACAGCCAGCACCAGCTGGGGCTCGATCTGGACGGCCTGTTCGGTGGCAACCTGTTCAGCCCCGCGGCGGTGGAGGTACTGGCGAACAATGCCGCCGCTCCGGCGGTAACCGCCACCATTCTCGACAGCGGAAACCTGACGACCAGCGACTACGAACTGGTTACCGTGGACGGTGCGGCCGGCGATTTTCGTCTGACCCGGCTCTCGGACAATCAGACCTGGACCTTTAATGCCGGCGCCTATCCCTATACCTATCCACCGGCCGGGGATCTGGACGGGATCAGTATCACCATTCCCGCCGCCGCCACCACCGGAGATGTCTTTCTGATCCGGCCCACCCGCAGGGCGGCGCAGGACATCACGCTGGAGATCCAGGACCCGCGGGCGCTGGCGGCGGCCGCTCCGGTGCGTGTGAATCCTTCCACCAACTCGGTTTCCGGCGGCCCCAACCTGGGTACCGCAACCATAACCCAGCCGGCAATCGCCGATCTCGGTAATATCCCCCTGGCGGGCGATATCACCCTGGAGTATTCGTCCGCCATACCCGGATTCACGGTTACCGGCGGTCCGGGCGGCACTATCGCGTACGATCCGGCGACCCAGAGTTCGGGCGTGGAGTTCAATTTCCCCGCCTATGGAGACATGACGTTCACCATCAGCGGTATTCCGCAGGATGGAGATCGTTTCGTCATCACCAACAATACCGGCGGCATCGGGGACAACCGTAACGCCCTGGCCCTGGCCGACCTGCAGAACGTGAATACTCTGCTGGGGAGCTCCAGCGGCACCGCAGAGACCGCCACTTTTCAGCAGGTCTACGGCCAATTGATTGCCGATGTGGGTTCTCAGACCCGTCATACGGAGATCGTTTCCCAGACCTCCGAGGCGTTGTTGTTGCGGCAGCAGGATGCCCTCTCTTCCGTCAACGGCGTCAACCTGGATGAGGAGGCGGCCAATCTTGTGCGGTTTCAGCAGGCCTATCAGGCGGCGGCGCAGATGATCTCCGTGGGCAGTACCATTTTTGATACCCTGCTCGGAGCAGTGAGGAGGTAAACATGGCATTCCGTATCTCCACTTTTATGATCTATGAGCGTGGTATCAACGCCATGTTGCAGCGGCAGGGGGAGGTCAGTGAGACTCAGATGCAAATCTCCACCGGCCGTCGTATCCTCACCGCGTCGGACGACCCTGCGGGGGCGTCACGAATCGTCGATTACAACCGTAAGATCGATACCGTTGAGCAGTATCTGAATAATGCCGACCGGGCCAGGACACGGCTGGAGGTGGAGGAGAACGTCTTGGCGGGGGTCGAGGATATCCTGCTGCGGATGAAGGAATTGACCGTCCAGGGAGGCAGCGACGTGCTCGCCCCTGGGGATCGGGCAGCCCTTGCGGTAGAGGTCAGAGAGTTACGGGAAATGCTGGTGGGATTAGCCAACAGCCGCGATGCTCAAGGTGAATATATCTTTGCCGGTTATCAGACAAAGACCAGGCCTTTCGAAGAGGCGGTGGATGGGGCGGTCAGCTATCTCGGTGATTTAGGGGGACGTGAATTGCAGATCTCCGATGACCGTAAGATCGCCGAAGGTGACAACGGTCATGCGGTATTCGTGGACGTAAACAGCGCTTCCGGGAAACGCAGCATATTTCAGACCCTGCATCTGATCGCAACCGATCTGGAGGCGGATCAGGATGTCAGAGCCTATATTGACGATATCGATCTTGCGCTCGCTGACACCTCCGAGATCCGCTCCACCGTCGGTGCCCGGATGAACGCCATTGATGATCAGGTGGCGGTCAATCAGGAGCTGAAGCTGGTGCTGGAGACCCACCGGTCGGAGGAAGGGGACCTGGACTACGCGGAAGCGATCTCCCGTTTCGACCGTCAGCTGTTAGCCCTGCAGGCGGCCCAGCAGGCCTTCATAAAAGTGACCGAGCTCTCTCTTTTCAACTATCTCCGTTAATGCCCGGAATCCCAGGTATTTTCCCCTAAAAAACCTCCGTCATCCCGGCGTGGGCCGGGATCCGGCAGGAGCTCTCTCCTGAGAGCGATCCGTTTTGATCCTGCATCGTCCAAAGGACCGGGCTCCTATAGCGCGCCGGCCAAAATAACGCACGCAATATAAGGTCGGGAGTGACCCTGCACAGAGATTCCCCTTGCGCAGGACGAATTAACCTGTCATCTCTCACCACAGAGAACACAGAGAACACAGAGAACACAGAGAACACAGAGAACACAGAGAACACAGAGAACACAGAGAACACAGAGAACACAGAGGTTCACGGAGATAAAGCTTACCGCGTTTCCGGGGTTACTCCGTGTCCTCCGTGCCCTCCGTGGTAAAAAAGAGCGGTGGAAGGGTCGCGGAGAATCGCCGCCGTCCTCCTGCGGAAAAGACGGTTTCAGGCCCGTTTCCGGGACGCAAATCCGGCGGTTGAGAAAATAGTCGGGAATCTGTTTCCTGGACCCTGCAATGGGAAGGAAAGGACTCCAGATAATCCATGTGAAACAGTAGGTTAGAGTGTTTTTTGCCAGGCGTGGTGGGGGTGCGAAAGGACGGCGGAAATGCTCAAGAATTCCCCCCGTTGGCCGTTAAAAAAACCGGAGGCGGTGAATATCAGAAAATCTTTCAGATATATCCGCCAGTTATCAACCTAACCTCCAGAGCGCTGGACAAACAGGCGCCGGAGGAACAGGAGCAAAGAAATGGCACTTTATATCAACACTAACGTGATGTCCCTGAACGCCCAGAAGAACCTGGTCACCTCCGGTGACAATATGGCGACCGCTCTGCAGCGGCTTTCCTCCGGTCTGCGCCTCAACAGCGCGGCGGACGATGCGGCCGGTATGGCCATCGCCAAGCGGCTCGGCGGCGAATACCTGGGTTTTAACCAGGCGGTTCGCAACGCCAACGACGGTATCTCCCTGTTGCAGACCGCGGAAAGCGCGATGGATTCCATGCAGAACATGATGCAGCGTATCCGCGAGCTGTCCACCCAAGCGGCTTCCGATACCGTAGGTGATACCGAGCGTGGATTCATCAACGACGAAATGCAGGCGCTGCTCACCGAGATGAACAACATCGCCGCCCGTACCGAGTTCAACGGCACCAAGCTGATGACCGGCGCGGTAGGCGCCTCGGTAAGTGCGGCCGGTGACGTGCAGGTCGGTATGGGTCTTGTCGCCGACCAGGCTGCCGTGATCGGTGTGGACGTCTCCGGCGCCGTGGCCGATACCTACACCTTCAGCTACAACTCCACCACTGACGTGCTGACCCTTACCGGTACCGCCGCCAGCGGCACCGCCACCGACAGCGTAACCTTGGCGGCTGGTGTGGACGGCACCCCGGCGACCTATTCCTTCGAGGATGTGGGCGTCACCATTACCATCGGCTTCTCTGCCGCCACCACGGCGGATGCCTTAGGTGCGGCGTTCGATACCGAGACTCTGATCACTACCGGTTCAGGTCTGGTGATCCAGGTGGGTGCGGAAAACTCCGCTGAAAACCGCATGACGGTGAACTTCAAGGACATGCAGGTAACCACCTCCAACACCGACTTCACGGACCTGGCGGACCTGCGTACGGCCCTCGACACCTTCAACGGTTCATCGACCCGCGCCAATGCGCAGACCCTGCTGGACGAGATCAACGACGCCCTGAACGCGGTCAGTACCCAGCGGTCCACCTTGGGTGCCTCCCAGAACCGTTTGGACTACACCATCTCGAACCTGATGACGGCCGCCGAGAACGTGGCCGCCGCCAAGGGTCGTATTGAGGATGCCGACTTCGCGGCTGAGACTGCCAACCTGACCAAGAACCAGATCTTGCAGCAGGCGGGTGTCTCCATGTTGGCGCAGGCCAACGCGCTGCCGCAGAATGTGCTGGCACTCCTGCAATAACACGGGCGTAAGTGATCTAGGGCCGGGTCTCTCCGGCCCGGCCCTGGAAACCTTATGAAAGGGTGAATCCAATGACGGAACTATCAAATACGATGGCAACGGAGTTGCGGCGTTCATCCCCTGTGTCTCGCCAGGAATCGGTCCAGGCCAAACCCAAAGGCACTCCCAACGCCGTGCAGGAACAGCAGCAGCGGGAGGCGGTTCGTGAGGTGAATTCCGAGAAATTGCAGGAAACGGTGCGGGAGATGAACCAAAAGGTTCAGAACCTGCGCCGCAATCTGCAGTTCAGCATTGACGAACAGAGTGGTCGTACCGTGATCAAGGTGATTGACTCGGAAACCCACGAGGTCGTCCGGCAGATCCCCTCGGAAGAGATCCTCAATGTGGCGCATCGGTTAATGGAGTTGAACGAGGAACAGGGTGTGATTTTCCATGGAACGGTATAGTTGGCATTCGGTTTGCTAGCTAAACCAGTAGATCGATAGAGCTTTTCTGTACAGCAGCCGGGCTCTTGATTCTGGAATAGGAATATGACGACTATCTCATCACTTGGTGCGGGCTCCGGCCTTGATCTCAACAGCCTGATTGATCAGCTGGTTGAGGCCACGCGTGCGCCGAAAGAGGCGTTGCTTGATCTGCGGGAAGCGCAGCTGCAGGCTGAGCTTTCCGCTTACGGTTCTTTCAAGAGTGCGTTGTCGACGTTCCAGGATTCGATGTCCGACCTGCAGGCGGCAAGCGATTTCCGGAAAACATCTGCCAGCTCCAGCAATTCCGCCATTTTTACAGCAACCACTTCCGGGAGCGTCGCTCCCGGAAGTTACTCCATTGAGGTCACCAATCTCGCCCAGGCGCACCGGGTGGCCTCCGAGGCTTTTGAAAATACCACCGATGAGGTGGGTACGGGTGAGATCACATTTCGCTTCGGGACCTATGATTCCGGAGGCAATACCTTTACCGCCAATGCCGATAAGGCGATCGGCACCGTCACCATCGACAGCAGTAACAGCAGTCTGCAGGGTATTCGCGATGCGGTAAACGCCGCGGATATCGGTGTCACGGCCAGCATCGTTAATGACGGCAGCGGTTATCGGCTGTTATTCAAATCGGACGATAGCGGCGCGGACAACAGTCTGGAAATTACCGTTACCGACACCACGGACGGGAATAACCTGGACAGCAGCGTCGGCCTGTCACAGCTTGCCTACGATCCCACGGCTACGGTGGGGAACGGCAAAAATCTGACGGAAACCTCCACCGCGGAGGACGCCGAGTTTAGTATCGACGGCCTCTCCATGACCCGCTCCTCGAATACGGTCAGCGGTGCCATCGAAGGGGTGACCCTGCAGCTCACGGGTGAAACCTCCGGGACCCCGGCGACCCTGACGGTTACGGAGGATACCAGTACCATCGCGGCGACAGTCACCTCCTTTGTGAATTCCTACAATACTCTGGCTGCAACCCTGGAGCAGCTGTCGGGCTATAACGACATTACTGAGGAGGGCGGGATCCTGATGGGCGACAGCCTGGTCAACAGTGTCTCCCGGCAGATCCGCTCCCTGCTTACCGGCGCGGTGACCGGCCTGACCGGATCCTACACCTCTCTTTACCAGCTCGGCATCTCCTACCAGGTGGATGGGACCCTGACGTTGGATGCCAGCAAATTATCTGACGCGCTGGAAGATGATCCGGATGCGGTGGGACGGGTATTTGCCGCTACCGGTGAGGCGAGTGACTCCCTGATCAACTTCGCGGCTTCCAGCTCCGATACCCTGGTGGGCGACTATGCGGTCACCATAACGCAGCTGGCGACACGGGGCAGCTATACCGGCGCTACGTTGGGGGCGTTTCCCATCACCATAGACAGCAGCAACGATACCTTTGAGATCAAGGTGGACGGGGTGCAGTCCGATACCATCACCCTGACCCAGGGCAGCTACACTACCGGTGCGGAACTGGCGGCCCAGTTGCAGAGTCGAATAAATGCCGACAGCAATCTCCAGGACTCGGATGTCACCGTAACGGTCAGCTTCAGTTCCGTGGGCGGCGATCATTTTGAGATCGTGTCGGACAGTTACGGCAGTACCTCGAAAGTTGAATTTACCGCGGTGGAAGGCAGCGGTCTGGGATTGAGTGTCGCCACCGGTACCGACGGTGTGGACGTGGCGGGAACCATCGGCGGCGTGGCTGCCAGCGGAATCGGCCGGATCCTTTACGGGGCGGACGACGCGGACGGTATGCAACTGGAGGTGCTGGGTGGTTCCACCGGTTTGCGCGGGACAGTCTCCTTCACCCGTGGGGTGGCGGATCAGCTCAACACCCTGCTGGAGACCTATGTCGGTGACGACAGCCTGATCGATATTCGTTCCGAGGGTATCAATACCAGTCTGGACGGGGTCGATGAAGATCGGGATGACCTGGATATGCAGATAGCCGCCCTGGAGATACGTTATCGCAATCAGTTTGCGGCGCTGGATATCCTGTTGAGCCAGCTGCAGTCCACCAGCAGCTTTTTGACCACGCAGCTGGCGTCTTTGCCGGGGGCTTATGAGCCGAACAGCAACTGATGGTATGAGTTTGGTTTTACCGAAGAGTGGCCCGAACACCTATTAATAATGAATTGATTTGAGGTTTTCAGAATGACCAAATCAAAAATTTCTTCAGCTTTGGATCAGTACAAAAGTGTCGGCGTGCGTAGCGGCGTTGAGGGAGCATCCGCGCATCGCCTGGTACAGATGCTGATGGAAGGTGCGCTGGATAAGATGGCGATCGCCAAGGGGCAGATTGAGCGTAAGGATTTTGAGGGGAAGAGCAAGCACATCAGCTGGGCGATATCCATCATCAACGGCCTGCGGGACAGCCTGGATAAGGAAAACGGAGGCGAGATCGCCAACAACCTGGAAAACCTCTACGAATACATGGTACGCCGTCTCCTGGAGGCCAACAGCCGCAATGACGTCTCCGTCCTCGAGGAGGTGATCTCCCTTATGCTGGAGATCAAGGCCGCATGGGATGCCATGCCGGATCATATTAAACACGGCATACCCAGTGCCGCTACGGCCTCGGGCTAAAGGCTACGGATGGGCGGCACCGATCAGAATCCCCTGTCAGTCATTCTGGAGCTATCCCGCCGGATGTTGCAGCAGGCGCAGGCCGGGGAGTGGGAGGACGTCGTGCGGGACGAGGAGGATCGGCGACGGCTTATTGAACAGACCTTTCCCCTAAGTGCGGCGCTTGCGACCGCACCTTCCACCGCCGGTATTCTGAGGCGGATCATCGAGTGCGACAATCGGGTGATGGAGTTGGGCGCCAAGGCGCAGGACGAAACCAAAGGGATGCTGACCCGGTTACAGAAAGGCAGACGGGCTACAGCCGCTTATCAGAAGGCGGGCTCTAATCTTTAGCCCTGCCCAGGGTCTGCAGCAGGGGTTCGAGTTCCCGTTCATATTTTTCCCAGAGTTGCACCGATTCTTTATAGATCGGTCTGCGAACTTGTGACGCGCTGGCGGTTTTAACCCCCCTGGTTGTCTTGTGGAATTGCAGGCAGGCGTCATCCCACTCCAGATTACAGTATTCCAGCAGCGCCCTGGTCGTATTCTCCTGGTCGGAAACCATCGACTCGTAGCTGAGTCGGTGGATAGCGTCCGGATAACGCTGGTGCCAGAACCGCATGAGATCCTGGTATAAAAGGTAATACTCCCCCAACTCCTTCAGGTCATAAGCATAGCCGTGTTCCGCGACGAAGAAGTTTTTGAATATGGAAAGACAGTTGTCGACGGGATCTCTTTCGCAGTGGATGATTTTGGCATTCGGTAAGGCGCGGCGAATGATGCCGATAAACAGGAAATTGTGCGGCATCTTGTCGACGATGTGTCGCGCACTGTCGGAAAATCTGCGCACCCTCCCTATATACGCTGTGCCCAACCGGCGTATTTTTTCCTGGTCGGCGTTGGCGATACAACCGGGGAGTTCCGAAGGTACGCGGGTGTTGCAGATGTCGCAGGCCACTTCCCATAGATCCCTCAGCTCACCGGCGCCGATCACCTGTGGATGACTGGCCAGGATCTGCTCCGTGAGGCTGGTGCCGGAGCGCGGCATGCCGAGGACGAAGATCGGTGTATCGTCGGGGTTGCCCCCTGAGTTTTGATCGGTTGTCGGTGACGAGAAGGCTTGTTTGATCGCGTCAAAGACCTGTTGTTCATTCGCGATCGAATAGTTGAAGGTGCCTCGCTTCAGGCGATTTCCGGTATCCAGGTATTCAAATGCCTTCTGATATTCTCCCAGTTCTTCGTATACCTTGCCCAAACCAAAGGCGAGGTGCATTTTCTGTTCTTTAGTGGCCTGGTCCGCGGTATACAGCTCTTCCATCGCAGTAACATCGGCGTCGCGCTCCGAATGACGGCAGGCGTTGGCGAGGTGACGATGAGCGACGGCATAGTCCGGTTTGAGTGCGATCGCCCGCCGCAGATAGGAAATCCCCTCCTCCTTTTCGCCTGTGTGGATAAGTATGGTGCCGAGATGGTTGGCCGCTTCCGCATAATCCGGGTCGATAGCGATCGCCTGACGCAGATGGCTGATCGCCTGCTGAAACTCTTCCCGTTCGTGGAATACCAAAGCCAGATTGTTGTGCGCCTTGGCGAAGTCCGGTTTTAGAGCCAGGGCCTGTTGGTACCGGGATTCCGCCTTGGCGAGTTCTTGTTGTTGATAGAACAGGTTTCCGAGCTCGATATAGCTGTCGAGCAGATTGGGGCGCAGCTCGATCGCCCGCTTGAACGCGTCGGCGGCCTTTTCCGGCAATCCCCTTTCCTTAAGCGAAACTCCTAACTGCAGCCAGGCAATGGCATCATCCGGTCGCAGGCCGACCGTCTGTTGCAGGACGGCGATGGACTGCTCCATATTCCCGGTTTCGCGCAAAGCGATGCCCATATTCCGTCGTGCTTCAAGCAGATTGGGGTTGCTGGCCAGGGCGGTGCGATAGTGTTCGATCGCCTGTTGCGGTTGTCCGGCGTCTCTGAATATCTTGCCCAGATTATTATGGGCGTCCGCCAGGGTGGGGTTTATTGCCAGGGCCTTGTTGAAACTGTCGGCCGCCGCTTCCGCTTTGCCCTGCAGCATTAGAGAGACGCCGAGATTGTTGCGGGCATCCGCGTTGTTTGGGTCCCGAGAGAGCACGTGCGTAAGGAATTTCTCCGCATCTTCATGATTGCCGGTCTGAAGTGCAATTACGCCGAGGTAGTAGTTGGCCTGGGGGTGATCGGGATAGTTGCTCAGTATTGAACGGTAACCCTGTTCCGCTTCGTTTAATCTTCCCGCCTGGTGTTGTTGCATTGCGCGGCGCAGCAAGGTTTCGGCATTAGCGGAGGCCGAACCCGGACCCGGCTTTCGTTTTCGTCCCTTGGTTTTTTTCGCCATAGACCCGGTTGAAACGAACAGCGGAGCTAGGAACTTCCTCGGTTAAGGATCAGTTCGAGCACCGCTTTACTGCCGAAATAGGCCAGCATCAGCACCACGAAACCCACTAAAGTCCAGGTAAGCGCCTTCTGGCCCCGCCAACCATAGCGGTAACGTCCCCATAGCAGTAAACCGAATACGATCCAGGCGGCTATGGAGAGAATGCTCTTGTGAACCAGCCGTTGCGCAAACATGTCCTCCAGGAACAGAAAGCCGCTGAAGAGGGAAAGGGTGAGCAGGATAAAACCGATCCCGATCATTTCGAACAGCAGAGACTCCATGGTCTGCAAAGGCGGGAGTGCCCGGATAAAGCCGCCGGGATGGCGGCTGTGAAGATGATGATCCTGAACCGCCAGCAATACGGCTTGTACGCTGGCCATGGTGAGCAGGGCGTAAGCGATCAGGGATATCAGCACATGTATACGCAGACCCCAGGGCGAGTCGGGGCTCAGGAAATGAGCGGAATGGAAGAACATCTCCAGACCAATGGTTACCGCCCCCAGGGGTAGGAGCAGGATGCCGAGGTTTTCCACCGGTTTGGTCAGGGCGGAAAGCATCAGCAGGAGAAGAATGGTCCAGGCCACCAGGGAGGAGGCGTTAAAGAAGCCGAGATTAATCCCGGAAGCGACAAAAATGTTCTGGTAAAGCAGAGCCGCATGCAGGACCACTCCGCCCAGGCCCAGATGGATAGCCACCATACGGGAACGCTTTTTGGCGCCCTCGCCGCCGAAAAGACGGAGCCCGATAAATAAACCGCTGGCCAGGTAGAGGATTATGGCGGGAATGGCAAATACCGGAGTGCTCATAGAAGGCGATAATCGCATATTTAACGACGGGCTGAAAACCGTGATTTTTCAGTTTAGAGGGGAGTGGGCGGGATTACCACGGGAACAGGCATTTGCTGCCGGATTACCGCTAGCTATCCTGATATAATGCCGCCTCCCTAACCGTCCCTCGTGGCAGGGGTTGGTGTAACCCCGGTATCTCGGAACTGACAACCGACAACCGACAATTGATAACCGACAGCTGATAACTGAATCCATGTTTGAAAATCTGACAGAACGACTGGGCGGTGTACTGAACAGGCTGAAGGGCCAGGGCCGCCTCACCGAGGAGAATATCCAGGAATCGATGCGGGAAGTCCGCATGGCCCTGCTGGAGGCGGATGTCGCCCTGCCCGTGGTCCGCGGTTTTATCGATCAGGTCAAGGAGAAGGCGCTGGGCGAGGAGGTGATGAAGAGCCTCACCCCCGGCCAGGTACTGATCAAGATCGTAAACGACGAGTTGATCAAGGTGATGGGGGTTGCCAATGAGGCCCTTGATCTGGCGGTTCAACCGCCGGCGATCGTCCTCATGGCCGGCCTGCAGGGCTCCGGTAAGACCACCAGCGTGGCCAAGCTTGCCCGCTGGCTGAAGGAGTCCCAGAAGAAATCAGTAATGGTGGTGAGCGCCGACGTTTACCGGCCGGCCGCCATCGATCAGCTGCAGACCCTTGCCGGCGAGGTGGGGGCGGAATTCTTCCCCAGCAGCGGTGATCAGCGGCCCCTGGATATCGTTACGGCGGCGCTGACCCAGGCCCGCAAACAGCATGTGGACGTACTGATCGTCGATACCGCCGGCCGTCTCCATGTGGATCAGGAGATGATGGGGGAGATCAAGGGGTTACACGCGGCTCTGCAGCCGGTGGAGACCCTGTTCGTGGTGGACAGCATGACCGGCCAGGACGCCGCAAATACCGCCAAGGCCTTCGACGACGCCCTGCCGTTGACCGGTGTTATTCTCACCAAGACCGATGGTGACGCCCGGGGCGGGGCGGCCCTCTCCATACGTCAGATCACCGGCAAGCCGATCAAGTTTCTCGGGGTGGGGGAGAAGACCACGGCACTGGAGCCCTTCCATCCGGAGCGCATGGCCTCCCGCATCCTCGGTATGGGGGATGTGCTGACCCTGGTGGAAGAGGTACAGCGCAAGGTCGACCACGCCAAGGCGCAGAAACTGGCCAAGAAGATCCAGAAGGGAAAGGGATTCGATCTGGAGGATTTCAAGGAGCAAATGGAGCAGATGGCAAACCTCGGGGGTATGAGTTCCCTGCTGGACAAACTGCCCGGGATGGGACAGGTGCCGGATCATGTCAAAAAACAGGTCAACGACAAGGAGATCGTCCGGCTGATCGCCATAATCAACTCCATGACTCCCCATGAGCGCCGCTTTCCTGCGGTGATCAAGGGTTCCCGCAAGCGCCGTATCGCCGCCGGCTCAGGTGCCCAGGTGCAGGACGTGAACAAGCTCCTGAAACAGTTCACGCAGATGCAGAAGATGATGAAAAAGATGAAGGGCGGGGGTATGGCCAGGATGATGCGGGGGTTGCCGGGTATGGGCGGTCCCGGGGGGATGCCGCCGGGTGGGGGATTACCTTTTTAGGGTCTGTTTGTTTCAGGTTTTCTGGTCCGGCAACCGGTTTCATGGCTCTTTCCCTGCGGAATTTTAATATTCGGTAAGCAGTGTTGCAGCCTGTAAACTCCGAGTTTCTTTTTTTACTTCTCTATAAAGGCTGCAAGTACCTTTCTTTTGAGCGCTCAAAAGAAAGGTACCAAAGAAAAACCGCCCCACGTCCCCGCCCGCTGCGCGGGTGCTCTGCGCTTCTCGTCTTAAGCGGGGCTGTCCATACGGGGCATCCCTGCCCCGATGG
>JBNKCX010000006.1:0-60684 GCA_050287965.1 Sedimenticolaceae bacterium
GGCTGCGTCGAAGGAGTTTAGGGGTGCCACCCCCGACCCCTTCGGACCCGTCGAGCCCCGCTTAAGACGAGAAGCACAGAGTACCCGCAAAGTGGGCGGGGACGTGGGGCGGTTTTTCTTTGGTACCTTTCTTTTGAGCGCTCAAAAGAAAGGTACTCGTGACCTTTAACTAAAGGTGGAGAAAAGGCCCCCTACCGGACAGGTCACGAAATTGGTTACCGATAGCAGAAAAATATCTAATCCGAAGAGTGAGTTCTTACCCACCAGAAGAACATAGAGGGCTGTAGGCTGCGAAACTGAGTACCTAACGTAGAAACTCCACTACAGAAAGATCGCGAAACCGGTTACCCGCATTGAAACAATGCCCAACCCGGATTCCTGACAAGGCATAAACCAATCCACGCTTTTCCTTCGGAGCGCCATCGCTCTAGAATACCCCTTTCCCTGACCCCACTCCCCAACTATGCAGCAATTCATCGCCACGGTCCCCAAACATATGGAAAACCTCCTGGTGGAGGAGTTGCGGGACTTTAACGCCGCGGAGGTGGCGGAGACCCGGGGCGGAGCCACTTTTACCGGTACCCTGGAAACCGCGTATCGCGCCTGCCTCTGGTCACGGGTGGCCAACCGAGTCCTGTTACCGCTGGCCGCTTTTCCCGCCGCCACCCCGGAGGCCCTGTATCAGGGTGTGCGGGGTATCTCCTGGAAGGAGCATTTTGGCCTGGAGAACAGCTTCGCCGTGGAGTTCAACAGCTCCCGTTCCGCTATCACCCACAGCCATTTCGGCGCCCTCAAGGTGAAGGACGCCATCGTCGATCAGTTCCGCGAAGAGACAGGCGAAAGACCTTCGGTGGCCACCGAGGGGCCGGATATCCGCATCAATCTCTATCTGCTGAGGGATCAGGCCACCGTGAGTCTGGATCTCGCGGGGGAGTCGCTGCATCGAAGGGGTTATCGGCAACAGGGGATGGGGGCGCCCCTCAAGGAGAACCTGGCGGCCGCCGTCCTGCTGCGGGCGGGTTGGCCGCAGATCGCGAAGCAGGGGGGGGATCTGGTGGATCTCATGTGCGGTTCCGGCACCCTACCCATCGAAGGGGCGCTGATGGCTGGGGATATCGCCCCCGGCCTGCTGCGCAGCCATTGGGGTTTTCTGCACTGGAAACAGCACCGTCAGGAGGTCTGGGAGGCGTTGTTGCAGGAGGCGGAGCGGCGGCGGGAGGAAGGGCTGGAACGGCTTCCGTCCATCACCGGATATGATCAGAACCATAAAGCGGTGGGTGTCGCCAGAGATAACCTGAAACGGGCCGGACTAGAGGGGCGGGTGCGGATTGTACAGAGAGAACTGGCCCAGGCCAGGCCGGGGGACGGTGGTGGAAACGGTTTAGTGATTGCCAATCCACCCTACGGGGAACGCCTCGGCGGCGGTTCTGATCTGCCGGGTCTCTACAGCCGCATCGGCGATACTTTGAAGAAACATTTTCCCGGTTGGCGGGCGGCCATACTGACCGGTAATCCGGAACTGGGGAAAAGCCTTGGTCTGCGGGCCAGGAAGATGCACACGCTGTTTAACGGAGCCATCGAGTGCAAGCTGCTCCACTTCGACGTCACGCCGGAGTGGTTCTTCTCCGATCGCAGGTTTCCCGCACCTTTGCCGGCCGAGTCACGCAGCGACGGGGCCCGGGCGTTCGCCAACCGGCTGCAGAAGAACATGAAACACCTTGGCCGTTGGCTTAAACGGGAGGGGATCTCCTGTTTCCGACTTTACGATGCGGATCTGCCGGAATACGCCCTGGCGGTGGACGTCTATGAGGGGGAGAAGCGCTGGCTGCATGTGCAGGAGTATGAGGCTCCCCAGAGCGTCGATCCCGCTAAGGCAAAGCGACGTCTGCGCGAGGCCCTCGGTGTAATCCTGGATACCCTGGAGATCGGCGAGGATCAACTGTTTTTCAAGGTGCGCAGACAGCAGAAGGGGAGTGCCCAGTATCAGAGGCTTGACGACAGCCGGCATTTTAAACAGGTGCAGGAGGGGGGGTGTGTATTCCGGGTGAATCTCCAGGACTACCTGGATACCGGCCTGTTTCTGGATCATCGGCTTACACGCCGAATGCTGGGAGAACTGGCGGCGGGGAAACGGTTTCTGAACCTCTTCGGCTATACCGGAACCGCATCCGTATACGCGGCGAAGGGCGGCGCGTCGGCCACCACCACCATCGATATGTCCAATACCTATCTCGATTGGGCGCGACGCAATATGGAACTGAACGGTTTCCGGGGGCCGGAACACCAGTTTATCCGCGTGGACTGTAGGGAGTGGCTGCAGCGGGGTGGCGGTGGAAAGCGTTACGGGCTCATCTTTCTCGATCCCCCCAGCTTTTCAACCTCCAAACGTATGGAGACCACACTGGATCTGCAACGGGATCATGTGGAGCTTATCCGCAATGCGCTACGGCTACTGGAGCCGGACGGTGTGCTGATTTTTTCCAATAATCTGCAGCGTTTTCGCATGGATCGGGACGCCCTGGCGGATCTGGAGGTGGAGGATATCAGCCGTGCCACCCTGCCGCAGGATTTTGCGCGCAATCCGAAAATCCATAACTGCTGGCGGATCCGCGGCAAAGTTGGCACCGGATAGCACCACTCCTGCGTTGCGGGAGTTTGAAGGGGTGCGCACGGAAACGGAACCTAGGTTAAAAGTGCGGTACTGAAATAGCGCTCGGCGCGGTCGGGGAGGACGGTGACGATATTTCCCTCCATACGGCCGGCCAGCTGCCGGGCGGCCCAGATATTGGCCCCGGAAGAGATGCCCACCAGCAGGCCGTGCTTTCGTCCCAGTTCCCGGGTGGTCTCGATGGCGTCCTCGTCAGTTACCTCGATCACATCGTCCACCAGCGACACGTCAAGGACATCCGGGATGAAACCGTCACCGATACCCTGGATCCGGTGCAGGCCGGGTTCATGACCGAGGATGGCGGAGACATCCTTCGGTTCCACGGCGATGATCTTGATCCCCGGCCGGTGTTCCCTGAGGAACTTGCCGACCCCCTGCAGGGTACCGCCGCTACCGACACCGGCGACAAAGCAGTCCACCTCGCCGCTGGTCTGGCGCCAGATTTCGTGGGCCGTTTCCTCGTAATGGACGCGCGGGTTGTCCGGGTTCTCGAACTGCTGGGGAACAAACACCTTTGGATCCTCCGCCCGCATCTGTTCCACCCGTTCCACGGCACCGCTGATACTCCTTTCCGCAGGTGTCAGGACCAACTCGGCTCCAAGGGAGCGGACCAGCATCTTGCGCTCCTCGCTCATATTCTCGGGCATCACGATGCGGACCCGGTAGCCCTTAAGGGCGCCCACCAGGGCCAGTCCGATGCCGGTGTTGCCGGAAGTCGGCTCCACGATGATCGAGTCCGGTTTGAGTTTTCCATCCCGTTCCGCTCCCTCCAGCATCGCCAGTGCGATCCGGTCCTTGATGCTGCCGCCGGGATTCAGGAATTCCGCCTTGGCATAGATGTTTTCGTCCTTAAGGCGAACCAGCGGGGTGTTGCCGATGAGATCGAGAATATTATCTGTCAGCATGTTTTTGAGAGCCTTTGCGTTGCCTGCCGGCGCGCTATCTTACGATTTTTCCGCCAGGATCGCATTAAAGGAGCGTCCTCGGGTCGGCAGCTACCAGCCCAGCAGCCATAACCGCAGCATGCGGAATGAAATGAAAAACAGGGCGAGGCTGGTTGCAAAAAAGAGCAGTGCAAGCAACCAGTACCAAAATCGATGCAGGCGATAGGTCAGGCGTTTAAACACCCCTATCCTTTCCCTGTCGCTTTCAGGTACGGAACGGAAATTGAGGACAAAGGCGTATCCGCTCAGGGACCAGAGCAGACCGACTATTGACGGTATAAGAAAACGGTCACCCGCATGGGTGGTGGAAGTCAGGACGATATAGACTAAGGCAATCAGGCAAACCAGCGACAGCAGCAGAAACGGAAGCCTTAGAAACTGTATCCGAACAGCAATTTTACGCAGGGTGTCAATCAGCATCAGTATGCCGGCTCCGTCAGTTGGAGGGTCCGTGTGATCCCTGATACGGCCGTGACATCCCGGCCGGCCGGGGTGAGCGCCGCCCCGGGCCTCAAACTATATACGCAATTTGGGGTAAATACGCGATTTATGCAATGTTTAGGAATTGGCTTGGTTTTCTACCGCATGATTTTGTTGTAGTGTGTAGGCCACCCATACTGGCCAGGATGCCGGACTATGACAGCGTCTCGTCCGCGCAGGGAACAAAATCGGATCAGCGTAGACGATGACACTCTTCCAGAGTCTGCTTAAGCGTTACAGCGTTACTACCGCAACGGTTCTGGTAACCGCTGTTTCCTGCCTGTCGGCCGCGATCCTGGTTGTTTTGCTCGATCTGTTGTTCAGGGGTCGGATCTCCACTATTGATATTGTCTTTGCAGTACTGATCACGCTCGCCATCGTGCCTGTCCTGACCCATGGTTTCCTGTCCCTCGCCGACGCCCTTAGACAGGCGAATTCCGATCTGGAACAGCATGCGAAGTACGATTATCTGACCGGGATTCTGAACAGACGCGCATTTATGGAGCAGGCCATACAGGAGGTGGGGAGGGCCATCAGATATCAGCGGCCGATCGCGGTGCTGCTGATCGATGTGGACTATTTCAAGCAGATCAACGACCGTTTCGGGCACGCCGCCGGTGATTCCACCCTGATCCAGTTTACCGCGGGCTGCGGTGGGGAATTGCGTGAGTGTGATATCTTCGCCCGGTACGGAGGGGAGGAGTTCATACTTCTACTGCCCGAATCCGATCTGGAGTCTGCCCTGCATGTGGCCGACCGCTTGCGCCGGCGGGTGAAATCCTCCCATTTCCGGCACAACGGTGCGGAGATCGACATCACCGTCAGCATCGGCGCTGTTTCCGTTATACCCGGGGCGTCCCGGGATGCACCGGCCCTGTTGGAGGCGTTGCTGACGGCGGCCGACCAGGCGATGTATGAAGGCAAAGACAAGGGTCGGGATCAGGTAATCACCAAAACCGTATTACTGTAATACCGGGTTTTCCCGCAGTTATCCGGCGCCCATTTCTTTTTCTCCACAAAACCCCCGGCAATTCGTGCACAATTACCTTAACGGCCGGTAGCGGCAGCCGGGGAGCGGAATCATGGAACAGCCAGGCACCACCATCATATGTCCGAACTGCGGTCGGAAAATCGATGTTAACGCCATTCTCTATCATCAGCTGGAAGACGAGCTGAAAAAAAAATTCAACCATGAACTGGCGAAGGAACAAAAACGGTTCCAGGCTCAGGCGGACGCCGTGCGTAAGGAAAAGGCCGCGCTGGAGTCGGAGAAACAGCAACTGGAGGAACAGATCAGCCGGGGAATCCGTGAGGGTGTCAAGGATGAGAAGCGGAAACTGGAGCAGCAGTTGCGTGGCCAGATCGAAGAGGAGCAGTCAGATCGTATCGCCGCCATGCGTAAGGAACTGGACGGCAAAACCGAGCAGTTGAAGGAGTTCAATAAAGCTAAATCCGATATAGAACGACTGTTGCGGGAAAAAGAGGAACTGCGTGCGGCCATGGAACTGGAGACGGAGAAGAGGCTCAGCAGGCTGCTCGCCGAGGAGCGGGAAAAAATCCGTAAAGCGGAGGAGAGCCGTGTTCAGCTCAAGGTGTCGGAACGGGAACAGGTGATCTCCCAGTTGCGGGAACAGTTGCAGGAGGCACAGCGTAAAGCGGAGCAGGGTTCCATGCAGTTGCAGGGGGAGGTGCAGGAGCTGGCTATAGAAGAGTGGCTGGTTGATCAGTTTCCCCTCGACACCATAGAGGAGATCAAGAAAGGGCAACGGGGCGCCGACTGTCTGCAGATCGTCAATACCCACAGCCGCAAAAACTGCGGGAGTATCTATTACGAAAGCAAACGTACCAAGGTGTTCCAGCCGAACTGGATTGAGAAGTTCAAGAGCGATATCCGGGATAAGGGTGCGGATATCGGGGTTCTGGTTACGGAGTCCATGCCGCAGGACATGGAGCGCCTCGGGTTGAGAGACGGGATATGGATCTGTAACTTCGAAGAGTTCAAGGGATTGTGTCATGTGCTGCGTGAATCGGTTATCCGGCTCAGCAGGGCGGTAGCGGTGCAGGAGAACAAGGGCGATAAGATGAGTATGCTTTACGATTTCCTTACCGGTAACGAGTTTCGTATGCAGGTCGAGGCTATCGTGGAGGGATTCACTCAGATGCAGAGCGATCTGGAAGCGGAAAAGAGATCGATGCAGGGGGTCTGGAAAAAACGGGAAAAACAGATCCAGAAGGTATTGCTTAATACCAATCATATGTACAGCTCGGTCAGAGGAATCGCGGGGACTGCAATTCAGGCGGTGCCGCTGCTGGAACTCCCCCCGGGGGGAGAGGAAGAGGGATGACAGACCGTTATGCGGGAAAGATTGAATATGGATATCCGGACATTCGTGTTTGTTCTGGTAATGATCGCGGGCTTCGGTCATACAGCCGCTCACGCGGGCGTGATGGAAGGCGGGGCCACGATAATCCGGCCGGTGAACGGGATCCATAAATTCATCCATAACGGGCGTGAGCGAACGTATTTCCTGTATCTGCCGGGGGCTTATTCGGATTCAGCATCCCTGCCTTTGGTAATTGCGCTCCACGGCGGCGGAGGTTCGGCGAAGAAATGGCCCGCATACACAAATAGCGGATTTGAGCGGCTGGCGGAGAAAGAGCCGTTTATTCTTGTTTATCCCGAGGGGTTGCGGGGTAACTGGAATGATGAAAGGGAGTATCCGGCATCCTATGCGCATACACATGATATCGATGATGTGGGATTTCTCATCGCCCTGATTGACTATCTTCTGGATACCTATTCCATCGACAGGAGCAGGGTGTATGTTACCGGTGCGTCCAACGGCGGTATGATGGCGCATTATCTGGCCGCTATGGCCTCGGACAGGATCGCGGCAATCGCGACGGTTATATCAACCATGCCGAGAAATCTCATCGGCAGGCTCAATCCCGACGAGCCGGTTTCCGTTTTGATGATTAACGGTACGGATGATCCGCTGGTTCCCTGGGGTGGAGGACCTGTTAAATTTGGTAAGCGGGTAAACGGCTACGTAACTTCTGTGGAAGATACGGTAAAATTCTGGGTCGATAAGAATAAATGCAATCCCGGGCCAATGGTCAGCGAGTTGCCGGATAGGGACAGGAGTGACGGTACTGTTGTGAGCAAAACCGCGTATTCGGGAGGACGGCAAAACACGGAGGTTGTTTTATATACCGTGCATAATGGCGGCCATACCTGGCCGTCTTTTGAGGATAAAGGGTCTTTTCTGCGCAAGATACTTGTGAGTAGATTGGTGGGCAGGAAATCCAGAGACATTGATGCCTGTGAGGTTGTCTGGAATTTTTTCAGGACACATCCAAAAAAAATCAGGTGATGGCAGGTGCGGGAAGATTGCCGTCAACTTCGTTACTGCGGTATTTTCAGTTAAGTCGGGGTTGAACTGTTCTTTTTATTGTCCCGCCAAGGCGGGATCTGCTGCGAGGTTCTAACAAGTTAAAGATTATGGCGAGCGGTATATTTGCGATTCTCGATGATGTGGCGACCCTGCTTGATGATGCGGCGACCCTGAGCAAGGTGGCGGTAAAAAAGACCGCGGGTGTACTCGGTGACGATCTGGCCGTCAACGCCGAGCAGGCGACCGGATTTCATGCCAGCCGCGAGCTGCCGGTGATATGGGCCATCACCAAGGGCTCGTTGCTCAACAAGATGATTATCCTGCCGGTGGCATTCCTGTTGAGCGCTTATCTTCCCTGGCTGATCGTTCCCATTCTGTTGCTCGGCGGCGCCTATCTCAGCTACGAGGGAGCGGAAAAGGTATTCGAGTGGTTTGGGCTGCACGAGGCCAAGGAGATCGCGGCCAAGGTAACCGCTGATCGCCGGGAGATCGTGCAGCGCGAGGCGGCCAAGATCAAAGGTGCGATTCGGACCGACTTTATTCTCTCCATCGAGATCATTGTTATCGCACTGGGTACTGTTATGGATAGCTCGCTGGCCATTCAGGTTGTGGTGGTCAGCCTCATCGCCCTGTTGGCGACGGCGGGCGTTTATGGTCTGGTAGCGTTGCTGGTACGGATGGATGATGCCGGGGGCGTCCTGATCGAGCGAGCGGGGGATATGGAACCGGGATCCGGAGCGCGAGCCATGCGCTTCAGCGGAGAACTTCTGGTGGCGGCACTGCCGAAGGTGATCCGCCTGCTGGGCATTGTCGGTACCCTGGCCATGCTGCTGGTGGGGGGAGGGATGTATGTGCACAACATCGAAGCATTGCATCACCTCCTGGGTTTCCTTCCGACCCTGGTGGCGGATCTGGTGGTCGGGTTGCTGGTAGGGGGTGTATTGTTTGGGGTGTTGCATCTCGCCAAAGGGGCGCGATCCGGTGATGAAGCCGCTCCGTCGCCCTGAATCCGCAACCGGCGGCGGAAAACCATCGGTTCGCGCAGGCAGCTCCCGTCAGCGGATGGAGCACCTTCCGCCGCGCCGGCCGGTGTCCGGGCTATAACCCGTCGATTTCACCGTCGTCCGTGAGATTCATACGAAATGCCGCGGGTTCCCGCGGCAGTCCCGGCATGGTCATGATGTCCCCGGTCAACGCCAGCAGGTAGCCGGCACCGGCGGCGATACGCACCGACTCCACCGGCAACGCAAAGGCATCGGGAGAACCCACCCGGCGGGGGTCGTCTGTCAGGGATAGATGGGTCTTGGCGATGCAGATCGGCAGGCGGTCGTAGCCGAGGCAGTTGATCCGTTCCAGCTCTTTCCTGGCGGTACGGCTGAACTCGATATCGCCGGCACCGTATATGGTGCGGGCCACGGCAGCGATCTTCTCTGCAGGGGATTGATCCAGGTGGTACAGGAAGTGGGTGGGCGGTTGCGGCCGGGAGGCGGTGGCAATCACCGCTTCGGCCAGCTCTTCAGCCCCGGAGCCCCCCGCGGAAAAGGCCGTGATGCGGGCCACGGTCAGTCCCCGTTCCCGGCACCCCCGCAGGACCGCCTGCTGGTCTTCTGCGCGGTCTTCGGCAAAGCAGTTGAGGGCGATGACCGGTTCGAACCCGAAGGTCCGTACGCTCCGCACATGGCGCTCAAGATGCTCCATGCCGCGGACGATCTCTTCCACCCTTCCCGTGCCCTCCGGATCACCGCAACCATGGATACGTAGCGCCCGTACCGTCAATACGAGCACCACGGCGCTGGGCCAGAGACCGGCGCTGCGGCATTTGATGTCGAAGAACTTCTCCGCCCCCAAATCAAAGCCGAAACCGGCTTCGGTCACCACGTAATCGGCTCTGGAGGCCGCTGTCCGGGTTCCAATGACGCTGCTGCAGCCGTGGGCGATATTACCGAAGGGGCCGCCGTGAACGAAGGCGGGAACCCCTTCCGTGGTCTGTACCAGGTTGGGCAGAATCGCATCCTGCAGCAGGGCGGACATGGCCCCGGAAGCACGCAGTTTCTCTGCGGTTACCGGGTCCCCGGAGCGATCGAATCCCACCAGGATGTTCCCAAGCCGCCGCTTGAGATCCTTGAGGTCCTCCGCCAGGCAGAGGATCGCCATGACCTCGGAGGCGGCGGTGATGTCGAAACCGTCCTCACGCGGTACCCCGTTCTGCCGTCCGCCCAGGCCGATCACCGTTCGGCGCAGGGTGCGGTCGTTCATATCCAGCACCCGTCGCCAGAATATCTGCTGGTGTTCCAGGTCCAGTTCGCTGTGGAAATGGATGGCGTTGTCCGCCAGGGCCGCCAGCAGGTTATGGGCGGACCCCACGGCGTGGATGTCGCCCGTGAAGTGCATGTTGATACGCGTGGAGGGCTCGAGCCGGCATTGTCCACCCCCGGTGCCGCCACCCTTCATACCGAATATGGGCCCGAGAGAGGGCTCTCTCAGGGCCAGCGCCACCCGTTGGCCGAGCCGACGCATGCCCTGGGCCAGACCGATGGAGACCGTGGTCTTGCCTTCCCCGGCGCGGGTGGGATTGATGGCGGATACCAGGATGATCCTGCCCGCGGGGTGAGCGCCTCCCGCGGGAAGTGCCTTGAGGTGGAGCTTCGCCATTTCGTTTCCGTAGACCATCAGGTCGGTACTCGAAAGGTCGAGCTCGGCGGCGATATCGGTTATTGGGCGCACCAATAGATAATACCCCTGCTCCGCAGTATCTTCTAGAAACGGCGATGCCGGGTCGGGTGCTGGAGGATGTTTTGCGGCCCCGCTATGCCGGCCGGACCGCTATTTGTCGGAAATGGGAAGCAACAGCTGGAACTCCGCGCCGGGGTCGCGATTGATCACGTCCACCTTTCCTTTCATTCTTTGCGCCAACTGGTGCACCAACGCCAGCCCTATGCCGGTGCCGACGGTTTCGCGGGTGAGTTCGTTTTCCGACCTGTAGAAAAGCTTGAAGACCTTTTTCATCTGATTTTTCGCTATGCCCGGCCCATAGTCGCGTACCGCAAACACCGCGGTGCCATCCCGGCGCCGGGAGAAGCTGATATCGATTACCCGCTTTTCCGCCTGGGCGGCGAACTTGAGTGCGTTATCCACCAGATTGATGATGATCTGGGCAAAGTGATCAACGTCCACGTTGACGGCCGTCTCTTCCGCGCCTTCGTCGGAATTCAGATTCAGAACGAATCCGGCCTGCTCAACCTGGGAGGAGATCTTGGAACGAATAATGTCCAGCAGCTCTGCCACGCTGGTGGGTTTTATTTCCGCCTGCACCTTGTTGCGAGTCAGGCGCGCCAACTGCAGAACATTGTTGATCAGGCGTGAAAGTCGCTCACTCTCTTCAAAGATGAAGTCGTAATAACTTTTTTTCTTCTCTTCGCTGGTCCATCCCTCGCGCAACATCTCCCCGTACATGCGAATAGAGGTAAGCGGCGTTTTCAACTCATGGCTGACCGCGGATACGAAATCCTGCTGTTGCCGGGTCAATTCGATCTGCTTTGCGCCCAGACGATACATGAGGAAGAAACCGCCGCAGAGTACCAGAAACAGGGTTACCGCCAGCCAGGTGACCACCGAAGCCCCGGGGCCGCTGGGCAGGTGATTGATGCTGTAGATCAGTTCCAGGTCGCTCATGGGATCGGTCAATCGTGTTCGGTACAGCAGAGCCCCTTTCAGCTCCTCGGCGCTGGTCAGATAGCCGTCTGTTTCCTGGCCGTTGAATACGGAAAATACTTCGCCCTGGTAGGCGACGATCAGGTCGCTCATGCGGGAGAGGGTGGTTTTCTGAAATGCTGAGTCGATGACGCCCTGGAGAAAAGGCTGTTGCTCAATCAGCGCACCCTGGATATACCGCTGTCCGTCACGCCATACCTTGCGGAACAGCACCAGGTGGCCGCTGTCGAGCAGGCTGAATTCGAAGGGGTCTATCTCACTTTCGAAGGTGCGGATACGTATCCCGGATTGAATGGCATCCGCGATTTCGTTCCCTTCAAGGGCTAAGGTTACGCTCGGTTCGGGTAGGGTGCTGAGTTCCTTGCGTGCCCTTTTTTCCGGAACGGGCGCCTTGGTGGCTGCCGGGCTCGACTGGTCCTTGACCGCGGACTCCGTCTGATAACGCTGGTCCAGTTTCAGGTCTTCCACCCGGCCGAGGGTTTTGCCCGCTTTCTGCTTCTTCTCGGCTTCGTTCAGATTGCGGGCGGTATTAAGACGGTCAAAGGCGGCCTGGGCCGGGACCTCTTCAGCCGGTAAGGCGGCAGCACCTGAAAAGGAAGAGGTAAGGCCGTAATCGGGTCTTGTCTTCGTCGCGTCCTGTTCCATCTTTGCCAGATCGGATGCAGCTACACTGAATTCGTCATCGCTTGGGGCCGCCTCCCGGCTCCGCACCAGTTTGTTGTCGCTGAGTATTTGACGGATTCGATTCTGTAGGGCCAGGCGTTGCTGCTGTTCGGCGGAGGGGATGCCGTACCCGGTGGCGGTGTCGGGGGCCTTGGGCAGCAGCGGGGTGGTGAAAAGACCGTTCGCATCCACCTGAAAGTACCCGATCAGGCCGGGTATGGACGGTTTCACCGGATAAGTCGAGAGCGGCGACCGCTGTAACAGATTCGCCGCGGAATCCTCCGCTACATTGAGGAAGGCATAGTCGGCGAAGGATCGCGTCTCTTCCTCGTTGATCAGTTGTACCAGTCGTTGATCGATTCGCCCGGAGAGTTCCTCCGCCAGAACACGGTGCAGATGAAACGCCTCCCACTTGAGCTCGCTGAAGGCCTGGACGATCAGAATAGTGGTGGGTGCGGCGAGGGCGATAAAAAACAGCAGCAGCCAAAGCCGTAAGCTCTTCTTGTCCAACCCCGATAGAGATGTGCCGAGCATGTTTACCGGTCGCCGTCAGTTGTAAGCAGTCGGTAACCCCTGCCGCGCACGGTAATCAGGAATTGCGGTTGTGCCGGGTCGGGTTCGATCTTGCGGCGCAGTTTCGCGACGTGGATATCCACCGTACGGGTCTCCAGATCGGCGTTCTTTGCATAGCCCCAGACCTTGTGCAGCAGTTCGTCACGGGAGACCGGTCGGGAAGCGTTGGATTCCAGAAACTGGAGAATCTCTATTTCGCGCCGGGTGAAGGAAAGGGGCTGTTCGCCAAGCCGGCCGGTGAGATTGGCGGTATCGATCTCGATTGCGTCGCCCAGATGAATGATTCTGTTTAGATCCGCTTCCGCGCGCGATCGTCTTAGAACCGCCTGCACCCTCAGTACCAGCTGCGCCACGGAAAACGGTTTGGCGACATAGTCATCGGCGCCCAGGGTAAGTCCCTGGATAATGTCGTCATCACTGGTCTTGGCGGTCAGCATGATGATCGGCAGATCCCGATCGCTGGCCCGGATACGGTTACAGATCTCGAAGCCGTCCATGCCGGGGAGCATGACATCCAGCAGCACCAGATCGAAGTTGCCGCTTAACGCCTTGTTTAAACCCCCGTTACCTTCATCGGCATAGTCGACCTCATAGCCGTGATAGATAAATAGGTCCATCAGGCCGGTGCGGATGGCCTCTTCGTCTTCGACGATTAGCAGTCGGAGTTTTCGATTCATGATGATACGGTTTCTAGGGTTTGCTCGGTCTGTTCCCCAAAAGTGGTATGAATTTTTCTTACTGTAAAGCCTAGCACCGCTGTTTATCGCACATGTAAATCTTTTGTAAAAGACACCTTAAAGCTTTTACCAAAGTATGCCTACAGTCCTGTCGGGCGTCTTCCTAGACTGAAATCACGATTCAGATTATTCGACAGGAGGAAACGACATGGCACTGATTACACGGGTATCAAGGTTATTCCAGGCCGATCTGCATGCGGTACTCGACCGCATTGAGGAGCCGGACGTGCTGCTTCGTCAGGCGGTACGTGAGATGGAGGATGAACTTGCGAAGGATGAACAGCGCATGGCGCTGCTTCGTCACGAGCAGCAGCAGTTCATCACCCGGCAGGCGGATATGGAAAATAACCTGCAGGAGATAGAGGAAGAGCTTGATCTCTGCTTCCGGTCCGGTAAAGACGATCTGGCCCGGGCCCTGGTCAAGCGCAAACTGGAGGTACTGCAGCTTCAGAAATCCCTGGTACGGAGGAAACGGGAGTTGGATCAGGCATCAGCCGTCCTGAAAACACGGTTGGATGAGAACCGGGAACGGCTGACCAGTATGCGGCAGAAAGCCGAGCTATTGGCCATCGAACACAGGCCGGAATCGATCCAGGAAGGCTGGAGCCTCCCGCAGACCTGCATACGGGAAGAGGAGGTGGAGGTGGCCTTCCTGCGGGAGAAAGAGAAAAGGAGCCGGTCATGAAAAAGCCCACTTTTTTTGAAGGAGCCGGTATGGCGCTTATCGCCGCGATAGCGGGCAGCGCCCTGTATACCGCCCTGTCGGCGGTATTTCCCGGCGCGTTGGTGATGCGGCTGCTGGTGGCTGCTGTCGGTCTTGCGTACCTGCTCTATCTGTTGTCACGCAGCGGCGAGAGAATCGGCCGGGTCACCGTGCTTGCGGCGTGGAGTGTGGCGACGGTCGCCATCTGGTTTCTGGTGCCGTCCACCGCGCTCTATCTGCTGCTGCATATAGGTCTTATCTGGCTGATAAGGTCGCTCTACTTTTACACCGGCGCACTCTCCGCCCTGCTGGATCTGGGGTTGAACGGTCTGGCTATGGCGGCCGCGATCTGGGCCGCCGTCCAGTCCGGAAGCATCTTCCTGAGTCTCTGGAGCTTCTTTCTGGTACAGGCGCTGTTTGTAGCGATTCCGGTAAGCATTCGGCAACGCAAAGCCGGCGGACAGCGGGAGCGACACGATGAGGATCGCTTCCAGCAGGCTCACCGGGCTGCCGAGTCGGCACTGCGCAAGCTCTCGTCGGTACGATAGATTAGCGAGGAAAAGATCATGAAAACCAAAATTATTGCATTGTCACTGTTTGTATTCACCGCGGCGGCGGTGGTTTTTTACCCCACCGCCAGGACGGCGGTGACTAACCATAACACGCCGGTCATCGCTCCGGTCCCGACCGAGCAGGCGAGGATCGACGTGGTGTTCGTGCTCGACACCACCGGCAGTATGAGCGGCTTGATAAACGCCGCTAAAGAGAAGATCTGGTCGATCGCATCCACTATGGCCGCATCCCAGTCCGCTCCGGAAATCAGGATGGGGCTGGTGGCCTACCGGGATCGCGGTGACGCTTATGTGACACGGGTGTTGGATCTCTCCGCGGACCTGGACTCAATGTATGCCGCACTGATGGATTTTGCCGCTGACGGGGGCGGCGACGGACCCGAGAGCGTGAATCAGGCGTTGTATGACGCGGTGCACAAGGTCTCGTGGAGCCAGGATCCGAATACCTATAAGGTGATATTCCTGGTGGGTGATGCGCCTCCGCACATGGACTACCAGGATGACGTGAAGTATCCGGATACCCTTTCCGTCGCCACTCATAGAGGTATCGTGGTCAATACCATCCAGTGTGGCAACGACGGAACCACTACCGGCAGCTGGGTGCAGATAGCCCAGCTGGCGCAGGGGCACTATTTTCAGGTGGGACAGGCGGGCAGTGCGGTGGCTATCGCCACGCCTTTCGACAAGGATCTTGCGACCCTTTCCAGGGAACTGGATGACACACGCCTCTATTACGGTAGCGACGAGGAGAAAGAGCGACAGATGGCCAAGATGGCGGCGACGGACAAACTCCACACGGGTTCGTCTTTGGAATCCCGTGCACGTCGCGCCGCATTCAACACCTCGGCCAGCGGCAAGACCAATCTGCTTGGTGACAAGGAGCTTGTGGACGATGTGGTCAGCGGCCGGGTGGATCTTTCCGACATCGATCGCGAAAAGCTTCCGGCGCCGATGCAGGCCATGAGTCCGGAAGAGCAGGGCACTGTAATCAAGGAAAAAGCTCAGCGTCGCAACGAACTGCAACAGCAGATCAAAAAGCTGGCGGAACAGCGGGCCGATTATCTCAGGAAGAAGGTGAAGGATGCCGGTGGCGCCAAGGATTCGCTGGATGAGAAGATCTACAGCGCCGTGCGTGAGCAGGCGGAAGAAAAGGGAATTCACTATGCGGCGGAGGCTGCAGCCTATTGACGTATCTCCCCTGTTTTCGCGAGTCAGCCTCGCTCCTGCATACGCATCCGTAGTCCCCTTATGTAGGAGTGAGCGCTGCTCGCGACGGATTCCCGCCGGGCGGTAAGTGATTATTTCGTGATTTTTTAGTGATGGGATCGGGAAAAGTCAGAGCTTTAATAGATCGTGCGAGATGGGCTCGCACGGATATTCCCGAGGAGATCAAACGATGAAAAATTCAATGCGTATGGTGGTAGCCATTATGGGGTTCGGGCTTATGGGCATGGCGCCCCTGGCGTTTTCAGGCGACATGGCGGGCGATAAGGATACTATGATGGATGAACAGACGATGGGGCAGAAGGGCATGGAGACAGGCACCATGCAGGAGAGCCCTATGGAAGATGCGATGATGAAGGAGGGAGCCGAGCCAACGATGAAGGCAGAGGAGGGAAAAATGATGGAGGAAAATAAGGAGACGGCCGACGAGATGAAAGAGAACATGTAGGTCGGTATTAATTTGTCCCTTACAATCTGTCCGGTAGGGCAGGGATGGCCAGCGGGGTGGATCAAAAGAGAAATCCACTCCGCCTGTTATTGCGTATCCGGTTAAGGAAAGAAATACCGAAGTAATGCAACCTGCTATCATCAATTGCAGGACAATCGGGAGGCCGGGAAAACATATGCGACGCAGGGTGCTGATTATCGAGGACGAACCGGATATCGCCCGCCTGGTGCGGACGCACCTCGGTGATATCGGCTGTGACTCGGATATTGCCGGGAGTGGCAGTAGTGCGCAGCAACTTCTCCAGAAGAACGACTACCAACTCATCATACTTGATCTGATGTTGCCTGATACGGACGGCCTCACTCTCTGTCGCAATATCCGCGGCGCAGGTGGATATGTTCCGATCCTGATGTTGACCGCGAAGTCAACGGAGCTGGATCGGGTGCTGGGGCTTGAGGTGGGGGCGGACGACTACCTGACGAAACCGTTCAGTATTCCTGAGCTGTTGGCGCGCATAAAGGCGCTGTTTCGCCGTGTCGAGGTATTGAGTGGAGATATGTCGGAGGAGCCTGCTGCGGAGAATATTCGGCGAGGTGGATTGTATATCGATGTGGAGAAACATCTTATCCAACTGGATGGTAAAGAGGTGGAGCTGACAGCGCGGGAGTTCGATCTTCTGCTTTTTTTCGCCCGGCATCCCGGTAGGGTGTTCAGCCGTATACAGTTGCTGGATAAGGTCTGGGGTTACAACCATGACGGTTATGAGCATACCGTCAATTCTCATATCAACCGATTGCGTGCAAAGATCGAGCGTGACCCCTCCAATCCTTCCTATATCCTCACCGTCTGGGGGGTCGGCTATAAATTTGCCGAGCAAGACAGCTGAGAGCGCGCAATGTTCCGTACCCTCTATGCCCGACTTTCCATAGCCCTGATTCTGCTGTTCCTGGTGATCGGCCTGATTTACACGCTGATAGTCACCTCCACTACGGAAAGTTATATGCAGGAGATCAACCAGCGCTTCAACCGCGACCTGGCGCAACGGATAGTAGCGGACCGTGAATTGGTGACCGACGGCCGGCTGGATGACCGGGCCTTGAAAGCCACTTTTGCGGCCTATATGGAAATCAATCCAAGTATCGAAATCTATCTGCTGGATAAGAGCGGCGGTATCCTCGCCTATTCCGCGGATCCCGGAAAGGTAAAGCGCCAGACCGTTGATCTCGAGCCCATAAAGGCATTTCTGCGGGGTGAGGCCTTTCCCCTGCTTGGCGATGACCCCCGTTCTCACGATCGTCGCAAGGCCTTTTCCGTAACCTCGATACCTGCAGGAGATATGCCGGCCGGATATCTCTATGTCGTACTTCGCGGCGAACAGTACGACAGCGCAGAGCAGGTAGTGCAGGAGAGTTATATTTTTCGCCTCAGTGTTTGGGCATTGGGGGGGAGTCTGGGGTTCGGCTTATTGGCCGGGCTCATGCTTTTTCATCTTCTTACACGGCGTTTGCAACGTCTCTCAGGGGTTATGGGGGAGTTTCAGCGAAGCGGATTTTCCCAACATACGTCCTATGAGGCCGGCAATCATGCCGGCAGCGATGAGATTGATCGGTTGGGCGCGGCTTTTGACGAAATGGCGGAACGTATCATTACGCAGTGGGGGGAGTTAAAGCAGCAGGATCATCTGCGGCGGGAGCTTGTGGCGCAGGTCTCTCATGATCTGCGCACACCGCTGGCGGTGCTGCACGGATATCTGGAAACTCTGAAAATGAAACAGAAGGAGCAGGTGTCCGGTGAATGGGAGGAATATCTGGGTATAGCACTTCGCCAGAGTGAGCATCTGAAACGGATGGTGGAAGAGCTGTTTGAATTGGCGCAACTTGAAGCGCGAGAGACACGGCCGACCTGCGAACCCATGGCGCTTCCGGAACTGGTGCAGGACGTGGTGCAGAAGTTTCTCCTGCAGGCGGAGAGCGCGACGGTTTCATTGGGGATGGAAGCAGTACCGCATATCATCCCATTGGTATATGCCGATGTGGCGCTGACTGAGCGGATACTGGACAATCTGATCGGGAACGCTATAGACCATACACCCGCCGGGGGGCGGATAGATGTGCGGCTTGAGTGCAAAGGGGAGTCGGTGGCGGTATCGGTGGTGGATAGCGGCCCGGGAATTCCTGAGGTTGATCTGCCCCATATCTTTGAGCCTTTCTACCGAAGTTCAGATGCCACCAGGAATGGCTCCCACGTTGGTCTGGGTCTGGCCATCGCCCGCCGGATCAGCCTGCTCCAGAACGGGGACCTGACAGCGGAAAACAGGTCCTCGGGAGGAGCCCGTTTTGTTTTCTCCCTGCCAATCGTTAAACCGTGATTATTTCGTGATTATTCCGTGATCTCTTCTCGATCATACTGACCCATACTTGGTACTGACAGCTGGGATACCGGTAACGAAGAACCGATTCAGGCGCGTTCCGGAAAGATCCCTGTCTATGTAATAGAGAAGGAGGATGGAGAGATGAACCGACGTCGATTTGTCGCCGCCCTGGGAGGTTTGGCACTGTTGCAGATGACACGAGGCCGATTGGAGGGTAAAGAGATGGGGTCTTCCGACAATAAACTCGTTCTCCCCGAGGAGGAGTGGAGAAAGCGTCTTACGCCCGCCCAGTTTCATGTGCTCCGGGAGGAGGGAACCGAGGAGCCGGGAAGCAGTCCGCTGCTACATGAGAAGCGGGAAGGCACTTTTGCCTGTGTGGCTTGTGACAACCCATTGTTCGATTCTTCCACCAAGTATGACAGTGGGACCGGGTGGCCCAGCTTTTTCGACAAGCTCCCGGGTGCTTTTGAGACCAAGCGGGACTTTCGCCTGATATGGCCCCGGACCGAATATCACTGTGCACGTTGTGGCGGTCATCACGGCCATGTATTCGATGATGGTCCGGAACCCACGGGTCTGCGTTACTGCAACAACGGTGTCGCCCTGAAGTTTATCCCGAGGGAATCCTGACGGGTTCCGCGTATGACCCGTGTCATTTTCGCGTTACTCATGGCGATCGCGCCGATGGTGGATGCCGCCGCTTTAAAATATGAAAGCGGTGAGGCGCGTGTTCAGGTACTGGAGTTATTCACCTCCCAGGGCTGCAGCAGTTGTCCACCGGCGGATGTCTGGCTGAGTCACCTGGTCGATGATCCGGGTCTATGGCGGCGGTTCATCCCCATGGCCTTCCACGTTGACTACTGGGATAGTCTCGGCTGGTCGGATCGATTCGCTTCCCCTGGACACAGTAGTCGCCAGCGTGCGTATTACCGTAGCGGCATCTTGCGCTCCGTGTATACACCCGGCTTTGTTCTGGACGGAAAGGAATGGCGGGGCTGGCTGCAAAACGGGTCGCCCGGATATTCGCCAAGCGAGAAGGTCGGTCGATTAGTGGTTCGTGTGGAACCGGGGGAGAATGCTGTTGTGATCTTCCGGCCCAGCGATCAATCGGAGCGGAAAACGTATACCGCACATCTGGCGGTATTGGGTTTCGGTCTAAGCAGCGCCGTAGGGGCGGGGGAGAATTCCGGCCGCACCCTGAACGAGAACTTTGTTGTTTTGGGAGTAAGTACAGCGGTGAGCGACGGGGCACGCGATTCGCCGAGATGGTTATTGCCCTGGCCGGAACTGAGGTCGGAAAAAACCACTCGTCGGGCGGTGGTGGCGTGGCTCAGCGGTCCGGGTAGCCCCGCCCCGGTTCAGGCGACGGGTGGATGGATACCCTGATATCAGTTCGGAAGAAGAGACGGGCAAGAACCGCCGCGTAGCCGCAATCTATCCGGTTAAACCTCGGGGGGCGATGAATTATCCAGTTTTCGAATCCGTTTATCGAATTCCAGCTGATCGATTTCTCCGCGTTCCAATCGTTTGTTAAGAGATTTGACCAATAGCTCTTTCTCTTTCGGGTTTTTGTATTTAGATGTCCCCCACCTGATAGCCAGCGCGATGCCTCCGACGGCGGACGCCCAGAAGGCGAGCATTGCCCAGATGCCAAACTCGGAAGAGTCCATTACAGATCCAGTTTATAGTAGAAGAAGACGAACCGTCCGTGTTCGATATCGATCTTAAGGGTTGCACCGCGGTAAAGGGCGTAGTCCACGTACCCGGGAATAGCGCTATCGGCATGGCATTCACTGGTATGTTGCGGCGATTCAAAGTCCCGGTCCCGGTCGTACCAGGAGAGCAGCATATGATCACCGATGAGTCGCTCCGCCTCGGAGTTGGCCAGTTCCATCCCCTGCAGATAGTCATTCAGCGGGGGGTCCGGTAAGAGTTCAATGATAGTGACTCCGGAATAGTCGGCCTCGCGCCGGATGTCGCAGGTCGGACCGTTTTCAGGTGTTGTCTTCGGCATGGGTTCGAAAGCTCGAAATCGCGCTCCATTGCGCAGGAGCAAGGGCAGTTTATCAGTTCTTCGGATTTCACCCCATCACCCTGGAACTTCCAAAATTCGGTAACAAGTCCCGGCCCTGCTCCCGGCGGTTATCGGGATAGGCGTTATACTGTTACCTATGAAACGTCTTACCCTTATCCGCCATGCGAAATCCAGCTGGAAGGATCTTTCCGGGGGTGATTTCGAACGGCCCCTGAATAAGCGCGGCAAGCAAACGGCGCCGTTGGTTGCCCGGCATCTGGCTGCCGGCGTGATTCCGTCGCCGGACTGCATCCTTTCCAGCCCTGCACGAAGGGCCCTGGCGACAGCAAGGATTATCGCTGAGGAACTTGGATTCAAGAGCGAGGATATTATTCTGGAACAGCGTATTTACGAAGCTCCGTTGATATCGTTATTGGGGGTTCTGAGAGAGGTTGACCAGCGCTGTTGTCACTTGATGATGTTTGGACACAATCCCGGATTTCAAATGCTGGCACACTCTCTGTGCGGTTATGATCGGGAAAACTTTCCAACCTGCGCGGTGCTTTCCATGGAACTGGAAATCGATGACTGGGCAAAGATATCGGAAGGATGCGGCAAGGAGGTCTTTTACCTTTACCCGCGGGATTTGCCTCATCCGTAGCTAACATTTTTTCTCTCGCTTATTCAAGGCGGACTAGGTTATTACAGGGCCGTCTTCCGGTGTTTTATTCAGGGCTTTCCCAGATTGTTCTCTGGCAGCCAGTATGCCGGCAACGACGACCATAAGGCTGCCGATGATCGTGGACCATGTCAGGATTTCATCCCAGAGCACCCAACCGTATAGCGCGGCGAAGATCACCGAAAAGTAGGCGAATATTCCCAGCCGTCCCGCTTTGGCATGGGCGAAGCCCCGAGTCATGAGCATCTGTCCGGTCAGGCCGAAAACGGCAAGCAGCAGCAGCCACAGGAGGATATGGATGGAGACCGGCTGCCAGTAATGGAACAGAGGGAAAACGGATAGCAGGGTGCCGGTCAGGGAAAAGTAGAATACTGTTCTTTCCGGTGGCTCGGAGAAAGCGAGTTTGCGAATGGCGGTTTTTGCAACGGCGGCAAGCAGACCTCCCAGCAAAGCAACCGTGCCCGCTGTTCCCAAAGCTTCATAATCAGGTGCCAGGATCAAGGTCACACCGGCGAAGCCCAGAAGTACCGCGTAGGCCACGAACCGGCTGAAGGATTCCTTAAGCCAGAGCATCGCCACTAAAGGGATAAACAGCGGCGCACTCATTTTTAATAGCATGGCGTTGGCCAGAGGCATATTGGCGATGGCGTAAAAGAAACAGTACATGGCGCCGACGCCAGCCAGCCCGCGTAACAGATGATATTGCGGAATAGTGGTTTTGAGTCCGACCCGGCGGATTCGAATAAGCAGCGGGAACATCAGCAGAAGAACGAACAGATTTCTAAAGAAAACGACCTGAGCGTTATTTAGCTCTGATGAGACGATGCGTACGACAACGCCCATGGAGGTAAACATCAGTTCGGCCGCGATGATCAGGAGCGCGCCGCGGAGAAAGGAGTGTTTGTCTGCCACGTCGGGGATGAATTAAAGGAGGTATTTTACGTGTATCGGCGCCGGAAACCAAATCGCCCTGCGGGGCGCGAAATAGATCCCATATTGCCTACCCCATGAGTGGGACACATCCCCCCAAACCGGGTAAGATATCGCATGGTATCATGTGTCCCCCCGGGGAGTTTATCGGAAAAGGGGCATTTTCGCATGGTGGCGTGAAATATACGAAGAAGGGTAAATGCAGCTAGAAAACTACTATTCCGAGGAGAATGGACAGATCGGTTTCAGTCGTCAACAGGCCAGCGCCTTTGCCAAAGAGATCGCGGAGGACTTTAATCCAATTCATGATCCGAATAATAAGATGTTCTGTGTTCCGGGTGATCTTCTGTTCTCAGTAACTCTCTCGAAGCTTGGATTAAGCCAGCGGATACGCTGCACTTTTACCGGCATGGTAAGCGATGGGGTATTGCTGCATTTCCATGATAGTGGTTCCGACAGCCTTTCTATCGATGACCAGGAGGGCAAGACCTATCTGACCATAGAACGTTCGGGAGATATTTCCCATGATCAGCACCTGATTAGGGGGCTGGCGCTGAACTACGTACGATTTTCCGGACATAATTTTCCGGATACCCTTGTCCCGTTGATGGCTGAACACGGGGTCATGCTTAATCCGGCCCGCCCGTTGGTTATCTATAAAAGCATGGAGCTGGATCTGATAAGTTTGAATATAGATAGCCCGGAGCTGAAACTCACCGGTTCTTCCTGCGATGTTGATGGTAAGAAAGGGAGCGTCTGTCTTGATTTCTCTTTGTTGTCTTCGGGGGAGGTAGTGGGCAGTGGTACCAAATACATATCGCTGCGCGGTCTGGTCCCCTATGATCAGCGAGCCGTGGACCAATTGGTTGAGGGGTACAGGGCGCACAAGGCGCAATATGCACGCTGATACGTAGTTGAAGGAGTTTGTCTGAATTTCAGACAGATGTCGCCGAACCGGGCCTAGACCCTGTGTTGCCGGTAGATCTCGATGCGAACAGGGCAGGAGCAGATATAGCCGCTGCCGAAACTGATGCGGTAATCACAGCAGCTGCCTTTCGTTCCACACACAAAATGCACCTGTCCGTTTACACACTGGGTTATGGTGCACATCTCATGATCGGCATCCGCCAGGCAGGCCTTGCCCCGATGGCAAAACGATGCCTGGGTAGAAACCTCATTGTCGATCAGAAATTGACTGGCTCCGTACATTGGATCATCCGTCTATATTATTTTTTTCCGGCGCTAACTATAGCATCCGAAGTGTATTTGACTAGACTGGAGCAGGTCTACCCTTGAGCGGATTCGGGCGGACTAAAGGCAGAACTCAACACCGATTCCATCCGGCTGTTTCCAGACCACTTTGACCTTGAGCTCCGGTGCTTCCACGGGCATATCAAGAGCCTGAACCTGCAGAATGGTGCCGATTTCGGGAAACTCCAGGCCGTTGCTTTTTATGAACATTCCGCCATTGGAGATGTTTCCAATACTGCAGATGCGGGAGCCGAAGGAGGGGTGCCTGACTTCGACTCGTGCGTTCAATGGCGAGCGGGGGTGTACGCGTTGTTCTCTAGTGCCATGCATAGGGTTTAAATTCCGGTCTCGGCCAAACCACTTGAATGCCGTATTCGCAGGTTAAGGATTTCAAAAGTTGAACCGACCTAACATATAAATACTTTTCAATGGGTTAGTATTCAAGGGACTGTTGCTAAATTGGTCGGGGTGGATGAATCTTACGATTAGGAAAATTCCTACATAAAAATCGGATATATCCTAACTAGTTGATGGGGCGATTGTCGATAACCGGTATGCTTATGGAGCCTCTGATTAAGTCGCTGATGAGCCGAGTTTGTGTCCAAATGGCGATGATCGCAAGGCGTGGCGCACAGGCCGCAAGCCATAGCTATACGGCAAGCGCCACAACACAGCGAGCGCGCCATTTGGCGCAAACCCTTCGGGACGCGCCTTTGCGCCAGATCTGCGGCGTTGGCTTGCTTGCTAAGGGATGGGCCGTTAGCTGCGCAAGCCGCCTTGCATCTCAAGACGCAAAGGCAGCGTCTCGGCCATCATGGACTTGATCAGAGGCTCCTTATCACTAATCCATCTCGGAGTTTATCAAGGAAAAGATTATGAAGTGCTTAACGGAAATGAGTCCTTTCGAACGGATGGAGTTCTACAGGGCGAAGATAGATCGTGTGACACCCTCCAAAACCATTTATGAACAACGTATGCGGATGGTTTATACGAAACTTCTTGAGGAAGAAGACCAACAGCGATTGCATAGCGGGAAAAAGGGTATATAGGCATCTTTAATGATTCCCCGCTATCGTATTCATTAATACCCCTTTTTCCCGCTTGTCTAATAACTCCTTTTGCGGCGTTGTCGTTTCGTTGCGCTAAGATCTATTGACAAGGAAAAGTGTCAGTTTTTTTTACAGGAATTTCTCCGTCCATTTTTTGCGGAAGTTAACTCTTTGATTTAAAAAGAGACGAAAAAATGGAACAAAAAATGCTCGCAAATCGTTCAGTTTTCAGAGAAACGGGGGAAGATGTGTCCGTATCCCGCATCCATTTACTGGAACGAGTTTAAATTGAGAGTGGGATCACGCTGAAAAGTGGACTGGCTACTATTACTTATAGGTATGACTACCCAAGGCGGATGGACTGTTTATCAGGTCCCGTTCCAATCAAAGGAATTGTGTGAGACTGCGAGATTACAGATTGAAGAAAAGGTCGGGCGCGAAGATACCGGATCATTCCAGGTTTTATGCGTGCAGACCCAAGGCACCTACGGATCGTTCCGCAAGGGCGGTGGTTAGATAATCTGTTTACAATAAAGCTGTGAAATCGAATATGGAAGGACCTGAGACTTTAAGCAAAAAAGAGCGCGAAGCGTTTTACAGGCAGCAAATAGAAAGGCTTACTCCACCGGAAACTGAGCATCATGCAGCGTTGCTTCGAGCCTATAAAGGGCTGCTGGAAGCGGTTTCAGATGCGGAGGAAGAGTTGGATTCCCGCAAATATTGACTATGGCGGTACGGCATGGAAGAAACCCCGCTAAAAAGCGGGGTTTTGTTATTAAGCGGATTTGCCGTTAAACTGTACGTTTCTATTGCCGAGAATTGGGAAGCACGCATGTATAAAACGATCGTTGGACTTCTTTTTTTGTTTCTGCTTTCAACTCCTTTGGCTGCGGAAGAGAACCAGGTGGAGCGTTTTGGTGATTGGGGTAAACAGTGCGAAAAGGCAAATGATGGAAAGGAGATCTGTTTTCTTTTTCAGAACGCCTCTAGCAAGGAGGACGGCAAGGTTGTATTGAGAGTAAGGATCGGCTACAAACCTGGGGATGATGTCCCGTTGATTGTGGTCACCGTGCCCCTTGGTACTCTGCTGCCGGCCGGGACGGCACTGATGATGGAAGGTGTCGAACCGCTCAAGATGGTCTATCTGACCTGCGCCGCTGAGGGTTGTATTACAGCGGGTACCCCGCTTCCGGCCGAGATGATAGAAGCAATGAAGAAGGGTGAAAAGGCCACGGTACGTGTTGCCACCCTTGGGAAACAGGTCGTCCCGCTTCCAGTCTCACTCAAAGGATTTTCCAAGGGACTGGCGGCGATCAAGCCCTGAGGCATCACCGTAATCGCTCACGGAACCCCGTCCCTGTGGCGGGGTTTTTTGCTCTAGTAGGGGCGGGATTCGTAGGAAACAGCTTGGCGGGTTCTTTTATCTGGCCTGTCAATTCACTATGAGGTTCGGAAAAGCTTAGTCGGAAGTCGATGAGGTCGGGTTGATGATATACATGACCTCCAGGCACTCCAGGTTGGTCTCGGTAAGGATATCGTCCAACTCCTCCATGGTCAGACCTAACTGCTGCAGATGGCCGGGATCGATATCGAGGCCGCTGAGATCTATTGTCGGTTTTCCCTTTAATTCCGGATTCATGCAGTCGGTAAGCATTATTGCCAGGTGAAGTATCCTGGTTTCGGTTCCATGTGCTCGAGCCATTTGTGGATGATCCTGGAATCGGATCGGCTGGTAGAGATTCTCCCCGAGTTGCCAGCGTTTGAGTAATTCGGCTCCAACCTCAGGGGAGGTAAAACCAAACACCTCCCGTTCCACGATATGCAGGGGTTCCTGGGTTTTCTGCGCCCTGTCAAGAACGTGATTCATCTCCTCGGGAAGGCGGCTGAAGAGCACGATTTTTCCTACGTCGTGTAACAGTCCGGTAAGAAACAGGATCTCTCCTTTCCCCCGCCGGTTATGACTGCATATCTTCTTGGCGGCCAGACCGACGTAGACGCTTCTGTGCCAGAAGTCGCTCATATCGATCAACTCCGGTGCGATCCGGTTAAAGACCTTGGTGGCTGAAGCAGAAAGAATCAGGGAGCGCAGTTCTCGAATACCAATGATGCTGATGGCGCGGGACAGGGTGTCGATCTTGTTGGGGAAACTGTAAAAGGCGCTATTGACCAGCCTCAGGAGTTGCGCGGAGAGGGCAGGATCAAGGCTGATAACCTCGCCGATCTCCGCCGCGCTGGCATTCTCGGAATCCAGCAGTTCGTTGGCTCGGAGAACGACATCCGGTAGAGAGGTGAGGTGCGCGACGTCCTTGATGATCTCCTGCGGCGTCATAATCTTGTTTCCCGAAACGAGATTTATCGGATAGAAAGCAGCTTAAACTGGAGAGGAAAAAGAGGTCAACACACAAAGAAAAAAAGGATTCCTTCCCCGCAACCGGCTGAACCCGGATCGTTTACGGGTATGAATTATGGTGGGCGGTACTGGGATTGAACCAGTGACCCCTGCCGTGTGAAGGCAGTGCTCTCCCGCTGAGCTAACCGCCCTGAAGAGGTGGAACTTCAAGGAAAGCAGGATGTTACACGAAGGGATGCAACGGCTCAAGCGCTCAAATAAAAGACCACTTGAGGTTCTCGCGGCTCTGCTTCTCCCTGGGGAGAATTCGATTTGGAAAAAAAAGAGAATACCGTTGGATCCGGCCGTAGAATACCCGCCCCGGTAAAACTGAAAGACGGTGAGTGTAAGTTTTTTGAACAGGGGAAATCCGCATAAACGGCTGTTTCCAGTATTTGGGGTGTCAGGATTATTTACAGTTCTTCTTAATGCAGTATCCGCACGAGATCCTAACATGTTGTATATTATGAAAAAAACCTAATGGCTTGATATTTGCAATAAAGTTTTTATTTGTGTATGTCTAGGAGAACACTATGGAGCAAAAAATAAGGGATAGGAGCAGGATTTCCACCGTGGTGGTGGCTGCAGCCTTCTTGTTGAGTCCTCTTTTCGCCTCTGCGGATATTATCGATAACGATGTCGCCTCCGGAACCCTGGGACACTGGTCCGTGGATGTAACGGAGGGTGGTGAATCCAGAATCGCCTGGCTGACCGCCAATCGCTTCGCCAGCGGTGACGTTTACAACGAGAACGTGTTGTACGACTACTTCACTTATGTGGACACCGGCTCCGGGGGCGTGCGGCTCTCCGGCAGTGCCACCTACGGGACCCTGACCGACGACACCTATACCAGCGGAGGTTCGTTCACCGGTTCTCTCGGCAACACCATCAACTGGACCGCGGAAAGCTCCATTGCCGACGGCGACACCGTGATGTACACCACCTTTTCCTTCCAGGCGGACCGGGGAGAGCTGGGTGCCCTGCGTCTGTTCCAGTATATGGATGAGGATATCCAAGGGGTTAGCGATGACGTGTTCTTCACCCGCGGCAGCGCGGCCGGTGGAGACTTGGAGTTGTATACGGTGGATAACGTCGAGGTCTACGGCGTGAGCCATTCCGGCGCGTTTTCCGATGCTCAGGGCCTGGTGAATTCCATGTTTTCCGGTTGGGCGGTGTGTGAATATAACCAGATGAAACCGGCTATTACTGGCGGAACTCAGGCGATATCTACCAGCGGCGTCTTTTGCGGTGACGTGATCGGGCCCTTTACCCATCCTCAGGTGGGTACCGCCTACGGTCCTCAGGACATCGTTTCCGTACTGGCCTGGGATGTCTCCGCCGATGCCACCGGCGCAACCATCATTACCTCCCTCGGTGGTCTGGTAGATGTACAGGATATTCCCCCGGTCCCTGAACCCGCTACCCTGGCCCTGATGGGTCTCGGTCTCGCCGGTTTCGGTGTTGCCCGGAAGAAGAAACGGGCTGCATAGCCGAAAGCAACGCAGTAACGACAAACCCGGCCCAGCGCCGGGTTTTGTCTTTTCCGGGTCGAGTTCCGCAATTTCTGCCTGAATCTGCAAGACGGAGCCGCGCTTCGCCTTCAATATAGGTGCCGGTCTGCTATATCCTGATGCATGGGATGAGGGGCGGGAATGAGATGCGTGAACAACGAGGCATAACCGTTCAGGTTCGCGGTCTGGTGCAGGGCGTCGGATTTCGACCCCTGGTCTGGCGCTTGGCGCAGAAGCTGCAGTTGGTGGGAGACGTACTCAATGACAGTCAGGGAGTGACTATCCGTATCTGGGGCGACAGCGAGAACCTGCAGAGTTTTCTTCTCCAGCTGCGTTCCGATCTTCCGCCCCTTGCCCGGATCGACAGCCTGGATACACAGCCCCTCGACGGGCCGGCCCCCGGGGAGGGGTTTCGGATTCTTCCGAGCAGGGAAGGGGAGGTCCATACCGGGGTGGTTCCGGATGCGGCGACTTGTCCGGACTGCAGGGCGGAGGTGCTGGATCCGAATAATCGTCGCTATCGTTACCCCTTCACCAACTGTACCCATTGCGGGCCGCGCCTTTCGATAGTGCGAGCCATTCCCTACGATCGTGTCAATACCAGCATGGATTGTTTCACCATGTGTGAGGCCTGCGGGCGAGAGTACCGGGATCCGGCGGACCGGCGTTTTCATGCGCAACCCAATGCCTGCGCCGTCTGTGGGCCGCGTCTCTGGCTGGAAGGGCGTGATGGGGTTGAGGTAGAGAGCGCCGGGGCGGAGGATGCCATTCAGATCGCGGCCCGGTTGATCCTGCAGGGGAAGATCGTGGCCATAAAGGGGATCGGCGGTTTCCACCTGGCCTGCGATGCCACCAATGAGCCGGTTGTCCAGCAACTGCGGCAACGCAAGGGCCGCCACCATAAACCGTTCGCCCTGATGGCCGGAGACGAGGATATGGTGGTCGAGTATTGCTATCTGGGTGACCAGGAGCGCGCCCTGCTGCACAGCCCCGCGGCGCCTATCGTGCTCCTGGATAGCCGCGGCAGGGACCGGCTCGCTCCTTCCGTGGCCCCGGGGCAGCGTACCCTCGGGTTCATGTTGCCCTATACGCCGTTACACCTGCTCCTGATGGAACATATGTCGGTTCCCATCGTTTTGACCTCCGGCAACCTGAGCGAAGAGCCCCAGGTGACGGATAACCGGGAGGCCCGTTCCCGGCTTGCCCCCGTTGCCGATTATTTCCTGATGCATGACCGCCATATCCTCAACCGCGTGGACGACTCAGTGGTACGGATAATGGGTGATGAGGCGCGTCTGATGCGTCGGGCACGAGGTTATTCCCCCACCACGCTGCCGTTGTTTCCCGGTCTGGACGGGATCCCGCCCGTCACGGCATTGGGGGGCGAACTGAAGAATACCTTCTGTCTGCTCAAGGACGGCCAGGCGGTGCTGTCCCAGCACCTGGGGGATCTGGAGGATGCAGAGACCTACAAGGAATACAAGGCGGCACAGGGGCTCTATAACCAGCTGTTCCAACACCGGGCGCAGGCGGTGGTGGTCGATATGCATCCGGGTTATCGCTCCACCCGCTACGGCCGGGAACTGGCCGAGAAATCGGCTGTGGTGTTGGAACAGGTCCAGCACCATCATGCCCATATTGCCGCCTGTCTGGCCGAAAACGGGTGGGGATTGGCGGACGGTCCGGTGCTCGGTGTAGCGCTGGATGGGTTAGGTTTTGGTCCTGATGGAACCCTCTGGGGCGGGGAGTTCCTGCTTGCCGACTATCTGGGATTCAAACGGCTGGGCCACCTTCGTTCCTTTCCGATGCCCGGAGGTTCGCAGGTTGTGCGAGAGCCGTGGCGTAGCTGCTATGCGCAACTGAGCGGATGTCTCGGTGGGGATTGGCCGGAACAGTGGGGTAGCCTGGAATTGGTGCGGTATCTCCGTAGCAGGCCCCTGGAACTGCTGGACCGTATGGTTACGGTAGGGGTCAACGCTCCCATGAGTTCTTCGGCCGGGCGTCTCTTCGATGCCGTGGCGGCGGCCCTGGGTATCTGCAGGGAGCGGAGTCATTATGAGGGGCAGGCGGCCATTGAGCTGGAGGCGTCGGTTCCGGCCGGGTTGATCGAGGGCGTGGAACCTTATCCGTTCGCTGTCGGGGATGATGCGGGTATGGCCGTCCTCGATCCGGCCCCCATGTGGTATGCGTTGCTCGACGATCTGAAGAGAGAACCGGAACGGGAGGTGATGGCCGCGGCGTTCCATGCGGGGTTTGCGGATGCGGTTGTAGGATTGGCCACCCGCTTATGTCGTGATCAGGGTCTGTCCGTCATCGCTCTGTCCGGAGGCGTGTTCCAGAACCGGTTGCTGTTTGAGCGGGTACTGGAAGGGATGAGATATTCCGGTATCGAGGTCCTGACACATCGGATGCTCCCCGGCAATGACGGCGGTATCGCTCTGGGACAAGCGGTTGTGGCGACAGCACGGCGCGCCCGGCGCGAATCCTGAACGGCGTGGGCCCGGGGGGACTTCCGGCTATTGGAGCGGGGGACGAAGGGTTCGTTGGGGAACGGACCTCACCGTATTCCTTCCGGGTCTGGTAGAATTCCGCTTTTCTCATTCCAGGACCCTGTTGATTCATGACTGTTCGCACCCGTTTTGCCCCGAGCCCCACGGGCTATCTTCATGTGGGTGGTGCCCGCACTGCTCTCTTTTCCTGGCTGTTTGCCCGTAAACACGGCGGCCGGTTCGTGTTGCGTATTGAGGATACCGACCTGGAGCGTTCCACCGCCGAGTCGGTCAATGCCATACTCGAGGGGATGACCTGGCTCGGCCTGGAGTATGACGAGGGTCCTTTTTATCAGACCCAGCGTTTTGATCGCTACGCGGAGGTGATCCAGGAGTTGCTGGATAAGGGGCTGGCCTATCGCTGCAACTGTTCCAGGGAACGGCTGGACGAGCTGCGCGAGGAGGCCATGAAACGCAAGGAGAAACCCCGTTACGACGGACATTGCCGGGATAAGGCCGTGAGTCCGGACGAACCCCACGTGATCCGTTTTCGCAACCCCGATAACGGCGCGGTGGTTGTTGAAGATATCATACGGGGGCGGGTGGTTTTCGAGAACGCCGAGCTGGATGACCTGATTATCAGACGCACCGACGGTTCACCCACCTATAATCTGACGGTTGTGGTGGACGACATGGATATGCAGATCAATCATGTGATCCGTGGTGACGACCACCTGAACAACACACCGCGGCAGATCAACATCCTGCAGGCCCTTGGTCAGGAACCGCCCAAATATGCCCATGTCCCTATGATCCTCGGGGATGACGGCGCCCGGCTTTCGAAACGTCATGGTGCGGTAAGCGTTATGCAATATCGGGAGGAGGGCTACCTGCCGGAGGCGTTGCTGAATTACCTGGTGCGTCTCGGTTGGTCACACGGCGACCAGGAGATCTTCTCTCTGGATGAGATGATCGAACTGTTCGATATCGATCAGGTGAACCGGGCCGCCTCCGCCTTCAACAGCGAAAAACTGATGTGGCTTAACCAGCACTACATCAAATCCGATAATCCGGCCCGCATCGCTCATTTGCTCAGCCCGCATATGGGCAGGCTGGGGATCGACCCTTCTGCGGGTCCGGATCTGGTGGAAGTGGTCCGGGTGCAGCAGGAGCGAGCCAAGACCCTGGTGGAGATGGCGGAGATCAGCGCCTTTTTCTACCGGGATTTCGATCAATACGAGGAGAGCGCGGCAAAGAAACACCTGCGGCCGGTGGCGCGGGAACCGTTGGAGAAGATGCGTGAAATACTCGCGGGGATGGAGCAGTGGAACCCGGAAGCCCTGCATCAGGCGGTGAACGACGTTGCGGAGGGATTGCAGCTCAACATGGGTAAGGTGGCCCAGCCGTTGCGGGTAGCGGTGGCCGGTCGTGCCGCTTCCCCTGGAATCGACGACACCCTGTATCTGGTGGGCCGGGAAGCGACCCTGAGGCGTATCGACCGGGCGCTGGAGTATATCCGCCAGCGGGAAGAGAGCGCCCGATAGGGTAATCCGAAAATCCCGTTTTAATGGCCGCGGAGACAAGACAAGGACATGTGAAGAAATTATTCACCCGGAAGTGAAAGCCAGTGATAAAAGGTAATAGTTCGACTAACCTGAATAGAAAATCTCCGTGTACTTTGTTCTACCGCGGCAATGGTTTTATTTTGAGAAACTTATAAACATGAGCGATCAGGAATCAACCCGACCCAGTAACTTCATCCGCCAGATCATAGATGCGGATCTGCAGGCGGGGAAAAACGACGGCCGCGTTCATACCCGGTTTCCTCCGGAGCCGAACGGGTATCTGCATATCGGGCATGCCAAATCCATCTGTCTCAATTTCGGTATCGCCCGTGACTATGAGGGTGGGTTGTGCAATCTCCGTTTTGATGACACCAATCCCCACAAGGAGAACGTGGAGTACGTCAATTCCATCATCGAGGATGTGCGCTGGCTCGGGTTTGACTGGGAGGATCGCCTCTATTATGCCTCCGACTATTTCGAGGAGCTGTACGGTTTCGCCGCGGAGTTGATCGAAAAGGGTAAGGCCTATGTCTGCGACCTCAGTGCCGAGGAGATCCGCGCCTACCGCGGTACCCTCACGGAGCCGGGTAAGGACAGCCCCTATCGAGAGCGTTCCGTGGAGGAGAATCTGGATCTGTTCCAGCGCATGCGCACCGGTGAATTCGAAGACGGCAGCCGGGTTTTGCGGGCAAAGATCGATATGGCCGCTCCCAACATCAATATGCGCGACCCCACCCTCTATCGTATTCGTCATGGCGTGATTCATCACCAGACCGGCAGTGAATGGTGCCTTTACCCCATGTACGACTTTACCCATCCCATATCCGATGCCCTGGAGGGGATCACTCATTCCATCTGTACCCTGGAGTTCGAGGATCACCGGCCGCTCTATGACTGGGTGCTGGATAACATCACCATCGGTTGTCATCCGCAGCAGATAGAGTTCTCACGCCTCAACCTGCAGTACACGGTCATGAGCAAGCGCAAGCTTACCCAACTGGTGGATGAAGGATACGTGGAGGACTGGGATGATCCACGCATGCCCACCATCGCCGGTCTGCGTCGCCGTGGCTATACTCCCGCTTCCCTGCGCGAGTTCAGCGACCGCATCGGCGTCACCAAGGCGGATAACTCGGTGGAGATGGGGATGCTGGAGGCCTGTATTCGGGAGGATCTGGACCGCAACGCACCCCGGGCTATGGCGGTGTTGCACCCGCTGAAGGTCGTGATCGAAAATTACCCCGAGAGACAGGCCGAAGAACTGGAGGCCCCCAATCACCCGAAGGATGAGGGTATGGGGAGCCGTAAGTTGCAGTTCACCCGCGAGATCTATATTGATCAGGCCGATTTTCGCGAAGAGGCGAACAATAAATACAAAAGGCTGGTAACCGGCGGTGAAGTACGGTTGCGCAACGCCTACGTGATCAAATGCGATCGGGTCATCAAGGATCAGGACGGGGAAATCATCGAACTGCGCTGTAGCTATGATCCCGATACCCTGGGCGTCAACCCCGAGGGACGCAAGGTCCGGGGCGTGATTCATTGGGTCTCGGCGGAGCATGCGATTAAGGCGGAGGTGCGCCTCTACGATCGGCTTTTTAGCCATCCGATGCCTGATGCGGACAGGACTGTAGATTCCTTCCTGGAACATCTCAATCCGGATTCCCTGCATACCCTGACCCACTGTTACCTGGAACCGAGCCTGGCCGGGGCGCAACCGGGTGACCGCTTCCAGTTTGAGCGGGAAGGTTATTTCTGTCTGGATGCCCGGGATTCCACGCCGGAGCGGATGGTCTTTAACCGCACCGTCACCCTGCGGGACTCCTGGGCCAAGATGGAGCAACAGGGGGTATAAATCCGGAGCCCGAGTTCCCCTTTAGGGCGGGTGCTTCAAGCTTGCAGGACACTTCTATAATCTGCTGCACAACCACCTGTTTTTACAGGCGTATCGGGCGGGTGAGAAGGGGGTGGGTAAGGCTTCCGCAAGGACGCGTAATTTCTTTCCTGGACTGGACAAAGGGATCAGCTTGTCCTAATATGCGCGTCTCGTTTTTGGGGCTATAGCTCAGCTGGGAGAGCGCTACACTGGCAGTGTAGAGGTCGGCGGTTCGATCCCGCCTAGCTCCACCAAATTTATAAAGTAAGATCCGGATCCGCGGTATAGCGGATTTTTCTTTATAAAACAGACACGTCCCGTTCATCTAGAGGCCTAGGATCCCAGCCTTTCACGCTGGTTACAGGGGTTCGACTCCCCTACGGGACGCCATATGAAAGGGCCTGGAGAGATCCAGGCCTTTTTTTATTTATCTACCGGTGAAATCAGTACCAGAGCACCCATCAAGGGGTGATCGATATAGTGGAGTTCTCCGCTGCGCATACGGCGGTGGGTCTGAAGCCGGTAACGCTGATCGAGGAGCAGGTCGAGGTCCACATGGAGGTAGCGGCCCAGACTGACTTTTACGGTACCCTCGAGCTTTCCCGCAGAGGAAGACCTCAGGCGTATGGTTTCCGCATCCTTATCGGATGCCACCGGTTGGCGCCAGGCAAGATGGATAAGGGGGGTCATCCCGCCCGTTGCCCGGAGGCGGGCTGCTTCGTTTTTTAGCCGCCATTCAGATGTAGGTTGCACGCTAAAGGGCCCCGTACCTTTCTCCAGAGAACGGGTGTTTTGCATGTCCGGGGAGCCCGGGTTAGCCGGCCATGCCTCCTGGTTCCCACCGCCGCTACGTTCGAACAGGATCAGTTCCACGTCATAGGTTTTGTCGCCGGCGACGGCTGGTACCGAAAACAGCAAAAAAAGGAGTATCAGCGACAGGTTGGTGGAGAATTTCATGGCAGCATCCGTTTCCCGTATTGTTTCGTAGCAGAGAAAAAAAAGCGAGTATTATTCATCACCAGATGCGCGTTAAGACACCTAAGACAATTGATTGTGGTGTCTTCTAACCGTGCACAATCTCATCAAGCACCGCCGAGACGGTGCTGATCCGCTGTTCCCGCGCGTTCATATCGCGATAAAAACGAAGTTTGTCACCCCCCTCCAGCCGGAACTCCTTGGGACGGGTCTGAATAAGGTGGATGATACGTGCCGGGTCGACTCCCGGTTCCCCTTGGAACAGGATCCGGCCCTCGGCGGTCCCTGCCTCGAGCTTGCGGATACCGATGGGTCGGGCCTTTAATTTGAGTTCCGTGACGCCGAACAGGTATTTGGCGGGTTCCGGCAAGAGGCCAAAGCGGTCGATCATCTCCACCTGCAGTTCCCGCAGCTCTTCCCTGCTTTCGGCGCTGGCGATCCGCTTGTACAGGACCAGCCGGGTGTGCACGTCCGGGATGTAGTCCTGGGGCAGCAGGGCGGGGAGCTGCAGATCGATCTCGGCGCCATGGTCCAGGGGCCGGTCCAGGGTTGGCTGTTCTCCGGCTTTCAGTGCCTTGACCGCCCGTTCCAGGAGTTCGCTGTACAGGGAGAAGCCGATCTCGTGGATCTGGCCGCTCTGGCCCTCACCCAGCAGTTCTCCGGCGCCCCGGATCTCCAGATCGTGAGTGGCGAGGGTGAATCCGGCGCCCAGGTCCTCCATGGATTCAATCGCTTCCAGCCTTTTCCCGGCGTCCTTGGTGAGTGTCCTGGGAGGGGGTGTCAGCAGGTAGGCGTAGGCCCGATGATGGGAACGACCCACGCGGCCACGCAACTGGTGCAACTGGGCCAGACCCAGTTTGTCCGCGCGGTTGATTATTATGGTGTTGGCTGTGGGCACGTCGATACCGCTCTCGATGATAGTGGTACAGACCAGGATGTTGAAGCGCTGGTGGTAGAAGTCCCGCATAATGGATTCCAGATCCCGTTCCCGCATCTGGCCATGGGCCACCTGTACGCGGGCGCCCGGCAACAGGGTTGTCAGTCTGGAGGCCGTATCCTCGATGGTGCCCACCTCGTTGTGGAGAAAATAGACCTGTCCGCCACGTTTTATTTCCCGTTGACAGGCCTCAATGATGAGCGCGTCGTTCCACTGACTGGTGAAGGTCTTGATCGGATGCCGCTCCACCGGCGGGGTGGCGATAATGGAAAGATCGCGCATGCCGGAGAGGGCCATATTCAGGGTACGCGGGATGGGGGTGGCGGTGAGCGTCAGTAGATCAACCTCGGCGCGCAGGCTCTTCAGCCGTTCCTTGTGACGCACACCGAAGCGGTGCTCCTCGTCGATGATTACCAGACCCAGATTCTTGAACCGGATATCCTCCTGCAGCAGCCTGTGGGTGCCGATGACGATGTCCACCGAACCGTCCGCGAGACCTTTGCCGATAGTTTGCTGCTCTTTGCCGGAGCGAAAACGGGACAGACCGGCAACGCGTATCGGCCAGTCGGCAAAGCGGTCAGCGAAATTCTGGTAGTGTTGCTGGGCCAGCAGCGTGGTGGGAACCAGCACCGCGACCTGTTTACCCCCCAGGGTTGCCATAAAGGCCGCCCGCATGGCCACCTCGGTTTTACCGAAACCTACGTCTCCGCAGACCACCCGGTCCATGGGTCGAGGGGACTCCATGTCCGCCAGTACGGCATCGATGGCCTGCTGTTGGTCAGGCGTTTCCTCGAACTCGAAGGTGGCGGCGAAAGCGTTGTAATCCTCCCCCGGGGCGGGGAAGGCGAATCCCTGCTGGGCGGCCCGCCGCGCGTAGATCTCCAGTAACTCTGCGGCCACGTCACGTACCTGTTCCGCAGCCTTGTGCTTGATACGCTCCCACTGGTCGCCGCCGAGGCGATGCAGGGGGGCGTTTTCCGGCGAGGCGCCGGCGTAACGGCTGATCCGATGCAGGGAAGAGACGGGTACATAGAGCTTGTCGCCCCTGGCGTATTCCAGGGTGAGGAACTCGGTTTCCATACCGCCGACCTCCAGGGTCTGAAGACCGAGATAGCGGCCCACACCGTGGTCTTCATGTACCACCGGAGCTCCCTCGTGGAGTTCCGTGAGATTGCGGACCACCTGCTCCGATTCCTGGTATCTTGCACCGCGGCGTCGCTCCTGACGCACCCGTTCCCCCAGAAGCTGGGTTTCGGTGATGATGATGATCCCGGCATCTTCAAGCCATAAACCTTCCTCCAGGGGAGCGACGGTGATGCCCAGTTCCAGGTTCGAATCCAGGAACTCCGCCCAGTCCGCCACCACCTTGGGCCGGAGGTCGTACCCACCCAGCGTATCCAGCAGCAGTTCGCGGCGGCCGGCGCTTTCTGCCACGAATAGGATACGACCCGGCGTCCCGGCGAGAAAATCCTGCAGGGCGCCGGCAGGCCTGGAGGTGCGAGCCTGGAGTCCCAGGGGCGGCGGTGCCTTGGTGGGGAAATTGTGGAACGAACTGTACCCCTTGCGGCGGGTCCGGATTTCGTTTCCCTGTAACAGGATCGATTCCCCCAGGTTTATCAGGCCGGCCAGTTCATCGTTGCGCAGATAGATCGATTCCGGCGGCAGGATGGGTCGTTCCACATCATGCCGTCGCTGTTCATATCGTTGTCTGACTCCGTCCAGGAACGGTTCCACCTGCTCCATGCTTCGCTCGAAGCGGATCGTCAGCAACTGTTCAGGCAGGAAATCGAACAGGGTGACGGTTTCGTCGAAGAAGAGCGGAAGGTAGTACTCAATACCTCCGGGGGCATTGCCCTCCGATACTTCGCGATAGATCAGACTGCGTTGAGGGTCTCCTTCGAAGACGTTGCGGTAGGCCTGGCGAAAACGGCTGATCCCTGTGTCGTCCAGAGGAAACTCCCGCGCCGGCAGCAGATCGACGCATTCAACCTTTTCCAGGGAACGCTGGTTCTCCGGATCGAAGCTGCGGATGCTCTCGATCTCCTCGTCGAAGAGATCGATCCGGAACGGGACGCGGCTCCCCATGGGGAAAATATCCAGCAGCGAACCCCGTAGCGCCAGTTCACCATGATTGAGTACCTGGGATACGCTCTGGTATCCGGCCTGCACCAAGCGCTGACGCATCTCCTGCGGCGACAGGTGATCGCCGATCTTGATCAGGAAACTGTTTCCGTCAATATAGCTGCGTGGCGGGAGCCGCTGCAGAAGGGTGCTCACCGGTACCACGAGAATGCCTTCGCTCATCGACGGCAGGCGGTTGAGGATTAACAGACGCTCCGAGACCAGTTCCGGCAGGGGTGAAAACACGTCATAGGGCAGGGTCTCCCAATCGGGAAATGAGAGCACCCGTAGCCCGTGAGCACCGAGAAAAAACCGTAATCCTTTTTCCAGCCGCGCCGCCGCCTGGATGTCCTCCACCACCACCAGAACCAGCCCGCCGAAGCGGCTCGCTGCGGAAGCGATATAGGGGGCAACGCTGCCGCCGTAGAGTTTTCCCCACTGGATTCGCTCCCTGCAGGTGGTGGGGAGCCGGGGGTTGAGTAAACCCTGGGGATCAATTGGCTGGATTGGAAGATCAGACATACCGGAAACAGCAAGCGGACAAGAGAGCGAATTCTCTCATATTGTCGGGAGGCGAGGAATGCGCTGTGGATAACCGGATAGCGGGTCCCGGCATTTTTTTTCATGATTCCGCCACCTTGCTGCGGGCTAACCCAGTACCAGTAAAGGCGTTTTTGGCTAAAGGAAACGGCTTGCGGGTCGAAACCTCTATAAATGATGTTTGTGGTCCGGATCCCCAGGTTTCCACAGGGAAGATACGGAAGGGGGGTGCCGGGCAGGAATTTAATTCCTTAAGGAACCACCGATTAAGTTAAGTCGCTTATGAGGCGAGTTTTGGGCTTGATCGCAGGTTGTTTATTAATCCTCGGAATGCCGGATACCAGGCAGCATTCTGATGCGGAGACCACAGTACCTTGCAGCTTAAAGACATTCTGACCTTCCCGGTTATCACCACAACTCCCGACTCTCCGGTAGCAGACGCGCTTCGGTTAATGCGGGAGCGGCGCATCAGCGCCCTGGTGGTAACCGAAGGGCAGCATCCGGTGGGGATCCTGACCGAACGGGATGCGGTGCTCCTGGCGTATCGCCATCAGAATGCGGAAGTGGTCAAGGTTGAAGAGGTGATGGGGAAGCCGCTGCAAACGGCGCCGCTGGAAATGGATTACCGGGAGGCGTTTCTGCTGATCTCGAAACAGCGCATTCGCCATCTGGCGGTGGTGGACAGCGCAGGAAAGCTGGCGGGGATCGTAACCGAAGGGGATTTTCTCAAACACCTGGAAACAGAATTTCTGATCCGTCTTGAGGAGGTCGGGGCGGTGATGACCCGCAGTGTGGTCACGCTTCCGCCGGATGCTACGGTGGATGACGCCGTGCTTGTCATGACACGACAACATATCTCCTGCGTCGTGGTGGAGGAGAAGGGGGAACCGCTGGGGATCTTTACCGAGCGTGATCTGGTGCGGCTCGCTATTTCTCCGGATAAGGCCTATATCACACCGTTGGTCCGGGTCATGGTGCGGCCGGTACGATCGGTGGCGGTGGATGAGTCTCTTACTGGCGCCATACGGGTTATGGATGAGGCCGGAATCCGGCGGTTGGTGGTCACGGAGCCGGGAGGCGCCATTATCGGGCTGGTCACCCGCAGTGATATCGTCAAGCAGCTGTATAACCGACATCAGGAGCACCTGTGGGAGGTTTTGCAGCGACGGGACCTGGAGCTGGAGGAGATCCGTGCGGAACTGCGCATGGAACGGGAGTTACGTGCCGCAGAGAGGGCGTTGGCGATCAGTGAAGCCAAGTACCGTACCCTGTTGGAGAGCCTGCCCCAATATATCTGGCAAAAGGATCAGGAGTCGGCATATGTGGCCTGCAATGAGAATTACGCAAACGCACATGGCGTGACTCCGGACGAAATTGTCGGATGCAATGACCTGAAACTCTATCCGAAGAAACTGGCTGAAAAATACCGCGAAGATGATCGTCGCATCATGGAGAGCGGTGATCCCGATGATTTCGAGGAAGAATGGGTTGAGCAGGGTCAGCAAAGGTATCTCCGAACCATAAAGTTGCCGCTGAAAGATCAGCATGGGAGAGTCTACGGAACCCTGGGTATTGCCGAAGACATAACGGAGCGCAAACGTGCGGAGCGGGCCTTAAGGCAGAGCGAGCAGCGTCTGGCGCTGATTATGAATACTCTGCCCACCGGGGTACAGGAGAACGATATAAGGGGCGTGATCACCTACAGCAACATCGCCCTCCACCGTATCCTGGGTGTGAAACCGGGCAGGTTGGTGGGCCGTCGTATCTGGGATTTTCACGAACATAACAAAGATGCGCGAAAGCTGCGAATGCTGCTGCCCCGCCTGGTCAGGGGAGAGTCGATTCCGGCGCCTTATGTAATCCGCGTAACCACAGATGACGGACGTAAGGTGACGCTGGAGGTTACATGGGATTATAAACGGGATGAGGAGGGTAAGATTATCGGTTTTATCTCTGCCATCACCGACATAACGGAGCGTGAGCAGTTCGAACGCTCCCTGCGGAAAGAACGGGATCTGCAACAGAGATATCTGGATACGGTTCAGACCATCATGGTTGCCCTGGACGGGGACGGGCGGATAACCATGATCAACCGTGCCGGTTGCGAGTTGTTGGGTTACAGGGAGCAGGACCTGCTGGGCCGCGACTGGTTTGAGACCTGTTTGCCTCAACCCGAGGGGGCAAACGAGGCCCGCCCTGTATTTCAAGGGCTTCTGGATGGTAGTGCTCAGAGACAGGAATATTACGAAAACTCCGTGCTCTGCCGGGACGGCGGTCAGCGGCTGATCGCGTGGCACAATGCCTACCTGCAGGATGATGACCGTAACGTCATCGGTATCCTCAGCTCCGGGCAGGATATCACTGAGCGGAAGGAGGCCGAGGATAGTCTGCGGCGAAGAGAGAATTACCTGCGGGCCCTGATCGATAATTTCCCGTTTGAGGTGTGGCTCAAGGACACTGAAAGTCGTTTTCTGGCAGTCAATCGGCCATTTGCGGAAGCGGCGGGTTTTCTTGACGCGGATGAACTGAAGGGTAAAACCGATCTGGATATCTGCTCGAAGGGACTGGCTGAGACCTATCGTGCGGATGATCTGGAAGTGATGGCCGGGCGGACCAAGAAAGAGGTGGAAGAGGAGGTGGCGGGGCAAGCGGGTAGCCGCTGGTTTGAGACCTATAAGGCGCCTGTGGCTGATGATAACGGAACGCTTCTGGGTACGGTCGGATTCTCCCGCGATATAACCGAACGTAAGCTGGCCGATGAATACCGGCGTCTTACCGCCAAGGTGTTCGAATGTACCGCCGAGGGTATCACCATCACGGATCCGAAAGGCAATATCGTGGATGTGAACCGGGCGTTTATGGAAATCACCGGTTTTGGCAGAGATGAGGTGATTGGACAGAATCCGAAGATACTGCAATCGGGTCGTCACGATGCCGGATTCTATCGGGCTTTGTGGCAGAGTCTGGAGGAGACCGGCCAATGGCGCGGCGAGATCTGGAATCGGCGCAAGGATGGCGGGATATATCCGGAATGGCTCACCATCAGCCGGGTGACGGACGACGATGGTTGTCTGACTCACTATGTGGGGGTATTTACTGACATCAGTTTTATCAAACAGTCACAGGAGCAGCTCGATCATCTGGCTCATCATGACGCCCTTACCGATCTTCCCAACCGGTTGTTATTGAATGAGCGTCTGGATCAGGCGATCCGGCGCGCGGAACGTCACGGTACCCAGCTCGCCGTTCTTTTTCTGGATCTCGATAACTTCAAACATGTCAACGACAGCCTTGGGCATCCAGCCGGTGATCAACTACTGCAGATAGTTGCGAACAGCCTGCAAAAAACGGTGCGCCAGGACGATACCGTCGCTCGCATCGGCGGGGACGAATTCGTGGTATTGCTGGAGGACATCGTTAAACCGGGAAATGCCGCCACAGCCGCGGAAAAATTGATGTCGATCTTTGACGAACCCATGCGCCTGGAAGGACGCGAAATCGGAATATCAACCAGCCTGGGGATCAGTCTCTACCCGCGGGACGGCACGGATCCGGAAAAGCTGTTGCGAAACGCCGATGCGGCAATGTACCGGGCCAAGGCCGACGGACGCAACGGGTATCAGTTTTATACCGAGGAGCTTACCCATAACGCCTTTGAGCGGATACTTCTGGAGAGCAGCCTGCGCCTCGCGATAGACAGGGAGGAACTGTTACTGCTTTATCAGCCGCAGGTGAACCTCGAGACGGGACGGATTACCGGAGTTGAGGCGCTGATACGCTGGCAGCACCCGGAACTGGGAATGGTTTTTCCGGCGAAATTTATCCTGTTGGCGGAAGAGTGCGGTCTCATCCACCCCATCGGCAACTGGGTTCTGCGCAGCGCCAGTCGGCAGGCCAAGGCGTGGCTGGATCAGAAATTCGAGTTTGGTCGTATGGCGATCAACGTGGCCGGTCCGCAGATTCAGCGGGGCGAGCTGGTGCAACAGGTTAAAACGGTGCTGTCTGAAATCGGTCTGCCGGCGTCCTGTCTGGAACTGGAGGTGACGGAAGGCTTCATTATGCGGGAGGCGGAGCGGGCCATTGATCAGTTGAAGAAACTGGGGGAGCTCGGCATTACTCTGGCCATCGACGATTTCGGGACCGGCTACTCTTCTCTCAGTTATCTGAAACAGCTTCCTGTCCATAAACTCAAGATCGACCAGTCTTTCGTGCGCGATATACCCGATGACCCGAATGATGTGGCTATCTCAAACGCGGTGGTGGCTCTGGGCAAGAGCCTGGGATTGACGGTGATTGCCGAGGGTGTGGAAACCGAGGAACAGGAGCGTTTTCTGAAAGAGGTGGGTTGCGAGGAGGTGCAGGGTTACCGTTACAGTCCCCCGGTTACCGCGGAAGAGTTGGAAAAGATGCTGAAACGCCGGGAAAGCAAAACTGTTGCCTGACCATCCCGCTGCGACAACCGGGTGGGTTTCCTGAATCAGTCCTCGAAACGTTGCAGTATCGGTCCGAAGGCGTCGATCCGACGGTCCCGGAAGAAGGGCCAGATTCGGCGCAATCCCTCGGTTTTTTCCAATTCCACCGAAACGAGCAGAAGCTCAGGTTCTTCACCTGCGCGGGCGAGAAACTCCCCCTGCGCGCCGCAGACGAAAGAGTTGCCCCAGAATCGGATACCCGCGGTGACCCCGGATGGATCGGGTTCGGTGCCGCAACGGTTGCAGGCCAGGACGGGGAGGTTGTTGGCGATGGCATGACCCCGCTGGACCGTGACCCAGGCGTCCAGCTGCCGTTGTTGTTCCGCTTCCCGGTCTTGCGGATCCCACCCGATGGCGGTGGGATAGATCAGGATATCGGCGCCCGCCAATGCCATCAGGCGAGCTGCTTCCGGATACCACTGATCCCAGCAAACCAGGACCCCCAGGCGACCGACGCTGGTATCGATGGGGCGGAAACCGAGGTCACCGGGGGTGAAGTAGAACTTTTCGTAATATCCGGGATCATCCGGGATGTGCATCTTGCGGTAGCGACCGGCCGGTGATCCGTCGCTGTCCAGCACCACGGCTGTATTGTGATAGATACCGGGGGCGCGCTTCTCGAAGAGCGAAGCCACGATCACCACTCCAAGGTTCTTCGCCACTTCCCCAAGTTGCTCGGTAGTGGGGCCTGGAACCGTCTCCGCCAGGTCGAAGTTGGCAGTCTCTTCGGTCTGACAGAAATAGCGGGTGTTATGCAGTTCCTGCAGCACAATAAGCCGGGCGCCCTGTGTTGCCGCCTCTTCGATCCGGGATACGATGAAGTCCAGATTGCTGTTACGGTCGTCGCTACAGGTGTGTTGCACCAGGGCGACGGTCAGTTTGTTTCGGTCGGATGATGACATAGGGGTCATGAGATCTTCAGTTGTAGGTCCCGCGTCAGTGGAGTGCAGTGGCATATTCTACCACCGCTGTTCGGATGCAGAAGAATCTGTATTGCGGGTGGAGTATGTGCATTCGGGTGCAGGTTCCGCCCCGGAGGGACATGGGTATCGTTTTAGTTTTCCCGGGGATGGATCGTCAACGCGGCAGGGAATTGCATGGTGATGCAGTGCAGACTGCCGTGCTGGCTGATCAGGGGGCGGCAGTCGATTCCTATAATCTCGCGATCGGGAAACGCCTGGGCGACGCATGAAATCGCCGCTTCGTCCGAGGGGTCTCCATAGACCGGCATCAGTACCGCTCCGTTTATGATCAGAAAGTTTGCATAGCTGGCGGGCATGCGCTGACCTTCATCGTCATATTGAGGATGGATCGGAGGTAACGGGATCAGCCGGTACCCTGTTCCGTCCCGCTGCCGGAAGTCAGCGAGTTCGGCGGCCATGGCCTCCAGTTCCGGACGATCAGGATCCTCTTCGTGGGCAGTGACATAAAGGATGGTATGGAGATCGCAAAAGCGGGCGAGGGTATCGATATGGCCGTCGGTATCGTCACCGCTCAGACGTCCGGACTCCAGCCAGAGAAACCGATCGAGACCCAGGTTGCTCTCGAGAACTTGTTCCACCTCTTCACGGGTCATCCCGGGGTTGCGGCTTTCCGTCAGTATGGAACTGCGGGTAGCCAGCAACGTACCGGTTCCGTCGGTCTCGATAGCGCCTCCCTCCAGAACCAGATCCAGGCTTTGGCAGCGGTCGTTCCCAAACAGTCCCGCCGCGGCAAGGGTGCCGGTGATACGGTCGTCAAGCTCGGCGGGATACTTTCCGCCCCACCCGTTAAACCGGAAGTCACATACCCGGACACCGTTTCCGGTATCCACTGTCAAAGGGCCATGATCACGTGCCCAGGTATCGTTGGACGGGGCAACAGCGAAGATCACGGCAGCAGGAGGAATATGGTTTGTTTCAAGTAGATGCTTAACGTGGTGTTGATGCCGGGGGTCACGGCAGACGATCAGCAGCTTTTCACGCGGGTATATTGCGCGGCTTATCTCGATATAGAGTTGTTCCACTCTGTCCAGTTGATCCGCCCAGTCGGTCTGCGGATGTGGCCAGGTGAGCATGACCGCGGACTGCTCACTCCATTCGGCCGGAAGAAGCGGGGAGGGAGTTGACATCAATTAACGGGCGGACTTACGGACGGGGCGGTAACCGGAACTCCCGTCACAGGCATATCCTGATCATCGGGCACTGTCCCACGGGGATTGGGGGATTGAAAAAACGGCTGCCTAACGGTGAACAACGGTGTTGATTACAAGGTTGTGCTCAAAGTAGACCGTGAACCGATCGTAAACCCAGCGAGTTATAGGTGGATCGCCAACGGCTGGTATGATGTTCTTCGGTTCTCCGTAACGGCCTTTGACCTGGTCCATGGACTGGCCGTTGGTGGGCCGCGGGATGCCCTCCGGGTTGTTGGCAGGGACTTCCTGGATGGCGTCCAGCAGGAGAACATCGGCGTGTGAAGAGGCGGTGCCGAGCATAAAGCTCAAAGCCAGAATGATTATGGTGGTCGACTTCATGACGGATGAACTCCTCTCTCCTTGTTTAACCAGGAATATAGCATACATCAATGGTATCAAAGAACTGCGACCGATTTCTTATTTAATTACTCAGGAACCTTAGATTCATCATCCCTGATGACCGAGATACCGGCTGTAGAACCGGTTTGACCTCCAGGGATGGAGAAAATGGAAAAATGGGTCGTCGGAAGCAAACCTGAAGGAGGATTATCCCCGACCCCCGGACCTGATACCTCGGTCCTCCATAATATGGTTTAATGCGATCCCATGTTTAAACCCCTCGAACTCTTTGTCGGTCTCCGCTACACCCGCGCGAAGCGGCGTAATCATTTCATCTCCTTTATCTCCTTTATCTCCGTTTTCGGGATCTTTCTCGGTATGGTGCTGCTTATCGCCGTGCTCTCCGTCATGAACGGCTTCCATAAGGAGATTCGTGAACGCATACTCGGGATGGCGTCCCACGCCACCATCTCCGCCCTGAACGGCGGGTTGAGCGACTGGCGGGAAGTCATGACTCTCGCTGCCGAAAATCCCCGGGTGGTGGGCGAAGCTCCCTTTGTTGAGATCCAGAGTATGCTGGTTAACGGGCGCAACGTGAGCGGTGCCATGGTGCGGGGCGTGGACCCGGAGCTGGAGCCGTCGGTCTCCGATGTAGGACAGCATATGCGGGTGGGTAGTCTGGATCAGCTGGAGGCCGGTGCGTACCGGATAATACTGGGCCGGGAGCTGGCCTATATCCTGGATGTGACGGTGGGGGACATGGTGACCGTGGTTACCCCGTCGCTCACCATCACGCCCATGGGGAATATGCCACGGCTCAAGCGGTTTACCGTTTCCGGGATATTTGAGGTGGGTATGGGGGATTATGACCGCGGCGTGGCCCTCATAAATATTGACGACGGGGCAAAACTGTTGCGCCTGGGGGAAGCGGTAACAGGTGTCAGGTTAAAGCTTGATGACCTGTATGAGGCTCCCGCGCTTTCCCGGGAACTGGCCGCTCAGCTGCAAGGCGTATACCGAGTCAGTGACTGGACTCAGCAGCATCGTAACTTTTTCAGTGCCCTGCATACTGAAAAGCGCATGATGAGTGTGATTCTTTTCATGATCGTTATAGTCGCCACTTTTAATATCGTTTCCACCCTGGTCATGGTGGTAACCGACAAACAGAGCGATATCGCCATCCTGCGGACCCTCGGGGCTTCACCAGGCAGCGTTATGTGGATTTTTGTCGTTCAGGGCTCAGTTATCGGATTGATCGGTAACATTCTGGGGATCATCGGCGGTGTGGCGCTTTCCCTCAATCTGGAGCCTATCGTAAAGGGCATCGAAGGTCTGTTGGGTGTCAACTTTCTCGATCCGAGCATCTACTATATCAGCGAGATGCCGTCGGATCTGCACTGGATCGACGTCGGTGTCATCAGTATCTGCGCCTTTCTTATCACCCTGCTGGCAACCCTCTATCCTGCCTGGCGGGCGGCCCGGGTGCGACCGGCGGAGGCGTTGCGTTATGAGTGAAGAGACCGTACTGCAGTGTCGCGGCCTGGTGCGCACCTTCGATGAAGGGGCGTTGCGGGTGGAGGTGCTGAAAGGTGTGGATCTGGAGATCCGGACGGGGGAGCGGATAGCGATCGTCGGGGCTTCAGGCTCGGGGAAAAGCACCCTGCTGCACTGCCTCGGCGGGCTTGATCTGCCGAATGCCGGGGAGATCAGAATAGAGGGCAAGAACCTGGCATGGATGGGAGAGGCCGAACGGGGCTTTCTGCGCAATCGTGCCATGGGCTTCATTTATCAGTTTCACCATCTGCTCCCGGAATTTACCGCCCTCGAGAACGTGGCCATGCCGTTGCTGATTCGGGGGCTGGATGTTGCTGACGCGAAGGAACAGGCTGCGAATGCCCTGGCGCGAGTCGGGCTGGCGCAAAGGGAGCAGCACAAACCGGGGGAGCTGTCCGGCGGCGAACGTCAGCGCACGGCCATTGCCCGGGCGCTGGTGACCCGTCCCCGTTGTGTCTTCGCGGACGAACCCACCGGGAACCTCGATCGGCACACGGCGGAGCAGGTCTATGACATGATGCTGGGGCTGAACCGGGAGATCGGCACCAGCTTCGTGGTAGTCACCCATGATTCTTCCCTGGCGTCACGCATGGATCGGGTGCTGCACCTGGAGGACGGGATTCTTATTCCCAAAGCGTAATTCGTTCCAGGTAGACTGTTACTCCGACGCCGGACGCCCGGTAGATGCCGGTTTATCGTTGGATCGGTAAATGGGGCTAACTTCGCGCTATTTTGCGCTGATCTGCGTCTATTTGCGGCGAATATTCTATATCATGCGTCATTAGAGGCCGCTTCTCTGGCCGCCCGTTGCTCCCGTCGTTTACGCAGATGGGATACCACATGCCAACGCCAGAATCCCCGCATGGCCACGTAGCCTACGGTCGAGGCGATAATCCCGCAGAGTATGCTTCCCAGGTAGAGGGGTTTCCATATCCCGGCCAGGCTGGTGGTCATCCATTCCCAGCTGAGCTCGAACTCGATGTATTGCGGAGCCTCCCCCAGTATCCAGGTTCCCACCAGGTAGGTGAAGTAGAAGATCGGGGGGATGGTTATGGGGTTGCTGATCCATACCAGAGCGACGGAGATCGGCAGATTGACGCGGGTGGGGATGGCCGTGGCTGCCGCGGCAACCATCTGGAACGGCATGGGGAAAAAGGCCCAGAACAGCCCCACGGCGAACGCCCCGGATACAGAACGGCGGTTCAGGTGCCATAGGTTCGGATCAAGCAGGAGTTTGCCGAATATCTGCAGATGCTTGTGACTGCGAACCGTTTCGTGGTCAGGTGTAAATCGTTTGATTATGCGTTTCGGCATGCCTGCGCCGTTATGAAAAGTAAACGCCCAGGAGGGCTCCGGGATATGGCCGTTGTTCAATCATCCTGATTTTAGGCCATATCAGCAAGATACAAGTAAATTATGAATATACTGTTAACTTATTTTAGCCTGTGATAAATATGCACAGACGACTTATTCCAGGGATAGGAAATGGTTGCTGGGACGCTGTTGTTCGTTGTCGGTGTGGTTCTTCTTCAGCTGCAGGCCGAGCTTCCCGGTTCGGGCTGGGCCGTCTGTATTCCCCTGTTGCTTGTGGCGGTCCGGTATCGGCCGTCTCTACGTTATCCGTTGTATCTCCTTTTGGGGTTCTTCTGGGCCCTGCTCCACGCCCAGTGGACCATTTCCCACGGATTGGAATCGCGCCTGGAGGGAAGAGATCTATGGGCGGAGGGGGTGATCAGCTCCCTGCCGGAGGTGCAGGCGCGGCATACCCGATTTCAGTTTCATATTCATAAGCTCTTGCTGGATGGGGAGGCGGTTTCTTCTCCGGGACTGGTGCGTCTTACCTGGTACAACCAGGCACCGGAACTGGTGGCAGGGGGTCGGTGGCGGCTGCTGATAAGGCTGAAACGCCCTCACGGTTTTGCCAATCCCGGCGGTTTTGACTACGAGGGCTGGATGTTCCGAAACGGTATTCGGGCAACCGGATACGTACGTACCTCGGAGACGAACGCGTACCTGGGGGAGGAGGGGTACGGGTATGGGTTGCAACGCTGGCGCCAGGCCGCAAAGGGTCTGATCCATGGACTGCTTCCGAGGGAACAGGCTGCTCTGGTAACGGCTCTGGTCATCGGCGACCGCAGCGGTATAGACCGGGCCCACTGGGACCTGTTTGCCCGTTCCGGTACCAGCCACCTCTTTGCCATTTCCGGGCTTCACATCGGCATAGCGGCGGGGATGGGGTATGTGCTGTTTTTCCAAGGCTGGCGTCGCTTCAGACGGCTCACTTTACGTCTTCCGGCGCAGCAGGCGGGGGCCGTTGCCGCCGTGGTATTTGCGACGGGGTATGCGGCACTGGCCGGTTTTTCCCTGCCGACCCAGCGGGCGCTCATCATGCTGCTGATCTTCTTTGGGGCGCATCTGCAACGACGGGTTCAGCGGCCGTTCCGTACGCTCCTGCTGGCCTTGAGTGCCGTGGTTGCGCTGGACCCGATGGGGGTGCTGTCAGCCGCCTTCTGGCTCTCCTTCGGAGCAGTTGCCGTGATTCTGTATGCTGTAACCGGGCGGATAAGGGGCAACGGCCTGTTTTGGAGATGGGGGCGGGTGCAGTTGTTCATCTCCCTGGGGCTGATCCCGGTATTGGTCACATGGAATCTCCAGGTATCACTAGTGGCGCCCCTGGTTAATCTGGTCGCGGTTCCAGTGTTTAGTGTTGTTGTCGTACCGGTCGCGTTGGCCGGAACGGTTCTTTCCTCGGTCAGCGAAACGGTTGGGCAGCCCCTGTTGCAGGGGGTCGGTTGGGTCCTGGTACGGTGTCTCGATCTGCTGGAGGTGTTGACCCGACTCCCCTATGTCTCCTGGGTACGTCCCTCCCCTCCATCCTGGGCCTGGATCCCGGGGATGGCCGGAATCCTGGTGCTGCTTATGCCCCGCGGTCTACCGGGTCGATGGCCGGGTCTGATACTGGTTTTGCCCTTGGTAATGCTGCGTCCTCCGGCTCCGGCTCCGGGGGCCGCCTGGTTCACCCTTTTGGACGTGGGGGACGGGCTGGCCGCCGTCGTCCGCACCTCAAATCATACCCTGATCTTTGATACCGGCGCCCGGTTCTCCGACCGTTTCGATGCCGGGGGCGCGGTGGTGGTGCCCTTTCTCCAGGCTGTCGGGATCACTGTCGTGGATCGAATCGTTATCAGTAACGGTGATATGGATCATCGCGGGGGGTTGCAGACGGTTCTGACCGCGGTCGAAGTGGGGGCGTTGATCAGCGGCGAACCGGAGGGGGTACAGGTCCACCGGCCGGTGTCGTACTGCGCGGAGACGGAATCGTGGCAATGGGACGGGGTCGAGTTCGCGATCATTCATCCCGATACCGGGCGTGAGTGGCGGGGTAACAACGCGTCCTGCGTGCTGCGGGTATCAAGCGCGGCAGGGAGTATCCTGATCCCGGGGGATATCGAAAGGGGTGCGGAACGTTATCTCCTCATGCGCCGCTCCGGGCCGCTGGATGCCGAGGTGGTGGTAGTGCCCCATCACGGGAGCAATACCTCCTCATCCCCGGGTTTTACCGCGGCGGTGAGACCCCGTTATGCATTGGTGTCCACGGGATATCGCAATCGCTACGGGTTCCCCAAGGAAGCGGTCGTCGAGCGCTGGAAAGCGGCAGGAGCGGAGGTGATCAATACGGCGCAAAGCGGGGCCATAGAGATACGTCTGGAGAGCGATGGAAGCCTGTCCGCGCCCCGCCGGTTCCGGTCCCGCAACAGGCGTTATTGGATGGATACAGGCATGGATCCTGACGGCTCCTAAGCCTTTGGGAACGGGCGTGGATACAGTATGATAGTACCCATGCGCGAAGCTCCGGACGGGCGATTTCCTGAGGTAATCCTACATGTATGAACTGGTAAAGGCCGGTGGCTGGCTGATGCTGCCGATAATACTCTGTTCCATCGTTGCTATGGCAATCATTATCGAGCGGCTCTGGGCCCTGAGAATTCGCCGGGTCCTCCCGGAGAACCTCGTGGCGCAGGTATGGCAGATGCATCGCAACAGCCAGCTTACCGCCGCCCATATCAACTCCATCAGAAAAGGTTCCTCCCTGGGGCGCATTCTGGTGGCGGGCCTCATCAACCGGATGCACTCCCGGGAGGTGATGAAGGAGGCTATCGAGGAGGTGGGTCGGCAGGTGGTCCATGAGCTGGAACGCTATCTCAATACCCTGGGCACCATTGCATCCATTGCGCCGCTGCTCGGTCTGTTGGGCACGGTTATCGGGATGATCAAGGTGTTCTCCGCCATAGTTACCGTGGGCGTTGGCAATCCCGCGGTGTTGGCAAGCGGTATTTCAGAGGCGCTGATAACCACGGCCACGGGCCTATCGGTCGCGATTCCCGCCCTGATGTTTTATCGCTATTTCAGCGGCAAGGTGGAGAAACTGGTAATCGCAATGGAGGAGGAGGCGCTGAAAATGGTGGAAGTGATGCAGGGCGAGCGGGAAAAAGAGAGCGGGTAATCAGACGTGAATCTACGTCCTCAACGCAAAGAAAGTCCTGACATCAATCTTACGCCGCTGATCGACGTGGTGTTTCTGCTTCTGATCTTCTTTATGGTGTCAACCACCTTCGATAAAGAGAACAGAATAAAGGTTGAACTACCCGAGGCCGCGACCCAGGACGAGAAGGTCAAGGAGGAGGTGACGCTGGATATCACGGTGGACGCCGTGGGGCGTTTCTACGTGAATCAGCAGGAAGTGATCAACACCGATATAGAAACCCTTAAAAGCGCTATAGAAAAAGCGGCACAGGGTCGGCATGATTTGCCGGTGATCATCATCGCAGATGCCAAGACACCCTATCAGGCTGTGATCACTGTAATGGATGCAGCCAGTCAACTTGGTTTTGTTAATATGACCTTTCCCACCCGGCAGCCCGCAGCGGAGCAGTGAAACGACTGGATGAGTACTGGTGGGATCGCAACGGGATAGCTTACCTGTTGTTACCCGTTTCCTGGCTTTTCTGCCTCGTTGTATGGTTGCGCAGGACGGCCTATCGGCTAGGATTGTTGCGGTCGACGCGATTGCCGGTTCCGGTCATTGTGGTTGGAAACATCACCGTAGGCGGATCGGGAAAAACCCCGCTGGTTATCTGGATAGCCAATCATCTCAAGTCCAAGGGCCTGAAACCGGGCATTATTTCCCGTGGTTACGGGGGCAAAGCAAAATACTGGCCACAGCAGGTGAGGGAAGGGAGTGATCCCGTAAGCGTGGGGGATGAAGCGATTCTGATCGCTCATCATACGGGGTGTCCCATGTGCGTCGGGCCGGATCGCGCCCAGGCGGCGGCGGCGCTTGCGGAACAGACCGGGTGCGACGTAATCATTTCGGACGACGGTATGCAGCACTACGCTTTGCAGCGGGATATTGAGATCGCGGTAGTGGACGGCGTACGTGGCCTCGGTAATGGTTTCTGCCTTCCGGCGGGACCGCTGCGCGAGTCGCCGGCACGGCTCTCTGATGTGGATATGGTGGTCGCCAACGGTATTGCCGGGCGCCGGCAGTTCGGGATGCAGCTTCGGCAGACCAAGGTGGTCAATATTCTCGATCCCGAAAAAGAGCGGCCGATATCGGATTTTGCCGGAGGAGAGCCGGTACACGCTATGGCAGGTATCGGTAACCCGCAGCGCTTTTTCGAACAACTGGAAAGCGCCGGTGTGCGAATCATTCCCCATCCCTTTCCCGATCACCATCCCTTTTCTCCGGAGGAGGTCTCTCCTGACGATGACAGGCTGGTTCTGATGACGGAGAAGGATGCGGTAAAATGCAGCCGTTTTGCCGAGCCCAGACACTGGGCAATTCGGGCGGAAGCCGAGATGGACGAGAAATTCGTTCATCGTTTGGATGTTCTGATTAGAGGTGTAATGAATGGATAAAAAACTGTTGGATATTTTGGTTTGTCCCATATGCAAGGGTAAGCTGGTCTATCTGAAACAGGAGCAGGAACTGGTTTGCCGCGGGGATCGGCTGGCCTTTCCGATACGGGACGATATACCTGTCATGCTGGCGGAGGAAGCACGCGAATTGGCTGCGGATGAGGAAATACCGGAGGCGTGACGCATATGGAGTTCAAGGTGGTTATTCCCGCGCGTTACGCATCCAGCCGTTTGCCCGGCAAGCCGTTGCTGGAGATAGCAGGTAAGCCTATGATTCAACACGTCTTTGAGCGCGGATGTGAAAGCAGTGCGGGTGAGGTGGTGATAGCCACCGATGACCGGCGCATCCAGGAACGGGCGGAGGCGTTCGGAGCGAAAGTGTGTATGACTTCGGCGAATCACCGCAGTGGAACCGAGCGCATTGCCGAAGTGGCGGAAAAGCTGGGGTGGGTGGAGGATACCGCGGTCGTCAACCTGCAGGGAGATGAACCTACGATGCCGGCATCCCTGATCGACCAGGTTGCCACCGATATGGAGGAGCATCCCCGTGCCGGAGTGACCACGCTGTATGCGCCCATCAAGGAACGGCAGGTGTTGTTTGATCCACACGTGGTAAAAGTTGTCATGGATGCTGAAGGCTATGCCCTGTATTTCAGTCGAGCGCCTATCCCCTGGCACCGGGATGAGTTTCTTCAGGGTGACCGACCGTTGCCTTCCGGGGTGCTTTTTGCGCGCCACATCGGGTTATATGCCTATCGGGTCGGATACCTGAAGCGGTACCTTGGCTGGTCATCCGCTCCTTTGGAACAGGCTGAGTCGTTGGAGCAGCTGCGCATCCTTTGGCACGGGGGAGCCATTCATGTCAGCGAAGCGATAACCCCTCCGGGGCATGGCGTGGATACAGACGATGACCTGCAGCGGCTCAGAGCCCAGTTGCAGGAATAGCTTTTCCGTATATAACGGAGTATGTTAATCGGAAATTTTCCGCCTTTGCCTGACAATGGTTCCTAAAAGTATTATTGGGTTATTATCCTGGCTCTGTAGCTATATACTGAATTAAGAATCGCCAGCGGGGATCCCATTGAACGTCGAATTAGCGACATTTGAGGTTAAGATCCATGGATAGGACAGTGACGCAAATTCCTATCAAGAAGCGTGAACGGTATCAGAGGCTGTTGGCGCAGTGTCGGAATGCGGCACTCGACTATTTCGTGTATCAGATGGGTGAGTTCTACGATAACGTGGAGCCCGCCCTGGTGGATTTTGCCGATAAGGCCGAATCCAATGATTCCTATACCCACTTCCTCGGGGCCATCAGGACTGTCAAGAACCAGCGCGCGACCGTAATTGCCGATTTTCGGCAACTGATATCGGACGGGTTTGATGAATATTATGACGGACGTCACCTGTTCGATAGCACTTTGGGTGACGCCCGCCAGAATGAAGAGAACCTGAACCTGGTTGAAACCGATGAGATGGAGGAGTATGTGGCCCTTCAGAACATCGTTAACAAGACCAGAAGTCGATGTTTTCAGGAACTATACGCACTGGGTCAAAGACTGTCATTGTTGAGAGGGGGGAAGAAACTCGCGGAACATGATATTCCCGCGGGCCCCTATCATGCAACACAGTCCTTTAAGAAAGCACTGGCCAAATCTCCTATTGATGTCGACATCAAGATCGTCCTTTACGCGTTGTTTGAAAAATACGTAGCGAGGGGATCGGGCAAGCTTTACCAGGAGATAAACAGACTTCTCGCTGAAGCCGGGTTATTCCCAAATTTGAAGCCCGTTGCCTACAAGCCCCCCAAGGGGGAAAGGCAGTCAGAAGAGGCGAAGTCCCGGGGATCGGCAGGCAAGGTGCAGTCGTTGAAGGGTGGCGCGCAGGCCCGCCAGGTCGCGGATGATCAGTACAGTGCCGCTCTTGGTCAGGAAGTCCTGGAGACCATTTGCGAACTTCTGAATACCAGACGCCAACAGGATCCCAGTTATCAGCCACATCCGGATCTTAATTCCGCTGCAACGTCTGTCAATATAGCCACCATCCCGGTACTGGTATCCGCTATCGGTGATATCCAAAAACAGGCGAGCACGGATTTCAGTCAGGTATTCCCGAGGGAGATCGGGAAGATTCCTCAACCGGAGGATATCCGGAATTTTCTGCAGCATCGGCAGGGCGAACTCGCAAAGGAGCGCGAGACTCTGTTTCAGAACGTTGACCGTAACCGAATACCGGTCGCCGACCTTAATATGATCGATGTTGTAGGTATGATGTTTGAGTACGCGCTCACTGATAGTGAGCTGCCGGATTGTGTGAAGGCGCTGGTCAGTTTGCTGCAGATTCCGTACATCAAGGTCGCCGTACTCGACAAGAAGTTCCTGGTAAACAGCCAGCATATAGCGCGCCGCGTATTGAATGCTCTGGTGAAGGCGGGGCGTGACTGGATCGACGAGAAGAATCTCAACGTCGGGATCTATAAGACGATGCAGCGGTTGACCAACCGGATTCTCTATGAGTTTCATGACGACCTCGGTATTTTCGATGAGACTTTGGAAGAGCTGGAAAACGAGGTTCAACTGCTTGAGAAAAAGGCCCGTATTGTTGAGGCGAGGGCAAAAGAGGCTGCGCGGGGGCAGGAACGTCTGGAGACTGCCCGTGGCCGGGTTACGAAGGCCATTGATGAACGCATTGGGAATCGTCGTCTGCCCATGGCGATAGAGAGATTCCTGCGGCATACCTGGCTGGATTGGATGATCCTGATGGTCCTGCGTACGCCGGAAGCCGAAAAGAGCCGCGACTGGAAGGAGGCCATGGCGATTATCGATGCATTGATATGGGCGACCCGGGCCGTTGAGGATCCGCAGGTCAAGCAAAAGCTCGGTAAGCAGTTGCCCAACCTGAAGGAGCGCATACAAAGGAACCTCTCGTCACTCGGGGATTTTTCTGAGCCTGATACCAAGGCATTGTTTACGCTTCTGAAGAATTATCTGCTGGAGAAGCCGAAGGAGATAGAGGAGGCAAAGGTCGAGGAGGCGCCGGCTCCCGAGAAGGAAACGACTCCTGAGAAGGAAGCGGCCCCCGTGGAGCAGCCGGTGGCTTCCGAGAGCGCGGTTTCAAATCCGAAAAAGATGGGGCGGAGCAACCTTGATCTTAGCGCGGAAGAGAAGGCGATGGTGGAGCGCTTGAAGAAGATCGCATTCGATACCTGGTTTCAGTTTTTCGATATGGATAACGGTCTCGTTCTGGAACGGAAGCTTTCCTGGTTCAGTCCTGTAACCCAGAAATATATGTTCGTTGATCGGTTTGGTCTGCAGCCGCTGTTCAAGTCGTTGGACGTACTGGCTAGGGAGATGTGCGGCGGCAAGGCCGCGATTATTGTCCCACCCAAGGTTCCATTTGTAGATCGGGCGCTGAATGCAATTCGCAAGATGCTCGGAAAATAAATATTCTGATTGGTAGATAATAATTCATGACAAGCGATAACAGGTCCTCATCCAGAGTTAAAGCCCGTAACGAAATTGAAGTCATCGATGTAAATTCCGGGGAACCCATGGGGCGGCTGGTTAATATCAGCAACGGTGGATTTATGTTGGTTGGCAAAAGTGTTATTGAACCGAATCAGCTGTTTGAGCTTCGCCTTGTTCTTTCTCAACCGATCGGGGATTGTGAAGCAGTGGAATGCGGTGCGGAGAGCCTATGGAACAACAGTGCGTCCCATGCGTCCTATCTCTGGACCGGTTTCCAGATAATAGACATTTCTGATGATAATGCCACAATTATAGAAGAGCTCATCCAACAGTATGGAGAGTCATAGAGTGGGGTCCGGTTGTTTGGATTCCGCAAGGAACCCCCGGGCGCAGTTGACGGTTATGCCTCATTAAAGGCACGCACAACCATTTCACGTATCGGTTTGATCAGATAATCAAGCAGGGTTCTTTCACCGGTCTTGATCACCACCTCGATCGGCATGCCGGATACCAGTTTCAGATGTTCCTTTTCCAGATTGGCAAGGCTTTCGCCATCAACCAGCATGGTTGCCTTATAGTAGGACTCGCCGGAACGTTCTTCCACGTACACATCCGAAGAAATATCCATTAGATCGGCGTACAAGCTGGGGTAATAACGCGAACCGTCAAATGCCGGAATGCGTACTTCGGCCTTCAGTCCCGGCTGCAGTGAGTCGATATCCATCGGTGATATCTGCGCATGTATGCTGAAGCCGCGTTCCTCGGGTACTATCTCCATGATAGTAGTTGCCGCTTTTATCACCGCACCCTGAGTAACTACATTAAGTCCCTTTATCTTTCCGGATACGGGAGCGCGGATATCGATACGCGACAGGCGTTCGTTCAGAGCCTGTTGTTCGGCGATAAGGTTGATGCGGTTTGCCTGAAGGTCGCGCAGGTTGGTTATGACTTCTTTACGGTATTCCCTCTGGCGCAGTTCCATCTGTGAGCGTATCTCCGGAAGAGATGATTCCAGATTCTCCACATCCGCCTGGTGACCGATCAGCTCACCCTTGAGTTCATTTACCTCGCGCTGAACTTCACGTAATTTGGCTTGTGAGGCAAGCTTCTTTTGCACCAGTTTGTGTAGCCCGGAAAGATCCTCATTGAGCAGACTCAGGCGGGTCTCCAGCGTCTTGTTAAGCTTTCTGGTCCCGGCAATTTCCTGCTCTGTCTTCACCAGGCGTTGTCGGAGTATGGCCTGTTCAGAACTGAGGGCCTGACGTCTCGAGTCGAAAAGCTGTAGCTGTGTTTCCAGGGTGGCCCCCGCTTGTTTTGCGTGCGCTTTCTTCTGTAATGCGGGGGAAAAGGTGAGTTTTGATAAGTCATCCCGTTCCGCCGCAAGCCGCTCCAGGCTTGCCTCGGTTTCAATGAGTTGGTCCGCTATATTGTCGAGTTTGATTTCGAGCGGGCGGCGATCAAGGCTGAGCAGGAGTTGTCCTTCCATAACCTGGTCCCCGTCTTTTACGGCAATGGTTTTCACCAGCCCGCCGTCAAGGTGCTGTACCGTCTTGTTCAGGGATGCGACGTAGACCCGGCCGCTGGCGACTACCGCACTGTCAAGGGTGGCCAGAGTTGACCACAAGAGCATTACACCGAAAGTGACTGTAAGGGTCCCTAAACCTAGCAATCGGTATGGTTTGTCGTCCGTGTATGCCTTCTCTTCTTTCGTGGGGGAATATTGGTCCATGTCCATTACTCTTATCCTGCTGACTTATTCGCCGCACGAGTGATAGGAATCGGTTTTGGTGAGGTCTTGGGTTGCTCTTGGGTGTTGGTTCTTGTTCTTTCGCGCCGGAGCTTTTCTATCGGTCCGTAGAGGTGGTCTAGCGCAGCGTCACGCGGACCGAACAGTTGCAAGCGGCCCTCTTCCAGCGCCAGGATCTTGTCGGCGCGACTCAGGATCGGGCGTCTATGGCTGACCAGGATTAAGGTTACGCCATGCCGTTTGAGGAACTTGCAGGTACGGGATAGCGCGCGATCTCCCTCTTCATCAAGGTTGGAATTGGGCTCGTCCAGTACAACAATATGGGGGCGTCCATAAACTGCACGTGCCAATCCGATCCGTTGGCGCTGACCGCCGGAAAGGGAATAACCGCCGGCTCCAATCTGGGTATTGTAACCTTCCGGTAGGGCTCGAATCATTTCGTCGACGCCGGCTATTTTTGCAGCGTTGACGATACGTTGGTCATCCAAATCTCCGAAGCGGGAGATATTCTCCGCAACCGAACCTTCAAATAACTCAACGTCCTGCGGGAGATACCCGATCCATTTACCCAGTTCATCACGGTTCCATTGATCGATATCCGCCCCGTCCAGCTGAACACGTCCGGCTGCAAGGGGCCATAGTCCGAGGAGGGCGCGGATCAGGCTTGATTTCCCGGCGGCGCTGCGGCCTATGACAGCGAGCATCTCTCCAGGGCGAAGATGAAAGGATATCCCTTTGAGAACTGGGGTGGCACCTCCGGGAGGGACCAATACCACGTTTGTCATCCGGATTTCCCCTTTCGGTCTCGGAAGACTGAGGCGACGTTTCTGTTCCGGCATGCGTGTGAGCAGCTCGTCCAGTCGCCGGAAGGACTGGCGTGCATTGATGAAACCTCTCCATGCGCCGATCAGCTGGTCGATAGGAGAGAGCGCCCGTCCCATGAGAATGGCGCCGGCTATCACCATACCCGCGGTGATATCCCCCTTTATCGCCAGCCACGCGCCCAAGCCGAGCATGAGCGACTGGAACATCTGACGGAGGGTCTTACTGAGATTGAGCCATACGCCGGCGCGATCCGAGGCCTTGCTTTGGGAATGCACGGATGCCCGATGCTTATCCAGCCAACGGGAGCGCAGGTCATGTTCCATGCCCATTGCCTGGATTACCTCGGCATTACGCAATTGAGTGCCGGCCAGGCGGGTGGCCTGTGTTTGTAACTCGTTGGCCTGGGCCTGCAGTCGACGGGTGGATAATTCGTTCACGATAGCCAGGGTGGTAAGCACTATAGCTGCAAACAGAGCAAACCATCCGTAAGTGGCATCGAAGAGAAACAGTACTCCGAGGTAGATGGGTACCCAAGGGCTGTCAAAAAACGCAAAGCTGCCGTTGCCGGCGGCAAACTGTCGGATTACCGCCAGATCGCTCAGAGGTTGGCTGTTGTTATATTCCGGATGGTGCAGGGATAAACGATTCAGCAAGGTGTAGATGCGGCTGTTAAAGTCATAGTCCAGGCGTGTACTGAGTCGTACCAGAACTCTCGATCGAACGAACTCCAGAATTCCGAGGGTAAGGAACATCCAAACCAGTACCAGCGATAACATAATCAGGGTTTCGGTGCTGCGGCTGCTTAGTACCCTGTCGTACACCTGCAGCATATACAGGGGTGGAACCAGCATGCTGAGGTTTATGAACAGGCTTATAAAGCCGACGAAAAAGAAACTCTTACGGTAAGACCAGAGAGCGGTCTTTAATCCCTGACGGGCCGAATGCTGTTTTTTATCCATGATATTTTTGCTTTAAAAATGGGAAGGGGCGAATCTCGCCCCTTCCCAAGCTGATATCAGGCGATATCCGCCGGGTTGGTTAGATTCACGCCGTCGAAGGCATCGTTGTCGATGAGTACATCCTCCGCATCCATCTGGCCGTAAACCATGATATTGCCGAGATCGTCACCATTTCCGTTGGTCAATTCCACCTTGCTCCAAGAGGAATCCAGCCGCAAGATCTCATAGGACAAGTCTTCGGCACCCCCCAGGACGAGTTGGTCACCGTCCTCGCTGGAGAAGTACTTCACATAGTCGGTACCGATGCCGTCTCCCTCCACCAGGAAGTGGAAGGTGTCCGCACCGCCTTCACCGTAGAGGTAGTCGGTGTCTCCGTCAGAGTTGGCGTATATCTGATCATCGCCGTCACCGGCG
>JBNKCX010000007.1:0-19600 GCA_050287965.1 Sedimenticolaceae bacterium
CCGAGTGGTAGGCGGCGGCCATAAGCGCGCACCCCCCGAAAGCGAAGATGACTATGTTGCCATGCAGCGTGCGCAAATGAGCGAAGGTCAGATAGGGGTTGTTCAAAGCAATGCCCGGCCAGGCCAGCTCTGCTGATATATAGACGCCCAGGAGGGAGCCCGCGGCAAGATAGGCAATGGCCATGATGACGAACCAGCGTACGATGCTGTGGTCATAATTCTCTTCCTGTGTGGTTTCCACGTAATTCCTCTTTTGTTTTTGTTGTTAGAGGACCCCTGGTTCTTTCAGCGGCCACTGTGGCATAAGGGCAAATTATACAGTTCTTTCCGACAGCAACTCTCTCAACGGCAAGGGCAGACGGTTTCTAACTGTTGTTGTTATTTCCTTTTCGTGTTTTTGCCAAATCACGCCCAGGTAAATTATGCCTAAACCGATTGCAGTTAACGCGATAGGGAACAGCCAGCTGTCTCTGAATACTTTGTCCGCAAGATGTCCTAAATATATCGAGCAGCCTATGGCTCCGAAAACCACGAACACCCGGCGAACGATTACAACGCCAACCCCGATAAGGATCAGATTGACGCAGCAGTATATGAATTTTGAAAGTTCGCTATCGGAATGCTGAGACGTCATTCCGCCCCAGAAAGCCATGACGCCAAATAAATAGAGCCAGAAAGCGTAATCGCCGGATTTCGCGGAACGAATATCCACCCAGAAAGCAAAAAGAGTCATTGCAAGACCAAAGTACATCGATACCAAGGCGCGCAGTTCAAAATCAGGCCGTCCTCCCGCCAGCATTGCCGCAATGTCCATAGACATATACCAAAGTGTCACTGCGATAGGCAGTTGAAGGAAAGGGTAGCGGTAAGACCATGCGATAATTGCACCGATAGCCAGGGTCCCAAGTTCCAAATAGAGCCAATGCCATTTGATATAGCGATGATATTCGCGGTATACGGTGTCATCCGGCCACCAACCCATGGCTTGTTGAAGGCCGTAAATGGCCAAAGGAGTCAATGCCACTACAAAGGTTGCGCAGATGCCAGCGGGTATTGCGAGCCCCTTTTTTTGAAAATTATCGGCAAGTTTGAATCCTACTACCGCATATGCCAAAGAGATAAAAAAGATGCCCCATCCGCCGAAACGTTCCCAACCAAGATTCATGAATAGGGTCATTGCTCCAATGGCGATCAATCCTCCCATATAATAAAGGACATGGGTGAAATCGAAGCTTGGCCCGATGGAGGGTGAGGTCTTTAAGAAATCAAATAGCCTGTCGGATTGTTCTTGGGAAATAATCCTCTCTTTAACAGCTAAATCGAGTTTCTTCTTTGTTATTTTCATCTATAGAGAATATCAATAAAAAACCAAGTCAGAGTTAACCTTATCCCTATTCGCCTTTCCCAATTTATAAAAAATGCGGGATTTCCTGTTTTCGCCATGCAACACAATTGTCCATTTCGCACCCGCTTGTTGTGAGAGCTCGACGATATCCGTGTGGCCTCCTCGTATAGATGTGTCCCCTTCGTTTCTATTTATTATGAAAAACGATCACTGTGCCTTTTGACAACCTAAGGCCCTGTTGCTCTATTTTGCCTTCGCCCAGAAATGTTACGTCGCCCATGGTCCAGCGCCCGCTAACTCCCGATAACTGCATGTTGCCGGAGCTTTTAACGCTTGAAGACTCGACCGGATATTTGAGCATCATCGGGAAACCTCCTTCCAGATAGGCAAATCCCGCAGTTGTCGGATCAGCGCCGTAGTTTTTCTGTAAGTTTGAGTACGTCAAAAGCGAGTCATTGTTAATTACCTCGATAGCCAGGTCATCTGACGGAAGCAATATGCTCAGTACATTCGTCTTCATGGAGTTCATGGCCACGTCGAAGGGTGTTTCGTCATCCTTGTTTTTTATGGTTTTGTCAGCGCCCTTGTTAATAAGAAGCGAAGCAATTTCATTGTGGCCGTTGTGGGCGGCCAGATGAAGCGCGGTGTTGCCCGGTCCGAACAAAGCATTTGGGTCCGCCCCTTCGGAAAGAAGAAATTCCGTCATTTCGATGAAATTCAACATTACCGCAACATGCAGCGGGGTGCTTCCGTCCTTACCTATGAAATTAGGGTTTGCCTTAAAGTCTATTAACAGGCCGGCGGCCGGGACACTGTTGTACTGTGCCGCCATTCGCAAAGGTGTGGCGCCGTCTTTGTTGCTGGCGTCTACTGCGGCGCCGTTTTTCAACAGCAATTCACAGGCATCGATATGTCCCTTTGCCGCGGCATAAAACAATGGCGTTTCACCGGATGGGAGTTTTGTGTCGGCGTTCGCGCCTTTCGCAAGAAGCAGGGCGATTATTTCGGTTTTCCCGGAAAGCGCGGCTTTGTGGATCGGTGTCAGACCCGAATCGTCAACGGCATTGATATCGGCGCCTTTCTCGATCAGTTGAGTTATCGCGGAAATATCCCCTGCTTCGATTGCTTCAGACAGGGAATCCGACCGGGCAGTCTGTGTCAGGAACAGACTGCCGGCTAAAACGAGACAAACACTAAGGGAGAAAGTGTGAAACGAATATCTCATGTCATTATCTCCTTATGACAGCCGCCTGATGGGGGAATATGCTGTAGGCCTGAATATTGAAATATGCGGCCAGGAAGCGGGGAAGTAGGAATCAGGCGCTTCGCCCGGTGTTGGTAGCGATATTCCGTTTGCCGTGAATTGAAAACAGTATATTTCCTGTGGATTTCATCATGCAAGTGTCAGGGATTGGTGGCGTCGGAACAACGATGAGGCGGATGGGGCGGGATGTTCTCTCATGCGGAGAAACTTGAGGTTTTTCGATGAAAATGATCCTTGGATCTTGTATGGATATGTAAACCTCGTATGATATTAGATTGTCCTAATAGATATGCCGTAGCTGAAGCCAACACCCAATCCCATGACTGAACATAACCTTTTCAACACCAACGTCGCCGATGAGCGGATTCTCATCTCTCCCGCGGAACTGAAACGCCATCTGCCCAATTCACCGGAGGGTGAGGAACTGGTATGGAATGCCAGGCAGACCATCAAGAAGATACTGACGCGGGAGGACAAGCGCCTGCTGGTGGTCACCGGCCCCTGTTCCATCCACGATGTGGATGCGGCCAAGGAGTATGCGAAAAGGTTGAAGGCGTTGCATGACGAGCTGTTAGACACCCTCTTCATCGTCATGCGGATCTATTTCGAGAAGCCCCGCACTACGGTTGGTTGGAAGGGGCTGATCAACGACCCCTATATGGACGATTCTTTCCGTATCGAAGAGGGTTTGCATAAGGCCCGTCAACTCCTTCTGTGGTTGACGGAAATGGGCCTGCCGGCGGCCACCGAGGCCCTGGACCCCATCAGTCCTCAGTATCTTTCCGATCTTTTCGCCTGGGCGGCCATCGGCGCGCGCACCACCGAGTCCCAGACCCACCGGGAGATGGCCAGCGGCCTCTCCATGCCGGTGGGATTCAAGAACGGCACCGACGGCGGCCTGACGGTGGCGATCAACGCCCTGCAGTCGGTTTCCCAGCCCCACAGCTTTCTGGGTATTAATCAGCAGGGGCAGGTGACGGTGATCAAGACCACCGGCAACGTCTGCGGCCATGTGATCCTGCGCGGCGGCAATCAGCCCAATTACGATTCGGTGCACGTGGCCCTCTGTGAAGAGGCGCTGCGCAAGGCGGGACTGCCGGAAAACATCATGATCGACTGCAGCCACGGCAACTCCAGCAAGAAGCCGGAGCTGCAGCCGCTGGTAGCGGAGAACGTGACCAATCAGATCCTGGAGGGCAATAAGTCCATTATCGGGATTATGCTGGAGAGCAATCTGAGCGCCGGCAACCAGCCCATTCCGGCGGATGTCAGCAAGCTCGAGTACGGTGTCTCGGTGACGGACGGCTGCATCGGTTGGGAGACCACGGAGAAGCTGCTGCGGGATATGGCGGCCAAGCTTTCCGCTGCCGACCGCTAGTTAGGGTTTTGGTGGGGCAGGGCCCCACTCTACCGCTCACTTCCCTCCTGGCTTCCCCCGCAGGTGGGGGAAGGTTATACACTCCCTCTAACCCCCCCGTGGAAGGGGGAGAACAGCATATGTCCCCCTCTCAGGGTGGACGACAGGGGGGTATGTCTAGCTTTAGCCGCAAATCTCCTTAAAGGCTTCTCCCGCCGCGGCGATGGTGGCGGCGATGTCGTCATCGCTGTGGGCGGCGGAGACGAATCCCGCTTCAAACGCCGAAGGGGCCAGGTAGACCCCTTTATCCAGCATGGCGTGGAAGAAGGCCTTGAACTGCTCCTGGTTGCAGGCGGTGGACTGGGCGAAATTGCTCACCTGTTCGGCATCGGTGAAGAAGATGCCGAACATGCCGCCCACCCGGTTGCTGGCGAGAGGGACGCCGGCATTCCGTGCCTGGTCGGTCAGGCCCTGCACCAGTTTCTCGGTCTTTTCCGTCAGCGCCCCGAAGAAGCCGGGGGCGGAGATCAGCTCCAGGGTCTTGAGGCCGGCGGTCATGGCCACCGGATTGCCGGAGAGGGTGCCGGCCTGGTAGACCGGACCGAGGGGAGCGATCTTCTCCATGATCTCCCGCTTGCCGCCGAAGGCGCCCACCGGCATGCCGCCGCCGATGACCTTGCCCAGGGTGGTGAGGTCGGGACGGATGTTATAGAGCCCCTGAACACCCCCGAGGGCCACCCGGAATCCGGTCATCACCTCGTCGAAGATCAGGACCGTACCGTATTGGTCGCACACCTCCCGCAACCCCTCCAGGAAACCGGGCAGTGGCGGGATGCAGTTCATGTTGCCGGCCACCGGTTCCACGATGATGCAGGCGATCTGTTCCCCAACCTCGGAGAAGGTCTGTTTGACCTGATCCAGGTCGTTATAGTCGAGGGTAATGGTGTGCTCCGCCAGGGCCGCCGGGACGCCGGGAGAACTGGGCTCTCCCAGGGTGAGGGCGCCGGAACCCGCCTTCACCAGCAGCGAGTCGGAATGGCCGTGGTAGCATCCCTCGAATTTGACGATCTTGTCCCGGCCGGTGTAGCCCCGGGCCAGACGGATGGCGCTCATGGTGGCCTCGGTGCCGGAGCTGACCATACGCACCAGATCCATGGAGGGCACCAGCTCGCACACCTTGTCGGCCATGCGCGTCTCCAGCTCCGTGGGAGCGCCGAACGACAGCCCTTTCTTGATCACCTCGGCCACCGCCGCGATCACCTCGGGGTGGGCATGGCCCAGGATCATGGGTCCCCATGATCCCACGTAGTCGATATAGCGCTTGCCCTGCGGGTCGTAGGTATAGGCCCCTTCGGCCCGGTCGATGAACACCGGATCGCCGCCGACTCCCTTGAAGGCGCGCACCGGGGAGTTCACTCCGCCGGGGATATGCTGCTGGGCCTGGGCGAAGAGCTCGTGGGAGCCGGTCATAGTCCATCTCCTTCTTGTTCGAAAAGTGCGTTGAAACGTTCGCAGGCGGCGCGAATGTCCGGTTGGCCGAACAGGCCGTGGATCACGGCCAGCATGTCGGCCCCCGCGGCCACCAGTGGGCCGCCATTTTCCGGGGTTATCCCACCTATGGCAACTATCGGGATATGCAGCAGGAGGCGGGCTTCCCGCAGCAGGGCGGGATCGGCCCGGACCGCATCCGGTTTGGTGTTGGAGCTGAAGAAACGCCCGAAGGCGACATAATCCGCCCCTTGCGCCTCGGCCGCCAGGGCCAGGTCCAAGCGGTTATAGCAGGAGACCCCGATCAGGGCCTGCGGCCCCATGGCCGCCCGGGCCTGGCGTATTCCGGCATCGTCCTTGCCGAGATGTACCCCGTCGGCACCGATGGTCGTCGCCAGTTCCAGGTCGTCGTTGACGATGAGGGGGACGGACCGGGAGCGGCAGAGTCCCAGCAGGGCGCCGGCCTCCTCCCGGCGGCGTTCCCGGTCCGTTCCCTTGTCGCGGTACTGAACGGCCCGGGCGCCACCGGCCAGGGCCTGCTCCACCTGGCGGATGATCCCCTCGCCGGAGGCCAGCTCGCGGTCGGTTATGGCGTAAAGGCCTTTAAAAGGTCTTCTGTTCATGTGGGCGGGTTTAGATGTAAGTAACCGCTTACTCTCACGATATTCCTTTCCAGGCCTCAATCTTCCTGGGAAGGGCTGTTCCGCAAGGTATGAAGACGATCCGGCAGTGCCTGGCCCCGCCCCGGCCTTCTGGCGTGGGAGAGGCTCTCCCAGGTGTAGGCCTGGGCCTGCTTCACCGCCTCCACCATGGGGAGTTTCCGGGCAAGCAGGGCGGCGGTGGCGGAGGCCAGGGTGCAGCCGGAACCGTGATAGCTTCCCGTCAGCCGAGGCCAGTGCCAGACGTGCACGGAGCCGTCGCCGCAGAACAGGCGGTTTTCCACCTCCGTCCCCGCCTCATGGGCGCCGGTGATCAGCACATTGGTGCATCCCAGGGCCTGGAGTTTGTGGCCGCAGGCGTACAGATCCTCCTCGCCGGAGAGTCTCCGGGCCTCCAGGGAGTTGGGGGTGATCAACTCTACGCTGGGCAGCAGCCGACGGCGCAGGGTCTCTTCCAGATCCTTGCCCGCCAGCTCGGTACCGCCCCCGGCGGCCAGGACCGGATCCAGGACCACCGGGATCCCGGAGAACTCTTCCAGCAACCCGCCGAGCCTGGCGGCGATCTCCGCGGAGCCGATCAGCCCGATCTTGATGGCCGCCACCGGCAGGTCATTCAGTACCCCCCGGGCCTGCTGTTCCACCAGCTCCGGATCCACCGGCTGCAGGCGTTGCACGTCGGTAGTGTTCTGGACCGTCAGGCAAGTGATAATCGTGGCAGCATGGCATCCATTTCCCACAATAGCCTCAATATCCGCCTGAATGCCCGCTCCTCCAACGGGATCATGGCCTGAAATAGAGAGAATTATGGGAATAATATGATTCTGTATTTGATTGTTGACCATTATCACTATTCCGTCCTTAGAAATACCAATATATGTGTTAAACAATGATATATGTGGTTAATTAATGCTTAATATAAGCTAATAAAACAAGTATAGTGGTTAAATTAACTCTAATAACGCCGATTCACCAAAAACGGGCCGATTTATGGAATCCTCTCCGGAGAGGGGCGGATGATCCCTTCCCGACTGTCCCAATGATACTGACCTTCTCGCCCGAAAACAGCCGGTATCCGGGGTCTCTCTTTGCATATGGCAAATCTCGACTAAACTGAATTTACTGACCTGTAGGTATTAGGTACACGAGGATCATGGGCTCCCACATTAACGAAATGGCTGATCTGGCGCGCCTTTTCTGCGAGCTGATCGAAGAGACAGATACCTTTGAGCCGAACTGGCTCGACACTATGGCTACGCTCCTGCCCCGCCTCCATGTGGCGGTGGAATCCCTGGGCGGAGTGGATAACCGTACTTATGTACAGGACAGCACGGACCTGGATGCCAGGTTTGAGATATTCTCCGAATTGCGGCGGCAGCTGGGTCCGAATGATAGTTACTGGATGGAGTTCGATGTCGCCCAGGACGGGCAGTTCATGACCGGTAGCCTGGCCGACGACCTGACCGATATTTATTGCGAGCTGAAAACCGGGCTTTCCCTGTTGGATAAAGAGCCCTCCCTGGCCCGTGATAACTGGCGTAACGGGTATCGTTTCCACTGGGGACAGCACCTGGTGGACGCTTCACGTCACCTCTACGAATTGGGCGCCCGTAACCGGCTTCGGTAACGGGTGTAAACCGTAATTCCACACCTTTTGGGGGAATACCCTAGTAAATGCCTGTGGTATTCTTGCGGGCCCCCTGTTAAAATAATTCATCAAATTCTTAATTAATGGAGTTATTTGGCATGTCTGAAACATCTGCAACCAACCTTGAGAATGACCTTTCTCTGACCGCCCCGGCCCAAGTCAAGATGGCGGAACTCGTCGGGCAGGTAGAAGAAGAGATCCACGGGGTCAGGGTTTATGCGGCTCCGGGCGGGTGCAGCGGCATAAGCTTCGGCATGACCTTTACCGATCAGATCAACGATAACGACGGCGTGCTGCAGTGCGACGGCTTCAAGATAATTGTTGACGAAGCAACTATGCAGTACCTGAAGGGTGTTGAGATCGATTACGTGGAGCAGGAGATGGGTCAGGCCACCTTCGTCTTTAACAACCTCCAGCCCATTCCGGGTGCGAGCGGCTGCGGCACCTGCGGCTCCAGCTCCGGCGGCGGCTGTTCCTGATACGGCACCACCCTTTCCCCCGAAAAACCGCGGACGGCGTCTTTGCCTTCCGCGGTTTTTTTATGGTCGCGGACGGTAACTCCCTGCCCCCACGTTTAACGCAAAGAACGCAAAGGCGCTAAGGCGCAGAGATTTCTCCATATGGACTTTCCACAAACTCTGCGTCTCCGCAAAGTGTTAACAGACCCTAGGTGTTTTTTGCCACTGAGCCGGTAGAATAAATCCCATGAGCAGCGAGACATACGATCTGGTGGTGATCGGTGCCGGCGTCAGCGGCCTCGGATTCGCCCACCTCGCCCACCGCAGAGGAGTTAAACCTCTGGTGCTGGAGGCCGCCGACCGGGTGGGGGGGTGTCTGCATAGCCACCGCTTCGCCGTTCCGGAGGGGACCTTCTGGGCGGAGCTGGGGGGGCATACCTGTTACAACAGCTACGGCAATCTGCTGGGTATCTTGGAAGACCTGGGCCGGCTTGAGCATCTGCAGGCCAAACAGCGGCTGCCGTTCCGGTTGCTGACCAGGGAGGGGCTGCGGAGCATACCGTCGCAGCTCAGCTTTCCGGAGCTCCTGGTCTCTCTGCCCAACCTGTTTCGTCTGAACAAGGAGCAACTCAGCGTCGCGGATTATTACGGCCGGATCGTGGGGTCGGGGAACTTCAAGAAGGTACTGGGTCCGGCGCTGGATGCGGTGATCTGCCAGCCGGCGGCGGCGGTCCCGGCCAACGCCATGTTTCGCAAGAAGCCGCGGCGCAAGGAGGTGCTGCGCCACTTCACTGCTCCCGGGGGCACCCAGGGATTCAGCGATGCCATGGCGGCGCAGGAGGGTCTGGAGATCCGCACCGGTGCGGCGGTGACCCGGGTGGAACGGGAAGGGGATAACTATCGACTGCAAATCGCGGACAGCGGGGAGGTAACGTGCCGATCCCTGGCCCTTGCGGTGGCGCCGGATGTGGCCGCCCGCCTGCTGGAGGTCGTCGTGCCCCGGGTTGCGGCATTACTGGAGCCCCTGGAGATGGCGGACATCGAATCCCACGCGGTCCTGGTCCGGTCGGAGCAACTCGAACTGGAACCCCTGGCAGGGATCATCGCAGCGGAGGACGACTTCTTCTCGGTGGTTTCCAGGGATCCGGTGCCGGATGAAACCTATCGGGCATTTACCTTTCACTTCAGGCCGGGGCGTCTGGACGGCCCCCGGCGTCTGGCCAGGATCTGTGAAGTACTCGGGATCGACAGCGGTGATGTGGTCGCCGAGGCGTTCAGGCGGAGCCGTCTCCCGGCCCTGCGCCTCGGACACAGGGAGCGGATAGCGGAGCTGGACCGTCTTCTGGATTCCGGCTCCCTCGCGGTGACCGGCAACTGGTTTCTCGGGGTCTCCATCGAGGATGCCCTCACCCGGACGGCCTCGGAGTGTGAGCGTTTGTTTGGGCAGGGCGGCGATGCGGAATAGCAAAGAGGGGTTGCCAATGAAGCGAAGACGTTGGGTGGGGTTCGCGACGGTCTGTTGGTTGTCGGCCTGGGCACTGTTTCCCGTCGCCGGTCGCTGCAGTGACAAGCCCTATTACCATCTCACCGTCCGGGCATCGTTTGACCGGCATAATCCGGAACTGGCGGAGTGGGGTTGGGCCACCTTCGTGGAGGTTCCCAAGAGCCGGGCGTTCCCTGAGGAAGCCGCGCTGGCGGCCCGTTTCGGCGGTCAATTGCGGGGTAAGGTTCTTGCTTTTGTGCGGGGATCGGCCTGGCGTTCCGCCTACAGCCGCACAGTGGAGACCCGCTGTCACGACCGGCCGGCAGAGATGGAGATCTATTGGGGAGAGAGCAGCAGTGACTCGGTGTACGCCGGGGGCGGTATGGATGATCCCAATAATCCCGAGCGGTTCAGCATGCAGTTCACTTCCCGCCGCATATTTCTGGAAAGCGGGGAATGGTTCGAACCGCGGGCCCAGCCGTATGCCTTTGTGGGGCCTGTCGCCACGGAGGGGGAGACGGCGGAAGAGATCCGGGGAGACTTTTTCGTGCAGTGCGTCAACTTCGAGGATTCCCTGACCCACTACCGGCGATGCGGCAAGGCGTGGGTGGAGCAATATCGCCCCTACATCTGCCATTTCCAGCACGAGGCGTTACGGGAAGAGTTCCTCGACGGCGAGGACGACATCTTCGGCCAGATCTTCTGGGGTCCCGATGACGAGCGGCAGATCGTCTATCGGGTGATTCGCTCCTCGTCGCGGGAGCATCCCCTCTGGCAACGCCGGGAGATGTAACCGCTTTTTCTCCGGGTACTATTTCGGAGTGTTGCCCGCGTCGTGGTACAGGGAGTGCAGGATATCCTCGCGCGTGGAGCCCGCCCCGGCTGATTCCGTCGGGTCTTTCTTTTTGCGGCCGCTGAAGAACTCCCCGATGGCCCGGAATATCCGCTTCACCGCCCGCCAGATCCTGGGCAGCAGCCAGGCCACCAGCAGGATAAAGAGTACCAGTGCCGTCAGGAACAGCCAGGGGTGTTGCACCGCGGCCCAGAGGGCGCCGACCACCATGATGTCTTCAGTGATGGAGACGGCCCAGTTGCTGAACGGTTCCGGAGAGGTGTTGATGATGACGCGGGTACCCGCCTTGGTCATGTGGGTTGTCGCGGCGAGGCCGCCGCCGATAAGGAGCGCGGCGAACTGAACCGCCTCGTTCACCTCCAGCCCCTCGGCCATGCTGGCCGCCAGAACCGCGCCGGCGGGGATGCGTATGAAGGTATGGATCGCGTCCCAGCCGGTGTCCACGCCCGGCGTCTTGTCGGCAAAGAACTCCACGCAGTACATGAAGCCGGCGGCCGCCATCACCAGCGGGTCGGAAAGAATCTGGAGGTCAGGCGGCAGGGTTACCTGCCCGGTGGACCCGAGAAAGCCCAATACCAGCACGGCCGCGTAGAGGTTGATGCCGGAAGCCCAGGCGACCCCAAGGGTCAAAGCAATGGCTTGAACGGTTTCCATGGTTTCTGATCCCCGAAGTTTGATCTCATGTATTCGAGCATTGAAAAGGCCCGGAGTTCACTGTTTCCACCTGGGGTTAATGATAATGCAAAGTGGGAAATGCCGCCTCCTGCGGCAAGACCCCCTGTTGCCCCCCCTGGAAGGGGGGACGAGAAGCGTCTCGAAATATGGAAGCGTAGCCCGCCCCTCTCAGGGGGAGCCCGAGGAGGTGAGGAATTCCCCCTGGAAAGGGGCGGGGCCTCCGCCTGCATCCCGTGTGTTTTCATCCCGGTGCTGGCCGTAAACTATGGATTCGGTCCAGTTTTTTCCAAGCAAAATGGTCAGAAAATATCCTTTTAAACCGTAAGGAATATTTGACAGCCGCCCTATAGGGGAATATATTCCCTCTCCTATCTGTGCTTTTTGTGACGCCCCTTGCTCAGCACCGGGAATAGCCAGAAAAAAAATGTCACTGTAAACTTGAGCGGCTTCTTAGCCGCTTTTTTCTTTGTCGGACAAAAAATAATGATCAGAGTCGGAATTGTCGGTGGTACCGGTTATACCGGGGTGGAACTGCTGCGTCTGCTGGCCTTGCATCCGGAGGTGGAGGTGGGGGTTATAACCTCGCGCTCGGAGTCGGGTGTACGGGTGGACGATCTTTTTCCGAATCTGCGGGGGCATCTGGACCTTTCCTTTTCCGAGCCCGATGCAGGGCGCCTCAGTGACTGCGACCTGGTGTTTTTCGCCACCCCGAACGGTACCGCCATGCAACTGGTGCCGGAGCTGCTGCGGGCCGGTACCCGGGTCATAGACCTGGCGGCGGACTTCCGCCTCAAGGATGCGGCCGTCTGGGAGCAATGGTATGGTATGTCCCATGCCTGCCCCGAGCTGTTGGCGGAGGCGGTGTACGGATTGCCGGAGATGAACCGGGAAGCGATTAAATCGGCGAGGCTGGTGGCTAACCCCGGTTGCTATCCCACCGCCGTCACCCTCGGTTTTCTGCCCCTGATCGAATCCGGCCTGCTGGATACCGAGAGTCTGGTTGCGGACGCCAAGTCCGGTGTCAGCGGTGCCGGCAGAAAGGCCGCCGTGGGAATGCTGATGGGTGAGTGTGGTGAAAGCTTCAAGGCCTATGCGGTTCCCGGTCACCGTCATCTGCCGGAGATAGTGCAGAATCTGGCTCAGGCGGCGGGCGCAGCCGTTGGTCTTACCTTCGTACCCCATCTGTTGCCGATGGTCCGCGGGATACATGCCACCCTTTATGGCAGACTGCAACGGGACACCGATCTGCAGGCCCTGTTTGAGCAACGCTATGCTGCCGAGCCCTTCGTCGATGTGTTGCCCGCCGGCAGTCATCCGGAGACCCGGAGCGTACGCGGGGTCAATGTCTGCAGGATAGCGGCACATCAGCCGCAGGGCGGAAAGACGGCGGTGATCCTGTCGGTTATCGATAATCTGGTGAAGGGCGCTGCCGGACAGGCGGTTCAGAATATGAACCTTATGATCGGGTTCCAGGAGAGCCTGGGTCTGGATGGCGTCGCGCTGCTGCCGTAACAAAGCCTCTCGGGAATTGTCTCATTTAGATGTTTTTTGACTCGTTTTTCAAAAAGAAGGTCTCGGCGCCGAAGATCGTTCCCGTGAAGGGACTGGTTCTGTCCCTGGGGATTCTTGGGGTAGTGGGTATCGCGGCGATCCTGCTCTGGAAACTGTTTCCCACCGAAGCGGGGGATGAACTTTCCCTGTTGCACCAGCAGATAGAGAACCAGGAACGGCAGATCGCCGAGCTTCTGGATGAGCGGACGGATCTGCATCAGCGCATCGCGGAACTGGAACGGCGCAATCAGATCGACGAGGAGGCGGTAAGTCGTGCGCGGGAGGAACTGAAAGGTTTCCAGACCGAGCGCCTGGAGCTGGAAGAAGAGGTGGCCTTCCTGAGGGGTATTATGTCCACCGGCGAGGGCCGGCAGGGGCTGCGTATTCATGACCTGCGGTTGGACGAAACCGCTACGGAAGGCCTGTTTCGATTCCGTTTTACCGTTAGCAATGTGCAGAAGGGTTCGGGCGTTACCCAGGGACGGATATGGGTTACACTCGAAGGCAATCAGGATGGAAAGGTAAGCACTCTGCCGCTGCAGGCCGTCACCCTGGAGAAGGTAGAGAGCTTAAAAATGCGGTTCCGGTATTTCCAGAACGTGGATGGACAGATTCAGTTACCGCCAGGCTTTCAGCCGAGCGCTGTATCCGTCGAGGTCAGGCCGTCCAGCAGTGGGCAGAAACCGGTTACACAGCGTTTCGACTGGCGAATTAGTGGGTAAAAGAGGGCTTAAATGGCACGATACAAGAGAACGAAGGCGCCTAGAATTGTCACTGTTGTCGGTGCGGGGACCCAGATATCGGGTGACGTGGTATTTACCGGCGGATTGCACGTGGACGGATCAATAATCGGAGACGTGCGCACGGAAGGCGATGAATCCTGCGCCCTGACCCTGAGTGAGGAAGGCACTATTGAAGGCGAGGTGCACGTCCCCAATATTGTGATAAACGGCACCGTTGTCGGTGACGTGTACGGGACCCAGCGCGTTGAGCTGGCGCCCAACGCGAAGGTTACGGGAACCGTTTATTACCGTCTTCTGGAGATGGCGATGGGTGCCGAGGTCAATGGCCGGCTGGTTCATACCAAGGAAGAGGCGCCGCGCCGGCTCAGTTACGACGGTGCGAACGGCGACAACAGTGTCGCCACAGGCAAGAGTGATAAAGGGATAGAGGCCAAAGAACCGACAGAGAGCGGGCAGTAGCGGGTTGTTGAGCAGGGTGCCGGGGCGATGAGGATATCCGGACTCTCTGCGCTACGGGGTCGTTTCCCGTTTCCGAGGAGTTGATGTTATGAGTGGTACAGAAACAGAGAGTCCGCTGATTTTTACCCCGGCGGCGGCTGCCAAGGTGGCATCGTTGATCGAAGAGGAAGGAAATCCCAATCTGATGTTGCGGGTGCATATTCAGGGCGGGGGCTGTTCCGGATTTCAGTATGGATTCGCCTTCGATGACAAAGTGAACGAAGGCGATACCAAGGTTGTTACCGACGGAGTGACGCTGCTGGTCGACCCCATGAGTATCCAGTACATGATGGGTGCCGAAATCGATTTCGTGGAAGGACTGCAGGGATCTCAGTTCGTGATCCGTAATCCCAATGCCACCACCACCTGCGGCTGTGGGTCGTCGTTTTCGGTTTAAACCGTCGACTGGCATCTCTATCAGCGGTTTTGGTCGCCCTTATAAACTGTAAAGAGTACGATCGAGGCGACGGAGCCCTGAGCCAGGGTTCGCATATTTAACGCGAAGAACGCCAAGGCGCGGAGTTTTGTAGGTCGGATTACTTTTAAACCCCTGTGTCTCCGGGGTCCCCTGAACTCCTAGATTTATCTCCCGGAATAGATCCCCCAAGTCTCGCAGGGCGTGCTCTGTCCGTCATTTGCTGGATTCTATATTCCCGGCGGGCACAGCCTGTCCTGAGATTATTTGACGTTGTTTTGCCGGGTGGGGTCTACCCGCTGTTTACTGGCTTCTGTTTCTTGCAGACTTTGCGTCTGCGCGCCTTTGCGGCCTCTGCGTTTGTTACTCGATATTTGTAGACGATGGATAGATCCCTCCCAGGATTACCGGATGGGCGGCGCCGGTGATCGGCGGCAGGTGAATGGGTCGCCGCTCCAGGGTCTGTTGTGCCAACCAGGCGAAGGCCGCCGCTTCCACATAATCGGGATCGATGCCGTGCACGGAGGTGTCTTCAACGGCGATCCCCTTCAGGCCCTTCTGTAATTGCCCCATCAGTTCGCTGTTATGCACGCCCCCGCCGCAGACGATCACCCGCCGGCATTGCGGGGCGTGATCCGTGATCGCCCGGCAAACCGTTGCGGAGGTGAGGGCGGTCAGGGTTGCCTGCAGGTCCTGCGGGTCCAGGGGAGGGAGGTCGGAGCAGGTGGAACGCACCCATTGCAGGTTGAAATACTCGGGACCGGTGCTCTTCGGCGGTGTCTTGCGGAAATAGGCGTCTTCGCAGAGTCGCTGCAGCCAGGTGTCGTGAACCCGGCCGCTAGCGGCCCAGGCGCCGGAGCGGTCAAAGGGCTGCTTCAAATATTCCCGCGTCCAGGCATCCAGAAGGGTATTGCCGGGGCCGGTATCGAATCCCGAGACATTGCCGTCGGGATCTGACGGCAGATTGGTGATATTGGCGATGCCGCCGATGTTGAGTATTACACGCGTCTCTTCCGGCGAACGAAACAGCGCCTCATGGAAGGCCGGTACCAGGGGTGCCCCCTGTCCCCCGGCCGCCATATCCCGCCGGCGGAAATCGGCCACCGTGGTTATACCGGTTATCTCGGCGATACGGTTTGGATCCCCGATCTGGAGGGTGAAGGGCCGGACCCCGTCCGGCCGGTGACGGATGGTCTGGCCGTGGCTGCCGATGGCTCTGACCCGGTGCGCCGCCACCTGCGCGTTCTCCAGCAGTTGCAGGGCCGCTTGCGCAAAATGCTCCGCCAGCAGTGCATCCAGCACCCCAAGGCGCTCGATCTCATTGTCTCCGGGAGCGGCGATAAGGCGCAGTTCTCGTTGCAGATCATCGGGTAAAGGATGGTGACGCGCCGCCAGCAGTTCTCGTTTCTCTTCCCCAAGGTGCATGAGTACCGCGTCGATACCGTCCACGCTGGTACCGGAGATCAGGCCGAGGTAGAGGTTCTCGCTCACGGCTGGCTGAAGTTATTTGCCGCTGGCTGTTTCGGCCTGTGCGATAACGGAATTGGAAAGGAGAGCGAGTTGGGACAACAGCGGTGCGCTTTTTCTGGTGAAGTCTTCCCGGTATGTTTCCGCAATGGGGGTGGCTTCCGGCAGCTTGATGGTCAGCGGGTTGCGGTGAACGCCGTTGACGCGGAATTCGTAATGCAGGTGGGGTCCCGTGGCGAGGCCGGTTTTACCAAGATAGCCGATGGTCTGTCCCTGCTTGACCCGTACGCCGCTTTTTATGCCGCTTTTATAGCCGTTGAGATGACCGTAAAGGGTGGTGTAACGGTTACTGTGCTGAATGATGACGGTCTTGCCGTAACCTCCTTTCCAGCCGACATGAATCACCTTGCCGTCACCGGAGGCCTTGATCGGGGTGCCGATGGCGGCGGCGTAATCGACGCCGCGGTGGGGGCGTTTCACCCCCAGCACCGGGTGCCAGCGCGATTGGGAAAAGCGGGAGGAGATGCGTCGGAAATCCACCGGCGCCCGCAGAAACGCCTTGCGCATGTTCTTGCCGTTAGGGGAGAAGTAATCACTGCGACCCTTGTCGTCCACGTAGCGGACGGCGCGGAACACCTTGCCGCGGTTGACGAACTCCGCCGCCAGGATAGGTCCGTTGCGGTATTTCTCACCCTGCAGATACTCTTCCTCATAGATCACGGTGAACTGGTCGCCGCTGCGGATCTCCAGGGCGAAGTCGACATCCCAGCCGAAGATGTAGGCCAGATCCATGATCAGATCATCCGAGAGGCCGGCCTCCTGGGCGCTCTGGTAGAGCGAATTGGTGATGGTGCCGGAGAGATGTGCAACCCGCGTCTCGAGTTCCTGGGTGACGATCTCGGTCCGGAAGCTCTCGCCGTCCGGGGTGATCTTCAGCGAGTTGATGGGACTGCGTTCATGAATCAGCTGCAGGAAGTTACCTTCGTCGTCCAGTTGAACACGCAGGCTTTCGCCGGGATTTATCCGGGCCAGCTCTTTCGCCTCGTCCCCGCTGTGGGTGATGTTGTACAACAGAGTGGGCGAGAGTCCCAGGCGGGAGAATATCCGGGCCAGGGAATCCCCGTTCCGCACCTTTTCCTCAAGCCATTTTCCGCCGGTCGGGGCCTCCCGGTCGGGGCTGGAGCTGAGACTGGGGCTGGGTGTGGTGTTTGGTGTGGTGCCGGGAGCGGGGTCGAGGGCCGTGCCTGTTTCCGGGAGTGCGATGTCCGAGGGCTCCGGGGCGGGTTCAGAAATGCCGCCGGCCTCTTGCCCCGGTAGTGCCAGGGGCAGTGTTACCTGGGTCGCGGGCAGGTGGTCCAGAGGTTCTGCCGGGGTGACTTCCGGGCTGGGGATAGCGGTGGATTCCGGTTGTGAGTCAAATATCCCGAGGGAAGCGAACACCGCGGCCGTGGTAAGTACCAGGACCGGTGCCAGTATCAGCCTGACCCGCTGCCGTCTTTTTCCGACTGCGTCCCCGATACTTCCGAGGGACTTAAAGTCTTTCAACATCACATGCTTGGACATAACACTTATATTATGACTTAAAAAGAGGTCCTCTCCTACAGCTAGTTTTTCCGTAAGCCTGCCCAGGAAGGTGGGCCAGTGCTGATGAGTCCCCCGTTAGTCCCTGCAACGGTCGCCCGTGTGGAATTGCGGGGTAGGTTTTAGTACATTGGGCGCCCGGTTAGTTCGATTGAAATTTGAGGAACAGGTCATGGCGTCAACGGCAGAAGCGATGGAGATCATCCGGCGGGGGGCCGATGAGATTCTGCTGGAAGAGGGTCTGCTGAAAAAGTTGGAGCGGGGGGCGCAGTTGCGTATCAAAGCCGGTTTCGATCCCACGGCGCCCGATCTGCACCTGGGCCACACGGTGCTGATCAACAAGCTGCGGCAGTTTCAGGATCTGGGGCACGAGATCCTGTTCCTTATTGGTGACTTCACCGCCATGATCGGCGATCCCACCGGTAAAAGCGTCACCCGGCCGCCCCTCACCCGCGAGGAGGTGCTGGAGAACGCCAAGACCTATGAACACCAGATCTTTAAGATCCTCGACCCGGAAAAGACCACCGTGCTGTTCAACTCATCCTGGATGGGGGCCATGAGCGCGGCGGACATGATCCAGCTTGCCGCGAAGCACACGGTGGCGCGCATGCTGGAGCGGGACGATTTCAGTAAACGCTACAAGAACGGTCAGTCCATCGCGGTACACGAGTTTCTCTACCCCCTGGTCCAGGGCTATGACTCGGTGGAGATCAAGGCGGATGTGGAATTGGGCGGGACCGACCAGAAGTTCAATCTCCTGGTGGGACGGCAATTGCAGGAGGTCTACGGCCAGGAGCCGCAGGTCTGCCTTACCATGCCGATCCTGGAGGGACTGGACGGGGTGCAGAAGATGTCCAAGTCCCTCAACAACTACGTCGGCATCGCCGATGCGCCGGATGAGATGTTCGGCAAGCTCATGTCTATCTCTGATGAATTGATGTGGCGCTATTTCGAATTGCTCAGCTTTCGGCCCATGGACGAAATCGACGCTTTCCGCCGGCAGGTGGCGGAGGGTGCCAACCCGCGGGATATCAAGTTCCTGCTGGCCGAAGAGTTGATAACGCGTTTTCACGACAGTGCCGGCGCCACCCGGGCGCGGGAGAACTTCATCGCCCGTTTCCAGAAAGGCGCCATGCCGGACGAGATGCCGGAGGTCAGCCTGGAGGCCGGGGCGGAGGGTCTGCCCATCGCCAACCTGCTCAAGGAGGCGGGGCTCGTGACCAGCACCACCGATGCGTTCCGCATGATCAAGCAAGGGGCGGTGAAGATCGACGGTGAACGGGTGGAGGATAAGGGTCTGAAGATCGCCTCCGGGACCACGGCCGTGTTTCAGGTGGGCAAGCGTCGCTTCGCTCGGGTGACAACCACCTCTTAAAGTGCTTTTCAAACCTCGTTCCGACCCGCCGGCCGTCTTTCCGTCAAGTTTCGTAATAATTCCCTTGCAACCGTTTGCCGACCACGTATAATGCGCGCCTCTTGTGGCTGTCGCGGCGCTGAAACAGGGCCCTGACGACCATCGGAAAAGCGGTCGAGGGACGACCGTGGGGGCAGGCGAATTTAGTGCTTGACCTGCTTCCGGGGATGCGTAGAATACGCCCCTTCGCGCCGGGGATGGTGGTCTCCACCCGGTCTTCGGTGCGCCGGAAATACCCCTTGCGGTATTGACGGCATGAGACGGAATAGCTATGCTTGTCCGTCTCGGTTCGGCGAGTGCCGAACACGCTCTTTTACAATTTGGTCAGGTAATTTGTGTGGGTGCTCCGTCGGTGGCCGGATATGGCCAAAAATATCGACGAGGCATCTTAGATACCTAAGATTCTGAGTTGAGCAAGGATTTGTCACCCTAAGTGACAGACAAACTTGAACTGAAGAGTTTGATCCTGGCTCAGATTGAACGCTGGCGGCATGCTTAACACATGCAAGTCGAACGGCAGCACGAGAGAGCTTGCTCTCTTGGTGGCGAGTGGCGGACGGGTGAGTAACGCGTAGGAATCTGCCTAGTAGTGGGGGACAACTCGGGGAAACTCGAGCTAATACCGCATACGCCCTACGGGGGAAAGCGGGGGATCTTCGGACCTCGCGCTATTAGATGAGCCTGCGTTGGATTAGCTTGTTGGT
>JBNKCX010000008.1:0-4460 GCA_050287965.1 Sedimenticolaceae bacterium
ACCCCCGACCCCTTCGGACCCGTCGAGCATCGCAGGCGCAAGCGGGAATAGCCCGAAGGGGACCGACAGGGACGTCGGTCCTGTCCATCGGGGCAGGGATGCCCCGTATGGACAGCCCCGCTTAAGACGAGAAGCGCAGAGTACCCGCAAAGCGGGCGGGGACGTGGGGCGGTTTTTCTTTGGTACCTTTCTTTTGAGCGCTCAAAAGAATGGTACTTGCAGCCTTTATAGAGAAGTAAAAAAAGAAACTCGGAGTTTACAGGCTGCAACACTGGTTCCCGCACTAGAAAGCCCGAAGCAGACGGGCCACGAAACTTGTTACCGAATTCCGAATAATGCCTTTTATATCTTCACCGCCTGTGGTGGAGGAACTATTCATAGAACTTCCAACTTCAAACCCCCAACCGCTTGACTCCATCACTCCCGCCCCACAATACTCCCGCTATGGACAAAGCGCTGGAAACACTGGCCCGTAAGGTGGGCGAGGGCCTGAATAATCTCGGCCTGAGCATGGCGACCGCGGAGTCCTGCACCGGCGGCTGGATCGCCAAGGCCGTGACCGACATCCCCGGCAGCAGCAACTGGTTTGACCGCGGGTTCATCACCTACAGCAACGAATCCAAGCAGGAGATGCTGGGGGTGACGGCGGAGACCCTCCAGACCCGAGGTGCGGTGAGTCAGGCGACGGTACGGGAAATGGTGCAGGGGGCCCTGGCGAGAAGCGGGGCGTCGCTGGCGGTGGCGGTGAGCGGCATCGCCGGCCCCGGCGGCGGAACCGGGGACAAGCCGGTGGGGACGGTCTATATCGCCTGGCAGCGGAGAGGCGCGGAGGTCCGTGCCCGGCAGGTGCATCTGGAGGGCGACCGGGATCAGGTGCGGCGGCAAACCGTGATATTGGCCCTCGAAGGGGTGCTGGAGCTCCTTGGCTGAGGTCCGGAAACTCTTCTTCGCTCTCTGGCCGGACGATCCGGTTCGAGAGAGGTTGTTGGGGTTCCGTCGTTCCCTTCCCGCCCACGGCGGCCATCCTCCCCATCCGCAGGACCTGCATATCACCCTGGTGTTTCTCGGGCTGGTGACACCGGAACAGTACCCCTGCGTGATCGACGTGGCCGACGCGGTACGGGCCGCCCGGTTCTCTCTCTCCATCGACCGGGTCGGCTATTGGCAGCGGCCGCGCATCCTCTGGTGCGGCCCCCGAAACACCCCCGAAGCCTTGACGCGGCTGGTACTGGATCTGCAGCAGGGACTGAAAACCTGCGGATTCCAGCCCGAAAATAGGGCCTACAGCCCTCATGTCACCCTCGCCCGCAAGTCCCGTCCCGTGGCGGGCTTTTCCCTCGAGAAGCCTCTGGAATGGCGGCCCACGGAGTTTGCGCTGGTGCTGTCCCAGGACCGGGGGGCGCCCCCCAGATACCGGGTTCTGCAGCGCTGGCCTCTGAACGGAAAAAAAAGTGGCGCGGACTCATGACTTGAGCCGGGGCATGTGCCATAATGGAGAACATCGATAGAACGTAGACGTGCGACAGGAAGTCGCCAAGCCAACCAAACGCAGGGGGAAAAATGGACGAAAACCGGAAAAAAGCATTAAGCGCCGCGCTCGGGCAGATTGAGAAACAGTTCGGAAAGGGCTCCGTCATGCGCATGGGGGATATCAACGCCGTACGCAACGTGGATGTGATATCCACCGGTTCTCTCGGCCTGGATATCGCACTGGGTGTGGGTGGTGTACCGCGTGGCCGGGTGGTGGAGATCTATGGTCCGGAGTCCTCCGGTAAGACCACGCTTACGCTGCATGTGGTGGCCGAGGCGCAGAAGATGGGTGGTACCGCCGCCTTCGTGGACGCTGAGCACGCCCTCGATCCTATGTACGCCGAGAAGCTTGGAGTGGATATGGACGAGCTCCTGGTGTCCCAGCCCGATACCGGTGAACAGGCCCTGGAGATTACCGATATGCTGGTACGTTCCGGCGCCGTGGATGTGGTAGTGGTGGACTCCGTCGCTGCGCTCACGCCCAGGGCCGAGATCGAAGGGGAGATGGGTGATTCCCACGTGGGGCTGCAGGCGCGGCTCATGTCTCAGGCGTTGCGGAAACTTACCGCCAATATCAAACGCTCCAACTGTCTGGTTATCTTCATTAACCAGATCCGCATGAAAATCGGAGTGATGTTCGGGAACCCGGAAACCACCACCGGCGGTAATGCGCTGAAATTCTACTCCTCCGTGCGACTGGATATCCGGCGTATCGGTGCCATCAAGAAGGGGGACGAAGTGGTCGGCAACGAGACCCGGGTCAAGGTGGTGAAGAACAAGGTGGCGCCGCCCTTCAAACAGACCGAGTTCGAGATACTCTACGGCGAGGGCATATCCCGCGAAGGGGAGATTATCGATCTCGGGGTAAAAAATGGTATCGTCGATAAATCCGGTGCCTGGTACAGCTACAACGGTGACCGTATCGGACAGGGTAAGGACAATGTTCGCGGTTTTCTGAAAGAAAACCCGAGTATTGCCCAGGAGATCGAAGGGAAGATCAGGGCCATTGTTTTCCCTCAGCAGGAGGCGACCAGCGAGAAACCGGAAATCGCGGTAGCGGAGGTTGAGGTCTGAGTAATAAAGACAGAAAGGCCGTTGAAAAGGTTGCTCTACACCTGCTTGCTGTCCGGGAACATGCCCGTGCGGAGCTTCGTCGAAAGCTGCTGGCACGTTCCCTGGAACCGGATCTGGTGGAAAAGGTGCTGGACGATCTGGAAGAGCAGCGTTATCTGAGCGACGACCGGTTTGTGGAACACTACATTGCGTCCCGCAAGAGTAAGGGTTACGGACCGATTAAGATTCGGGCTGAATTGCAGGAGAAGGGGGTGGACAACGCCCGCATAGCCCGTCACCTGGACGAGAATGATCCGGAGTGGCGGGACCTCCTGGTTCGCACGGCACAGCACAAGTTCGGGGATACCAAGCCGGGTGATCGGCACGATCTGGCAAAAAGGGCCCGTTTCCTCGAGTATCGGGGATTTCCCATTCCCCATATCCGTGATCTGCTATGGGATGACTGAACCGCGGCTTTGCCGATCGTCTCGGGCACGATGCGGTTTTGCCTGAGACTGAACTTTTTCCCTTCCTCCTATTCCAACACCCAAGCGCGGCGAACAGGGATGCAGGATCCGGTTGTCTACGGTTGTCCGGTCATATCGTGTAAACTGCAGGCATTCTGGGCTGCAAAGCTGAATAACATCGAGAGAAAGGTATCAAAATGAAACTACGAGTCGCAGCGGTACTGATGGGGGTAATTTTTCTTTTTACCGGATGTTCGGCGGGTGAATCCGACGACCAATTTAAGGAACGGGTTGCGCAGGTTCTCAAGGAAAACCCGGACATACTGTTTGAGGTCGTCAAGGAGAATCCGGTGGAGTTCATGGATGCGTTCCAGGAAGCGCTCGATGATGCCAGAGAGGCCTATGCCGAAAAGATGGCGGAGCAAGAAAAGGCTAAGCAGGAACAGATGATCGAGGATGCGATCGCCAAGCCGTTGCAGCCAAGCATACGTGAAGATGAAGCCATCCGCGGCGACAAGCAGGCTCCCCTGGTGTTGGTCGAGTACTCGGATTTCGAATGCCCCGCCTGCCGTAGCGGGTTCAGGATCGTGCGCGGTCTGAAACAGAAGTATGGAGATCAGATTCAGATTATCTATAAACATCTTCCGCTGATCGGAAAACATCCACAGGCGTTGCCGGCCGCCAAATATTATGAAGCGCTGCGGCTCCAGGACCCGGAAAAGGCCTTCGCCTTTCACGACGAGGTGTTCGTCAACCAGGAGCGCCTGCAGGAGGGCGATGCGTTTCTTAACGAGACCGCGAAGAAGGTGGGAGCCGATATGAAAAAGTTGGCCGCCGATCTGAAATCGGACGCGGTCGTTGAAAGAATCAAGGCTGATATGAAGGAAGCGGCCTCTTTCGGATTCAACGGTACCCCGGGATTTATCCTGAACGGGGTTCCCCTCCACGGCGCTTATCCCCTGGACTATTTCGACGCGCTGATAGGCAAGCTGCAGGAGCGCGGCGTAGTCAAACTGGCGAAGTCTGAGTAGCGGTCAGGCGGGGTTCGGCCCCACCTTTAACCTGGCGTTAGAGAAAAGTGTGAAAGGTGGGGTTTTGCCCCACCTTTTGCATGAATTCCGGTATTCGGTTTCGTGACCTGTCTGTAGTGCGGTTTCTACGTTAGGTAATTAGTTTCGCAGCCTATAGCCCTCTAGTTTCTTCTGATTATCTTACTATCGGTAACAAGTTTCGTGACCCATCTGGTATGAGTCCTTATTTCTGCTATTACAGAAGGGTCACGAGTACCTTTCTTTTGAGCGCTCAAAAGAAAGGTACCAAAGAAAAACCGCCCCACGTCCCCGCCCGCTTTGCGGGTGCTCTGCGCTTCTCGTCTTAAGCGGGGCTGTCCATACGGGGCATCCCTGCCCC
>JBNKCX010000009.1:0-7537 GCA_050287965.1 Sedimenticolaceae bacterium
CTCTGCGCTTCTCGTCTTAAGCGGGGCTGTCCATACGGGGCATCCCTGCCCCGATGGACAGGACCGACGTCCCTGTCGGTCCCCTTCGGGCTATTCCCGCTTGCGCCTGCGATGCTCGACGGGTCCGAAGGGGTCGGGGGTGGCACCCCTAAACTCCTTCGACGCAGCCGAGTACCGGAGCCGGACCGGGTTCAGGCCCGGAGGGGCAAGTCGTGGAGTGCCCTTTTCTTTCGCCTATTTCTTTTATTCGGCGCATCCCTGCGCCTCACCCCTTCGGGGCTTGCGTGAAAATCCGCTCCCGGCGGATTTTTGGGCAAGCAAAAGAAATAGGCTCGCAGCCAATTAGATAAAGTATCAAAGAGCGCCGGGGCCGACAGGCTGCGAATTTAACTACCGGACTATAAAATCTATTGCGGACGGGTCACGAAATTGATTACCGGACCAGAAATTCCACCGCAGACGTGCTGCAACACTGATTACCAGACTTGTCGCAGCTACAAAACCGCCCCTACAGACAGATCAAGAAATCTAACGGTAGGAGCGGCATTACAAACCGCGATAATGAAAAGGAGAAACCCGGTTACTCCTCAACCTTGGGCTTGCGCACCCGAATGGAAAGCTCCCGCAACTGGGCTTCGTCCACCTCGGAAGGAGCGGAGGTGAGCAGACAGGCGGCGGTCTGGGTCTTGGGAAAGGCCATCACGTCACGGATGGAGGTGGCGCCTACCAGCAGCATCACCAGGCGATCCAGGCCGAAGGCGATACCCCCGTGGGGAGGACAGCCGTAGCGCAGGGCATTGAGCAGAAATCCGAACTTCTCTTCCGCTTCCTGCTTCTCGATCCCCAGCAGCTGGAACACCTTTTCCTGTACCCACTCCCGATGGATACGGATGGAACCGCCGCCCACCTCGGTGCCGTTCAGCACCATGTCGTACGCCCGTGAATGAGCCGCCCCCGGATCGCTGTCCAGGAGTTCCAGGTGCTCCTCCTTGCAGGAGGTAAAGGGGTGATGCAGCGGTATCCAGCGCTTGGCCGGTTCATCCCACTCGAACATTGGAAAATCCACCACCCACAAGGGATGCCAGCCGGATTCCATCAGTCCGAGGTCTTCACCCAACTTCACACGCAGGGCACCCAGGGCCTCGTTGACCACCGTGGCCGCATCGGCGCCAAAGAAGATCAAGTCCCCGTCTTCCGCCGACGTCCGACCGAGAATAGCTTCCACCGCCTCGTCCGGGAGGAACTTCAGGATCGGCGACTGCAGTCCGTCCCGTCCCTTGGCGATCTCGTTGACCTTGATGTAGGCCAACCCCTTGGCACCATAGATGCCGACGAATTTGGTGTAATCATCGATCTCCTTGCGTGTCAGTTCACCGCCCCGCGGTACCCGCAACGCCGCCACGCGTCCCTTGGGATCGCTGGCGGGACCGGCAAAGACCTTGAACTCCACCGTCTGCATCAGGTCCCCGACATCCACCAGTTCCAGTGGGCAGCGTAGGTCAGGCCGGTCGGAACCGAAACGCCGCATCGCCTCCTGATAGGTCATACGCGGAAAGGGATTGGGCAGGTTCACATCCAGGACCTCACTGACCACCCGGCGGATCATCTCCTCCATCATACCCATGAGGGTATCTTCGTCCTGGAACGCCACCTCGATATCCAACTGGGTGAATTCCGGCTGACGGTCCGCGCGCAGATCCTCATCCCGGAAACAACGTACGATTTGATAGTAGCGATCCATCCCGGCCATCATCAGCAACTGTTTAAACAGTTGCGGCGATTGCGGCAGGGCGAAGAAATAGCCCGGGTGGGTACGGGACGGCACCAGATAGTCGCGCGCGCCCTCCGGTGTGGCCTTCGTCAGCATGGGTGTCTCGATATCGAGAAAACCGTTGCTGTCCAGATAACTGCGCAGAAGACGCGTAATCTCGGAACGAAGCTTGATACGCTGGAACATCTCCGGCCGGCGCAGATCGATGTAGCGGTAGCGCAGACGCACCTCTTCCGACACCTTTTCGTGTTCGTCCAGCTGGAAAGGAGGAGTCTCAGCCCGATTCAGCACCTCCAGCTCCATGCCCAACACCTCGATCTCTCCGGTGGGCAGTTCCGAATTAACGGTTCCCTCGGGACGGGCACGAACCCGGCCCTTTACGCACAGGACGAATTCATTCCGCACCTGCTCCGCGGTCGTGAAGACGTCCGGCAGGTCCGGATCATAGACGACCTGTACCAGCCCCTCGCGGTCACGCAGATCGATAAAGATGACGCCACCGTGGTCGCGGCGGCGGTGGACCCAGCCGCAAAGTTCAACCTGCTGGTCGACATGAGAGGCGTTCAAGTGTCCGCAATAGTGGGTGCGCATGAGAGTGTATTCCGAATTATGGACCGGGCCGGAAACGGCCGGGAAAAGCGGGAATGTTAAAGTTTGGACTCCGTCGGTGCAAGTTCCGAATCCTCTTTGTGGGCGTCCGGAACCACCGCTCCCATGGACATCAGCATCTTTAACCCCTCATCCACGCTCAGGTTCAGCTCGATCACGTCCTCACGCGGAACCATGACAAAATAGCCACCGGTGGGGTTGGGGGTGGTGGGAACATAGATATTGATGACGTCCCGACCCGTTTTCCGCTGAGCCTCGCCCATATCGGTACCGGTCAGAAAGGCGATAGTCCAGAGTCCGCGCCGCGGAAACTCTACCAGCAGCACCTTACGGAAGGAACTGCCGGTATCGGCAAACATGGTCTCCGCAAGCTGTTTGACCCCGGAATAGATGGAACGGACCAGGGGGATACGCGACAGCAACCGCTCCCAGCCGCGAATAAGCTGACGGCCGAAGATGTTGGCGACGATCATCCCGGTTATCAATACCACCAGGAAGGAAATCACCACCCCCAGGCCGGGGATGGCGAAGCCGATCAGGTTCTCCGGCCGGTAGGCCTCCGGCAGCAGCGCTATACTGCCGTCCAACCACCTGATCACCAGGCGTACGACGAGAATGGTTACACCCAGCGGCACCCATACCAGGAGCCCGGCAATGAGTACGCGCCGCAGGTAGGAAATCAAGACCTATTCAGCCGCGCAGCATTTGCCCGCAGTGCAGGCCGGAGGAGCCGAATCACCGCCCGACTCGTGGACGTTTTTCTTCTTGCCCTGCTTAAAATCGGTTTCATACCAGCCACCTCCCTTAAGACGGAACGCGGCCGCTGAAATCATCTTTTTAAGTCCATCCTTACCGCATTGGGGGCAGTCCGTAAGGGGCGCATCGCTCAGCTTCTGTATGGCCTCCATTTCATGACCACACTCTTCGCAGCGATATTCGTATATTGGCATAGCTAAACCCTCAAAATCCTCTCTCCGGTAGTCCTCAAAGGTGGGTACCCGGTTGAAATTTTTCAAGATTCTACCACAGCCGCGACCGGACGCGGCAAATGGAAGCGGGGTCAGGAAAGGCCTATTTCCTCCGGATCCTCCCCCGTCGACCGCAACTCCCGGATCTTCGCCGCTTCCAACAGCAGTTCCAGCTGCGCGTGTTCCTCCGTCGGCAATCCAAACTGGAGGTAACGCTCCACGTGTTCCAGAACCTTTTCCAGGTCTTCGTTCCTCTGGTAGAGGTACAGCAGGCTTTTGGCGAGGAAATCGGGATCATCCCCGCTCTCGCGGAGGCGTTCGGCCGCCTCCAGTGCTGCTTTCAGTTGGTCGCTGTTCGGCTTCAAGGGCACCTCCGCTGTTCTGTTTCCTGTTTACGACGACCGTCGCTCAGGAATCCCCGGAAACTTCCCGCTCTTCCCGGGCCTTCCGCAACTGGTTGGTCTGACGCTGGATGACGTGGCGTATCAGCAGGTCGCGGTCACTTTCCCGTATATAGGTAAAATTGACACGAATACAGTAGGAGAATCCGCTCTCCGCGCCCGTGAGGGATTCACAGCTGATCACTTCACCATAGGCGAGGATACCGGCGAGTGAAGGATACAGGAGCAGCTTGAGCTCCAATATCGTTCCCGGTTCCGCGGAATCATGGCTTTCGAAAGCCATGCCGGAGGCACTGAGATTCACCGGGTATGCGTGCTGCTCCGCCAGGTTGGACTCGGTGGAAAGCAGGGTCTTTCCCAGCAACTCTATTTTCCGATCAAGCGCCTCGAGATAGGTAGCGATTTCCGGAGACTCCATCCGAATCTTCTGTAACACGGTTGCCGTCTGTTGGCTGATGGCGGCGAGACTGCTGACCACGGTGAAACGGGTATCCACGCCTTCCTCGAGACGTTGCAGGCGTTCCTTCAACACCTCGCCGGAAACCGGATGAAAACTGATATTCAGGTAGTCCTCTATACGAAAAAAGGATCGCCGTTCATTGGCTACCGGAGAATCGGGGTCATTCTTGCTCATATTCACTAGTATTTCAGGCTCTCGTCACTCTCCTGGTCCTGGCCGCGGATCAGGATCAACTCCACCCGTCTGTTTAAGGCGCGGTGTTCGGGGGTATCGTTGGCGGCCAGCGGATGGGAATCTGCATGGCCCTCCACCAGAACGCGTTTCGGATCTATCTCCTTGTTCTTCAACAGCTCATGCACCACCGTCACCGCCCGCGCCGAAGAGAGTTCCCAGTTGGAGCGATAACGGGTGGTCGATATAGGGACATCATCCGTGTGGCCCGCCACCACCAGCTTGCCCGGCGAATTACCCAGGGCGGCGCTGATCCGATCCAGAACTTCGAAGAATCCGGGATTCAAAACGGCACTGCCGGAGGGAAACGATCCCTTTTCCCGTATACGCACTATGATCTTGGACTCCTCGGTCTCCACAGTAACAACACCTTCCTCGATTTCCTTCTGCAGCGCTATTTCCAGCTTTGCCGCCTGTTCCTTGATCTCCCGTGCGACCTGAGCGGCGGCGGCGGCCTTTGCCTCATCCAGGTCCATTCCCTCCCCGTCCTTGTCCTTGTCCTTGTCCTTGTCTTTATCCTTGTCCTTATCTTTGTCCTTATCCTTATCTTTGTCTTTGTCCTTCTCTTTGTCCTTATCCTCGATACCCAGCTCCGCCTTCTCTTCCGTGGTTGTTTGCCGGACCTCATCCGTCACAGACGGTTCCGGGATCGCGGAAGGGCTGAACTCCTGCTTTATGACGCTGGTACCCATTACCACATCAGTAGCCGGTATCTCCCGCTGCACCCCGAAAGCGTCCTTCATGGATTCGGCCATTTTCTTGAAGCGGGTGGCGTTGACCTCGGCAAAAGAAAGCAGCAGCACGAAGAAACACATCAGCAGCGACATCATATCGGCGAAGGTCGCCATCCATGGAGCCAGGCCTTCTTCACATTTGGGACAGTCTTTTGCCATGGAACCGTGTTATCCCGCTGTCTACTCTTCTTCGCTCTTGCGCTTGCTCGACGGGAGATAGGCGCTGAGCATCTGTTCCAGCACCCGGGGATTCATCCCCTCCTGGATACCGGAGATGGTTTCCAGGATCAGAGACTTGTTGGTCTTCTCCAAATGGCTGGCCCGGGCCAGTTTGTCGGCCATCGGTGTGGCGAAGGCGTTGGCGATGATCGCGCCGTAGAGGGTGGTGAGCAGGGCCACGGCCATGGCCGGACCGATACTGGCGGGATCCGACATGTTGGCCAGCATCTGCACCAAGCCGATCAGTGTCCCGATCATGCCCATGGCCGGTGCAATGGTGGCCATATTCTTGAACATCCTCTGTCCCACCTCATGGCGATCAATGGTGAGATCGATATCCTTGGTGAGCATCTTCTGCACCAGCGCCGGATCATGGCCGTCGACACAGAGGTTAATGCCGGTCTTGAGAAAATCGTTGCCGATCTCCTGTCCCTCCAAGGCCAGCAGGCCGTTCTTACGCGCGATATCGGCCAGCCGAATGGCCTCCTCGATCAACTCTCGGGCGTCGTCGGTCTTGTAGAAAAAGGCCTTCATGCCAATGGAAAAGGAACCCAGAAAATCCTTTAACGACACCTGCATCAGGGTGACCATGAAGGTGCCTCCCACCACGATCAGGACCGAGGGCACATTCACGAAAAGCATAATATCGCCGCCTGTAGCGATGGCGCCGATGATGATGCCGAATCCGCCCAGTAACCCGATTAATGTTGCAATATCCAAAGAAAAATACCCCGATAGGTGTCTGCGCAGCGAGAAGCCCTGATAAATTCAGGTCCCATCGTATGAAATAGCGGACTGGTCCTTAAAAACTTTAATTCTCATGCACCCTGTTCTCGTACCGAGCTAAGGGTAAAATCGAACCCCTATCACCACCCCGGTACAAAATACCGTAAAAGCAATCGAAGGACCAACAACTGGCTGACTTTATTAACAATTCTGTGCTGATAACCGGCTGTTCAAGCGGTATAGGCCTGACCGTGGCCCGTGGTCTCCGGGCGCGAGGTTACCGGGTCTTTGCCACCGCCCGCAACCCCGGCGATGTGGAGCGGCTCGCCGGCGAAGGGCTGGAAACACTGCGGCTGGATCTGGAGGATGAACAAAGTATCGAATCGGCCCTGAGCGAGATCCTGAAACGGACAAACGGGCGGCTCTTTGCCCTGTTCAATAACGGCGCCTACGGTCAACCCGGTGCAGTGGAGGACCTGCCCACCGCGGCGCTGCGCCGACAGTTCGAGACCAACCTGTTCGGCTGGCATGAGCTTACCCGCCGGGTCATACCGGTAATGCGGGCGCAGGGAGGGGGGCGGATCATCCAGAACAGCTCAATCCTGGGCTTTATCTCCCTGGCCTACCGGGGCGCCTACAACGCCAGCAAACATGCCCTGGAAGGGTTAAGCGACACCCTGCGGCTGGAACTTCGCGGCAGCGATATCCACGTCAGCCTCATAGAACCCGGGCCCATCTCGAGCCGCTTTCGGGAAAATGCTTATCGACAATGGAAGGAGAACATAGACCTCGATCATAGCCCTCATCAAAAACAATACCTGGCTATGGAAAACAGGCTTACCCGGGTAGGGCCCGGGGCGCCCTTTACCCTCCCGCCGGAGGCGGTTCTCAAGCGCGTCATTCACGCTCTGGAAAGCCCCCGACCGAAGGCTCGCTACTATGTCACTTTCCCCACTTACCTGTTTGCTTTTCTGAAGCGGGTACTGCCGGGACGGGTGTTGGATGGGGTGTTGCGCAGGGTTTCGAATTAGTACTTTTTTCACCGCTCGCTGTGATTTGGAAATTGGTAACAAGTTTCGTGACTTGTCTTTAGTGGATTTTATACATTAGGTAGACAGTTTCGCAGCCTATAGCCCCTTTTGTATTCAGGTAACCAATTTCGTGACTTGTCTGTAGTGAAGTTTCTACTTTAGGTAGTCAGTTTCACAGCCTATCGATTCCTGCGCTTTTATTTGCTTTACCTCTTAAGGCTGCGAGCCTATTTCTTTTGCTTGCCCAAAAGAAATAGGCGAAAGAAAAGGGCACTCCACGACTTGCCCCTTCGGGGTACCCTGCGTTCCTCACCGTCCCGGGGGCTCCAGCCACGGGCGGTCCCTCGCCCGCGCTGGAGGCGCCGCGTCCATGCGGCGCCCCTCCGG
>JBNKCX010000010.1:0-95242 GCA_050287965.1 Sedimenticolaceae bacterium
TCCTGCTGCGCCTGCAGTGGCGTGGGCTACGTGCACCAGGATATCGACAACGCTGGTCGGAACGGTTCGGTTGCTTCCCTTCATTCGATATTACTGCAAGTATCTGGATACACGCGGTATCTGTGGGCGAGGTTATGGCCACAGAGCGTCTGGTGAAGAGATTGCTGGAGGCCCATCCTGATCTTCCTGTGGTTGTCACCACCACTACGCCGACCGGTTCCGAGCGGGTCTCCACTCTTTTTGGTGACAGCGTTTTGCATGTTTATGCGCCCTATGACCTGCCATTTGCTCTGCGCAACTTTATTCGTCGCACCAAGCCCAGACTGCTGGTGATGATGGAGACCGAGATCTGGCCCAATATGTTGGCGGTGTGCGAGCAGAAAGGGATTCCCACCATCCTAGCCAATGCCCGGCTGTCTGAGAAATCAGCATACAATTACGCCAAATGGCCAGGATTTACCAGGATGATCCTGGGTATGATAGGACTGGTGGCGGCCCAGGGGGAGTCAGATGCAAAAAGGTTTATTGCCCTGGGTATGCCTGCTGAGAGAATTACTGTGACCGGCAGCGTAAAGTTTGACTCCCGCCTCCCTGCTAGTCTGTTGGAACGGTCTGAGGTGTTGCGACGTGAGTGGGCGGATCGCCCGGTCTGGGTCGCGGCCAGCACCCAGGAGGGTGAGGATGAGCAGGTGCTGGCTGCACACAGGATCATCCGCGATGCCGTTCCCAATGCCCTGTTGGTGTTGGTGCCGAGGCATCCAGAACGCTTCGATAAGGTGTTTGCTTTATGTAAGCGTGAGAAGTTCTACTGTGTTCGCCGTTCTAGTGGGGAACCTTGTGCTAGCGATGTGGAGGTGTTCCTGGGAGATACCATGGGCGAGCTCTCCCTGTTTTTGGCGGCTGCGGATGCGGCCTTTGTGGGCGGCAGCCTGATTAAGCGCGGAGGGCAAAATGTGTTGGAGCCGGCATCCCTGGGCAAGCCGGTGGCATTCGGTCCTCACATGTACAACTTTGCCGCCATTAGCGAACTGTTGCTGGAGAAGGATGCAGCCCAGGTTGTGCTTGGTGCACGAGATCTGGCTGAGGTGATCCGCTTATGGCTGGTGGATGCCAGCGAACGCGCCAGGGTGGGCGAGAACGGCCGTCGAGTGGTCCAGGAGAATCAGGGCGCGGTGGATCGGTTGTTTAATCTGATAGAACAGGGTTTGGTCTGATAACTAGAAGATAAATTCGACGGCAGCATCTGGCAACTCCAGACGCTCCAGATCGGTCTCAAACAGGACCTCTTCACGCCACTGATAATCTCCAACCCGGGTGAATAGGGTGGCCTCCATGGCTGGGAAATCTCCGGCGACCCCGAATAGACGTCCACCCATATTTAGCTGACGCGTCAGCTTTTCACTGATCTTGGGGAGGGATCCGGTTATCACGATCACGTCAAATGGTCCAAGCTCCTGTGCGGCGTCAATGCCGTTTCCGGTGATCAGCTTTACGTTATCTATGTTGTGCTGCTGTAATAGCTGAGCGGCCCTGGCGGTGAAATCGGCCTGGATGTCCAGACTGGTGACCATGCCACCCATACGGGCAAGACATGCAGTGAGATAACCACTGCCGGTGCCGATCTCCAAGATGTTATCTGTCGGTTGGATATCCAGTGCCTGGAGGATGCGGGCCTCTACCTTGGGGGCCAACATCTTCTGGCCGTGACCAATTGCAATCTCGGTGTCGGCGAATGCCAGCTCACGGTATTGTTCTGGAACGAAGTCCTCACGTGGCACTTCAGTAACTATATCCAGAACCCTGGAATCGAGTACTTCCCAGGTTCTTAGCTGCTGTTTCACCATGTTTTCTCTGGCTTGTTCCATATTATTGGCAATCATTGTCGTGGCCTTAGATGATGTAATTAAGAGTTGTTCTTCAGTCTAAAGATTTTGAGAGGGGCATAGACTACGAATTTTCCGGTGTTCAGGCAAGTATTCACCTGTTTTTTACATGGTTCCTGTACTTGCAATGCACAGTGTCATCCGATAAGTTGCCAAGTTCCACCCGGCCGGTTTTGCCGGGTAGCTGGGGGTGCCACGCCACTGGATATGTCATTGAAAGAGGCGGGCTGAGATAACACCCTTTGAACCTGATCCGGGTGCTTCGCTGGAAGCACAGAAACGGCGGAGGGAAGCTGAGGGGCCTATTTCCGGGCGGTCGCTTCCATGTCGCCAATATAAGGAAGCTACGCATGAGCGCTATCCCAGAAGATTTTATCCGCCAGACCATTCGGCTGTCGGAAGAGGTCACCAGACCATTTCCTAACTCGCGCAAGATCTATATAGAGGGTTCGCGTCCTGATATTCGGGTCCCTATGCGCGAGATCATGCAGACCGATACGCCGTCCAACTTCGGGTCTGAGGCAAATCCACCCATTCCCGTTTACGATACCTCAGGACCCTATACCGATCCGAATGCTGAAATAGACCTGCGCCAGGGCATGCCGGATCTACGCGGGGGGTGGATCCGGGAACGTGATGATACGGTGCAGTTGGAAGGACCGAGCTCGGAATATGGACGCAACCGGGCGGCCGATCCTGGGTTGGCCTCCATGCGTTTTGAGCATATTCGAGCGCCACGCCGCGCCAAGGTTGGACACAACGTCACCCAGATGCACTATGCCCGTCAGGGGATCATTACCCCGGAGATGGAGTATGTGGCCATTCGCGAGAACTGTCGGCTGGAAGAGTTGCGGGCCGATCCACGCTACGCTAAGTTGCTGCAACAGCATAACGGGCAGGGCTTTGGTGCTAATATCCAGTCTGAGATCACCTCGGAGTTCGTGCGTAGCGAGATCGCAGCCGGTCGCGCCATCATCCCGGCCAACATAAACCACCCAGAACTGGAACCGATGATCATCGGTCGTAGCTTCCTGGTGAAGATCAACGGCAATCTGGGAAACTCAGCCATCACCTCATCCATCGCCGAGGAGGTGGAGAAGATGGTATGGGGAATCCGCTGGGGTTCGGATACCATCATGGACCTCTCCACCGGCGACAACATCCACGAGACCCGGGAGTGGATCATCCGCAATTCACCGGTGCCCATCGGCACCGTACCCATCTATCAGGCCCTGGAGAAGGTGAATGGCGTGGCCGAGGACCTGACCTGGGAGGTTATGCGCGATACCCTGATTGAGCAGGCGGAGCAGGGGGTGGACTACTTCACCATTCATGCCGGACTGCTGCTGCGCCATGTGCCTCTTACCGCCAAGAGGCTTACCGGTATCGTCTCCCGTGGCGGGTCCATCATGGCTAAGTGGTGCCTGGCCCATCATCAGGAGAATTTTCTCTATACCCACTTCGAGGAGATCTGCGAGATCATGAAGGCCTATGATGTGGCCTTTTCCCTCGGAGACGGTCTGCGTCCCGGTTCCCTGGCGGATGCCAACGATGCGGCCCAGTTCGGTGAGCTGGAGACCCTCGGAGAGCTGACCAAGATCGCCTGGGAACACGAAATCCAGACCATGATCGAGGGGCCGGGTCATGTGCCCATGCAGATGATCAGGGAGAACATGACCAAGGAGCTGCAGGACTGTCATGAGGCCCCGTTCTATACCCTGGGTCCCCTGGTTACCGATATTTCGCCCGGCTATGACCACTTCAGTTCGGGCATAGGTGCCGCCCAGATCGGCTGGTACGGTACCGCCATGCTCTGCTACGTCACCCCCAAGGAGCACCTGGGGCTGCCTAACAAGCATGATGTGCGCGAAGGCATCATCGCCTACCGTATCGCCGCCCACGCCTCCGATCTGGCGAAGGGATTCCCCGGGGCCCAGCTGCAGGACAACGCCATGTCTAAGGCCCGGTTCGAATTCCGCTGGGAGGATCAGTTCAACCTGGGGCTCGACCCCGAGCGGGCGCGGGAGTATCACGACCAGACCATGCCGCAGGACTCGGCCAAGGTGGCCCATTTTTGTTCCATGTGCGGTCCCCATTTCTGTTCCATGCGTATTACCCAGGATGTCAGGGAGTACGCCCGGACCAAAGGTATTGGTGACGTGCAGCAGGCGTTGCAGGAGGGAATGGCGGACAAGGCCAGGGAGTTTGCCGCGGCCGGGGCGGAGCTCTACCGCAAGACGTGAGCAAAGGCTCACCACGCGGACGTGCCCAGCGCCTTCAGGAATAAGATTCTTGCTCCGGGTGATTGATGTCGGCCGCGGGTGGAAACAGGGATAAAACCGAATCCGGTGCCCGACTGACCGATTGTCCCGGCACCTATGTCCTGGTGCTGGAAGTACGGGAACCGGCTCGCATCAGGGCCGGGCGCCTGGGCGATCTGGAGGTCCGGCCAGGCTGGTACCTCTATATCGGCAGCGCCTTCGGCCCGGGCGGGGTGGCGGCGCGCTGCAATCATCATCGACGGATCACCACCCGACCTCACTGGCATATCGACTACCTTCGGGCCGTTTGTGAGCTGCGGGAGATCTGGTTCAGCTGCGATTCAGCTAAGAGGGAACATACTTGGTGTAGTCTGGTGGGAGAGGAAACGGGTGCGACACGGCCTTTTCCCGGATTTGGAGCAAGCGATTGTGACTGTGGGAGCCATCTCTTTCGTTTTCCTAAACCACCTTCTTTTCAGAGGTTTAGACGACGGGTGCAGAATGCCTTTCCGGGCCACGGGCCGCTGCGGCGAGCGGCGATAGAGGATGCTGAACAAGAGTCACCCCAGAAATGAAATTTAGGCATGCATTCTTAATTTTGATTGACAATTTGTCGGAGTTTGGCGGGCGGTAAGTGTTAATATCACGCCTCTGATTTTGAATTGCCCGGCGGATTCGTCCAATACCGGGCGCCAAGTAACGCGTTAACATGAGGAACTCTATTATGAAGATGAAAGCTATCGCGATGATTGCGGGCGGCGCCCTGCTCTCTCTGGGTATTGTCGGCAGCGCAGCCGCTGATGAAGCTTTGGCGACCGCCAAGGGTTGTATGGCGTGTCACCAACCGGCCACCCCGGGCGCGGCGCCCCTTGGTCCGCTTTATAAAGACGTAGCCGCCAAATATAAGGGTGACGCTGCGGCGGAAGATATGCTGGTGGAGAAGGTACTGAAGGGCGGGGACGGAAACTGGGAAACCACTCTGCCGGCCATGCCGCCTAACGAAGCCATGGTCAGCGCCGACGAGGCCCGCACCCTGGTCAAGTGGGTCCTGTCCCAGTAAGCGGACAGACTCGCCGAAAATCGGCCTGAAAACCCCCGGTACCCCCGGGGGTTTTTTTTGACCAGGGATGTGCTGCTGGGGGTAACCCGTCGAGGGCAGTGGTGGGCGGGGTCCGACTCATAGGGCACCCTTTCGAAAACGATAGGGTAGAATGCGCTTTATCTATTAGATCCGCGTTGCCGAAATTCGAGGTGCCTCGTTGAACAATACCAAGCTGGTCTTATGGGGGGTGATAGGCCTGCTGTTCGCGGCCTTGGCCGGTGTCGCCCTATATAAGGCCTATCCCCTGCTTTATCCCCCTGTCTCTGTCAGGGCGCCGCTGAATCCGGATTGCGATCTCAGGGCCGGCCCTTGTACGGTGACCTTTCCGGACGGCGCAAAGGTAAGGTTCGATATCGAGCCCCGTGCCATCCCGGTGGTTAAACCGCTGCGGATCGTGGCGCAACTGGAGGGTATCGACGCCACTGCGGTGCAGGTGGATTTTCAGGGAACGGATATGAATATGGGATTCAACCGCGCGAAACTGAACGCGGAAGGGAATGGGCGATTCGCCGGCGACGGTATGTTGCCGGTGTGTGTCAGGGACGCCATGGAGTGGGAGGCCAAGGTCCTGATAGAAACCCGGGCGGGTCTGATGGAGGCGCCGTTCCGTTTCGTCACCGTCAAGCCCGGTATGCCGCTTCCCGGGAGTTAGAGGGGGCGGTCCTTTCCCTAGTCGGAGTCCAGTTGCGCCCCCTCCCGGAACACCACCCGATAACCCCGTTTCGCCTGTTGGTCCCGGAACTGGATCAAACGACGTTCCGCTTCCTCGCGCTGGTCAAAGTGTTCGGTCTTGACCTGGCCGCGCATCCCCTGCACCCCTGATTCCCGTACCAGTACCCAGCCGCCGAGCAGGTCCTTCTGGATCTGCAGTTGATAGAAACGGAGGGGTTGCTCCGGCGAGTGGGTGGTTTGCATGTAGATACGCATTGCCGGCCAATAGAACAGGCGTGGGTGGTGAAAGTCAATATCCGGGTTGGTGTGGCAAGCGGCGGCAAATTGACCGCGCCGTGCGTGATGTCGGAAAACGCGATGCCTTTGCATGCGGAAAACCTCACGAGTTTTTGCATGTGCCGAAAGTGAAAAGGACATGCAATAATGTCTTTCCCGGGCATGCAGGGTTGCCCCGCAGGTTCGATGGAGGAGACGGGTAGAAACAATGAATACAAAAGCGGTAATCCAGACCATGAGACCCCCGTTTCTGATGTTAACGCCGGTGTGTGTGTTTGCCGGCATGAGTACCGTGGTGGTCAACCAAACGGATCTGGAACCGCTGCTGCTGGTTCTGGCGTTGCTCGGGGCCCTGCTGGCTCACATTGCCGTGAATACCCTGAACGAGTATTTCGATTTCAGGAGCGGACTCGATCTTTCCACCATTAGGACGCCGTTCAGCGGGGGTAGCGGTGCCCTGCCGCAGCATCCGGAGGCGGAGCAGGCGGTGTTTACCGTCGGTCTCGTAGCGACGGCGGCCACGTTTCTTATCGGTGTGTTTTTTCTCTGGAAGCAGGGGCCGGGGATCGTGCCCATCGGTATCGTGGGGCTGTTGCTGATGGTGACCTATTCAAACTGGATAAACCGGCAGCCCTATTTGTGTCTGATCGCTCCCGGCGCCGGTTTCGGTTTTCTTATGGTGGTGGGTACCCAGTACGCCCTCAAGGGGGGTATTACGCCTCTGTCCTGGATCGTTGCGGCAATCCCGTTTTTCCTGGTGAATAATCTGCTGCTGCTTAATCAATACCCGGATATCCAGGCTGATTCCAAGGTGGGCAGGAACCACTTCCCGATCGCTTACGGCGTCAGGAACAGTAATATAGTCTACGGTCTGTTCGTCCTGGCCACCATCGCGGTGATCGCCCTGGCGGTTCTGGGCAGGTATTTCCCGCCGTTGAGCCTGATCGCGCTCTTGCCCATGCCGTTGGCGTTCTATTCCTATTATGGTGCGGTCAAGTACGGGAAGGAGATCGGCAGTGTCCCTCAGTATCTGGGGGCCAACGTGGCGGTGGCCATAATCACCCCGCTGCTGCTGGGGGTGTCGATCCTTTTCGGATAAGTCGGGATGTAGCAACGACGTGGATTTACCCGGGTTACAGCGCTCCGGAGCCAATCCGATTTGACCCGGTGGCAGTCAGTCTGGTATACATTCACGGTTTTTTCGCAGATCAATCGGTTAACAATAGCGGGTTTGACCATGAGCAGATGGCTAGTAGCAGTATCAGTAGTAACGGTCTTCGCGGCGGGCAGTGTCCAGGCCGCCGGTGACGCGGAAGCGGGCAAGGCGAAATCAGCCCTTTGTGCCGCCTGTCACGGGGTGGACGGCAACAGCCTGATGCCGATTTGGCCGAAACTGGCCGGTCAGCACCCGGGGTATATCAAGAAACAGCTTCTCGCTTTCCGGGCCGACGAGCGTACGGACCCGACCATGACTCCCCAGGCGAAACTGATTGCCAGCGAGCAGGATATCGAGGACCTGGCCGCCTATTTCAGCAGTCAGACTCAGAAAGGTGGTGCCGCCGATCCCGCCATGGTGAAAAAGGGCGAACAGATCTACCGTGCCGGCAACAGTACCACCGGCGTCGCCGCCTGTATGGCCTGCCACGGGCCCAATGGGGCGGGTAATCCCTCAGCCAATTTCCCCCGCATCGGCGGTCAGCACGCGGCCTATGTGGAAAAGGCGCTGAAGGACTTCCGGGACGGCAAGCGCACCAATGATGCCCAAAAGATGATGCAGGGCGTGGCGGCGAGCATGACCGATAAGGAGATCGCGGAGGTAGCCCAATACGTCCAGGGTCTGCACTGATTCTCACCTTGGATTTTGTTTATAATGCCTGAAAAGGGCGGCCATAAGGCCGCCCTTTTCTGCTTTAGGGGGTAGTCGCCTGCAATGTTTGAACCCTGTTGCTTTCCAGGGGTCGAAATGGCTTTAAGACGGGTCGCCGGGGAGGCGGATTTCCGGTTAGACTCAAGATTATGCGCATGCCTGCCGTAAACCTTCCGTGAGGTGACTATATGAAGAAGATCCTGCTCCTTCTTTCACTGGCGTTTGCCCCCCTGTTGCTGGGTGCAGCCTCCCAGTTTGAAGAAGATCTGCACTACTCGTCGGTGATACCTCCGCAACCTGGCGGCGAAGGGGGCCGTATCCAGGTTATGGAATTTTTCCGCTACGGGTGTGGCGCCTGCAACGCTATGGAGCCGTATCTGCAGGAATGGCTGAAGCGTAAGCCTGATAATGTGGATTTCGTACGCGTGCCGGCTGTCTCGGATAGTCCCGAAATTATGCTGCATGCCAAGACCTATTATGCCCTCGAGCTGATGAAAGCGGATCGGGCGATTCATGAAAAGATTTTTCACGCCATACATGATGAACACCTGACGTTGGATACCAGCGAGCAGATGGAGAAATTTCTTGGGGAGCAGGGTATCGATATCCAGGCCTACCGGGACGCAATAGTTTCCTTCGCCGTGGATATGCAGATAAGAAGGGCGTTGATTCTCGCGCAGCGCTTTGATGCGCGCAGGGTTCCCACTGTGGCCGTGGACGGAAAGTATGTGACCACCTGGCTGGGTCCGGCCATGACCATGCAGCTGGCTGAATATCTGATCACAACGGTGGAGCGGGAGAAGACCGCGCAGGCTTCAAAATGAGTCCTTCAACGAGAAACAGCCGGGGAGGGATTGAAAAAAGGTGACGGAAGCCGCTTCGCAAACTCTGCGGGTGCTGAGTTACAACATCCAGGCGGGTGTTGATACCCAGCACTATCGCCATTACCTGACGCAGAGCTGGAAACATGTTCTGCCGCATCGGGAGCGCCTGCTCAATCTGAACCGGATCGCCACGCTGCTCAGCGATTATGACCTGGTGGGATTGCAGGAGGTGGATTCCGGCAGTCTGCGCAGCGGATTCGTGGATCAGACCGAGTACCTGGCACACCGGGCCGGGTTTCCCTATTGGTTTCAGCAGGTCAATCGCAGTCTCGGTAAGCTGGCCCAACACAGCAACGGCCTGTTGAGCCGGCAGCGGCCGCGGAGCGTCAGTGAGCATAGATTGCCGGGACTGCCCGGACGGGGCGCTATTCTCGCGCACTACGGCCACGGGGACGGCGTGGTGGTCTGTATCATGCACCTGGCCCTGGGGAGAAGGGCGCGGATGCGTCAGATGGCCTATATCGGCGAACGGCTGCAGGAGTACACCCATGCCATCGTCATGGGGGATCTCAATTGCGGTTGTGATTCCAGGGAGATACGGTATCTGATGGCCCGGGTAGGCCTGCGGGAGCCCTCCTGTGAAAAAAGCACTTTTCCCAGCTGGCGCCCCATGCGCAAGATTGACCATATACTGGTTTCCGAGTCACTGGAGATACGTAATCCGCGCGTGGTTGATTATCCCCTGTCTGACCATTTGCCTATCGGCATTGATGTTGTGATTCCGAGGGATGTCAACTTGGCCGCGTAGGGGGGTAAAGGGGTGGCGACCGAAAGCGACTGGAAAAACAAATACATGAGCCTGCTGCAGAAGCAGGATGAGCAGGAGGCTGACCACAAGGAGAAAGAACAACAGCTCTGCCGCGCCATAGTACGCCTGACCCTGGCCACCGGCGGCCTTGATCCCCGTCTTGATCTGCACCTGGAGAATATCCGCAACGTAATGCGGAAGGGAGAGGTGGATAAGGGCACCCAAAGACAACTCTCCAACTTCTCCGAGGCGCTGCTTCGGGCCCGCGACGACACGCCTGCCGGTAAGAAACCGCGGGACAAGACAGAGCGCGGACCGGATCTGTTTCAGCGTCTGCTCAGTCGTACCCATCTCACCGGCAGGGACGCGGGGCGGCTGAAGCGGATCACCAAGGAGCTCTCCGCCAATCCCACCGCGGCGACGGATGAAAAGATTGACGAACTGTTGCGGTTGTTGGCCAAGGATCACGATCACGGCATGGGCAACAAGGAGGGGAAACCCGGATTTTTGGGACGGATCCTGAAGATGGAGGGCGGAGCCCCGGCAAAGAGTCCGGCGGACAGCGGGGCGGAAGCGGCGGGATCTTTGAAGCACCTGCTGGTGCTGCTGATGAAACTGAATTGGCCGGAGCAGTTGAAGGAGGATATCGCCGCTCTGGAAGACAGGCTTGGTGAACAGGCTCCCCCGGAAGCGGTGGAAGCCGTGGTCAGGGACCTGACCCGTATCGTTTCAACCCTCCTCGGCGAACTTCAGCATGAGATGCAGGCCACGGAAACCTTCCTGGCGGATCTGACCACACGCCTCAAAGAGCTGGATAAATATGTGCTGGCCGGGCGCAACCTCAACGAGGCCTCGCTGCAGAGCGGGCGGGATCTGGACAAGGCGGTCAAGCAACAGGTCGGAGAGATCGAGGACAGTGTCCGTGGAGCGGAGGATCTGCGCCAGTTGCAGACGGAGGTATCCGTTTACATCGATAAGATTCGCAAGCACATGGATGAGCACCTGCAGGTGTCGGAACAGCGTTTCCAGGAGTCACAGCAGAACGAAAAGGTGTTGCGCCAGCGGTTGATGGAGGTGGAACGGGAGACCGACACCCTGCGTAAAAAGGTATTGGAGGCCAATGCACGCTCCACACTGGACGCGGTTACGGGTCTGCCCAACCGCAAGGCCTATGAAGACCGCATGGCCGAGGAGTTCTCCCGCTGGCAGCGTTTCCAGACACCGTTGGTGCTGTCGGTCTGGGATCTGGATGATTTTAAGCAGATCAACGATCGTTTCGGTCATCAGGCGGGGGACAAGGCGTTGCGGGTTATCGGACAGCTGCTGAAAAAACGGCTGCGTAAGACCGATTTCGTCGCCCGCTATGGAGGGGAAGAGTTTGTTATGCTCTTCGCGGGGTCAAGGCTGGAAGAGGTATCCCGGGTCAGCGAGGAGATCCGCAAGGCGGTGGAGAGCAGTCCGTTTCATTCGGAAGGAAAGCGGATAACCCTGACCATCTCCTGCGGTATGAGCGAGTTTCATGAGGGGGACATGCCGAAGAGCGTCTTTAAGCGGGCGGACAAGGCCCTCTATCAAGCCAAGGAGCAGGGAAAGAACCGCTGTGTGCTGAACTGATCGTCCGCCGGCGCGAATATCAGCGTTATCCAACGGCCGGGGGGGTAAAGCAGACCGTGGGTTACCGGACATCATCTCCGGTAGAAGTAACCCCACTCCCCACACCCCAGGTCGTGCAGATGTGTCAGCAGTTCCTCCACCGGTACCGCTTCACCGGGAAAAATGTTCCGGATTTCCACGAACAGGCGACCGTAACCGGCGTGCTTACGCCACTCGATCCGTTCCAGCGGATGCGTGGTTCCGCACTCCCGGCAGCTGACTGATCCGCTGTTTACCTCCTCTCTCCACGCCTTCATGGCCGCCCCGCAGGAGGGGCAGCGAGGGGGGCGGGTATCCTCTCCATATGACAGTCTGGCAGCGGCATAGGGTCCGAGGATGGCAAGGTGGCAGAAATCGTCATCACCGTCCGCCGGAGGATCAAGTTGGAGGTAGGGAGAGCAACCGAGAAAACTGATCAGCTGCAGAAAGCGTTCGCCGACGCTGAAGACAGCGGTCGCCTCTTCCAGAGGATCACCCAGCAATCCGATGAGGGCGAGAAGGTGTACCAGTTGGGGGACCGCTACCGGATTTACCTTGGGGTCTTTGGGGTAGAGTACCAGGCTGCCGTTGTTCATATGTTGCTGATATATCAGGTTTGCGGGCGAAGGGCCCGGCCCACGAAGGTTGTATAAGTTCTCGCCGGCTCCAATTATACTGGGAACCTGGCCTGTGATTGCCTGCGGAAGCGTTTACCTCCGGGTGCGGCTCGTAATTATAAGACAGGTCTTGGATTTACCGGGAGGTGCCTTGAATAGAAGGGGTCTCGGGAAGAGGCGCCGTAGGCGGCACGGAACAACCGCCCTGGGGCGGGGCTGGGAATATACAGATGCTACCTATTACCGTTCGTAGTCTCATTTCATTGTTATTTGTCCTGTTTCTGGCCACCACCGCGGTTGCCGGTGAGAAGCGGCTGCTTCTGTACGTCAGCATCCTGCCGCAGAAGAATCTGGTGGAGCGGCTTGCCGGGGAGCGGGTGGATGTCAGGGTGATGGTGGGACCCGGTCAGAATCCGGCGACCTATGAACCGTCACCGCGGCAGATGGCCGGACTGGCCGAGGCAGATCTCTACTATCGTATCGGCGTCCCGTTTGAAAGCGCATGGATGGATCGTATCCGTTCCGTCAATTCAGGACTGGAGGTGCTGGACGCCAGGGACGGGGTGCGATTGCGGCAGATGGAGCCCGCCGGGGGCCATCATCATGACTATGATCACCAGGGTTCCGTCCATGAGGAGGACGGGACTGACCCCCATATCTGGCTGAGTCCGGTCCTGGCGAAGATTCTTTGCGTCAGGCTCAGCGACAGGCTGATCGCCCTGGATCCGGAAAACCGTGCTGTTTATGAGCAAAACCTCGCCCGTTTATTGGCGGAACTGGAGCAGCTGGACCAGGATATACGCGATCGTCTGAAAGGGTTGAAGCGCAGGGATTTTATGGTATTTCATCCCTCCTGGGGGTATTTCGCCGACACCTATAACCTGCGCCAGATTCCCATCGAGAGCGCCGGCAAGGAGCCGGGGGCGCAGACTCTGGCGCGTCTGATCGACGAGGCGCGAAACAAGGGTATCAGAGTCATATTCGTGCAGCAGCAGTTCAGCCGGAAGCAGGCGCAGGCGCTGGCCGACGCTATCGACGGCAAGGTGGTGAGTATCGATCCCCTGGCACAGGATTACCCGGACAGCCTGCGGCGGGTTGCCGCAGCGATCGCGGAGGCAAACCGGTGACCGAAACCCCGATCATTTCCCTGCGCGGGATCAGCTTCTCCTACGGCGGGCCGCTGGTGCTAGAGAACATCGACCTGGACGTGGCGGAGGGGGAGTTCCTCGGGGTGGTGGGACCCAATGCCGGCGGCAAAAGCACCCTGTTAAAGATCATACTGGGTTTGCTGCAGCCTCTTGCCGGTGAGGTCCGGGTGATGGGGCAGCCTCCCCTGGAGGCGCGCCGCCATATCGGTTATGTCCCCCAATATCCGGAGTTTCGCCGGGATTTCCCCATCACCGTACGAGATACGGTGCTCATGGGACGACTCGGTAACAGCGGGGTTTTCGGCGGCTATCGCAAAGAGGATCGGCAAATCGCCGAGCGCGTGATGCGGGAGACCGAGGTGGCGGATCTGGCCGCTCGCCGTCTCTCCACCCTCTCGGGCGGGCAGCTGCAGCGGGTGCTGGTGGCCAGGGCCCTTGCCGGTCAGCCGCGCATCCTGATCCTGGATGAGCCTACGGCCAATATCGATCTGCGGGTGGAGAGTGACATATTTGATCTGCTGCAGGATCTTAGACAGCGCATGACCATCATCGTGGTTTCCCATGACGTGGGATTTATATCCCGCTATGTGAACAGGGTGGCCTGTCTCGCCAGAACATTGATGTGTCACCAGACCTCGGCCGTAAACGGCAGGGTTATCAATGAGCTTTACGGTATGGATGTTCGTATGGTCGAACATCTGCATGAGTGAGTCACGGACGTGAACGGATTTCTGGACGCGCTTCTTCACTACAGCTTTCTCCAGTACGCCCTGATCGCCGGGGTGCTGGCCAGCATCGGCTGCGGTGTCATGGGTAGTTACGTGGTGGTCAAACGTGTCGGTTTCCTTGCCGGCGGCATTTCCCACGCGGTACTGGGCGGTATGGGGATCGCATTGTTTTACGGCGCCAGCCCCGTTGCCGGCGCACTGGCGGCGGCGCTGGTGGCGGCTATGTTGATCGGTTGGATCAGTCTGCGCTGGCGGGAGCAGGAAGATACTCTGATCAGTGCCCTGTGGGCGGTGGGCATGGCCATCGGTATTCTCTTTATTTCCCGCACACCGGGCTACAACGTCAACCTGATGAGTTATCTCTTCGGAAATATCCTCATGGTACAGCAGCGGGATATATGGGCCATGGTTGCCATGGATGGGGTCGTTGTGGGGAACGTGCTGGTGTTCTACCGTCAATTTATGGCGGTCTCCTTTGACGAGGAGTTTGCCCGCCTGCGGGGAGTGCCCGTCACCTTCTTCTATCTTCTGCTTCTGTGCATGGTGGCTCTCACCGTGGTGTTGCTGATACAGGTGGTGGGTCTGATCCTGGTACTCGCCCTGTTGACCCTGCCCGCGGCGATCGCCGTTCAGTACGTCCATTGCATGAGCCGGATTATGTTGCTGGCGGTCATCCTTGGGGTGTTTTTCACTTCGGTCGGACTCGCGGTTTCCTATCACCCGGATCTCCCGGCCGGAGCCACTATTATTCTTGTCGCGGGTATCAGCTATCTGCTCTCAACCATGCTGAACGGGATCTGGCGCCGCAGGGTTTCGGAGGGCGCGGAGCAGTGAAGCGACTGCTGATCTGGCTGGTCAGGGGCTACAGTTATCTGGTCAGCCCTTTTCTCGGTAACAACTGCCGCTACTATCCCACCTGTTCCGCCTATACCCAGGAGGCTATAGAGAAACACGGGGCGCTGCGGGGTCTCTGGCTCGGAATAAAGCGGATTTCCCGTTGTCACCCGTTCCATGAGGGTGGTGTCGATCCGGTACCGGATCCTGAGCCGAAGCGTAAGGAAAAGGAGGGGTAAGGGGGCGTCGCCTTCGATGCGGCCTTTATTCTCAAAATGCTCGCGCTTTTGGAAAACACTCTGCGTATCGCCCTGATATCGGCTCCCTGGTTGTTGCTAGGCCTGGTCGCCGCCGGCTTGATCCACGCCTGGCTGCCGATGAAAACGGTGGGGCGGGCATTGGGTGGTTCCGGTCTGGGTGCGGTCGTCAGGGCGGCTCTTGTAGGGGCCCCGTTACCGCTCTGTTCCTGCGGTACTCTGCCGGCGGCTTTTTCCCTGAAGCGTTCCGGTGCCTCTCCTGCATCTACTACCTCGTTTCTGATCGCCACTCCCGAGACCGGCGTCGATTCCATCGCCCTGTCCTGGGTGTTGCTGGGTCCAGTCATGGCGCTGCTACGACCGTTGGCGGCCATCCTGTCGGCGATCAGCGCCGGTCTGTTAGTGGGGCATACCGGCAACGGAAGCCGGGAGGGCGAAGAGGCTCTCCCCACCGTGATGCAGCCCTCGTGCGACTCTGAGACATGCTGTAACTGCACCGACAGTGATAAAGGATCGGCCGAAGAAGATCAGGGTATCTGGAGGCGTTCGTTTAACGGCCTCAGCTACGCCTTTTCCGATCTCCTGGACGATCTCGCATTGTGGTTGGCCATAGGTATTGTGGCCGCGGCGGCTGTGGTGACGCTGGCGCCGCCGAATCTGCTTTCAGCCTGGGGCAGCGGTCCCCTTGCCATGGTGTTGATGCTGCTGATCTCAGTGCCCATGTATGTCTGCGCAACGGCCAGTACGCCGCTGGCCCATGCCATGCTATATGCGGGCGTATCTCCCGGTACGGTGTTGGTGTTTCTGCTGGCGGGTCCGGCCAGCAACCTGGCAAGTATCGTTCTGATACGTAAAGAACTGGGCGGCCGGGCTCTGGTCGCGTACCTGGCGGGTGTCGCCGGGGTTTCAGTATTGCTGGGGCTGACGCTGGATTTTGTGGTGATGTCATTTGGATTTGATATCCTCGCCGGAATGGCCGGCACGGGAGGAGAGGAGAGTGAGACGCCGACCCTCATCGCCTGGTTCAGTTTGAGTATATTGTTGATAACCGGGATCAGACCCCTGCGGCGCTTTTTTAAACGCGGCAAAGGCGGAGACGATGGAAGTTGTTGTGACTGATCGCAGGGCGGCTGCAGGAATAACGCGATGATAAAAGACCCGGACCTTTTCTCCTCTGACGAGCATCTGCGCGACCGTTTTGAGCAGGGGCTCAAGGCGTTGTTGCAGGATAGCGACGAGGTCGGGGTGTTCATTCTGGTGCTGGCCAACGCGGTATTCGACCAGAATATTTTCGAAAGTCTCGCGGTCGATCTGGAATCAAAGTTCAATAAACTGGCGCAGGAGATCGGACAATGCACCGTAAGTGCCGAGGGATGTAATCCGGATATACCGGAGGATGATCTGGAGGTGTTCCGGTGGCTGATAATGCTGGGATTTGAAAACATCCATCCCCCCCAATATCGTCAGGTGGGACCCTGGGAGGTTCAGTTCAATCAACTACGCTCCTTCAGGCCCGCCCGTACCAGTACTGTTGAGATCAACGGAATCAGTCTTCCTTTCGATCAGGAGGCATTTCATTTCAACAAGCCCTTTCTCGCTAAGGAAATCCTTTGGGAGGGTGTGCTTTCGGGGCGAACCTCGACACTTTTCTACAATAAGTATCCGTTCGTCCCTCTGCACGGGCTGTTGGTTCCGGAGCGCATGCTTTCTCGGCCGCAACTTCTCGACAGGTCCTGGCTGGAATACCTTTGGGTCATTTCGGAACGACTCGGTGCGGAGGTTCCGGGAATCGGTTTTGCATATAACAGTTACGGTGCCAACGCCTCGGTAAACCATCTCCATTTCCAGATGTCGGTGCGCGAAGATCCGCTTCCGATCACCGCGGACATATGGGAACACAATGGCGGGAACCTGCCGTATCCGGTGGACTGTTGCCGTTTCCGGACGATCTCCGAAGCCTGGACTTTTATTGAGGAGCTGCACCACAAGGAGAGAAACTACAATCTGTTGGCGCTTCCCGGAGAACTTTACTGTATACCCCGAAATCGACAGGGGAGTTACAGTCATTCCGGCTGGACCGAGGGCTTCGCCTGGTACGAGTTATGTGGCGGAGCGATTACCTTTGACCAGGAGAGTTTTAGTCAGCTGACGGCGCTGGATGTCAGCAAGGAGATGGAGTTGCTGCGTTTGTCCGATTCGGCGGGTACCAGTTCCAGATTTTCCAAATGACGGCTCGATCAGTGGGTATTGTTCCGCCGTCTGGGCGGCGCCGTATCTGATCACCTTGCGCGTAACCTGGATAATGCCTGATTTGTGAATTCGTTCACGGAAGGGCGGGAATTAAAAGTATTTTATTAAGCTGTATCTGATTGCTAACCAAGGTTTATTTCAACAGGCCCACGGAAACTATAGATATGATAGTTCAGTACCGCATCAAGGGAGCTATCAATGACAACGGACGGGTCAAATTTTCCCCGCAGAAAAGAGTGCTCGGCATCTGGATGAGTTGGCAGGACCATCTCTATAGCCCGATTGCTTTCAACGACTTTCGGCAGTGTCTGGAGTGGTTCAAGCACGAGTCTTGTAAACGTGTGACGTTCTGCGGAATCGAGCTCTAGTCTGTTTGATGAAATTTCCCCCGCATCGGGGGACTCCGCAGTATTCTCTTGGTTGAAGTCCGCTCATATCAGATATCCAGATCAACCCAGATGGGGCAGTGGTCCGACGGTTTGATCATGGCGCGGATATCGTAGGCAATGCCGGCATTCTGGATCCTCTCCATGAGACCGCCGGTAGCCAGCAACAGGTCGATACGCAGGCCCCGGCGGGGGTAATGTTCGAATCCCCGGCTGCGGTAGTCAAACCAGCTGAACTGGTCGTCCTTGTCCGGGTGTACGGCACGAAAACAGTCCTGCAGCCCCCAGCCCCGGAGCGCCTGTAACCACTCCCGCTCTTCCGGAAGGAAGCTGCATTTGCCGGTTCGGAGCCAGCGTTTGGCATTATCGGCGCCGATGCCGATGTCCTGATCAAGGGGTGCCACATTCATGTCACCGATCAGTAACAGATTCTCCTGGGGTGAGTGCCCGTTCCGCAGCAACTCGAGGAGTTCCGCATAGAAGCGGCGTTTATGAGGAAATTTGACCGGGTGATTGCGGCTTTCGCCCTGGGGGAAATAACCGTTGATTACCGTTAGGGTTTCTCCCTTCGGGGTCTGATAGATTCCGGTGATAAGCCGGCGCTGGGCGTCATCCGGTTCGCCGGGAAGACCGTTTCTTATCGTGGTCGGTGTCAGGGTAGATAACAGTGCCACGCCGTAGTGGCTTTTCTGTCCGTAGAAGTCGGCTCGGTAGCCCAACTCACTGATTACGTCCAACGGGAAGTCGGGATCCTGAACCTTGGTTTCCTGCAGACCGATGATGTGGGGAGAATAGATATCGCGAAGTGCCTGCAACTGATGCGGGCGGGCACGGATACCGTTTATATTGAAAGAGACGATGCGCACTGCCGAACTCCAGGGACATAGAGGAAGAAAAAGGGCGTGGTGTGCTTTGCGCACCACGCCCATTCGATTCAGCGAATTATCACAGATCCGGCCGTTCGTCCGGATCCATGTCGAGAGAGCGGCGTAGCTGGGTCAGGGCGTTGATATGTTCCTGCTCCTCTTTCGCCAGGTCGGAGCAATAGGCCTTATCTTCGTCGTCGGTAAATATCTCAGATAAGTTCTGATAGTTGTCCCGCGCCCTAATTTCCATTTTGATGGCGAAATCCAGTACCGCGTGCATGTCGCCGTTGGCGATCATGCTGTCCACCTCAATGGGCAGCTTGCCCGTCTCGCTTTCCAGTTCATCCAGCCAGGCATCGGCATCAAACAGTTTACCGAAATCGGTATCCTTGAAACGTTTGGCGATATGGCGGGCGTGACCACCTTCCATGTCCGCGAGTTCCAGAAAAACCATACGAGACTCGTCGTTATCGGTTATTTCGGCCGCCTTTTCATAAAAAAATTCGGCCTGAACCTCAAGTTCCAGGGCGTTTTTGAAAATCTCGATAGCTTTTTCCATATGTTCCTCTCCTGTGAAGACTGCTTATAGGATAGGTTAGCGCTTTTTATTCTCCGATTGAATAGCAAACAGCCTCCGATTAACACGGGTTTCAATGCAGAGACCGCAAGAATTGCAAAAGCGAGGGTTTGTTTGCCGGGGGGCGAGGTTGGTGGTGCTGAGTGTCAGTCGGTGTTCTTTCGCTTGTGATATTTTTTATTGGCGATATAAATCGTGCGCTCAACCTCGCAATGGGTGATGCCGTTATGATCTTTCAGTTCAATGCGGTATACCCGGTCAACCTTGGGCTGACGGGACAGTATCTCCCGCACCTCGTTGATCTCCTCCGGTGTTATGGTGAATTCGGCAAAGAGAGTGCTTCTTGCCGGACGTCTATAAGATATGTGAGCGGCTTTGTCCCAGATGATGTAGTCGCGGCCCAGGGCCATTATCAAAAGGGTGGGGTGCGGTCCGTCGGTAACGCCGAACAGGGATCCGCCGAAAATCGATCCGACCAGATTGCGGGTGCGACGACTAAAAGGCAGTCGCACCCGCATGGATGTCAGGTCCGGGGAAACATATTCAACGCGACCCCCGGTCCCGCGGTATGCGGGATGCAGGTTGAAGCCAAGACGCACGAGGTGGGTGCGCCACGGCTTCGGGCATTTGTCCAGCCAACGCACAAACCACACCCTAGAGTGCCTCAAATACTCCGGCCGCACCCATGCCGGTGCCGATGCACATGGTCACCATGCCGTATTTTAGTTTGCGGCGACGTAGCCCATGCATAAGTGTCGCGGTACGGATCGCGCCGGTTGCGCCGAGGGGGTGTCCAAGGGCAATCGCGCCTCCCAGGGGGTTCACCTTCTCCGGGTCCAGGCCGAGATCGTTTATGACGGCAAGAGATTGCGCGGCGAAGGCCTCATTCAGTTCTATCCAGTCCACGTCGTGCAGATTCAGATCCAGCTGTTTCAGGGCCCTGGGAATGGCCTCCTTGGGGCCGATACCCATGATCTCCGGCGGTACGCCGGCCACGCTGAAGCTCAGGAATTTGCCCATAGGCGTCAGGTTGAAGCGCTTTAAGGCGGTCTCGCTGCACAATAGTACCGCGGCCGCGCCATCCGACATCTGCGAGCTGTTTCCCGCCGTCACGGAACCTTGTTGTGCGAATACGGTTTTGAGCCTGGCCAGTGCCTCAATCGATGTGTCGGGGCGCGGGCCTTCGTCATTGGAGACCGTGTGCTCAAGGAGATTGATTTCGCGGCTGCCCAGGTCAGGGACCCTCTCTCTGACGGTATAGGGGGTGATTTCATCCGCGAACTCACCGTTTTCGATGGCGGCGACGGCCCGCTGGTGGCTTTGCAACGCGAACGCATCCTGCGCCTCACGGGAGACCGACCAGCGTTCAGCCACCTTCTCCGCGGTAAGGCCCATACCGTAGGCAATGCCGTAGTTCTCATCCGTTTCGAAGATAGCCGGGTTGAAGGCGATCTTGTTGCCCATCATCGGTACCATGGTCATGCTTTCCACGCCTGCGGCAAGCATTACATCGGACTCGCCGAGGCGAATGCGGTCCGCCGCCAGCGCTACCGCCTGCAGCCCCGAGGAGCAGAAACGATTTATGGTGAAGCCGGGTACGGTATCCGGCAGGCCGGCCAGAAGCAGCGCGATACGCGCCACGTTCATACCCTGCTCCGCCTCCGGCATGGCGCAGCCGACGACTACGTCCCCAATACTCGCCGGATCGAGGGACGGCGCCTGCTGTAACACGCTGCTCAACGCGTGCGCCAGCAGATCATCCGGTCGTGTATTACGAAACATGCCGCGCGCTTTCCCTACCGGTGTGCGCGTTGCGGCGACGATATAGGCTTCTTGTACTTGGTTACTCATGTTCGTCTCCTTAGGGGCGGGAGTGTTATCCCGCATGGTGTTATCGGACCCTAGTTGCGCAGCGGTTTGCCGGTCTTCAGCATGTGTTCGATACGCGCTTGTGTCTTTTCAGTTGCCAAGAGATCCATGAAGTGACTCCGCTCCAGGTCGAGCAGCCACTCTTCATCCACCATGCTGCCCACTTCCACATCCCCGCCGCATAGCGTTTCAGCAACACGGCAGCCGATGTTGTAGTCGTGTTCCGATATAAATCCACCCTCGAGCATGTTTATCATCGAGGCTTTGAAGGTGGCGATAGCCGTTCTTCCGGCAACCGCGATCTGGCGCTGATGTAGGGGTGGTCGATAACTTGTCGAGTTGATCGCTGCTGCTTCCTGTTTGGCCACATGCAGTAACTCCAGGCGGTTCATTACGATGCGATCCGACTGTCGGAGGAAACCCATTTCTCTGGCCATCTCGGCGCTTTTTGCGACCTTGCCCATGGCAATGGTTTCATAATAGCGGCGCAGAGCGGGAAAAATGTCGCCGCCGCGTGCTTCAGCCGCGGCACGTTGCGCCATCTCCTTGCAGCCACCGCCCGCCGGTAGCAGGCCGACGCCCACCTCCACCAGGCCGATATAACTCTCCAGGGTGGCGACAATGCGCGTGCAGTGAATGGCAAACTCGCAGCCGCCGCCGAGAGCCAGGCCGTCAACCGCGGCGATTGTGGGTATCTGCGCGTATTTCAGGCGCTGCGAGGTCTGCTGGAATTTTGCAACCACCTCCTCTACACGGGGTCCGCCGCCCGTGGCGGCGGTGAGAATATCGCCCATGCTACCACCCCCCGCGGCCGTGTATTTGACCCGGGTTGCGGCCTGCTTGAACTTGTCCAGTACGCCGCTCTTCTCTCGCGATTCCTGTACGCCCTGCATCAGCTGCAACAGATGCGCTCCGGCGGAGAAAGGTGGTTCGATTTGCCACAGAATGAGAGCGCTGAATTTCGCCTCCGCTTCATCTATCGCGTGCAATACTCCATTGAGGACTTCGTTGCTGATGGCATGCATCTTGGTCTTGAAGCTGAGTATGGCGATATCGTCACCCGTATGCCACAACCGCACCGCGTCTGTTTCGAACACGGTCTCACCGTATTCGCGCGATTCACCCTGCAGCGCATCGGGAAATAGCTGACGTTGATATACGGGGAGCATGGAACGGGACTGGATTTCGTTGCCTACGGGTGCGTAAGAGCCCTGCATATCATGCACGCCGGAACGCGAGGCCTCGGATACCCACGTCGGCAGCGGTTCAGCGGCCATGGTTTCGCCCGCTGCTATATCGGCGTTGATCCAGCCGGCGACCTGTTGCCAGCCGGCCGCCTGCCATATTTCAAACGGGCCGTTGTCCCAGCCGAAACCCCAACGTACGGCGAGATCCAGATCCCGGGCATTATCGGCAATATGCTGCAGATGGATGGCGCAATAGTGGAAACTGTCACGCAGGATCGACCATACAAACCGGGCCTGGGGGCTGTTACTGTTACGCAGTTTCGACAGCTTGGTCGACCAATCGCGTTCGCGAAGAATATCTTTCACTTCGCTTTCGACTTTGCCTTCCGAAGCGCGGTAAGTGTCGGTTGCGAGATCCAGTACCTGGATCTCCTTGCCAACTTTTTTATAGACCCCGCACCGGGTTTTCTGACCCAATGACCCCTGTTCTATAAGTTCTTCCATCCACTCGGGAGAAGTGAAATAGCTGTGCCAGGGATCATCGGCGAGATTCTCCTCCATGGTTTTTACCACATGCGAGAATACGTCCAGGCCAACGACATCCAGAGTGCGGAAGGTGGCGCTCTTGGGGCGCCCGAGATAACGCCCGGTCAACGCGTCAACGGTATCGAACCCCAGTCCCAGGCGTTGTGCGTGGTGAACCGTAGCCAGCATGGAGAATACGCCTACACGGTTGGCGATAAAATTAGGCGTATCCTTGGCGCGTATCACGCCTTTGCCCACGGTTGATACCAGAAAGGTCTCCAGCCGGTCGAGAAGCGACCTGTCCGTCCCCGTGCAGGGAATGAGTTCAACCAGGTACATATAGCGTGGCGGGTTGAAGAAGTGGATGCCGCAGAAGCGGTGCCGCAACTCTTCCGGAAAGGCCTCGGCCAGCTTATTGATGGATAGGCCTGAGGTGTTGGTTGCGAATATGGCGTCGTTTTTCAGGAACGGCGCAACCTTGCGGTACAGATCGGATTTCCAGTCCATACGCTCGGCGATGGCTTCGATAACGAGGTCGCAGGTGCGCAACTTTTCCAGATGTTGATCGTAGTTTGCCGGTTCAATATAGCTGAGTTTCTCCGGGGTGGAGATGGGCGCCGGTTCCAGCTTTTTCAGGCCCGCGAGCGCCTTATTGACGTTGCCGTTGGGATCGCCCTCTTTGGCCGGAAGTTCGAACAGTATGGTCTCGACATTGGCATTGACCAGTTGGGCAGCGATCTGCGCCCCCATTACGCCCGCACCAAGCACGGCAACCTTTTTTACATTGATTCGTTTCACATTAAGCTCCCATTTGATGTATTCACCGCCGCATTGGCTGCAACGCAAATCAGCCGACGGCGCAACCCGGCATCTCGGTTACAGTCGGTGCAACATTACGTTTGTTGGCCGTGGCGACGTCGAAGTCGAACGGAAAATCATCCACACGGATAACGATATCGCGCAGCTCGTCACGGCGTTGCAGTACTTCATACTCCTCTGCGCTGACTACGCCCTGCTGGTAGGCCACGTTCGCGATATCGCGCACATTGGCATCCGGATTGTTTTCGAACAGCCCCTGTTTCTCGGCTTCGCGAACCTTTGCGTCAATCGGTTCGGCGGCGATGGTGGCGGCAAATGCCTGCTCAATCGCACCTACCGGCTCATCGACGGATTCAGGTATATGGCAGTCGGCCGTGAGGCGGTCACGCGTCTCTGAAGGAGAGATCAGCAGCTTTGCCACCTGGTGCCCGATATTGTCGGGTTGTGCCTTGAACGGACGGCCGAACGGGAAAATCAGAAAGCGCAGGAACATACCGACCAGTCTGCTCGGGTAATTGGCCGCCACACCCTGGAATGCCTCCTGGGCCAGGTATCGGCAGTTCATCATATTCCAGTGCATCAGCGGCGCGTCAGCCTGCGGCCGCCCATCGTCCTGGTAGCGCTTCAGGACCGCGGACATCAGGTACATCTGGGCCAGGATATCGCCCAGCCGGGCGGAAATTATCTCCCTCCGCTTCAGACTGCCGCCGAGTACCAGCATGGAAACATCCGCGAGGAAGGCAAAGGCCGCGGAAAGACGGGTGATCTGTTGGTAGTAGCGTTTGGCTTCCGGGGCGGTGCCTTCAGGTACGCGAACGAAAAACCCGCCGGTGAGACCGTGCAGAAACGTACGTATGCCGTTGCGTATGGTGAATCCGATATGACCGAACAGGGCCTCGTCAAAATCCTCCAGACCCTGTATCGCATCCGGATTTCTGGTTGCCTGCATTTCTTTCAATACGTAAGGATGGCAGCGGACCGCACCCTGTCCGAACAGGATGAGACTGCGGGTAAGAATGTTCGCGCCCTCAACGGTAATACCGATCGGGGCCTGCTGGTAGGCGCGCCCGAGGAAGTTGGAGGGGCCGAGACAGATGCCCTTGCCGCCGATCACATCCATGCCGTCATTCACCACCTTGCGCGCCAATTCCGTAACGTGATATTTGGCAATCGCCGACGCCACCGAGGGTTTTTCTCCAAGATCAACGGCACCCGCGGTCATGACTCGTGTCGCATCCATCACATAGGTGTAGGCGCCGATACGGGTCAAAGCCTCTTCCACCCCTTCGAATCTGCCGATAGCCATCTTGAACTGGCTGCGAACGCGCGCATAGGCACCGACGGCACGTGAGGTGAGTTTGGCCATGCCGGTATTGGAAGAAGGCAGCGAAATGGAGCGGCCGGCAGCAAGACATTCCATCAACATGCGCCAGCCGCGCCCCGCCATGGCCGGACCACCGATAATGAAATCCAGGGGCATGAACACATCCTTTCCTCTGGTGGGGCCGGTAACAAAGGCCGCGTTCAGAGGGAAGTGGCGTCTGCCGACATCGACGCCCGGATGATCATGCGGGACCAGGGCGCAAGTAATACCCACATCCTTCTGGTCTCCCAGCAGGCCATCCGGATCATACAGACGAAACGCCAGACCGAGGATGGTGCACAATGGGCCGAGGGTGATGTAGCGCTTATCCCAACTGACGCGCATTCCGATAACCTCTTTACCCTGCCATTCTCCTTTGCAGACGATTCCAGCGTCGGGGATTGATGCCGCATCGGATCCCGCCCATGGTGAGGTAAGCGCGAACGCTGGTATATCAATCCCTTTTGCCAGGCGCGGCAGGAAATGGTTTTTCTGTTCCTCAGTACCATAATGCAACAGCAACTCCGCGGGGCCGAGGGAGTTGGGTACCATCACCGTCACACCCAATGCCGATGAACGGGTTGATAGTTTGGTTACAACCTGGGAATGCGCATAGGCGGAAAATTCTAGACCGCCGTATTTTTTCGGAATTATCATTCCCAGGAATCCCTTGTCTTTGAGATACTGCCAGGCATCCGGCGATAAATCATAGTCGGTCTGGGTGGCTTTCCAGTCGTCAATGAGGCGGCAGGCCTCCCCGACTTCATTATCGAGGAACGACTGTTCTTCTTCCGTCAGCTTTGGCTGTGGATAGGCATGCAACTTGTTCCAATCAGGTTTGCCGCAGAAAAGTTCGCCTTCCCACCAAACCGAACCCGCTTCGAGCGCCTCACGCTCGGTGTCGGACATCGGCGGCAGAATTTTTTTGAAGACTGAAAACAACGGCGCACTTAGCACTGCACGTCGTAATGGACGTACTACGAATAGGGCCACTAGCAGAATAACGGCAAGTAACAACAGAATTACAGTCGCAGTCATAACGGTTTACTCCTGAATACTAATTTAGATATGTATGGTTTCGCGGCAATGCAATGCCAATTACGTCGCCGATTCCCTAGTCATCGTTTAGATCCGGTAAGGGTGCGCGAAGCCCGCCAAGCATGAATGACATCAGTCGAGGTAGCAGGTGTTTGTCCTGTGCAATAGCGCCTTCTTCCACCTGCCAGTCGGTCACCAGGCGCAGTGTGTCCGTGCCGGCAATAGCGTAGGAAGTCGCACCAAGCATGAAATGAAATCGCCAGACAATTTCCGCTTTGGGTACGTGGGGCAAAGAACGAAACATGGCTTGCTTGTAGCGCTCCAGCACGTCGGCGTATTCGGTCGACATAAAGGTGCGTATAAAGTGTGACGGATCGGTGACCGTCCGACCAAGCAACCGCAGGAACGTTCCTCCGCCGGCCTTCTGGTCCGCGGCCACCCGCAGCAATGTCCCGAAGAAACAATCAATAATCACTGACGGCTTAAGCGGCTTACCGGCGGCTTTTCCTTCCGCTTCATCCAGCAGGCGCAACCGTTCCCGGTTTATGACCTCCAGTCGGCGACGCAGCACTGCCTGCATCAACTCTTCCTTGCTGCCGAAGTGGTAATTGACCGCTGCCAGGTTGACTTTCGCTTCGCCTGTCACCATGCGCATGGAGGTGCCTTCAAACCCGTTCTGCATGAACAGTTCCTCGGCGGCGTCAAGGATGCGCTGACGGGTGTTTTTCTGGTTTTCTTTGTTCATTGTGGTGCTCCTTTACTCACACCATTCAAACGTTCGTTTTAATTTTAGTTTTAATTCAGGCTACGCGCAAGCGGTTGTTTTCCTGAAAAAATCGATCTCTGAAAAAGAGAGTTCGTGGCAGTGGCCGGTTTCCCGTTAATTCCATGGGGAGGAAACCCGGGCAGGCAAAACTACGGCCTCTTGCTGCTGCCTGCGTCTGTATCATGAAAGCCTTCCTTTGCTCAGGTAAAACGATTCGTCAGTGGCGGGAATAAGAATCCCTTGGTCTCAATGTCCTTCGTATAAATGCTCTATTTCGTGTTTGAAATGCGCGCATACCTTGGCACGTTTCAGTTTCAAGGTTGTCGTCATCAGCCCCTGTTCGATACTCCAGGGTTCCAGTGTCAGAAATACCCGTCGCACAACCGCGTAGCCGGGGAATTCTTTGCTCTGTTCTGTTATACGCCGGAGTACTTCCTGTTCCACGCGCTCGTCGTTAAGAGATTCATCAAGGTCCGCCGGGACCCCGAGCTGCTGAGCAAGAATGTGCCATTGTTCTGGATTGAGTACCGCCAGCGCGATCAGGTAGGGATGACCGTCACCATATAACATGACCTGCTCGAACAGGGGGTCATGCAGAATGGCGTTTTCCATGTCTGAGGGCGGGATTTTTTCGCCGTTAGACATGACGATTATTTCTTTTAGCCGTCCGGTAATGGTGATATGACCGCTATCGCTGATAGCGGCGGTATCGCCGGTATTGAGCCAGCCATCCTTATCGATGATGGCAGCGGTTGCTTCGGGGTTATTCCAATAGCCGAGCATGTTGCACGGCCCCTTCACCAGTAAAGAACCTTGATTCCCTATTCGGACCTCGATGCCGGGTAAAGGCTGGCCCACCGTCGAAGGAATATTGTCATCCACGCGATTTATGGTCACTATCGGGCTGGTCTCCGTCATTCCATAGCCCTGAGTCAAGGGTAGCCCCAATGCGATAAACACCCGGGAAATCTTAGGGGACAATGCTGCGCCGCCACTCACTGCCAAACGCAGTTTGCCTCCGAGCTTGCCCAGAAGTTTATTGGCGACAAGAGCTTTAAAAACAGGCCAGAAAAGAAATTTCATGCTCCATGGTCCGCGCCCCTGCTGATATTCAAAGCGCGCCCAGCCGACATCCACTGCCTGCTCGAACAGTTTCCGGCGTAGCGGTGAGGCGGACTGGAGTTTTAGATGAATGGCGTTGTAAATCCGCTCGAATATGCGCGGTACCGATATCATAAGAGTGGGGCGAATCTGTTGCAGATCATCCGCAAGTTGCGGAATCGAGCGCGCGTAGGCTACCGATGCCCCCGCGATCATGGCCATGATATATCCGGCAGTATGTTCAAGGGCATGGGAAAGAGGAAGAAATGACAGCATCCTGTCTTCGGGATAAACCGTAAATGTCCGTAAACCGGAGTAGGCATTAACAAAAATATTGCTATGCGACAACATCACCCCTTTCGGCTTGCCGGTAGTCCCGGAGGTATACATAATCGTCGCAAGGGTGTCCTTGTGACAGGAATAGGGAAGTTGCATTGCGGCATGATCAGGCAGCCAGGATTCGGCAGTCTGTAGGCGCGGTATGGTATTTTCCGTAACCTCTTTCAAACTGATAAAGCGTTGTACGCCATGTAATTGTTCTATTACTGAATTAAGTTTCCGCCACTGCTCACCATTCTCGAAAAGCAGAACCTTCACCTGTGCATCATTGATGATAAATGCGACATTATCGGGCCGGTCCTCGGCGAAAATAGGCACCAGGACCAGTCCCAGTGACAGGGCGGCCTGTTCGAAAATGACCCATTGAGGGCAATTGCGCAGCATAACGGCCACCCGATCGCCCGCCGCAAGGTTTTCACCCTGCAGTGCGGCTTGCCAGCGGGCCACCTCATCACGCATATCACTCCAGCTCAGCGTTACCCAGGCATTCTTATCGGTATCGAAATGGCAGTATGCGTCGCCGTCTGGGGTGCGCCTGACGCGCTCATGGAAAAGGCTATGCAACGTGACCGCCTGTTCCGGTGTGATGTAATGTTCCTCCATAGCAATTTCGCTCCAGGTTATCTGGGTTTTTTATAGTAATGTTGTCGGTACGGCCTATTCATGATCTGTAATCGGTATGGCGATGGGTGCTTTTCCCGGCTGTTTGCTGACTGATTACTCGGAATTTGGTAGAAAAAAATCCGCCATTAAAGGTTCACCGGGTGTAACGGCATATTTGTCAAAATCTGTTTCGCCTGCGTCCCGTAAAACATCTTCATCCACAAAAAAGTTCCCCGTGCAGTTTCGGCTGTCACGCGTCAGAATACGGTATGCGGCATCGGCAACAATGGAGGGACGACGCGACGCGCGCAGAATATGTTCCGGAAAATTGAATTCGATAGCCGCGGTGGCGATGGTGGTACGGGGCCATAGGCAGTTCACGGCGATGCCGTCTTCAGCGAACTCCAGGGCCATGCCGTGCGCGCACAGGCTCATACCGTATTTCGAGATACTGTAGGCAACGTGCGGTGCGAACCACTTCGCCTCCATGTTAAGCGGGGGTGACATCGTAAGGATATGCGGGTTATTCGATTTCCTTAAGTAGGGGATACAGGCCTGGGATGCGAAGAACGTAGCCCGCATATTTACGCCCCACATCAGGTCGAGGCGTTTGGTCGTGGTTTGCAGGGTATTAGTGAGGCTGATGGCGCTTGCGTTGTTTACCAGAACATCGATTCCGCCAAAATGCTGTGCCGCCTGCTCCACCGCGGTGTGTATTGCCGATACATCACGCACATCCAGCTGGATGGGAAGGGCTTGTCCTCCCGCCTGTTCCACCTCGGATGCGACGCTATGGATCGTTCCCGGCAGTTTGGTATGTGCGTCCGAAGTCTTGCCGGTTATCACCAGGTTTGCGCCGTCACGCGCACAACGCAGGGCTATTTCGCGGCCGATGCCACGGCTGGCACCGGTGATGAAAATGGTTTTTCCGCGCAGATCGCTCATGCAGGCAACTCCAGATGGTATTTCGACACCCGATTAATGTGGTTGCCTCCGGGGCCATCCCTTGCCGATAAAGACCACCAAGCGTCTCCTCAGGTACCCCTCCAATATAAGGCCATTTCAACTGTAATTCAAACGTTCGTTTTGTATTTTTCTCGGGCGGGATGGGGTGTGCGCGGTTAACATGTTGTTTTTAAACCTTAATTGTCGAGGTTGTCGATGCTGGGCGGGTGTCCGAGCAGGAGGAGATTGATCCCAATAAGGTACCTGTAGAGTGGGCAGGTTCGCCGCGGGCGCGTGGTCTCAAGGGGGATGACAAGGGCTTCCTTCCCGGAATCGGCCTGAACGCCGATGTAAGGCGGTCGGAAAATGATCGATTTTGCACCCGTAACCTTGAAACCATTTGAAAAGTGGTTGAATCTATAGGTAGCCGGAGACTAATCGTAGGGAGACGAGATGACAGGCGCTGGAAAAGGAGTTCAACCCATATCAGGGATTTTTGGTATTCCGCTTTTTCCGGGGATGCCCCCTACTCCACTCAATAGGCGCGAATTCATTACCGTTGCTCCCTCCTTTCGTTTCCGGAGGGTTCCCTGATGCACGTGTTTATCACCGGGGGAGCGGGTTTTATAGGCTCTCATCTTGCTGAATACCATTTAGCAAGGGGTGACCAGGTGCACGTGCTTGACAATATGAGCACCGGCTCCATACATAATCTCAGAGAATTTCTCGAGCGCCCGGGATTTAATCTTACAACTGCAGACATAATTGACTGGCAAGGGCTGAAGACGGCTGTTTCCTGGGCGGACCGTATCTATCATTTGGCAGCGGTCGTGGGTGTCCAGAGGGTTCTTGACGATCCGGTACGCGTGATGAGTACCAATATGGCGGGTACTGAGAGGCTGCTGAGGGCCGTGCATGAAGATGTCTGGAATCCGCAAGTATTATTGACTTCCAGTTCCGAGGTCTATGGATTCAATACCGCGTCTCCCTACGAAGAATGCGATCAACTGGTATTTGCCTCTCGCGGCCGTTTGCGCTGGACTTACGCGTTGTCCAAGTTGGCTGACGAGTACCTGGGTTTTGCCTATCACCGTAGTCATGGAATGGATGTGCGGGTGGTTCGTCTGTTTAATGTGGTCGGTCCGCGCCAGGTGGGACATTACGGTATGGTGCTTCCACGATTCATTCGGCATGCGGTGAATGAGGAAGAGCTCACGGTATTTGGTGATGGTGAGCAGACCCGCTCCTTTTGTGACGTGCGCGATGCGGTGGTGGCGCTGGATCTATTGGCCGACAATCCGACTGCGGCCGGGGACGTGGTTAACGTAGGCAGTGAGCGGGAAATCAGTATCAATGCGTTGGCTGAAATGGTCCGACAACGGGCGGGCAGCAATTCCGGGATTCGTCATATCAGCTATGGTGAGGCCTATGGTGAGGAGTTTGAAGATATTCGACGCCGTTGTCCGGTGTTGGATAAGCTGCGTAACTATACAGGGTTTGATCCCCTGTGGAGCCTAGAGCGGACTATCGACGACCTTTTGGAAGCCGAACGGCAGCGGGTATCCGCATAGTGTGAGCAGGCCTTAGAACGATCAGGGAGCGATTATGGCAACCACGCCCTATTTTGTGCTTAGCCCTTCTACGGTGCTTAGCTTATTAGGACTGCTGCACGGACCGGATAGGACCGAGCCGACCCCGGCGGAAGATTGGCGTGAGGCCACGGTGGATGTGGTGATTCCCGCGCTCAATGAGGAGCAGTATATCGTATTGGCGCTTTCATCAGTGGCCAGGCAGACGTTGCAACCTCGGCGGGTGATTCTGGTTGATGATGGAAGCCTTGATAATACTGCCGAGTATGCCCTTAAGTTCGGTGAGTCGATCGGCCTCCGGCCGCAAATCATTAAGCGCGCGAAATCTATCGGTAAAACCCCCACAGTAAAGCGTGAGTCACGTGAGACCGATGCTGATGTGGAACTGATCCTTGATGGCGACACGGTATTTGAGTCCGATAACTATATAGAACGCTGTGTTCAGGAGCTTTATCAGGGCGTCGGCATCGCCAGTGCCTGTGGAGTGATTTTGCCCATGCGCGAGCGCGACCGCAGTAAATGTCTGGATGATCCGCGGGTGGTTGATTTTCTGCAGAAGCACCCGGAGGTGGAAATCGGAATAGGCGGCACTCGTTGGCAGCGCCTGATGCGCGGTCTTACCAATATGTATCGTGGCGTGCTTTATATGTTTTTGCAGCGTTTTATCTACCATGGGCAGATGGTGTTTTTCGGTAGCATCGTAAATCCGGTTGGCTGCGCGGTGGCTTATCGCCGCAAGTACGTGAAGGATCTCTTTGATCGTTTTGAGCCGGAGTTGGGTGATGACCTTACCAACTCGGAAGACATATTTATCGGGTTTGCATTCCTTGAGCAGGGATATCGCAATATCCAGCTAATGGATGTGCAGGCCCGTTCCGTAGAACCGGAGGCGGATAACCTGCCGCGGCAGATCTATCTGTGGTCATCATCATTTCTCCAGAGCAGCTACTATTTCGATGATCTTGTGCGCGGTCCCCTTAAGGCCTTCAAGCGAAAGCTGCTGAGGCGTCGCGGATCGGGCGCGGCAGAGCAGGAGTCGGGCAGGGAGAGGCGTCGAATTCAGGAGGCCTATCGACAACGCTTCGGCGTTGATTACACCAGGAACTATGGTCGTCCCATGGGATGGGTGTTGTTACTGTCGCTGATTGAAAAGGTGTTTTTCCCGACGGCGCTGATTCTGATGATGATTTTCGGCGCCTGGACGCCGCTGGGATTGACGGTTGTAATCGAAACGATCATCTCCGTTTCCATCCTGGGGATGATCTCCCGCGGCCAACGCCTGGAGATGATGGCCAAAGGGTTGCTGGTGACGCCGATCCGATACGCCAGCCTGTTGTTTGATGCGGTAACCATCGGCCGTTTCGCCGGTGATCTCTGGTTTTCCAAGACAAGGCGGTGGCGCAAATGAACTACGCTAGGTATCGATCGGCAGGAGTGGGTCTGCTGCTTTTGTTCCCCACGATGTTGCCGGCTGTGGAATCCGCGCCGCCTCGCAGCGGTCTGGCCGCTGAAATGGCGGGCAACTGGGACAGGGCGATCGATATCTACACCAGGGCGGCCCAATCCGAGTCGGGACGGGCCGATCTCTGGGTGAGGGTGGCCGATATTCAGGCACGTCTGGGGCGCAAGGCGGAGGCGGAGGCGGCTTTGCAGAAGGCGGTGGAGGTTACTCCTGATAACGCCGATTACTGGTTTCGTCTTTCCCGGGCCCGCGCTGTATTGGATCAACCGCGGCCTGCGCTGGATGCCTGCCGACACGCCCTACAACTGCGGCCGGAGAGCCTGGATATCCTGAGTACCTGCGCGCGCCAGGCAAGTTGGGCAGGCGATCTGGAAACGGCGCGGGATCTTTATCTGCGCTGGCTGGAACGCCAGCCAGGTGAGACCGACGCCCAGTGGGGGCTGGCGCGGGTGGATGGCTGGGCTGGCCGCTTGGACGCTTCGGCTGAAGCCTATCGGCAGTATTTGGCGCTTCGCGGAGATAATGCAGAAGCCTGGCGGGAATACGTACAAGTGGAGATCTGGCGTGGCGACTATGGGGCCGCTAAGGACGCATTGGACGAGTACCGTGCCCGCTTCGGTAGCGATGCCCATGAACAACGATTGCGTGCCAGGTTACTGGTCCGTGCCGAGTGGCCGGATGCCGCATCGGCGATAAATGAACCGTTGCTTGCGGCCGCGCCGCGCGATTATGAGCTCAACTACACTCGTACCCTGGCGCTGCGTGCCGGTAATCGCCCGGCCGAGGCGATCGATAGCCTGGATATTCTACGGAAGTTGCGGCCGGGTAGCCCGGATACCGTGGATGTGACGCGCTTCGTGCAAACACCGTCGCGGGATTTTGTGCGCGGCAGCTTCTCCTTTTATGACGATTCCGATGAGATTACCATTCTGCGCGCCGGCCTGGATGGTCGCCATGTGTGGGATGACAAGCTGACTGCGGTAACCGTCGGTCTTGCCCATGAGCGGCTGGAGGCGGATATCGGAAGCGGGCTGGAAACCGCGGACGGTCATGAGACTATCCATTTCGAAGAGCTGTGGTTGGGTCTTGAGCGCCGTTTCAGTCCCCGGGTGCTGGGTGGGGCTCAAATCGGGGTGGCCGATGTGCAGCGCGAGGGGCAGATCGGAACCTATTTGCTCTATCTGGACCTGGACCCCAGTGATCAGTGGGCTTTGCGATTGAATCGCCGCCGATCGCTGTACGACCTGTCGCCCCGTTCGGTATCTCGAGAGGTGGTACAGAACGGCAATTTTGTCGAGGCGCACTGGCGGCCGGATCTGAACTGGTTTGTGGATACGCAAGTGGGATGGTCGGACTTTTCTGATGACAATGAGAAATGGCAGGCGGTACTGGCGCCGCGCCGCGCTGTAGTACGGCATGAACACTTTAACCTTGATTTGGGCGTATCCGGGGAGTGGTTCGGATTCAAGCATGATTTGAATAACGGATATTATGATCCGGAATTTTTCCGGCGCTATGCGTTGACCGCCTTCACCTATTGGAAGATTGACGATGATAACGGGGTCAGCGCGGCCCTAAGTCTCGGTTGGCACAAAGATGAAAATATGTCCTCTTACAAATTTGGTGAGGACGTGGTGCTCGAAGGATTTTTCGGTATTTACCGCGATTGGTATTTGCGGGTGCGTGGGGGATATGCGGAGCGCGATCAAAGTACCGGCGGCGGTTACGACGGATTGTCGTTCAATTTAGGGTTGACTCGGCGTTTCTAAGACGCCAGGAAAACGCCCGCATATTCTGTGCCGATAAAAAGGGGACGCCCCCGTCATCGCTATTGAATGTCATATCTGCAGTCTGCGTCGGATATAGAAATCTGTTACCGATTTTTGTTGGTCCCATATGATCAAGTTTCTGGATAAGTCTTACATTATGGGTGAAAGACTTCATCGTGGGGGCTGGCCATATGTGATCAGGTCCCTGTTGTCGGCGACATCCGGGGATGGGATATTGGTGGATGATTTTGTTGAGCAGACGTTTGGTTTCTCCCCTGCGGGCATGACAATAGCGGAACCTTGGGTTGGGATTTTTCACCATCCCCACAATATGCCGTCTTTCATGTATGCTATGGACTACCCGGTTGAGAAGGTTCTGGAGTCCGCGCATTTCCAGCAAAGTCTGCCCAATATGAAATTGGGTGTGGCGCTGTCGTCGCCACTCGCGGAGTGGTTGCAGACAACCCTCGATACCCCTTTCGTTGCACTGCGACTTCCTGTGCCAAAGCCCGATCTGCTGTTTGATCCAGATCTATTTCTATCCAATCCGAACAAGCGCATTATCCAGATCGGCTGTACTTGTCGGAATACCAGCGCCATATTTCAGCTGCCTCCTATAAACGGTTACACCAAGACGCTACTTGCCGTGGAGATTCCCTGGTTTGTAGAGCATATTAAGCAAGTCCAGAGGCTGTGGAGGTATTTTAGTGAAATTGAGGTATGGTTTGATAAGGACGTCAGTCGTGAGGACAAGGGTCGGGTGCAGACTATCCATCGGGTTGTCGATCAGGACTTTGACGCCCTGTTGTCCAATAACGTGGTATTTGTAGAGTACTTCGTCGCGGCCGCCTCCACCACGATCGTGGAATGTGTCGTGCGGAATACACCGATTGTCGTCAACAGGCTTCCGGCCCTGGAGGAGTATCTTGGGGAGGCTTATCCGTTATTCTTCGATTCATTCGATGAGGCGCCGCGGCTGTTTGCGACTGACAAGATCCTCGAAGGCCACCTCTATTTGAAGCAGTTGGATAAGAACCGATTTACCGTGGAGCGTTTTAGAGGGGATTTGCTGAAGGCGGTGAGCGAAGCGGATTAAATTCGTATATTTGGTACTCGTGCCGGGTTAATTCTTGCGGGCCGGGAGGCAGTATGCGTAAATGCTTGGTTTCGGGTCTTTGCTTCCCCGCCTGCCCGATGAAGATGGTCACGCACTATGAATAGACTTAATGACAAGACGGGCTCCGTCTCTGAATGGCTGCAGGATTTCATTAAACAGGACTCCTCCAGCGGTATCCTTTTGATAATCGCTGCCGGATTGGCTTTGGTGTTGGAAAACTCTCCGTTCAAGTGGCTCTACGATGCGCTTTTGGAAACTCCGGTAGAGATCCGAGTCGGTGCGCTGCACCTGGCCAAGCCGTTGCTGTTGTGGATCAATGACGGTTTGATGGCGGTCTTCTTTCTCCTGATCGGCCTTGAAGTGAAGCGGGAGTTTCTCGAGGGTGAACTCTCCCGGCCGGATCAGATTGTCCTGCCCGGCGTCGGCGCTCTGGGAGGGATGGCGGTGCCGGCGTTAATCTATTATGTATTGAACCAGGGCGATCCTGTGGCCATAAACGGATGGGCAATACCGGCGGCCACCGATATCGCGTTCGCTCTGGGAGTATTGGCGTTGCTCGGGGATCGGGTGCCGGTCTCGCTGCGCGTCTTCCTGATGGCTCTGGCGATTTTCGATGATCTCGGCGCGGTGATTATTATCGCGCTTTTCTACACCTCCGACCTTTCCATGCTCAGCCTGTTGCTTGCGTTGCTTGCGGTAGTGGTGCTGTTGGGGATGAACCTGATGAAGGTGACACGTTTATCAGCCTATGTCCTGGTGGGCGTGTTTCTATGGGTGGCGGTCCTGAAGTCAGGGGTTCACGCCACCCTTGCCGGAGTGGTGGTGGGCATGATGATCCCGTTGCGTGATTCCAGGGATCCTTCCAATTCACCTTTGAAGACCATGGAGCACGGCCTGCACCAATGGGTTGCATTCCTCATCGTTCCGCTATTCGCCTTCGCCAATGCCGGCGTGTGTCTTGAGGGGGTGTCCCTCGACAGCCTGCTGGAGCCGACCCCTTTGGGTATTGCGGGAGGGTTGTTTATCGGCAAGCAGGTAGGGATTATGCTCTTTTGCGGGCTCGCGATTCTGCTGGGTATCGCCGGATTGCCGACTGGCTCAAGCTGGTGGGGTTTCTACGGAACCAGTATTCTTTGCGGAATCGGTTTTACCATGAGTCTCTTTATTGCCTCGCTGGCGTTCGAGCAGGGTGGCTCGAGCGAGGTCGTGGCAGGTGACCGGCTCGGTATTCTTCTCGGGTCAGTGATTTCCGCGGTAGTTGGATATGTGCTGTTGCGGGTGGGTAATCCGGTTTCGAATAGAACGCACAATGGAACGCCATGATCCTGCAGGTTTCTTCATAACACAAAGCCCGGAACCTTTCGGATCCGGGCTTTTCTCCAACATCCACTTTGGTGTATGGACTGGTGGCACCTAGTAGCGAACCAGCTTCTTTGCGATGTCCTTGGCCTTGCCGTCCAATAGGCAATGATAGGGATTTCCTTTTACCGGATCGGGTGTGATCTTTACGCCGAGCCGCTCAAGGCTGTCGATGGTGGCTACGCAGTAATTGGGATACATGTCGATTCCATTGAGATAATTGGTGTAGTTTGCCTTGTTGTTTGTAGCGGTTGTGCAATTGACGCTCAGGCCGGTTAGGTAGTAATCACCTTTCACCGCCTGGGAGGTTGCAGCGCCGTTTTTAAACGCCGCGGCGCTACAGGTTCCACCGCGGATCACCAGGCCGTCGGCCAGGACGGTTCCGCTGGCAAAGATAGTTGCAAGGATTGTGACGACCAGACACGCTGCCAGTGTGTGACTACGTGTGAAGCCGGGTTTATGAACGTACGGATTCATGATTATTCTCCAAACTTGAAATTAGATAAAACAGTCTTCCGGCGGACCGCCGGAAGACCACTTTCGGTTAACCCAAAATCTCGCTGATAGGGGTGACGATGACGCCGAGCACCTGAGGGTTACCCTTGGGTGATTCGGTCGTCATAGTGGCGTTTCCGGCATCGTTGAACGTGGTATGAGTGCTCCAGCCATGCGAAGCCTCTGCCTCAAAAAACGGGAAAAACCCGCCGCTGGCCGCGGCCTCGAAATGTTGCTGCTCGTCCGAGGAAAAGGTGGCGGATGAGGTCGCACTGATTTTTATGCCGTCGATAATGACGATGGCGCCGCATACGCGCAGCATGTCTCCCGCCGGACCAAAGGTTCCCTGCCAGGTGGGAGTGCCGTGTTTCCAGGTTCGGTTGTCATTGTTTTTGTATGCGATGTTTAACGCCTCGGAGTTGTACCAAGGGGTGTACTGACTCAGGATAGGATCCGTGCTCGGCGAGGATAGCGGTGCGGCCGGGAAGGTGACGAGGTTATCAAAGCTTGCGTCGATCACAAGCTTTGATGTGGCGAGTTTCTGTGAAAGTGACGAATAACTTCCTTCGCCGCCAGCGAAGAAGTCTTCGAAGAAGCCTCCGGCCTCACCTTCCGCCCAGGTGTGGGTGATATCGCTGGACTCCGTGGAGCTGTCCATGTGGATGGTTTTGCTTGCCGAAGAAACCAAGGCGTCATTGAGGTCGCCGATGGTTTTCGCATAGGCGCAAACGCCGGGATTACTGCCGGCGTTAAGCATATTGTCCCACGCCATCTGGGCCAGAAAGATGGGGCTGTCGAAGGTGCTGCGGTAGAGCGAGGTCCATTCGGCTGCTTGACTTGGATTGACGCCCATAGCCCAGGTCTGGAAAGCCTTTACACTGTAGTCGCCATTTTTTCTCGAATAGGCTAACCACTGCGAGTAGTAATCGCCCATCGCGGATTGGAACGCGTTGCCTCCTTGAACAATAAGCTGCGTGATCACGCCGCCGTAGTCCTGCGAAAAGCTGTTGAATGAAGTCGGGTTGAAATAATTGGTTACGGACAGGGGTGGGATCACATCATAAAACTGCCAGAGCTTTTCCGAGGTGGATCCGATGACCTGTGATCCCTGGACGAGCTGGAAAGTGTTCGGGTCAAACCCGCCCTGGCTTACCACGGCGTTGTACCATTGCGCGGTTAGGGTTTCCATTGCCGTTTGCAATGCGCTTCCGCCGAATGCGTTTGCCTTTTTCATGCTCATTGCTTTCTCCTTGATGGGTAGCTGATTGTTTAGCCGTTATGGCAAAAAAAGCGTAGGCGGAGGGCGGTCGCGGAGGAAATTATGTATTGCCATGGAAGTAATAACGAAAAGTAATTAGTGATAATTTCGGCGCATATTTACGCGGCGGAGATGAATAAACCACCGCTAATAATTGTTTGTGATATGGGTAACCGGAACTCGTAATTAGCAGCCGGCCAGGGAACGCTAACGAAAAGGCTTAAACAGTTTGCGGCTTTGCGTCGCTCTGTTGGTGTCAGATTATCCCGGTGCGTCACAGAGCATTTCGTGGAACCATCTCATTACCTGGTGTACGACTCGCGGATATTCATAATTGCGAAGGTAGGCTATATGAATGCTATTGATCGGGGGCGAATGGGGGGTGGGGATTTCATGCAGTCGGGCGGAAGCGAGTTGCCTATCGATGCAGTGGCGCGGGAATACACTGATACCCAGGCCGCTTTGCACCATTTTTATAGCGCCGTCTATGGAATCGATGTTTCCTGATATGGGCAGGCTGAGGAAATCAAGATTTGTGCGTTGCGGGAAGTGGTGTCCAAGCCAGCGGTTAAAATAGATGTCGCATCCCGGATAGGAAACGCAGGGTTGTTCGAGAATAGAGGATTCACGGAAATCGCCCACCTGCCAGGGCGTGGATGATACGAGTATATATTCTTCCCGGCAGAAGAATTCAAAAGCAAGATCAGGGTGGTCGGTTCTTCTGGTGACAAAGCCGAAATCAATCTGATCATTCAGCACCATTTTAGTGACCTCGTCACTTGGCGCCAGCTTTACATCAAGACGAATCATCGGGTACTGCTTGCGTTTCTCCAACAATATCGGGAAGTGAGACGAGCGCAGGCAGCTTGCCGGCATGGCGTAACTGACAAGTCCTGCAATGCCTTGGTATTCATGACGTAGCTCGCCAAGAAAGACCTCCAGGGCCGCGTCATGATCCTTGATGTATTTTCTGAGTTTTTTCCCTGTGGGAGTGAGCGTGACGCGTTTCCCTATCCGTTTGAACAGGGGAATGCCGACTTGTTCCTCCAGTTTTGCTACATGCTGACTGATACCCGATTGAGTCATGAATGTTTTTTGTGCGGCTGAGGTGAAATTCTCCGTGTCGGCTGCAGCCATAAATGCCTTAAAAAGTTTATTGTCCAAGAGTTGTCTTTGTGCGCGCATAACCAGGGTCTCATTCTAGTAGTGGCTTCGTTTTGGAGGCGCGGAAACTGCGGTATTGCCAGGCCGCCGCAAGCGGATTGCCGGTGGCGGCAAGGCATATCTCGACTTATTCTCCAATGGTGGAAAACTGGAAGTTGAAGCTGTTTCCTGGAACCACCTCTATCCCGGCGAAATCGGCAGTGAACGACATGGGTAATCGCCTGCGGGTATGTCGATTATTCAGGATGACTCGTAGACCATTTATTTTTTCCAGCAAGTTCATGGTCTCCGGGTTTTGCTGCCAGTGGACCCATAGAACTACAAAGCTATCGCCGAGGAAAAAGATAAGTTCGTTTATCCCCGGTATCGGTGCGGCCTGGATTTCGGCTATTTTCCGGATAATTTCGCCCCGTAGTGTCTTCGAGTCCCCAGTATCATAATCGGCCACAAGCACAACGGGACTGCCGGACTGCCAATCAACGGTGTTATTGAGCACGAAATATGTGCAGGGGTCGTCGTCGTCGCGCACCTTGCTGCTATCGAATAATATCGGGAAAGCGCTGTGACTTGCCGGTAGGGAATTGTCGGGTTTGAAATTGAACAGGGTGCGGTGGAGAAGCTGATAAGCCCGTCCCCCCGTTGAGCTGCTCCTCGCCCTCCTGTAATGCCTGCAGCTCGGATAGATTACTAGTGCTACTTCGTCCGGAATAAGAGGATTGTGATCGATTGGCAGGAAAGTTGGCAAATAGGCGGTTAGGCCTAACGGCTGCATTATTTGAACTGTTGCCGGAATAAAAATGGAGCCTAATCTTCTGCGCAGCCGAGTTCTGTTTTTTTCGGCGCGCAGATCCGGGCATGCATAACCGATCCAGACGCGAACGGGAAGGCGTTTGTCCTGCTCCGTCGGTGACGTACTTTCCATGTCGCTCATATTTAGGTATTACACCCGAAGTTTCCCTGGTTTCTGCTATGTATACTCGCCCTGAGAGACGCCCAGGTCAATTGTTGGTAATATCCTTGCGGGAAGAACAATCCAACCTGGTCGCCGTACGGCCGTATGAATAAGAAGGGGGAATTTGATGAGACGTCATGTGCTGTATATCAGTATGTCCATGATCTTTGCCGGATCCTGGTTGTTATCGCAGACCCCGGCGTGGGCCGGATCTTCGCCGGATGCCTGCGCTCTATACACCCAAGCCGATGCAGCGGCGCTTTTCGGCCAGACCGTTTCCGACGGCATTCCCCGGACCACCATGTTCCCGGCGGGCGAGAGTTGCCGTTATACCTTTACCGAAAAGGGTGACAGTTACGGCATCACCATGAGGGTATCCACTTCAGCGGCTATTGAGGGGGAGGGAATCAACAGCTCCGCCGCTGATCTCATGACCCGGCAGAAAGAGGCCCGCCAGGCCGGCCATGCCGCCAAGACCTTTCGTCCGGTGGCCGGGCTGGGAGACGATGCCTTCTGGAACGGGACGGACCTGTGGGTCCTGCAGGGGGATAACCTGCTGATCATCCAGGTCCACTCGGTGTTGGCGGGTTCTTTCAAGGATATGGCCGAGGCCCGCGCGGCCCGCGAGGAGCAGGATCTGGAGTTGTCTCAAAAGGCGGCACAAGCGGTTTTGCCGCGGTTGCAGTAGATCACGGTAAAGGATCGATCACATGTTGCGAGGGGTTATGAACGAAGAACAGAAAGTAGTACGTCGCGATGTATTGGTAAGAAGCGGGCTGTTCGCCCTGATCGGAATGGTGATCCTGTTTCTGTCTCCATTGGCGAGTCGGGCAGCGGATCTTTCCGGCGCCAAAGACAGCCCGTTGCTCAAGCGCTTCGGCGGTTCAGAGATCGTGGGCTACGACGTGAAGCGTTTCGATGAGTATGAGTTGCAGACCGCCACTTTCAAACGTTACAACCTGGGATCCAAGAAGCGTGAATTCGCCGAGCCGCCGCTGAAGCTGGAAGGGGGCGTTACCCGCATCTGGTACGAGGCCGCCGGAGAGGCCAGTTCCGCCGAACTGGCGAGTAACTATCGCAATGAACTGGCGGCCGATGGTTTCCGCATTCTTTACGATTCCACCAAGGATCCCGCGGCAAGCAACTGGATCGGCTTCCTCAACACCTTCGGTGACATGAACATCAAGACCAGCCGCAGCGGTTACACTTTTATGGCCGCCGATCAAAAGAGTATTCGTGTGCTCAGCGCGATTAAGGAGCGTCCGCAGGGTGATGTTTATGTCTACCTTACGACCATAGAGTGGGCGAAAGACGATGCCACCTACAAGGCCAGAAAGGGGGCCTACGCGGCGGTGGATATCATCGAGGTAAAGCCCTTGCAGCAGAACATGGTAGTGGTCAAGGCAGAAGAGATGTCGAAAGCGATTTCCGAGAACGGCCGGGTGGCCCTGTACGGAATCTATTTTGAAACCGACAAGGCGACCATCAAGCCCGATTCCCGGCCCGCCCTTGAGGAAATCGCCAAGCTGTTGAAGCAGGAGCCGAAGCTTACTCTGCATGTGGTCGGCCACACGGACAATACCGGGACCTTCGAGCATAATCTCGATCTCTCCCGGCGGCGGGCCGATGCGGTGAAGACGGCGCTTACCAAGGAGTTCGGAATCGCCGCCGACCGGCTGACCCCGAACGGCGTCGCCAGCCTGGCGCCGGTGGCCTCCAATGCCACGGAGGAGGGAAGGGCCAAGAACCGGCGGGTAGAACTGGTTCCCCGCTGACGGGAAGAAGAGCGCGGCCGGATAACACTTTACGGTATGTTCTCCGGCCGCTTGGTACGTCTTCCGGAGGGGTTTAACCGGTCGACGTACTAACCTTGGAACCACTGAGCGGCTTGCCGAACAGTGGAGCTATCACACAGATATTGAAGGCCCCGGTCAAAATCGGTAGTAGACCAATGGCCGCGATCAACTTGCCGTTGGTACCCCCGATAACCGAGAGACCCAAATAGATAATCGTGCCACCCGCGACGATGCGCAGGATGCGACCCGCGGGTGATGCCATAAAGCGCACGAATGCGTTCATCGTTAACCTCCAGAACTGTCATTAATTGGAGGCTATAAGGTAACGATCAACGGGGAGAGAGGTCAGTAACGAAAGTTACACAGCCGGAGGGACGGCGCCGAGACAAGTGTTATTGCGTGCGCGGTTCCAGACCGAAAGCCGAGCGCGCCCGCTGAATCATGTCATCGGTGATGACATAGAGACTCGGCACCAGCACAAGCGTGATGGCGGTGGCGAACACGATGCCGTAACCAAGGGAGATGGCCATGGGGATCATGAAGCGTGCCTGGCGCGAGGTTTCGAAGATCATCGGCGCCAGACCGCCGAAGGTGGTAACCGTGGTGAGCAGGATGGGGCGGAAGCGGCGGACGCCGGCGGAGACTATGGCCTCGAAAGCGGATACTCCCTCCGCACGGCGGGCGTTGGCATAGTCGATCATCACCAGGGCGTCGTTCACCACTACGCCGCCCAAAGCGATCATACCCATGACACTTATCATGCTCAGGTTATAGCCCATCAGCAAGTGACCGAGGATGGCGCCCACCGCGCCGAAGGGGATGGCGCTCATGACGATCAGAGGTTGCACGTAGCTGCGGAACGGGACCGCCAGCAGGGCAAAGACCACAATCAGGGCGATGGCGCCGCTGATTTTCAGGCTCATTGCTGCATCGCGCATACTGGCCTGGCGTCCCTCGAAGCTGAAGCTGAGCCCGGGATAGTCCCGCAGCAGTTGAGGCAGCAGCTCTTGCCTTACCGTTGTCATTACTCGGGCGGTCTCTCCGATGGGTTCCACGTTGGCGGTGACGGTGACGGTGCGGCGGCCGTTGCGGTGGTCGATCTTGGTAAAGGCGCGACCCGGTTTGAACTCCACCGCCTGGGCCAGCGGCACGTAGCCGCCGGCGGGGGTGCGGATCAGCATCTGTTCCAGATCGTAGACCTGTTGTCGCTCCGCCTCAGGCAGTCGTACCAGTACCTTGACCTCATCGTTGCCGCGCTGTTGGCGCAATGCCTCGGCGCCGTAAAAAGCGGCGCGTATCTGGGTGCCGATCTCGCTGGAAGTGAGCCCGAGGCTGCGTGCCTCGGCGGTGAGGCGGAAGTCGAACTGTTTCTTGCCCGGGGTATAGCCGTCGTCGATATCCTTGACGTTGCTGAATTCGGTAAGTTGTTCCGCCAGGGCGCTGGCGGCCCGTTCAAGCATGTCCACGTTACTATGGCTTAGTTCGACGCTTATGGAGGCGCCGCTGCCGGGACCGCCCCGATCGGACTCGTAGCGGCTCGATTCAGTACCGGGGATAATGCCTACCTCCTTGCGCCACAACTTCACCACGTCGGCGGTGCTGATGGGCCTTTGTTCCGGTGGTTGCAGATAGGCGCGGATGGAGATCTGGTTTTCGTCCACCTGGGTATAGATCCCTTTGCTGAGTTGCTCGCCGCCGTTGTCCGCGATCACCTTATCCAGAGCGGCAAGGAGACGATCACGGACCGCTTCCACCCGGGCGATGGGTGTGCCCACCGGCAGGGTCACGGTGGTGTCGGCATGATCCGCTTCCACCTTGGGCATGAGAATAAAGCCCATGTGTCCGCTTACGGGTATCGCCATTACCACTGCCAACAGAGCGAGGGCGCAGGTGACGGTGAAGTAACGGTGATGTACCGCCCGCCGCAGGAACGGCCCGTAGGAATCCTCAACAAAGTGGCGAAAGGCGAAGCTGAAACGCTGCTGACGCTGGTGTACCATCTCGCCCCAATGGCTGAGCCGGCGGTCGCGCACATGGGCCAGGTGGGCGGGCAAAATAAACAACGCCTCCACCCAGGAGATCAAGAAAACACTGATCACCACTAGCGGGATGACCGCCCAGACGTTGCCGAATGATCCGGGGACAAACAACATCGGCATAAAGGCGACGATATTGGTGAGGATGCTGAAACTGATGGGGATGGAAATGTCCCGCGCCCCACGAATCGACGCCTCCAGAAATCCCATGCCGCGCTGCCGGTATTCGTAGATGTTCTCGCCTGCAATGATGGCGTCGTCCACCACGATACCCAGGGCGATGATGAAGGCGAACAACGATATCATGTTGACCGAGACATCCATCCACGGCAGGAACAGCAGGGCGCCGAGAAAAGAGGTGGGAATACCTACGGTGACCCAGAAGGCGAGCTTGAATTCGAGAAAGATGCTGAGCATTACCAGTACCAGCACCAGACCGATGAGCCCGTTCTTCAACAGCAGCTGCAGGCGTTGCAGGTAGATTTCGGAGCGGTCGTTGAGGACCGTCAGTTCAATCTGCGGGGGCAGACTGGCCTTGATGCCGGGCAGGGCGTCACGTACCGCCTCGGAGACTCCCCTCGGAGTCTGATCGCCCACCCGTGAGATGGCGACACCGATGCCGCGTGTACCGTTGAAGCTTGCCTCCTGGTTGCTGTCGGCAAAGCCTTCGCTGACTTCTGCGATGTCTCCCAGCCGCAGCAGCACACCTCCCTCGCCGCTGATCAGCGGCAGTGCGGCAAACTCCTGCGCCCACTGACGACGCTCGTTGACCCGCAGCAGGATCTCGCCGGCGCGGGTGTCGATGCTGCCGCCGGCGCGATCGATGGCCAGGGCGCGCACCGCTTGCGCCACCTCGTTCAGGGTCAGGTTATGGGCGCGTAATACCGGTTCCGGGATCTCTATGTGGATCTCCACGGCCCGTGCCCCCCGCAGATCGACCTGCGTGATCTCCGGCAGTTGCAGCAGCGCCTCCCGCACCCGCTGTGCGGCCCGGTAGAGGGATTGCTCGTCCACGTCGCCGTAGACCTGCAGATCGATGACCTGGTGTTTGTGTATGTCCAGGGTGATGCGCGGCCGTTCGGTCTCCTCCGGAAGGGTGGTGATACGGGCCACCGCCTGCTGTACGTCCTGATATAGCTTCTGCCCGTCCGCATCGGAGAGCAGGTCCAGGTAGATTGTGGCGCTGCCCTCGGCGGCGGTGGAGTACACCTCGTCGATGCCCTCCATGCTGCGGACCTCCTCTTCTACCGCCAGTATCACCCCCTGCTCCACTTCCTCGGGGGTGGCGCCGGGGTAAGCGATGCGTACGGTGATCCGGTCCTGTTCGAAGGCGGGGAACACTTCCTGTTGAATTTTGAAGGCGGTGAACAGACCGCCGACCAGCAATACCAGCATCAGCAGATTGGCGGTAACCGAGTTACGCGCCATCCATGCGATGGGCCCCTTCTGCCAGGTTTCGCTCACGGTGTCTTTTTCCCGGTTCCCGCGGCGGTGCGTAACGGCATACCATCCACCGGGATCGCCAGTTCACTGGTCACGATACGTTCCCCCGGTTCAACGCCATCCTGCACGTAGACCCGTTGACTGCCGCTGTAGATCAGCTGCAGTGGACGGATGGTAAGCTTGTCCTCCTTGTTCATCAGCCACAGGGTATCGTCGTCCCGCAGCCAACTGCGTTCCAGTGCCAGCACGTTCTGGAGTTCCTTTCCCGTGATCTCGGCGCGTACAAAGGCGCCCAGTAACAGCGACGGCTGATTCTGATCGGTCAGTGCCAGGGGGTCATCAACGGCCACCAGCAGCCGTGCCATGCGACCTTTCTCATCCAGGTCTCCGCGTACCCGGATGATCCGGCCTTCACGGTAGCGCTCTTTGCCCCATACCTTTTCCTGATACAGGCGTACCGTGGATCCCGGTTGGCCGTCGCTTGGCAGTTCCAGCCAGCGCAGGTTGGCCGCCGGAACCGCCAGCTCCACCCAGAAGGTGTCGGTATCCACCAGAGTGGCGAGTTGTGCGCCGTTGCTTACCCGGGTGCCGATATTGACCTGCCGGTCCAGCACCAGGGCGTTGAACGGGGCCTTGACGGCGGTGCGGTCCAGATCCAGCTCCGCCGCGGCCAGTGCGGCTTTGGCCGCAGCCACCGCGGCTCGGGCGGATTCCCGCTGGGGTTCGCGCAGCATCAGACGGCGCTGGTCCTCGGAGGCTCCGGTCTCCTGTGCCAACAGCGCAAACTCCTGTTCCGCCACCGCCCGTCTGCCTTCCTCCAGGGCCAGATCGGCTCGCGCCTTGGTAAGCTCGGCCCGCGCCTGACGCACCGCGAGTTCATAGTCCGTGGGGTCGATCTGCAGCAGCTCTCCTCCTTTGGGGATATGGGCACCGGGTTCGAATGCCTCTCCGGTGTGCCGGACCTCACCCGCTACCTGGGATTGCAGTTCGATCTGGCGGGCCGCCTGTACCGTACCCCATGCATCGATGGTGATGCGCACGGTTTCCGGCGAGACGCTGGTTACCTCCACCAGCCTTGCTTCCTGTGTCGGCGGACCCCGCCGGGCGGAGGTGGAACTCAGCATCAGAATGGCCACTATCAGAACCGCTGCCAGCACCACTGCAACGGGGGCCACGATCGTCCATGGATACCGGCGTGGGCTGGAGACGGGTGTTACTTCAGTCATGTCAGTTCTTCCTCTCAGAATCGGTCATCGGCGGGGTCATGATCCAGCCGCCGGCCAGCGCGCGCACCAGGGCGATGCGGTTGCTGAGCAGTTCTCGTTCCGCGGTTACCTGCTGACGTTCCAGGGACTGGCGGGAACGCAGGGCATCGAGTACCGAAAGGTAATCGCTGTCCCCCTGGAAGTAGCGTTGCCGTTCCTGGCGTACCACCGCTTCCGCCTGTTGCGACTGGCTGCTCAGACTCTCCAGATAGGCCCGTTGTTCCAGTTCGGAGATCAGCGCGTCTTCAACTTCGCCGATGGCCTCCAGCAGGGTCTGGCCATAGTTGTTCAGTTTTTCCGTTACCACGGCGCCGGTGCGATCCGCCTCGGCCTTACGCTGGCCGCCGTCAAATAACGGCGCCGCCAGTTGAGCGGCAAGGGTGCCGAGCCAGCTTTCGAACAGAGCGCCGGTGGAGCCGCCGGGGGTACGGAATACGGCGCTGAGATCGAGGCGCGGATAGCGTGCCGCTACTGCCTCCGCGGCGCGGGCATCGGCGGCGCGTAACTGCAGAAAGGCGGCCTGCAGATCGGGGCGGCGCTGTACCAGCGTGGCGGGAATTCCGGTGGCAGGCAGAGGCGGAAGCTGCGGAAGAGTCGAGTCCTCCGGCAGTTGGGTGTAGCCCGGTACGGAACCGAGCAGGACCGCCAACTGGTGCTTCAGGATCTGCAACTGCCTTCTTACCTTGGCCTGCTCTCCCTCCGTCTGGGCCAGCAACTGACGCTGACGATAGATGTCGCTGGCACTGGCCTGGCCTACCCGAAAGCGCGCTTCCACCAATCGCAGCAGGTTCTTATTGGTGGTGATCTGGTTCTCAACCAGGGCCAGCTGCATGCGCTGCTCGATCAGTTGATACCAGGTATCCGCCAGGGTGGCGCTGAGGGTGATGGCGCTGGTTTGCAGATCCGCGGCGGAGGCCTGGGCATCGAAGTCCGCGGCTTCGCTGGCTGCTCGAATGCGCCCCCACAGGTCCAGTTCATAGGATGCGGAAAGCTGAACGTTTTTCGTCGTGACCTCTTTCGGGGATTCCGCTATCTGGCGGTTGAGGTTGTATTGCAGATTCAGCTCCGGCCAGAGGGGCGCCCCTGTCCGGCGGGCCAGGGCGTTGGCCTGATCAAGCCTGGCCCAGGCGGCGCGCAGGGAAAAGTTGTGTTCAAAGGCCCTGGTCATGAGCTGGTCGAGGCTCGGGTCTCGGAACTCCTGCCACCAGTGTTCGGAGGTGCTGTACGGCTGGGGATCGCTGATGCTGAACCGGTCCGGCAGCTGCAGCGGCAGATCCGGTCGCGGTGGCGTTACCGCGCAGCCCGCCAGCAGCAGAAGGGTTGCCGCTACCGCCGCGAGCCGCGCAGGATTCCGCCCGCGCGCGGAAGACGACCGCACGCCGCGGGCCGGGTGATCCGAAAGAGGTGATATGCCATCCATCATGCAAGGTTATTTATAAAGGAACGACTGAATCTCATTATCGCGGGTATGGCGCTAAAGATGAATGATGATTTTGTATCAGTTTGTTACAAATGAAGGTATCCGGGTGCCTGCCCGCAGGGCGGTTTGGGTAGGGACTGCTTGTTAAACAATCCGGTTAGCAATGGGTTTGTGCAAAATTTTTTACTCCTGCCGATACCGGGATTCACAAAACCGCGTCGGTTTTCCGTTCGATGAGTCTGAAACCAAAACGCGTCATTTGCCGCATTAACCTGCGGCAAATAACATATTGATAAATAAGATAAATGTACTGCACAATTTCTGAGTCGAATTGGGGGCAATTGTGCGGTCACCTAATAATAACAATAAAATTGATATTGCCGGCCTCTACCGGGAATACGGCGATATGCTGCATCGGTTCATCGCTAGAAAATTACCACGCGGCGATGCGGCCGATTTGATGCACGATACCTTCATCCGGGTCCTCTGTCTGGCGGAGGGCTACGAGCTCCGCAGCCCACGTCCGTTCCTGTTTCGAGTGGCCTACAATCTGGTCCTCGATCACCTTAGGGCGCGCGGCAACGACAATTGCGAGATATACGATAGCGACGACCTGGCCAGGAGTCTGGGGGATAATCTGACGCCGGAAGTCACGGTGTATGCACAGCAGCGGTTGACGGTTTTACAGCAGGCGGTTTCCGAATTGCCCCCCCGTTGCAGACAGGTCTTTCTTCTACATAAGTTCCGGCACAAAAGTCACGCCGCCATCGCCGAAGAGCTGGGCATTTCCGTCAACATGGTTGAGAAACACATTATCCGCGCACTTGCACACTGTCGCCAGCGGCTCGCGGCCCTGGATTAAAGTGTGTTGACGGCCCTGTTGCGATGGGGGTCGTCGACGGGTTGGCGCCGATGCCCATCATTGGAATAGAATCCACCCCATGCTCCATGGTGACGATTTCAATGATCGGGATCAGTCTGCCGTCCGGGAACAGGCGGCGGAGTGGTTTGTGCGCATGGGTGGAAGCCGGGTCTCCGAAGAGGAACGCAGCGCATTTGGTCTGTGGTTGCGTGCTCACCCGGAGAACCTCAGGGAGTATCAGGCGGTTCAGGAGTTGTGGCAGGAACTTGATGACTTAAAAAACGTCATTCCTATTGCAGATGCCGGGACCGACGCCCGAGCGCATCACAAACTGGCGGGGCGATTTCTTGTAGCGGCCGCCACGCTGGCGATTCTAATGTTCACCGGGTTGTTGGTCTTTCTCTTCGAACCGGGCAGTTATGAAACAGGCAAAGGAGAGCAGCGAACACTCCACTTGGCCGATAACTCAGTGGTGCGGCTCAATAGCGATACCTTGTTGCGGGTGGAGCTGACCTCTGAGCAGCGTACGCTCCAGCTGCTCAGGGGCGAGGCCTATTTTGAAGTTGCACATGATCCCGATAGGCCGTTTGTTGTTATTACTGCGGGCGGAACGGTACGGGCGGTCGGTACCCGATTCAATATCTACCGACAGTCATCGGATGTGCTTGTAACGGTGGTGGAAGGACGCGTCGAAGTGGCTGCGGGGGAAGGGGGGACGCGTCTGTTGAATGCTGAAGAGGTGATCGCCTTTGGAACGGATGGGCGTTCTCTTTCGCAAATCGGGCGCCGAAATAATCATTCCCTGGATTGGCTGGAGGGGCGTATCTATTTCGAAGCGACGCCGCTGGCTGATGTCGTAGCGCAACTGAACCGTTACCTGGAAACACCATTGCGTATAACCGATCCCGGACTGAACGATCTCAGGCTCAGCGGCACGTTCCGTATCGCCAATCTGGAGTCATTCCCTGAACTGCTGCCTCGGCTGCTTCCGGTGGCGCTGGAGCGTTCCGCTGGCAGCGTACTGCTAAGCCGCTCCCGCTAGTCTCCCTTATCCTCCCCACACGGCGCCGCTTTCCGCGATTGAATGTCAGGGTTTTCCTCTGTCGTTCGTCTCAGTATCTATGGCATCCCTGGATATTTGGGATGGCGCTGGATGTGTGGCGAAGAGCAGCGGGGAAATTAGAGTGGAGCCAAAAATAGAACAAATCCTGTCCGAGTTCCGTGTGTTCAAGCGTGGTGCCTTGGCGCTGATTCTGGCACTTGTCTTTGGGGTTCAAACGGCGTTCGCGGAGGAATCGGTCGAGTTCGATATCGGGCCGCAACCCCTTGAAACGGCCCTCAAGGCATTCATGGAACAGTCACGTGTCGATTTGCTTTACCCGGCGGACCGGATGAAGAGCCTGCGCACAAACGGGGTACGCGGTGTCCGGGATCCCGATGAGGCATTGAGGCTGCTGTTGAGCGGAACCGGCGTGGTGATGGAGCGCCGCGGGGAGGTATTTTTGCTTATTGATGGTGAAGCGGCAGGGCGGCGGGGCGAGATCCCGCCGACTATCACCATTACCGCAACCCGTACCGAACGGGATCTGCTGGAGGTCCCCGCCAGTGTTTCAGTGGTAACCGCCGACGAGATCAAACGTCAGCATGCCGGAAAATCGGAAGATGTCCTGCGTTCCCTGCCGGGGCTGGATCTTATTTACATGGCGGGAGATTCTTCCGCCAGTATTCCGGTTCTGCGCGGTCTGGGCCAGAGCTTCGCCGGTACTACCACCCAGGCTTATCTGAACGGTATGCCGATCGAACCGCTGGCGATCACGCGCCGCTATCTCTGGTATACAGTCGATCCCTCCACCATCGAGCGCATCGAGGTGGTGCGTGGTCCCAGTTCAGTGTTGTACGGGCCTAACGCGATGGGGGGCGTGATCAACGTTATTACAAAGCGAGGCGGCGGAGAGCCCTTCGCCGACGTGGTGCTGGGTCTCGGTTCTCACGACGGCCGCTCGGCGCAAATATCGGCGGGGGGCTCCGCCGGTGATTTCGATACCTATTTTAGCGCCAGCTTCAAAGATACCGACGGCTACAAGCAGCTTACAGAAACCCCGGCGCCCTGGGCCCTATGGTATTCGCCGGATTACGCCGATCTGGACGGCCACGACAGTGAATCGATGAAGTTGAACGGGCGCCTGACTTGGTGGCTTGGAGAGGATACCGATCTTTCGTTGGGGGCCTACCGTTTCAGGAACGAGGGCGCGGTGCTGGGAGGTCATCCCAATTACCGAATCGAGCAGGAAGGGTACGTATACGATGCCGCGCTTACCCATCGTTTTTCCGCCGGCCATGTGTTTAAGAGCAAGCTTGCCTATTCGGATGTATCGGCGCCGGAACGCACCTATGACGATATCGCCTGGGGCGGCACTGGTCTTGAACTGGTCGGTTGGGACGATGAGTATGAAGAGTCTCTCGCCGTGGATGTGCAGTTGGATCTTAAGCTGCTACCGACCAATACGCTGACTCTGGGCGGCACCTGGTGGGACGGAGAGTATTCCGCAGCGGAATACGATACTTCGGACGTTGAAGTATGGAGTGGTGAAAACAAGAGTCGTACCTACGGAATTTTTGTGCAGGATGAGCATCAATTCGATCGTCTCACGATCACCCTGGGTGGGCGCTATGATATCTATGAGCATTACGATTATGAATCCAACGGCATCGGTATCCCGGATGCGGATGACGAGGTATTCACGCCTCGAATGGCACTTAACTATCGATTGGACGAAGGGTTTTCCATTTACGGTTCAGCCGGGACTGCCTATGTCCCTGCTCCCAACAGCCTTAAATACCGCAGTGGTGCGATGTGGCTGAACAACCCCGATCTGAAGCCGGAGACTTCCACTTCCTATGAGATCGGTGTCAAGTTCCGCGATCCGGCCGACACCCTGGAGGGCAGCGCGGCCTTTTATCGAACCATCTACGAAGACAAGATCGCGGTGGCGATGGTGGGTCCGCAACGGCAGTTCCAGAACCTCGGCGAAACCCGCGTATACGGTCTCGAACTGGATCTTCGCTCCCGCCTGGGCGATTACTGGGAACCGTTTTTCAACTACACCTATACCGATTCCGAGATCACCGAGAACCCCTCTGACACTTCCTTGGAAGGTAACGAGACGGCCAATACACCGAAGCATAAGGCCAATCTCGGACTGCTTTACGACAATCCCAACTGGATGACCGCTCAGGCCATAGGTCGTTATGTCGGCAAGCGCTACTATCAGGATAGTAATGCCGATAACACCCGGGTGAAGGGTCATTTTCTTGTCGACCTGAAACTGTCGAAAACCTTTCATGCTGCTGCCGGTCCCGAGTGGACGGCCAGCCTCTCGGTGGACAACGTGTTCGACCAGGAGGGTTACGGTTTCTGGTATGAACAGCTGGATGGCAGGAACTTTTGGTTGGAACTCGGAGCAAGGTTCTGATGCTGGCCGGACAGATTTGTTTCGGCTTGGCCCTGCTGGTGTTTCTGTCTTCGCCGGTACTGGGATGTCGGCCCTTCGGTTCTTACCAGTTCGCGGAGGATTCGGAAGGGGGTGTCTGGTTCACCGAGGGTGACAACAATGCCATCTCCCGCCTAGCCCCGGACGGGAGGGTGACTGCGCATCCTCTGCCGACGCCGCAATCGGAACCTGCCTCCCTGGCGCTGGCGCCATCAGGAGCGGTCTGGTTCGTCGCCCTGGATGCCGGAAAGGTCGGTCGGATCGAACCGGACGGCCGTATCGTTGAATATGCCGTCACCGACGGTCATCCCAGCCTGGTGGCCGTGGACGGAAACGGTGAAGCCTGGTTTACGCAGATGGCCGGCAACGAAGACGGCAGGCAGCACACTGGTCATGGCGCACACGGGATCGCCAAGGTAGGGCGCATAGACCGCGACGGGAAAATGCACGGTTCTCCGGTGCCGGTAGGATGGCCGACATCCATCGCCTTCGATGGACGGGGCCGGGCATGGGTGACCCTGCTGGTACCTGGCGGCAAGACGGGGGACCCCAAGGGTCTTCTGGCACGGCTATCACCTCAGGGAGAGTGGCATATCGCTGAAGAGTGGGAAAACAGTTGTCCGGGTAATCTGGCGCATACGCCGAAGGGTGGACTCGCCTTCTCCGATCACTGTCGGGAGGTCCTCGGTCGGGTAGATATCGAGGGTGCGGTCACCATCCAGGAATTGCCTCCGAAGACCTACATACAACAAATGTCGGCGGCTGAAGATGGCATGTTGTGGTTTACGGGCGATGAAAAGGGACGCCTGGGCCGCATCGACCTGCAGGGCGGGGTGAGCTACGTAGAACGGCCGGAAAATGGAGACCAGACCATGGCGGTTCTGGCCGCCGGCAACGGCGATGTGCTGTTCTCGGAGTTCTATAATTACAATATAAACCGCCTGAAAAGCAGCGGTGAGTTCGTGGAACATCTGGTCAATGTCGATGACCGCAAGCAGGTGCGTAAGGTTACCGAGGGTGAGGTGTGTCGCATCGAGTTCGCCGCCCGTATCGCTTCCAAGGCCGCGATGGACAAACGGCGCGCCGAAGAGGTGCGGAATGGCCGCTTCAGGCCGGATGGCAAAGGCACGGAGAAACTGGTCCGGCAGAAGTGCCTGGTCTGTCATGATGCCCGCCGCCTGTTGCTTTCCAGGCGTAGCGACTGGACTCCCAGTATCAACCGCATGCGCGCCTACCGCGAAGTGCGGGAGGTTGAGCCGCTGACCGACGAGGAGAGCCGTCGCTTGGTAAGCTACTTCAATGCGTATTACGGCATAGATCAGTAGACCGCAGGGCGTCTTTCAGTTGTTTTCGGGGTGTCTGTGCCGGGTGCTCCGAAATAGGATTAAAAAAAGGCCGCAGCTTTCGCTGAGGCCTTTTTGTTGGTTTTCGCGCCACCCTAACTACATTGCGCCACGATCCGGTCGAAGTCATGACCCGCGGCTATGGCGTGGGTCTGCTTCACCGCGAACCGCTTCTCCGGGTTATTGAAGACGTTGCTGTAGAACTCGTGATCCAGGGTGGGTCTTTCCTTGATATCTATTTTCCATAGCAGGTGGGCCAGACCCTGAACGGCGCCCATGTTCAGGAAAGAGAGCTGTACCTCTTTGCTTTGGGGATAGATACGGCGATATCCGATGCCTTCATAGGAGTTGTATATCCGGATGATCAACTGCTTGCCGGGGTCGATCCGTTCGACGCGCCAGACGCCCCAGCCCAGGGCGTTTATCACCGCCACCATACCGTGGACCCAGTCCGTGTCGTCTTTACAATGGGGTACGACCAACTGGTACCACTCGGGACTGGACATGATGCCGCCGAAGGTGTTGAAGGCACAGATATGCCCGCCCTGAAGGAATACCTCGCGGGTATGACCCAGCGGCATCCCGCCCCGGATCATTTTGTAATAGGTCTCGTAGGAGATGAAATTGTAGTAATCGGCGAAGTGGTTGGTAAGCACTACGCCAAAGGCGTCAATCAAGCCGGTGTCTTCGGTGCCGCTTTTGCCGTACAGGGGCAGGCCGGATACCGCTTCAATGATTTTATCTTCGTTGACACTGGTCCTGAACTCCTGACACTCCTTAAAGGAGAAGCGGGGTGGGGCGTTTTTGTATTGTGCCGGGAACTTGAGCGGGCTCTCCGGCGGGTCCAGTTCGCCATGGGATGTAAACCAGTCGGCAGGAGAACCTTGCTGTTTGCATTTGTCCTCCTGGTAAAGCCGATCCGTGATGCCGGAGATATAGCCTGCGGTAAAGAAGCAACTGGGTTCCTTCTTGCCGTGCATGATGGCGGCTTGCCCGTAGTGAGAAGTGGGGGTAACCCATACGTCTTTCTGCATGGCCCGGAGCTTGCCGAAACCGCAATAGGCGAACTCCTCGGTCAGGTCCTTACTGCTATACCCGTTTTTCCGCAAGGCCTTAACCAGGGGAATGACCGTGTCGGTAAGCAGTTTTTTGGGGTTGCAGCCCGCTATACCTTCGGACAGCATCACCGCCGTCTGCAGATAGGCGTTGTAGTGGTTGCAGTGGAAGACCCTGCTCAGTCCGCCGATCAGGGTCTGGCCATGTTGTCGGATTATTTCCTTTGTCATTGGCGATCGCACCTTTATCTAATACTAGTTATGCTCAGCGGCCAAAAAGCCCCTTCAATTTGGATTTAAGACTGCCGCCCCTCTTCTGCATCAGATCTTCCATATGATCGAGCGGTTCAGGGACAACCGGTTCCCGGGGGGCGGGGGCCGGGCGCAGTGAGGTGCAGAAACGCTGCAGTTCGTTTTTCAGATAGAGGTCGAACTGCTCATTTATAATCTTCTCCAGGGCGTTGATCTTCTTCCCGTCCAGGATCAGCTTGGGAGCATCGAAATCGAAGACTCCGGGGTGGGCGACATTGCATTTCAGCACCAGACGGGTGGTCATGGTGCCGTGATCGATGGGTGTCTTGTTCAGCTGTTTACGTTTGTTGTTTATGACTTCAAACAGTTCCGCCGGGGTGATGGTCCACCGGTCATCTTGTTCCGTTGCCATGGGTTACTTCTCCTCATCTTTGGTTAAATTCTGTAGTAGTAATTATTTCGTCCATCAGTGCCGATACTTGAAGCAGTACCTGTTCAATCTTCCCGTCGCTGGTCTGATGGTAAAAGTTTATTTTCAGTTCCGGAAAACCAGCGGGAGGAATGATCAGGAATCCCCACTCCGCGTCGACATAGCTCACACCCAGCATCTCATGCCGCAGTTTTCCCAGTTGTCGCAGGCTCCGGTTTAGCCGTCGGTAGAGCGGCGGATCCAGGTCTGTCGGGACAGAGAACGCAAACGCGCGATAATCGAGGCAGGCGGGTATTGCCTTGCAGTTGTTCGGGATAGTTATGTATCTCTCCTTCAGAATATCCTTTTCTAAATAAACAGGTTTTCCCAGTCAAGTCGTTCCGCGAACGGGAGGTGACGATCGCCGTCAAAAGGGGTCGAATTCGGCTCCATTTCGACGTGGGCCGGGACAGGGATTTTTTTATAAGTCCATGAAATATAGCTCTTATCTCCTGAATATGGTTCGTGGTATTGTTTTCATTATGGCTGAAAACCGCCGAAAACCTGAAGCAGTCCAAAAAAATGTAAAAAAAGCACAAAAGGAAGACGGGATCTTTCCGCGACCAGGCGTTATCCCTGTTACCCGGCGGTCTTCTTGAAGGATTCCTTGGGTGGGAATTAGCTTATAATGCCCCTGCGAGTAATAGGGATTATTCTGTGGTTAAGTTGCAACCTGAATTAGATTTGTACTTAAAAAGTGCTGAGATAGAACAACGAAAGAACACGTTTATGAGAATAATATCGATAGCGAAATATCTATTTGTAACTGTAGGCATCGGGATGTTGGTCGGGGCGTATTTTTTATATGCGAATACGCAGGATTTTTTGAAAAGTGCCCTGACCGCGGATGGAACAGTTATAGAACTTGTTCGTTCCAGATCAACTGATTCAGTTACATACAGGCCTGTGGTCGAGTTCAAGACGCGAGACGGATCGACTATTGAATTTGTGTCCTCGTCCGGTAGTAATCCTCCAAGTTACTCGAAGGGGGAGGTTGTTAACGTTTATTACCAAGAGTTCTCTCCCGAGCAGGCAAAAATAAGCGGTTTCTTTTCTCTTTGGGGTGGGTCGGTTATTCTTGGAGGCATTGGTTCGGCATTCTTCTTATTCGGCTTTGTAATAATGTTGAGCGGGATATTGGCGACGAAAAAGGCTGAATATTTGCGACGGTATGGAGTGCCGATTAAAGCCAAATTCCAGGGTGTGCAAACCAATTCCTCGCTCGAAGTGAATGGCAGAAACCCATACCAGATTACTGCTCAATGGAAAAATCCGGCCACATCAGAGATTCATGTGTTCAATAGTGAAAATATATGGTTTGACCCAACGGATCATATTCATGGTGATGAAATTACCGTCTTGATAGAAAAGGATAATCCAAAGAAATACTATATCGATATTTCTTTCCTTCCAAAAATGGCGGGCTAAAAACACCAGAACACGGTCCGCTTGATATCATGTTGTTGGCCAAAGATCCTGGAGAAATATCCTAGTGGACGAATATACCAAGGGAATAGAAACGCTCGGTAAGCTTATCGGCTCCGAACGGGCTGATAAGGTTGCCGGTCGTTTCAGAGACCTGAGCCCTTCATTTGAGAACGAAGCCATATCCGTCGTATTTGGCCGCACCTGGTCACGCGATGCGATCGACGTAAAGACACGTTCTTTATGCAGTATCGGGATCCTTGCTGCACTCGGGCGGCACGGTGCCCTGCGCATCGTATTCGGTATTGCGCTGAGTAATGGTGCGACAGTTGAAGAGATTACAGAAGCGTTGCTTCAGGTTGCCATATACGCCGGTTATCCGGCTGCTTTTGATGCGTTGCCGATCCTGCAGGAAGTGCTTAACGAGAGATAAGAATAAGAAGAGGATAGGCGGTAGGCGGGATATCATGTGCATTTGCAGCCGGGCCGTATTTAATATGGGAGAATTGTATGATCAAGCGAGTATTGCTGATAATTGCATTGACTATTTATGGCAGTGTTGCAGCGGCGGATTCCAACTCTTGGTTGTTGGGCAATTGGAAAATAGTATACGATCCGGATGGCGAAACTAACGAAGTCCTGACTTTTTCTCCCGGAGGTAAGTTTGCTGTTACGGACATATCTACCGGCCAGAAAATTCTAGGCGTCTATTCTGTAACACCTACTGAGATAGATGTTAGCCTTGTTCAGCGGGGCGAAGTATTTATGCAGTTAAGGCTTGCCTACGAGAGCAGTAGGGATAAATTGTTTTACAATCCGGATAATACAGATGACCCGGCATATTATATGAAACTCGATTGAACGGTTTTTCATAATCGATTGTCGGCCAATAGGGCGGTTGACAACCCGGTCCAATTCTTCAAAAAAATGTTGTGAAGGCGGATCAAGTTGGCGAGAACAAGGCATCCTGGATTCGATGGACCTTTTTCGTTCGGTTGCCGGCGCCCGGATACGGGAAATTCGTGACCGGTCGAACAAAAAATATAATGTCTCCTCCCGTCCGGATTTAATTCTGTGCGGAATCAAGAGGAAAGGGATGGTGCGATGAGCGCCTCATACATAACTGCCGGAAAGATCCAGTGCCATGCCGGCATGCCTCCAGGCAGCCCTTCTTGTATGCTAACCTGGTCCGCTACCGGAAAAGATTGATAAATGAAGCAAACGGATACTCTTACAGTTAAGCAGGCGATCTCTCGCGCGAAAAAGTCCGCTAAGGAGGGGGATATTGCCCAGGCATTACGATTGTATGAGATTGCTTTAGAAATGCAGCCTAATAACCAGGTGGCAAAAAAGGCCCATCAAAAGTTACAAAAGAGCCTGCATAATAAAAAGCCGACTCAAGGGCAGGCAACAGATCCTTCTCAGGATCAGATCACTCAACTAATGAATCTGTACAAATCGGGGAAGATGCTGCTGCTCGAGCATTCATGTGAGGCTTTGTTAAAAAAGCACCCCAAGTCATCAGCTGTAATAAATCTTTATGGAATGGCGCTTAAAATGCAGGGAAAGTTACAGCAAGCGGCACAAGCATTCGAGAAGGTAATTAAGATTGATCCGAATATTGCGGTTGCTTACTTTAATTACGGAATAGTGCTGGCGGAAATGGGCAGGCTGGATGAGGCAATAAACAATTACAACAAAGCGATCAAGGCGGATCCCTATTACGCGGATGCCTTTACCAACCGCGGTAATGCGCAATTTGGTCTTCAGCAAACGGCCGAGGCGATAAAAAGTTATAGTAATGCCATTAAAATAAACCCTGGTTATGCGGAAGCATACTGTAGTCGTGGATCGGTGCGTTTTTGGTTGGGGGAAATAGCTGAGGCGTTAGCTGACTACGAGGCGGCGATAAATATAAATCCGCATTATGCAAAAGCGTATTTCAATCAAGGAATCGCCTATAGTCATCTGGGCCAGCTGGAGCAGGCCGTACAAAGCTATGACAAGGCACTGGAAAATGCTCCCAATCTGACTAATGCACTCAATGAGAAAGGGATTCTTCTCGCCAAACTTGGCAGAGAAGAAGAGGCTGTTGCGTGTTTTGAGAAAATTCTGGAATCTGATCCAAATGATGAGCGTCATGGAGTACGGTTGCAACTGGCGCGATTGGGTAGAGGTGAAATGCCGAATCAGACGCCTGAATCATATATGAAGCATTTCTACCGATCGAGGTCGCAAGACTGGGCTCACATCAGGACAGATGGCTTTTATCGGGGGCATGAGCTGGTGAAAGAGGCGATTTCGTCAGTAGTAAAAACGGAAGGAGGTATTAACGTCTTGGATCTGGGCTGTGGCTCGGGAAGTCTCGCCGGATTTCTGGGCGACTACGCGAACAGATTGGACGGGGTGGACCTTTCGCCGGATATGCTGAGAATTGCCGCGGAAACCAAAGCCTACGATACTCTGGCCGAACAGGATCTGGTTCAATATCTAAAGGAAGTGCCTCACAGCTATGGATTGATTGTGGCGGCGGCAGTGCTGATTCATTTCTCTGATCTGGAAACTGTTTTCTCCCTGGTGCGGGAGCGTTTGGATGCGAGCGGAAAGTTCGTGTTTTCGGTTTTTAAAGCCGAAGATGGAGAGGATGGAATAAATGAATTCAATATGTATACGCATAGCAATAGTTACATCCAACAGCTGGCTGAACGCTTAGGTTTTCATATTGGTTACCAGAACGAAGAGGTTCATGAGAGCGTCGGTGCGACGGCGGTAATGGGTGCGGTCTATCTCCTGGTGAAAATAGATGGTTGAGTGATCTGTGAATGAGAACAAACCATCGTACTCGATTTAAGGATTTTGTTGCGGGCGCCCGTTTCTGATCCTGTTTTTAGATCCGCAATAAGAAAAGGGCTGCAACCTTGGTTGCAGCCCTTCTGCTTTTGCGCCTATGCGCCGGATCGCTTCTTGATTTATGAAGCCTTGGTGATCGACTCCACCGGAATGATCACGCCGCTGTTCTCATAATCAGGGATCTGATCAAAGTTGAGGTAGCGGTAGACTTCGTTTGAGTTGGGATCGATCTTGTCCTTGGCTACCGCCAGGTACTCTTCCGGAGTGGGGATCTTGCCCATCAGCGCACAGACCGCGGCCACCTCGGCAGAGCCCAGGTAGACCCGGGCGTCCTTACCCATGCGGTTGTCGAAGTTACGGGTGGAGGTGGAGAACACCGTCACGCCGTCGCGCACTCGCGCCTGGTTGCCCATGCACAGGGAGCAGCCGGGGATCTCGGTGCGGGCCCCCGCCTTGCCGAAGATGCTGTAGACACCCTCGTCGATGAGCTGCTGTTCATCCATGCGGGTGGGCGGCACCACCCACATGCGGCCCGCCACCTGCGGCTGGCCGTCCAGCACCTTGGCAGCGGCGCGGAAGTGACCGATGTTGGTCATGCAGGAGCCGAGGAACACCTCGTCGATCTTATCGCCGGCCACTTCGGAGAGCAGCTTCACGTCGTCCGGGTCATTGGGGCAGCAGACGATGGGTTCCTTGATCTCGTTCAGGTCGATCTCGATGATCTCCTTGTACTCGGCGTCGGCGTCCGGTTCCAGCAATTGCGGATCGGCCAGCCAGGCCTCCATGTCGTCGATACGTTTCTGGATGGTCTCGGCGTCCTTATAGCCGCGCTTGATCATGTTCTTCAGCAGGGTTACGTTGGAACGCACGTACTCGATCACCGGTTCCTTGTTCAGGCGCACGCTACAGGCGGCGGCGGAACGCTCGGCGGAGGCGTCGGCCAGCTCAAAGGCCTGTTCCACCTTCAGGTCGGGTAGACCCTCCATCTCCAGGATGGTGCCGGCGTAGACGTTCTTCTTACCCTTCTTTTCCACCGTGAGCATGCCGCGCTGGATGGCTACCCAGGGGATGGCGTTAACGATGTCGCGCAGGGTGATGCCGGGCTGCAGTTCTCCCTTGAAGCGCACCAGCACCGATTCCGGCATCACCAGCGGCATGGAACCGGTGGCGGCGGCGAAGGCCACCAGACCGGAACCGGCCGGGAAGGAGATGCCGATGGGGAAACGGGTGTGGGAGTCGCCGCCGGTGCCGACGGTATCCGGCAGACAGAAGCGGTTCAACCAGGAGTGGATAACCCCGTCGCCCACCCGCAGGGCCACGCCCTTACGGTCCTCGAAGAACTTGCCGAGGGTGTTGTGGGTGACGATGTCCACGGACTTGGGATAGGCCGCGGTGTGGCAGAAGGACTGCACGGTGAAATCGGCGGAGAAGCCGAGGCAGGCCAGTTCCTTGATCTCGTCGCGGGTCATGGGGCCGGTGGTGTCCTGGGAGCCGACAGTGGTCATTTTCGGCTCGCAGTACTCACCGGGACGCACGCCGGCTTTGCCTACCGCCTTGCCCACCATCTTCTGGGCCAGGGTGTAACCCTTGCCGGTATCGGCGGGTTGCTCCGGATCGGTGAACAGATCGATGGGGCCCATGCCCAGGGCTTCGCGGGCCTGAGCGGTGAGGCCGCGGCCGATGATCAGGTTTACACGGCCGCCGGCGCGAACCTCATCCGCCAGGGTGTTGGGAGAGAGGTTGAACTCGGCGACCACCGAACCGTCGCGGCTGATAGTGCCGTTGCTGGTATTGATGGTGATGACATCGCCGCTGTTGAGGTCGGTGACGTCGCACTGGATCGGCAACATGCCGGAGTCTTCCGCGGTATTAAAAAAGATCGGGGCGATGGTGCCGCCGATGACCACGCCGCCGGTGCGTTTGCCCGGGACGTAGGGGATGTCGTTGCCGGTGTGCCAGATCACGGAGTTGGCGGCGGACTTGCGGGAGGAACCGGTACCCACAACGTCCCCCACGTAGGCCACCGGGTGGCCCATTTTCTTGAGTTCCAGCAGTTGTTCCAGGCCGCCGGGCATGCGGTTTACCAGCATGGCGTTGGCGTGTACCGGGATGTCGGGTCGGCTCCAAGCCTCGGAGGCGGGGGAGAGGTCGTCGGTGTTGGTTTCGCCCTCTACCTTGAACACGGTAACGGTGACCTCTTTCGGCATCTCCGGACGGGAAGTGAACCAGGTGGCGTTGGCCCAGTTCTCCATCACCTGTTTGGCGGCGGCATTGCTCTTGGCCTTGTCGGCGACAACCTTGAACATGTCGTAGACCAGCAGGGTGTTACTCAGGGCAACGATGGCGGTTTCGGCCAGATCGGCATCGTCCAGCAGGTCCACCAGCGGAGCGACGTTGTAGCCGCCGATCATGGTGCCCAGCAGCTGCGCCGCCTCTTTGCGGTCGATCAGCGGACAGGCAACAGTACCCTTGGCGACATCGGCCAGAAATTCCGCTTTCACCTTGGAGGCGTCGTCCACACCGGGCGGGACCTGATTGACCAGCAGGTCTTTGACGGTTTTCTCGTCGCCGGCCGGCGGGTTTTTCAACAGCTCTACCAGTTGCGAAGTCTGTTCCGCGTTCAGCGGCAGCGGGGGAACGCCTTCTTTGGCGCGCTCCTCGACATGTTGACGATAGGCTTCGAGCATGGAAGTTCTCCTTAATGGTGTGAACGTTTTGAATAGGGTGAAAATTTGAACGACAAAGTATATCTGAATCCCCAGGGGTGGGAACTTATTCTTTCTATGCGGGTAGAAGTAGTTTTATACCGGGTTTTCTTTTGATAATCAGCCCGTTAAATGATTATCGAATTCAGGATTAAAAATTCCGATAGTGGTTTTGAGCCGTGTTTGCGCCGGAAGTAGAACAGTGATTGAGGTGCTTTTGCGGTCAAAGATAATGATGGATCCACCGGAGCGCCCTGTCGCGAGACAGCTATTATTACAGGCAGTGCTTTTTGCGGGCATTAAACCTTCTTGGTCAGCAAAGGGACAGGGGATTACACAGTGGATCGGATAAGAAGAGAGCTCGTCGAGAGCAGTTATTAAAGGTGAATCAGGAGACACTCCCAGCATTAAGTTCCGGTTCCGCCGCTCATGCGGGGAGCCTGGAAGATGTATGTTTCGCCTTGCATACGTCGGCGGCGGGGCTGACCGTTCTTGAAGTCGGTTCTCGGCTTCAGCGGTATGGTCCCAACGCCCTGCCGCGCTCCAGACCACCGGGTATGGTGAAGGTGTTTTTGCGTCAGTTCGCCAGCCCCTTGATCTACGTTCTGGGTTTGGCGGCCTTGATTTCTCTGCTGATTCAGGAATGGCATGATGCCGGCTTTATCGCCGCAGTGCTGCTGGTCAACGCAGTGATCGGTACCATCCAGGAGTACTCCGCCCAGCGCGCCGCATCTGCGCTGAAGCAGTTGGTTTCCGTCCGTTGCCGGGTATTGAGGGAGGGGGACACCTATGAAATAGAGGCGGACGGGTTGGTGCCCGGTGATATCGTGCTGCTGGAGTCCGGAGACAGGGTGCCGGCTGACCTGCGTCTATTGGCCTGCCATGATCTCGAGGTGGATGAGTCCCTGCTCACGGGAGAGTCCGTGCCGGTTTGCAAGGATGGCAGCAAACGATTGCCGGTGGACTGTCCCATGGGTGACCGGGTCAACATGGCTTTTGCCGGCACCCTGGTAAACCGCGGCCGCGGCCGTGGGGTTGTGGTTGCTACCGGCCTTGAGACCGAATTGGGGGCCATTGCCTCCGCCGTGATGGGGGAAAAGGGCGGGAAGGCGCCCCTGTTGTTGCGGATGGAAAGATTTACCCAACGCGTGGCATTGCTGGTTGGAATCGCGGCCTTAATCATGGCTGCGGTGGCCTTATGGCGCGGTATGCCTATGGCGGAGATTTTCCTGTTGGCCGTAGCGCTGGCGGTCTCCGCCATACCGGAGGGGTTGCCGGTGGCGTTAACGGTGGCTTTGGCGATCGGCATGCGGCGCATGGCGCGGCGTAATGTAATTGTGCGTCAGCTGATGGCGGTGGAGGCGCTTGGCTCCTGTACCTTTATCGCTACCGACAAGACCGGAACTCTGACGGAGAACCAGCTTACGGTACGTCGTATCCTGTTTGCCGCTAGCGAGCACTGGGAGGTTACCGGTAAAAGTCTGGAACCGGAAGGGACGGTGCTGACACCGAAGGGCGCGCCCTCGCCGGAGCAGGAGATGTGGTTGAGGTTCCTCTGTCAAGCTGCAGTGCTGGCTAACGAAGGCTGCCTGGACCGCCGCGATGAGGGCTGGACCCATCATGGTGACGCGGTGGATGTGGCCTTGCTGGTCATGGCGCGCAAACTGGGAGTCGTCAAGGCGGAGATGATTGCCGCCTTTCCCGAACTCGCTACTATTCCGTTTGAATCGGAACGGCTCTTCTCCGCAAGCATGAACCAGGTGGAGGGAAAGCCAACGGCCTTCGTGAAAGGGGCGGTGGAACGGCTTCTTCCTATGTGCGACAGCATGTCGGCGCTCACTGGGACCGTGCCTCTCGAATCATCCTGGTTGGAGACCCAGGCGTATATCATGGCCAACGAGGGATATCGGGTACTGGCCTTCGCCAGTGGCGAAATCAGCCTGCAATCCGGCGAAGTCTTTTCCGAGGAACATCTTTCAGGACTTAATCTTATCGCCTTGGTCGGTATGATCGATCCTCTGCGTCCCGAGGCCAAGGCCGCCGTAGCCGCCTGCCGGGATGCAGGTATCAAGGTGGCGATGGTGACCGGTGATCATCCGGCGACCGCGCTGGCGATTGCTCGGGAACTGGAGCTGGCGGGGTCGGCCGGCCGCCTGGTTACAGGTTATGACCTTAAGCACGCCGCCGACCCGGCGGCACAGGACCGGCTTACCCGTGATGCGGCGGTTTTCGCGAGGATGGAGCCGCAGCAGAAACTCGATATTGTCCAGTCCCTGCAGCGCAACGGCCACTTCGTCGCCGTCAGCGGTGACGGCGCCAACGACGCTCCGGCATTGCGCGCTGCGCAGGTTGGTGTCGCCATGGGCAGGAGCGGTACTGATGTGGCTCGGGAAACGGCGGAACTTATCATCACCGACGACAACTTCTCTTCTATCGTGGCCGGAATTGAAGAGGGACGGGTTGCTTACGCAAATATACGCAAGGTGATCTTTCTGCTGATCTCCACCGGCGCGGCAGAACTGGTACTGTTTGCTCTGGCGCTATTCACCGGCCAACCACTGCCCCTGCTGGCAGTGCAGCTGTTGTGGTTGAATCTGGTTACCAACGGTATCCAGGATGTGGCCCTCGCCTTTGAGCCGGCGGAAGGGGATGAGTTGAGCCATCCTCCACGCCCGCCGAAAGAGCCGATTTTCAATCGCCTGATGGTGGAAAGGGTAGCGATATCCGCGTTGGTGATCGGTGTGGTCGCCTTTCTGGTGTTTCAGGCGTTGCTGAGCGGCGGGTTTTCAGTGGAAGAGGCGCGCAACGGTACCTTGTTGTTGATGGTGCTGTTTGAGAATGTCCATGTGTTTAACAGCCGCTCGGAGACCCGGTCCGTATTTCAGCACAGTCCTTTGAGGAATCCATTGCTGTTGTTCGGGACGGCGGCGGCGCAACTGGTGCATATCTTGGCCATGTATATGCCCTGGTTCAGCGGGGTGCTGCATATCAGTCCGGTCTCCTTGGGGCATTGGTTACAGCTTTTGGGTCTGGCTCTGTCGGTATTGGTGGCGATGGAGTTGCATAAAGCTGTCCGCAGATGGGTTCTTTTCCGACGATCAGTCTGAAGCGCCGGCCTGTACCGTATTCAGTTTAATTTCAGCTTGCCGCGCTAATCTGCATCCCATTCCTGTAGAAAGTGAAAGACGCAGACCATGATTGATGCAAACGAGATAAAGGTATGGGATCCCCTGGTGCGGGTGTTTCATTGGGCGCTGGTGGGTGCGGTACTGACCGCGTGGGTGACCGAAGATCACTGGATGACGCTGCACTCCCTCGCCGGTTATCTGGTATTGGGGCTGTTGCTGCTGCGGGTGATATGGGGTTTTATCGGGACCCGTTATGCCCGGTTCTCGGATTTCGTGCGTCCGCCGGCGCAGGTATTGGCCTATCTCAAGGCGTTGCTCTCAAGACAGGCGGGACGCCATCTTGGCCATAACCCGGCGGGCGGGGCGATGATCGTGGCGCTGCTGTGCCTGCTGCTGTTGACCACGCTCACCGGCCTGGTCGCCTACGGAACCGAGGGTGGCGGGCCGTTGGCCGACTGGTTTGCGGGGATGGGTGAATTCGGCAGGGAAATGTGGGAAGAGGTGCATGAGTTCTTCGCCAACACGACCCTGGTGTTCGCGGCGGTGCATGTGGGCGGCGTGCTGCTGCATAGCTGGTGGTCCAAGGAGAACCTGGTGCGGGCCATGCTGACCGGGACAAAATCAGCGGAGTGAACATCCTTGCTCCACAACCCGATCACAAAAGGAAACGGTCTGCGTAAATCGAAGGCCGTCTCCGGTGATAATAATTCCGGGCGGGTCTGGGATCTGCCCCTGAGGTTGTTTCACTGGGCTCTGGCAGTCGCTTTCGGGGCGGCCTGGGCGACCTCCACCGACCGTTATCTCGATGTTCACGTTTTTGCCGGAACAGCGGCGGCCGGGCTGTTGTTGTTTCGGTTGTTCTGGGGGTTGTTGGGAGAACCGAACGCCCGTTTTCGCGATTTCCGTTTCGGTTGGAAAGCGTTTGGACGGTATCTTCGTGATCTGATCAAAAGGCGTCCGCGGCGTTTCGTCGGCCACAACCCGGCGGGATCCTGGGCCATTTGGCTGATGTTGCTGTTGCTGCTTTCCATCGTGGTCACCGGTGCGTTGACCCTGGGTGGCGAGGAACGGCATGGGCTGTTTGCCGGCTGGCTGGGGTTTGTGGCGGGTGCCGCTCTGCATCGGGTCCACGAGACATTGGCGTGGGTAATGGCGGGTCTGGTGGTGGTCCATCTGCTCGGGGTCCTGGTGGAAAGCCTGCTGCATCGGGAGAATCTGGTGGCGTCCTTGCTGACCGGCAATAAGCGGTTGTCGGAAGGGTTTGTCCCGGTACGTCGGCGGGGCGGTGTCGCACTGTTTCTGTCTTCGGTATTGTTGTTGTTGGCCGCGTGGTGGTTTCAGGGTTATCTGCACCAGACGCCGGAACGCCCCTATCTGCCGATGGTGGGACCGGCGCTGCCGGCTGATCCGGTTTTGCGGGAGGAGTGCGGCGGCTGTCATCTGGCCTATCATCCCAGTTTGCTGCCGGCCCGCTCCTGGACCCGGATGATGGCTCTTCAGGCCGATCATTTCGGGGAGGATCTGGCCCTGACGCAGGAGGACGCGGAATCCATCCTGGGATTCCAGATGGCGAACAGCGCGGAACGGGCTTCCACCGAGGCCGCATGGAAAATCAATCGCAGTATTTCCGCGGACCAGGCCCCGTTACGAATAACCGAAACCGGTTACTGGAAGCGGAAACACCGGGAGATCGAGTCCGTGGTATGGGACGGTTCTGCCGTGAACGGCCGCTGGAATTGCGACGCCTGCCATCTGGATGCCGCGCAGGGCACCTTCGAGGACGGAGCCATGATCCTGCCCGACTGAACGGATCCATATCATCTGCTGCCATGTGTCGCCCCCGTTTTCAGCTTCATTTCATCCCCCTTTTTTACACTTATCAGACTGGGAAAGTTTGACTTTATATAGCGAGGAGAAGATACATGAGCAGATCGTTGGCCAAGATGGTTTCCGGGGTGCTGCTGCTGTTGCCCCTGTCGTTGTGGGCTGATGCGGTATTCGAACTGACGGCTCAATACCGGCAGCAGGGAACAACCGAGTTCAGTGCCGGTGCGGGCGAGGCGTTTTGGAATAAAGAATTTAAGGATGCAAAAAGTGGTGAGGCTCGAAGCTGTACCGGTTGTCACGGCACAGATCTGACTAAGGCCGGGAAACACGCCCGTACGGGAAAGATCATCGAACCCATGGCGCCTTCGGTAAACCCGGAGCGGCTGACCGAAACAAAAAAAATAGAGAAATGGTTCAAGCGAAACTGTAAGTGGACTTTGGGTCGCGAGTGTACGCCCCAGGAGAAGGGGGATGTGATGGCCTATTTAAAAAATAACTGACTGTTTAGGGGTTGAACCTGGAGGTGATTATGAAAAAAGGCACTATTGCTACTACGCTACTCTTAGCGGCGGGTGTTTTGCTTGCTGCCAACACTCTATACGCTGATGATGATCATGAGCGCGATGACGAGGGACACGGTTTTCTTGCTCGCTGGTTTAGTGACTCCGATCCGCGGACCGGAACGGCACAGCAGCATTTTTACGTGGAGGGGTGCGGTGGCTGCCATTTCCCTTATCAGCCCGGGTTTCTTCCGGCCCGGTCCTGGGAGAGGATCATGAACGGCCTGGAAGATCATTTTGGTGAGAATGCGGAGCTGTCGGAGAAAGAGGCGGCCCTGATCAGGAACTTTCTTCTGGATAACGCGGCGGGACAGGTGGACCGTGGATTTTCCAACAAGATAATGGCCTCGCTGGGGAACGATTCAGCACCGTTGCGGATAACGGATACGCGGTATTTCCGGCACGAACATGACGAGCTTCCGGCGCGAATGGTGGAGGAAAATCCTGAGGTCGGTTCATTCAGTAACTGCGATGTCTGCCACACCCAGGCTTTGCAGGGTTCCTTCAACGAACGTCAGGTCCGTATCCCCGGGTACGGTCGTTGGGATGACTAAACGGGCGGGAATCTGGCTTTTGCTCTGCCTGGCCTTGCAGTTGGGCAGTGCTCTTGCGGACGATGACCAGCTGGAGGCGCGTCGTCTGGTGGAGGAGGGCTCCATTCGTCCTCTCGAGGAGATTCTTCAGCGGGTCAGGGCGCAACGGCCGGGACGCATCCTGGAAGTGGAGCTGGAAAAGGAAGACGAACGTTATATATATGAGATCGAGCTGCTGGACGAAGACGGTGTGGTGTGGGAAATGGTGATCGATGCCGAGAGCGGTGAGGTTTTAAATACAGAGCTGGAGGATTGATCGGTGCGCCTGCTGCTGGTGGAGGACGATGTGCTTCTGGCGGATTCCCTGCGCAGGGATCTGGAGCGCCGCGGTTTTGCGGTGGATGTGGCCGGTAACGGTATCGACGGCGAGGTTATGGGTGACGTGGAGCCCTACGATATGGTCGTTCTCGATCTGGGATTGCCGCAGCGCCCCGGATTGGAGGTGCTGGCGAACTGGCGCCGCAGGGATAACCGGGTGCCGGTTATTATTCTGACGGCGCGGGATGCCTGGCATGAGCGGGTGGATGGATTCAAGGCGGGGGCTGACGATTATCTGGGCAAGCCGTTCCATGTCGAGGAACTGGTGGTGCGCATCCAGGCGTTGCTGCGACGCAGTCACGATATGCCGGGGGAGGTATTGCACGGCGGCGGACTGGAATTGGATGAGGAGCGCCAGCAGGTCAGGCGGCCTGACGGCCGGACCGTGGAGTTGACCGGGACCGAGTTTCGGTTGCTGCGCTATTTCATGCTTCACCCCGGCCGGATCCTTTCCAAGAGCCGTCTGACCGAGCATGTCTATGAACAGGATTTCGACCGGGACAGCAACCTGATCGAGGTCTATGTGCGCCGGTTGCGGGAAAAGGTGGGCGGTGAGTTAATCGTTACCCGGCGCGGCCAGGGGTATCTGTTTGTCGGGGACGAGAAATGAATTCACTGGAGCGTCGGCTTCAGGTCTGGCTGGCCCTGACCCTTCTGGTACTTATGGGGCTGCTTTGGGTGGTGGGTAATCAGTCCATAAGGGCCCTTACCCAGGATTTTGTGGTATCGCGCCTGGAGCATGATGCGGAGAGTGTTCTGGCGGCCCTGGAGTTTGATCAGTCCGGCGCCCGAATCCGTTGGCGCCGCCTCAACCAGATCTACAACCAACCCCTCTCCGGGCACTACTACCTGGTGCAGTTGGATCAGGGTGGCCCGCTGGTCTCCCGCTCCCTGTGGGACCATACCCTTACCGTTCCCGGGTTGGTCCCGGGTGAGACACGGCAGATGAAAATAGCCGGTCCTGCGGGGCAACAGCTGTTGCTGTTGGTTAAGGGCTTCCGCAAGCAGGGCAAGGAATTCACCCTGGCCGTCGCTGAGGACCTGACCCCCATCAAGGAACGCCGGGATCGTTTCAAACGGGATTTTGGTCTATTCGCCCTTGGGGGTGTCCTGCTGCTGCTGCTGCTGCAGAGTATGGTGGTGCGCAGGGCCTTCAGGCGGCTGCAGCCGCTGCGGGAAGATATCAAGCGGCTGGAACAGGGGGAGACCGGTGCCCTGTCCGAGGATGTGCCACAGGAGATACTGCCGCTGGTGAGGGAGTTCAACAATCTGCTGCAGCTTCTGGCGCAGCGGTTGGAAAGGTCCCGCAACGCCCTTGGTAACCTTACCCACGCCCTGAAGGGGCCTCTCAATATTCTGTTGCAGTATTTTGACGGTATCGCGGAGGGGGGAGGTGAGGTGCGGTCAGTGGAGGCCAGGGCCCAGGCCGAGCGTATCGGGCAGTTGATGGACAGGGAGTTGCGGCGCGCCCGGGTGGCCGGCTCCGGTCTGCAGCGCAGGCGTTTCGATCCACGGGAGGAACTGCCGGACCTGGTGGGTCTCCTGAAGCAGTTGTACCGGGGTAGAGACCTGGATATTCAGTGGCAGGTTGCGGACGGGGTCGCCCCCTTCGGTGACCGGGAGGACATGCTGGAACTGCTGGGTAATCTCCTTGATAACGCCTGCAAATGGGCGGACTCCCGGGTGACCTGCAGTGTCAGGCCGGGAACCATGATCGAATTCGTCGTGGCCGACGACGGGAAAGGTATATCAGACGGGAAACTGGGTCGACTCGCGGAAAGAGGTGTTCGCCTCGACGAGGCTATGGAGGGCCACGGGCTGGGATTGGCCATCGCCAACGATATCGTCAATCTCTACGGCGGCGAGCTGACCTTCAGCCGTTCCGCCGAGTTGGGCGGGTTGCAGGTTACGGTTCAGCTGCCCTCCAGGGAGGGTGGCGAATAGACGCTCGCCGATCTTTCGGATCCGTTTTCAGCTATGTTTCATAATGCTCCTGTAGACTTACTGTTAAGAGCAAAGATTGTCGTATCAGCGGTAAACGGTTGTATCAGGAATGCACACTGCTTTTGAGGGTAAATGTCATGAACAGAACGGTTAAATATTATGTATTTGTGATTCTTGCGGGGCTGGGTATGGCGTTTGCCGCGCAGTCCGAGGAGATCCCGGAGTGGGGCCCGATCCCGTTCAGTGCCTATGACAGTGACGGCAACGGCGCCATCAGTGAAGAGGAGTTCTATGCCGCGCGTGCCGAGCGCATGACCGCCCGGGCGGAGGAGGGTCGCCCCCTGGCGAATGCGGCCAACGCCCCTCAGTTTTCCGACTTCGATACGGACGGGAACGGGTCACTGAGCCAGGATGAGCTGCTTGCCGGCCAGCAGGCCCGGATGCAGCAGCGGGGCGGTACCGGTATGGGGCCCGGGGCCGGTGGTCGTGGTATGGGCATGGGGCCCGGCGGCGGTATGGGTATGGGACCTGGAGCGGGTGGTCCGGGCGGCAATATGCCCACCTTCGAAGAGTTTGATCTTAACGGCGACGGGGTGTTGCTGGCGGATGAGTTCAACCAGGCACATGCCCAGCGGATCTCCGAGCGGGCCCAGCAGGGTTATCCCATGCGCGGGTTAAGCAACATGATGCAGTTTCCGGATATGGACGCCGACGGTAACGGCCAGGTTACGCCGGAAGAGTTCACGGCGGCGCAGGTCCGGCATCGTCAGAGCATGATGCAGCAGGGCGGAGCGAAGTGATTTTCCCCCGGGGATGAACCGTCGTCTCCGCTGGTGAGAACAGTCCTCCGCGTCCTGGAGTAGGAGCGGCCTTGTAGCTGCGATTCCGTCCCATAGGTTTCAATTCGCGCCGCACGGCGCCGCTCCTACATTGGGAGTTCTACACCGTTCCGGTCATCCCGGCGCAGGCCGGGATCCAGGGGAAACGGCCACTGGATTCCGGGTCTGCGCTCCGTCCGAAATGACGCAAGAGACACGGGTATGAATGCAGTCCCGTTTGTAGGCCGAGCTCCGGGGGACGGTTGACCGTTAAAGGATATCCAGCACCTTCTCCGGTGGGCGGCCGATGGCCGCCTTGCCGTTGCTGACCACAATCGGGCGTTCAATCAGCTTCGGGTATTTGATCATGGCGTCGATCAGCTGATCCCGCGTCAGGTTCGGGTTGTCCAGACCGTTCTCTTCGTACTCCGTCTCTTTCTTGCGCATCAGATCCCGGGGCTCCAGGCCCAGCATCTTCAGAATCCGTTCCAGGGTCTCACGGTCGGGCGGCGTTTTCAGGTACTCCACCACCTCCGGCTCAACCCCCTTCTCTTCCAGGAGCTGTAAGGTCTGGCGGGATTTGCTGCAGCGCGGATTGTGATAGATCTCGATACTCATATTTGTTTTGGCCTGATAGTTGATGAAGGTGCTGAATAGGGTATCGGTTACCCTATGCCAGATCCCGAAGGGTCCGCAACCTTGGAAATGATATGGGAAGGTATATCATTATCGGTAACTTCCAACTTCCAACTTCAATGCTCCGTATATCCAACAACGTCACCATCCCCGACAACGAGATCGAGATGCGGGCCGTGCGTTCCCAGGGCGCCGGTGGACAGAACGTCAACAAGGTCTCCACGGCCATCCATCTGCGTTTCGATATCAACGCCTCCTCCCTGCCCGATTTCTATAAAACCCGGTTGTTGAAACTGCGGGACCGCCGTATATCGGAAGAGGGTGTGGTGATTATCAAGGCACAACGCTATCGCACCCAGGAGAAGAACAGGGATGATGCTCTAGATAGGCTGCGCGAGTTGCTAAGGAGCGTCTCGGTAGTACGGAAAAAGCGTATACCCACCAAGCCGAGCAAGGCGTCCCGTCAGCGGCGCCTGGATGACAAGACCAAACGAGGACAGCGCAAGGCGTTAAGGACGAAGGTGCAGTATTGACGGGGTGTCGGGGCCGTCATGCAGGGTCTGCGCCTTGAACAACCCTCTGTATGAGGCCGGCCTTGTGAGGCGGTTCTTAAGGTCCGCCTAAGAAAGTATCCCTAGGATGTATAATGCCTTTTGGACTCAGTGACCCTCCCGTTGTTCGGATGACTGCTGGATTGCGAACCAGGTTGTTTTTACAACTTTCCGTTATTTCTTCATGAAAATGTTACGCAGTGTGATCGGGTCCGTTATATTCGGCGTGGTTCTGATATCGGTATCCCCGGCCGGCGCCGCGACAGCTGACGGGGACGGAGCGACGCAAACCATCCGTGACGTCACCGGGAAGATGCTGACGGGGCTGGAAAAATGCGAGAGTATTAGCGATATCCGCGGCCTGGTGGAACACGCGGCCCTGCCCCTGTTTGATTTTGACCGTATGTCGAAATTCATGCTGGGTAAGGCCTGGGAGGAGGCGGCCCAGGATCAGAGGCGGGCGTTTAGGTTGGAGTTCAGCAAGCTGCTTTCCAATACCTACGCTGAGATGGTTTCCACCTACGAGGGGGAAAAGATCAGCTTCCTGCCGACGGAGGTAAGTCCGGATGTTCCCGGCCGCGCTGTTGTATCGATGCGGGTCAGCCAGAGTGGCGGGGAACCGATACTGTTCCAATACAGGATGGTCCGGTCCGGAGATTCCTGGAAGATGTACGATGTGGTTACAGACGGAATCAGTATGATCGTCAATTTCCGTTCCGAGTTCAGGCGTCAGATAGAGAACGGCGGCCTGGATTCGCTGATCGGTAATATAAGGGCACACAACGAAGAACATGCGCCGGGTTTGACGGCTACCGACCGGGTGACAGGGAAAGAGCGATGAGACTTCTGCTTGTAGAAGATGATCCCATTCTTGGAGAGGGGCTCTGCACCGCCCTGAGTGGGGAGGGGTATACGGTCGACTGGCTCAAGAACGGCCTGCATGCGCGAAATGCGCTGCAGACCGAGGAGTTTGCGCTGCTCATCCTCGACCTTGGTCTTCCCGGCATGGACGGGCTGGAGGTGCTCAAGGGCCTGCGTTCCGACAACGGTACCATTCCCGTGCTGATTCTGACGGCGCGCGACAGCGTTAACGATAAAGTTGCCGGCCTGGATCTGGGGGCGGATGACTACCTGCCGAAACCTTTTGATATAAAGGAACTGGCCGCGCGGGTGCGTTCCCTGCTTCGCAGAGGTCATAATCGGACGCGGCCGGAAATCAAGGTGGGCGAACTAAGTATTGATCCCGCATCCATGACGACGCGCTATAAAGGCAAGGATGTCAGGTTGCCCAGCCGGGAGTTTTCGGTACTGCGTTATCTCATGGAAAACGCCGGACGCATTATTTCCCGTTCCCAGCTTGAAGATCAGATTTACGGCTGGAATCGCGAGGTCGAAAGTAACGCCGTCGAGGTCTACATTCACAACCTGAGAAAAAAGATTGACGGAAAGATAATACGAACCATACGTGGTATGGGCTATATGATGGATAAGAACTGAGCTGATGCGATCGATTCGTAGTCAATTATTGGTTTGGGTGTTCGCGACCTTTTTCGGGGTGACCGTACTGGTTTCACTGGTAGCCTATTATGTTGCCGGTCACGAACTGGAGGAGGTGTTTGATGCCGAGCTGGCCCAATCGGCCCGGATGATCAGCTACTTCACGGTTGATCAGATAGATTACAACCAGCACACCATAACCGGCTCATCCGATAAGCAACAAGAAGGTCACAAATACGAAAAACACATCAGTTTCCAGATTTGGCAAAAAGACGATCCCATGCTCAAGTCCGTATCGGCACCGAGCTATCCGTTGGCCGAGAAACCCGGATTCAGCCATACCCAGGTCGGAGACAGGATCTGGCGGGTCTTTGCACTATACCCTTCCAATACCCCTTATCGTATTTACACCGCCAGTGATGACAAGGTGCGTGAAGACCTGTCACTGAACATCATCAAGGGAGTGGGGCTGTTGGTCGTATGGATCCTGCCGATGCTGGCCGTACTGGTGTACCTAGGCGTCAGGAAAGGCCTGCTGCCTCTGAATAACCTGTCACGGCAGGTCAAGGATCTTGATGTCGATGCGTTATCCTCGCTGCGCGACGAGGGCTCGCTGCAGGAACTGAAGCCTCTTGTCACCGCGATCAATACCATGTTGCGGAGACTGCAGGAGGCCAGAGACAAGGAGCGCCGCTTCATTGCCGATGCCTCCCATGAACTGCGTACGCCGTTAAGCGGCATCAAACTGCATGCCCAGCTTGCCAGGCAGGCCACCAGTGAGAAGCAGCGCCAGAAGGAACTTGAGATTATCGACCATGCGGTAGACCGCAGCGCCCGATTGATCGAACAGATGCTGACATTGGCGCGGCTGGAACCGGGTACGGTGCTGGAGAATAACGAGCCCATACAGCTCCTTGACCTGATCGGTGAAGTCATCAGCCAGCTGTCAGGTCTGATCGATGAGCAGGGTTGTCAGATATCGGTTCACAATGAAGCAGGCGCGGCGGACATCAGCGTTCACAGCAATCGTCTGCTGCTGCATACCTTGTTGCGTAACCTGATGGACAACGCCATACGCTACGGCGGCAGGGACGGCGAGCTTGAAATCCACCTGGTGCCGGAGGAACGGTCAACCCTGATACGGGTGCGGGATCACGGGCCGGGAATTCCCCAGGAGCATCTGCCGCAGATAACGGAGCGTTTCTGTCGCCTGGCCGGGCAGGAGGTGGACGGCTGCGGACTGGGGCTGTCCATTGCCACCGCGGCCGCCACGAGCATCGGCGCGACGCTCGACATCAGTAACTGCGCGGACGGCCCGGGGCTGAATGTGGAGCTGCGCCTGCCCCGTAATGATCCGGCTGGGTCGGACGTCAACTAACTGTTTTTACAGGATAAACCGCGGCTCCCCGCGGAAAGGCAACCGGGTCCGTTTGTGGCCTCGCGGCGGGGATATTAAGGATGAGCTAAGCCAGACTTAAGGTCTCCTCCCTATACTTTTTTGCCAGTTAATCGTGTTAACAGGCCCTAATATCATGAGATCGGGACAAACCCTTTTGTTGACGGGTGCCAACGGCTACGTCGGCAAGCATCTGCTGGTGGCCCTGCTGGAAAAGGGACACAGGGTGATCACTCTGGTCCGGCGCAGAAACGGCAGCCTGGAAGAGCGCCTGGTTCTGGCTCTGGAGCCCTTCGCCAAACTGTGGAGCGGCCATCTTGAAGTAATCGAGGGGGATATCACGGTCGCCGGCTGTGGTGTGGACCCCGCCACGCTGGATCGCCTGCGTGCACTGGGAATCGATGCCTGTATCCACAGCGCCGGGCTGACACGGTTCGATGATCATCTGGAGGAGGAGATCCGGGATCATAATCTGCACGGCACCCGCCGGGTATTCGAACTCTGCACGAGTCTCGGGATACCCCATTTTCACCACATCAGTACCTCGTTCGTGGCGGGGGATTATGCACAGCGCTTCAGGGAGACCGACCTGAATGTCGGTCAGGATTTCCGCAATCCCTATGAGCGGGCGAAATATGATGCGGAACAGTATCTGCGTCAGGTCAGCGGGAACGGGGATACCTCTATACATATCTATCGCCCCAGCATCGTCATCGGCGGTTATATGCTCGGGGAAAGTAACAGCGCCAGTACCGTATATACCTTCCTGAAATCCCTGCACTTCATACGTCAATGCTGCGTATTGGATCTGAAAAAGGGCCGCAACAAATTCGCGCCCCTTGGTGCGCGGATCGAAGGCGATGAAATTTTCATCCCGTTACGGGTGGCCGCAGACCCGGACGCTACCCTGAACCTGGTACACATTGAGCAGGTGGTGGCGGTATTGACGGCGGGAATCGAGGGCGCCGCCGATAGCTTCAGCGTGCGACACATTGTCGGCAGTCGTGATTTTGATCTGGATGAGGTGCGGCGGGTGTTTTGCGGCTCCATGGGGATCAGGGGCCCCGTTTATGTCACGGAAGATGAGTTCGCAAACGCGCCGCGTAACTCGCTGGAAGAGCGGTTTTTTCGTTCCACCAGGGCCTATCAGCCCTACATGCATTCCCGGCCGATGTTCGACCAGGGTGAATTCGCCGCCGGTAACGAACGGGGAGCGGATCTTGACGAACTGGTGGAAGAGTTCCTGGGTCATATGGAACATAAGGAGCAGAGCAAGCCGTCACCCAATCTGGGCGGTCTTGCTCTGGAGTGTCTGAGCGTCGATTCAGCGCGCCACTATTTCGACAAGCTGGTGGGGCGGGAATTCGGGACCGATTTTCTCGGCGGCAGAAATTATCTCGATGCCAGCATACGTTTTATCGTGCACGGCAAGCCGACCTTCGACCGCACGCTGCGTTTCTCCAAAGGGCATGCCGCCTATCTGCCCGATAGCGATGAGGCCGTCTGCAGTTACGAGATGGACGAACGGACGTTCCGTGATATCAGCCATAGTTATCTCGATCCGAAGCAGGCCTTCTTCAAGGGTCTGATCAAGATCAGCGGGGATATGGAGACCGGCCTGAAGTTTGCGCACATTCTCAGTGATTACTACCGGCATATTGATGACCATGTTATCGATGAGCTGAGTGAAGCATGCTGATACCGGCAGGGTTTATTGAGCGACACTTCCGCGCCATCGTGCTGATCACGGTTGTTCTCTCCCTGTTGTCCGCCATCCCCGTGGCCGGCCTGCGCATGGCCAACTCCTTTGACGGCTGGATCGATAAGGGCGATGACCTGTACCGGACCTATGAGACCTTTACCCGCCACTTCGGCGGTGACGATACCTTGTTGCTGGTTTTCAATACCCGTGATCTTCTGCAGGACGATGCGGCCGCGGATATTGATATCGATAATCCCCTCGCCGAGGTGCCGAAAGGCCCGGTGTGGCGCTATACGGAAGCGGTTGAGCGGTTGCGCACGATGGCGGGTGTAACCGGTATCGTGGATCCGGTGAGCCTGTATGTGCAGCAGAACGGTTTCGATCCGTCCATCGCGCTGGCTCTGAACAACAGGAAGCTGGCGGACAGAAAACGCGGCGAACTGGAGACAAGGATTCCCGGCAACTGGGGGCCGCTGGTCTCACGGGATCTGCACAAGCTGGGCCTGTTGATCCATCTCGATCCGCAGTTGCGGCAGGAACATTCCGACATGGTGGCGGAGGTGCGTGCTGTTTTCGATCAGGCCGCCATCCCCTACCTGATGGCGGGAGTGCCGTATTTTTCCACTGTATTAGAGGCGTCCCTTACCCGGGATCTTACCCTGGTCATCAGTCTGCTGATCGGCATAGCGCTGGTTTCCCTTACCCTGCTGCTGCGTAGCTGGCGGGTGGTGGCGGCTACCGGCGCGGGACTGGCGGCAGGCATCATCATCACCCTGGGCATCGGTGCCCTGATCGGCATTCAGCTTACCCTGATGACCCTGATCCTGTTTCCCCTGCTGTTCTGCGTGGGGCTGACCACCGCCGTGCATCTGTTCAGCCGTCGCAGGAACGGGGATTGGCAACTGGAGTATGCCTTCGGACAGATACTGCGACCCGCGGCTATCGCCATGGTCACCACCCTGGCGGGCTGTATCGCCTTCCTGTTCGCGCCCCAGAACATTATCCGGCAACTGGGGATGCTGCTGCCCATGGGCATCGTCCTTACCTTTGCCATGATGCTGGTATTCACCCCCGCTTTGCTGCGCTGGCTGAACGGCGCACGGCCGCTGCCCGCCCTGGCCGGCAGCCGGTTTCATCCTTTCGCCGCGCATACCGGATCCCTGCGCAAGCCGGTTAGCCTGTTGCTTGCCGCCGTCGCCGCCGGTTCCCTGCTGTTGCTCTCCGGTATCAAGACCAATCCGGACGCCATTTTCTTCTTCGCCGAGAAGAGCGAACTGGTACAGGCCTACCGGCAGATAGAGGACGGGCTCGGCGGACTGTTGACGGTAGAGGTGATGGTCCGGGCCGACGCTGATCACAGCGTACTTTCTCCCCCCGACCGCGAGCGTATCACCCGGTTTATCGAGCAGGTTGAACAGATGCCGGGTCTTACTTCGCAGTTCAGCGCCTATGATCTGCTGTCCGAAGGAGGGCAATCGCAACCCGCGGGGCTGAAGCAGTTTCTCGACCAGAAACAACAGTTGCTGCGCATCTCGTTGCGTTTCCGCAATCTCTCCGGGCAGGGTTTTAATGAGATTCTGGCCGGGCTTAACAGCCGCTGGCAGGGCGTTCAGAACGGTGAACCGGGGCTTTCCATGCAGGTGACCGGTCAGATCCCGTTGATACTCATGGCCCAGGAGCGGTTGCTGCAGATACAGGGGATCGTATTCGCCGTCATTATCGCGGTCATCGCTTTCCTGCTGTTGCTGTTCCTGCGCGCCTTCTGGGTGCTGGGTCCGGCGCTGGCCGCCAACCTTCTGCCCCTGCTGATCACCTGCGGTGCCATGGTGCTGATGGATATACATCTCAACCCCATCAACATCTTCGTCGCCAGTGTACTGCTGGGTGTTATCGTGGATGACACGGTGCATCTGCTCTATGCGGCCCGAACCAAAGGTTCCATGGAACAGGCGCTGCAGGAGGTGCGGCCGGCGTTGTGGATTACTTCGGTAACCGTCGTCCTGGCTTTCTCCTCGTTGCTGGTTTCGGAGATCGTGCCCCTGTTTCAGTTCGGTCTGCTTTCGGTCATCGCGGTGGTCACCGCCTATCTCTGCGACGTCTATCTGTTGCCGCAACTGACGCCCAGGAGGGTTTTATAGAATGGAATCCCGTACCGCCCTGTTAAAGGAGATGCTTGCCCTGCACTTTCATCCGCGGGAGGGTGCGGCCTACTGGCTGGAGAAACAGCACCGGCTCGGCATCTCGATTGTGGAAGAGATCCGGGGCTTCGAGCAGTTGTACCTGCTCGGCCCCATGGACCTGGAAGCCCTGCGGCAACGTCCGGTGGAGGATTTCGTGCCGCGCTGTTTTCACGGCAAACGCCCGCTGATCCTGGCGGAGACCGGGGGCGCCACCGGCGTGCCCAAGACCACCGCCTGGTTCGAGGAGGATTTCGAGGGGGCCTTCATCCGGCCGTTTCTGACCGTTACCGAAGAGACGCGCAAGGGGTGGCCTGAAGACGGTCACTGGTTATGGCTCGGACCCTCCGGCCCCCACATCATCGGCAAGGCCGCCCGCCGTATCGCCCGGCTCACCACCGGCAGCGACGCCTTCAGCATCGATTTCGATCCCCGCTGGTATCGGCGCCTGGGCGGTGCCACCCTGGCCGGTCGCCGTTATCTGGAGCATGTACTGGAGCAGGCGGAACGGATCATCCACCAACAGAACATCCGCTACCTGTTCACCACCCCCGCGGTGCTGGAGCCCCTGCTGGAACGGATGACGGAGCAGGAGCGGGATGCCGTCCGCTTTATCTATCTGGGGGGTATGCCGGTTACGGACGGGCAGATGGCCCGGTTCACCGCCGGTTGTCCCCGGGGAGAAATCCTCAACGGCTACGGCAACACCCTGTTCGGCGTCTGTCACCGCATCGGCGGCGGCCACTATTCCCAGAGCGAGGGAATCGTGCCGCAGGTGATTCCACTGGATGAATCGTTGAGCGATGGAGCACGCCTCCGCCAGGCGGTGTCTTATGGAGAACGGGGTCAGGTGGTGATGCATCGTCTGACCGAGAGCGCCCTGCTGTTGAATGTGCTGGAACGGGACGGCGCGGTGCGGCTTATGCCCCTGGAACAGGGCGGCGCCGACGGGATCGGTGAACCACAACCGCTGCAACAACACGGCTTCAAGGTCGTCAACGGGATCTACTGATGGACACTGCCGTAGAAGACTTACTGCAACTGAAGCGGGACTACCTCATCCCCTGCGTCTACCACTTTTACCAACAACCCATGGTGCTGGAGCGGGGCGAGGGCGCTCGCTTGATCGATCAGGAGGGAAAGCAGTATCTGGACGCCTACTCCGGTGTCGGGGTGGTCAATTGCGGGCACTGCAATCCGGAGATCGTGGCGGCCACGGAGAGACAGCTTTCGCGGCTGCAGCACACCACCTCCATCTATCTGACGGAACCGGTACTGCGGCTGGCGGAGCGGCTGGCGGCGTTCGTGCCTGGAGACCTGCGGCGCAGCTTTTTCTGCAGCAGCGGCAGCGAAGCCAATGAACGCGCCCTGCTGCTGGCCCGGCTGGCCACCGGACGCGAGGATTTTATCGCCATGAGCCGCGGTCTGCACGGCGGCACCTATTTGACCAGCGCCCTGACCGGACTGGAGTTCTGGCGCACCGATCCCTTTATGCCCGATACGGTCCATTTCACACCCAGCCCGGTCTGCCGCGAGTGTCCCTGGGGATTGAAACAACAGGATTGCGATCTGCGCTGTGCCCGGGAGATCGAGGTGGTGCTGGAACAGAACCCCGGAAAGATCGCGGCCTTTATCGCCGAACCCATCCACGGTAACGGCGGCATTGTGGCGCCGCCGCCGGGGTTCTATCCGCGGGTGAAACAGATCCTGGAGAAACACCATGTGCTGCTGATCATGGATGAGGCGCAGACCGGCTTTTGCCGTACCGGCGACCGTTTCGGGTTTGTGGGCGCCGGGGTGCAGCCGGACATCATCACCCTGTGCAAGGCGCTGGGTAACGGCATGCCTATCGCGGCCATGATGACCGGCGACCGGCTGGCCGAGGCCTGGACTCGCCCCGGTGCGGCCACCTTCGGCGGCAACCCGGTCAGCGCCGCTACCGCCCTGGCCGTCCTGGACTATATGGAGACCCACACCCTGGAGAGGAATGCCCGCCGCATGGGGGCGCTGCTGCGGGAACGGCTCGAGACCCTTCAGCAGAACTTTCCCCTTATCGCCGAGGTGCGCGGCCGCGGCCTGATGCTGGGGATGGAACTGGTGGATGAAAAGGGCGAACCCGCGGCGGCGCAGATGGACCGCATCCTGGAAGAGCTGAAGAACATCGGCATCCTCGTGGGCAAGACCGGCCCCGGCCGCAATGTACTGACCCTGATGCCGCCTCTGATCGTTACGGAGAAGGATATCGAGATTTTATGTCAGGGACTTGAGCATGCATTTGCAAAGGTGTAGGAGGCCTGTCCCCAGGCCGATGAATGGAGCGTAGGGGCAGGCTTGCTTCGCGTTTCGAGGAGAGATGATGCAAGAAAACAGAATCGAACTATTGGCCCCCGCCGGAAGCCGCGAGGCATTGGAGGCGGTGTGCGAAGCCGGCGCCGACGCGGTGTATTTCTCGGAAAAACGCTTCAGCATGCGTCAGCACGGTGCCTGGCTCAATTTCACCCACGAAGAACTGGGCGATGTGATCGACTATGCCCACGGGCGGGGGGTGAAGGCCTATCTGACCCTGAACAATCTGCTGACCGGTCAGGAGCTGAGAGTGCTGGAAGAGTCGTTGCTGGAGCTGGCGGCCCTGAAGCCCGATGCCTTCATTATCCAGGACCTCGGCCTGCTGCGCATACTGAACCGGCTGGACATCGATATTCCGCTGCACGCCAGCACCATGATGAACATCCATCACGCCCTCGGCGCCGATCTGCTCAAACGCCATAAGGTGAGCCGTATCATCACCTCCCGCGATATCGACCTGGAGGCGGCGCGCGAGATCGGTCGCCGCACGGGTGTTGAGATCGAATATTTCGTCCATGGCGATATGTGCATCGCCGTGGGTTCCCAGTGCCTGCACAGCGGTGTGGCCACGGACATGAGCGCCAACCGCGGCAAGTGCCTGAAGTCCTGCCGCTGGGCCTGGGACCTGGTGGACCGGGAGAACGACAAGATCCTCGGCAAGGTGGAGGAGCAGTATCTGCTGGCCATGAAGGACATCAGTCTCTATCACCAACTCCCCCATCTCATCAGCATGGGTATCCACTCCCTGAAGATCGAGGGCCGTGCCCGTCCGGGTGATTATCTGCGTCCCATCGTGACCGAATACCGGCAGGCCATCGACCGCTACTATGCGGACCCGGCCGCCTACTCCACGGATTTCGAAGGTATGCGCCGGCTGCGCTCCGCCACCCTGCGGGAGATCGGTACCAGCCACGCCTTCTCCCAGCCCGGCAAGGAGGCGGTGGGGCTGTCCGGCAAACGGGAACCGCGCATCTTTTCCATCGCGGTGGAGGAGGCCCCCTGGTCCCCCGAGCCTCTGGACGGAGCGGAGACGATCATGGACCGCGACGGCGGCCGGCCGGAGCTGAGCGTGCGCTGCGGCACCCTGGATGCCGCCCGGGCATTGCTTGATTCCCGTTGCGACTGGCTCTATGTGGGTGGTGAACGATTCAGCGGACGGAACGGAAACGGCTGGCCCCTGCAGGAGATGCGGGCGCTAATCCGCGAGGGCAGAGAGAAGGGCAAGCGCATCGGCATGATCACCCCCAGGATCACCGGTGACCGGGAGAGCGCCGAGATCACGCAACTGGTCAACGGGCTGGGGGCCGATCAGCCGGACAGCTATCTGGCGGCCAACATCGGCAGCCTGGAGTTGTTGCGCGGCCTGACCGACACCCCGATCCACGGCGACTACTTTCTGAATCCCTGGAACGGGGCGGCGGTGGATTTTCTGCAAGCAGAGGGTGTCGGCAGCTTTGCCGCGGGGGCCGAACTCTCTCTGTCGCTGGTGATGGATCTGGCGGAGGAGGCAACCCTGCCCATGGAGAGCCTGGTTCACGGCTCACTGCCCGGTATGCTGCTGGAGTACTGCCCCATCGGTACGCATATGACCGGTACCACCCGCAACGACCCCTGTCCCGGCCCCTGTACGCAACGGAACTACGCCCTGCGCAGCCGCATCGGCCAGAAGCACTGGCTGTTGGCTGATCAGTATTGCCGCAATCACCTGTTCATGGCCAAGGACCTCTGCATGATCGGTCATCTGGACAGCCTGCGGCATAGCAATATCCGTCGTCTGCGTATCGAAGGGACCCTGTATGAACCGGCCTATCTGCAACGACTGGTGGCGCTGTATGCGGAGGCTATCGATAACCTGATGGAAGGGCGGGGCGATGCGGGGTTGATCCAGCGGGTGCTGGCGGATGCCCCGCGGGAACTGACACTGGGTGCCTACGGTGTGTCCGCTCAGGCCATATCGGAACCCTGCCAGACACTGCCGACGGATATGGTTATTCAATTTGATACGGAACTACCCGGCCAAAAGAGAAAGAGGATCGCTTGATGCAGTTGAAACAATGTCTCAATACCAACAGTGCACGTATGGCAGCAACCTTAGGTTTGCTGTTCCTGTTCATTATCTCCCCCGTTTCCGCGGAGGAACCCGCCTGGGATGACTATGCGACCGTCCTGGAACGGCATGTGAGTTCTCAGCAGAAGCACGGAGTCAGACTTAACTGGGTCGACTATACCGCCCTGAAAAAGGATCCTCTCTGGCCGCGGGTGATTGAACAGGTGCAGAACTTTCCCACCAGCAAGCTTGCGGGGGAGAAGGAACGTCTGGCCTTCTACATCAACACCTACAACATCCTGGCCATGAAGACGGTGACCGATAACTGGCCGTTGGAGAGCATCAAGGACGCCGGCAGCCTGTTCAGTCCGGTATGGAAAAAGAACGCCGGCAAGATCGACGGCAAGGACGTTTCCCTGGACCAGATCGAGCACGAGATACTGCGCAAGATGGGCGAGCCGCGTATGCATATGGCCATCGTCTGCGCCTCCGTCAGCTGTCCGGATCTGCGCCGGGAACCGTTCACCGCGGAGAAACTGGACAGTCAGCTGGATGATCAGTCCGCCGCCTTTCTGAGCAATCCGGCAAAGGGCGTGCATCTCTCCGGCAACCAGGCCGAGGTCACCAAGATCTTTGACTGGTTCGGAGAGGACTTCGAAAAGCTGGGCGGCGTCCAGGCCTTTATCGGTCGTTATGTAACCCTGCCGGCGGATGTGGAACTGGACGGTTACCTTCCTTACAACTGGTCGGTTAATGGCCAGTAGATAATCCCGTAGACTGATCAGCCCCTCCCCCGTCAGTGGGGGAGTAAAAGCAGTCTTGCAGGGCGGGCCGTGCCCGTCATTCAGTTATTAAAAAATCGTTTTAGCGAGGAGATGGAGATGAAAAAGATTGGATTACCGGCAATTGCATTGCTGATGTTCTTGGGTAGTTCCGGTGTTATGGCGGAAGGCCTCAAGGTCGGCGCATCCATCGAGGCCCTGAGGGCCTACGAATACGAGGACCAGTTTGAAGAGTCCCGATCCATTAACGCGGATACCCGCACCCTGATTATCACCTTCGAGAAAGACGTGGGTGGATTCGTGGACGGTTATCTGTCCAAGCAGGACAAGGATTATCTGAGCCGGAACAAGATCCAGTACATAGCCGATATCAGCCGTATGCCGAGCCTCGTCGCATCCATGTTTGCGATACCGAAGATGCAGGAATACAAACATATTATACTGCTGAACGATGAAGACGATTTTCAGGAAGTCGCACCCCGTAAGGAGGGAAAGGTGACCGTGATTGGTCTGGATGAAGCGCAGAAAGTGGTTTCCATTGATTTTGTTGAGACCAAGGACCCGGCATTGGAATCGGCCCTGGGCGTCGAACCCGCGGAGCAATAGGAGCACTATCGCTGATGAGGTATCCGCGGGAGTTTACCGGTGAGTTTATCGGAACCCTCATCCTGGTCTTTTTCGGTTGTGGTTCCGTTGCGGTAACTGTGCTGTACGGCGCGCATACCGGTCTTCTTCAGGTGGCCGTGGTTTGGGGGCTGGCGGTCACCCTGGCCATATTCGCCACCCGTCACCTCTCCTGCGCCCATCTCAATCCCGCGGTGAGTGTGGCGATGGTGGTGGGCAGGCGCATGTCCGCCGCCAGGCTGCCGGCCTATCTGACGGCGCAGTTTCTGGGGGCATTCGCGGCGGCGGCGCTGCTCTACCTGCTGTTCGCAGGCTCCATCACCCAATACGAAACCCTGCACGGGATCGTCCGCGGTGCACCGGAATCCATCCGGACCGCCATGATGTTCGGTGAGTTCTACCCCAACCCCGGAGCGGGGGCTGCCGCATCGGTAACCGTCATGCAGGCGTTTCTGGCGGAGGGTGTCGGTACCTTCGCCCTGGTGTTCCTGGTGTTCTCTTTGACCGAAGGGTGTAATCTCGGCCGGCCGGACCACAGGGTCGCTCCCGTTTTTATCGGGCTGACCGTGACCATGATCATCTCCGTGATCGCGCCCCTGACCCAGGCCGGGATCAACCCGGCGCGGGATCTGTCCCCGAGGCTGTTCGCCCTGCTGAGCGGTTGGGGTAGGGCGGCGTTCCCCAGTGAACTGCACGGCTTTTTTACCGTTTACATCCTCGGACCCGTTGTAGGCGGCGTGGTCGCCGCCTTCGTCTTTACCCGCATCGTGGAGCCGTTGATGAACAACGCCAAGGAAGGGTGTTGTGACTGTAGCAACGATTCCGATTAGTCCTGAACTCGGCCGGGTTCTTTGTTACCACAGAGGACACAGAGGGCACGGAGAAATAACGGGGTCAGAAAGCGATCGTTACCAATATTCGCGGATAGTGGCATATGATCCGTATTTTTTGACCACACTTAATCAAAGTGAGAGAAAGTGGTCGCCTTGAACCACGACTTCGACGTGTCTGTCGCGGAACATGATCCCACAGGTCCAGGAGTCAAGATTTTCATTCACTTCTTTGAGAAACTGATTAACCGTCCCAAGAATGCCGTTATGCAACTCTTTTAGCTCCCTCTCTCGCGGGTATTTGCTTAACCTTACAAACAATGCCAGCTCTTTCCCAAAGCCCTGAATTTCGCCATCCACTGACTCGATATATGGAAGCCCCTTTGTTCCAAGATCTTTAATCAACCTATCGAGCAACATATTACTCATCGTCATAGTTTCGGATAACCTAGCAATAAATGAGGCCAGATGAAACTTTTCTCCAGTTCTTCTATGCGTTAAGTCTCACCTGGCCCCCGTCATTTGATATTAATTATTCTTGAAATATCTATTTTTTGCGGATTTCCTGAAGCGCTTCATTCATTTTGAATAGGACGATAAGCAACTCGCACCATATTCTTGCCGCGACTGCGCCGATCACCATATAAAACAGACCCAAAAAGAAGCCGCCGATAGTAAATCCGTTATAACCCCCAAACATGGACCCGATGCCGCCGAACACCGCCGCAAGAAGGAATAGCCAATAGACTACCGTGATGATCTTCGGGGTCAGCATGTTGTCAAAAAATAGAATGTCTCTCACCTGATTCTCCTTGTTATTTCCTGTTGATGATTGATTACATGAAAATAATGGATGTGCATATTTCTTAATTGTTTCGGTATTTTTCCAACTAAATATAGCAACGCTTACTTTCTCTTGTTTATCCTCCTGTTTTGATTCGGCAATAAATATGAGCAAAGCGAAAATAACACTATCAGTCGCGGCGGACTACGATAGACCGGGAAATCCGGGCGCTTCAGTATACCCCCGCATATTGGAGGGCAATTACTACGAATATTAGCGGATAATGCTCTCTAACGCAGTATTTTCAAATCCATCATTGTTACGTCATTTCGCTCTGTGCCGGATATGCGTATCCGGTGTTCCATAAGATCAATCACGCCCTCGATGTCTTTATTATCGAGTCTTTTTCGTGTCTGTTCGCCGATTTCGTTATAGTCCTCCTTTTCAAACTCCAGGGTTTCAGCTAACTCCCTAAATTTGTCGACTGCCCGTCTTCTATCATTTGTTAGCATAGGAATCAGATCGAATATCCTCGTCAAGACCACCTTGTCCTTGTTTTTGACATTAATGGCGTCGAAGAGATGTGCAACATATGATTTATACTTCTCGGGATAAAACGCAATTGTGTCCGGTCTGTGTCCATGCCATAAATGCCCAACCCAGCGGTCATATGCGACAAGCCGCCCTTCTTTCATGTAGGTGTGGGCAAATGAATCAGCGTAAGAGTGTAATACTATCCCGATTTTCCAGTCTTCAGATGTTTTATCTCTGATCATGTTTGCGACTAGCGATTGCAAGGTGCGCTGGCGCTTTAGTACGGCCTCCGTAGACCCGCCATGTAAGGAATGAAGCGTGGACATGATCTGACGTCGATGCGTCGGGCTGATAGAGAAAGCTCCGCAGACGCCCGTAAACTCCTTTTCTTCGTCCGGAAGCTGCGAGAAATAACTCAACAAATAGGCGCGGCTTTTATCGAATCCCGCCAATCTGGCGACTATGTAGGTGGTGTATAAGTGACCGTCCTTAAGATAGAGCGTTGAAAATTCGTTTGGATCAGGGTACTTTTCTTTCTGCCTTTTTATTTCTTGAAGTAATTGAGGATGTGCTTGTTCATCTGAATAGTATTCCAACCATACTCCACCATAGGATCGTATGCTCGCGCTATTTTGTTTTTGATTCCAGCAGCAGGAAGCAAGAAATAATGTCGACGCCATGACCACTACCAGCATCACGGCATTTCTTGGTGTATATTCTCCACGAAACCTGATGAGCGTATCCATACCGTTCCTCCATGAAAATACCAGGCAAAATGATCGGAAGAGTCATGGCTGTCAATCGAATAGACTCTTCTATTTCCTGCTAATATATTCCCTTTCGTCAGCAATGCACAGTACGGCGTCGTCTTGAGCTATTGCCAGGCTAGATCATTATCGGAATAATCCTATGGAAGCTTGCAAAAGCCGTAAGCAGGTACATCCAGGGCGCTGTTGAATTTGCTGGAAAGGTTCTGGAACGCAATAAGTCCCGTTAATTCCACAACGCCGTCATCATCAAAGAACTTCTTCAGTCGCTCGACTAGTTCGTCGGTAACCTGTTGATCTGAATATGTTACAGCCTCAGCGTATTCAAGGACTACTTTTTCCTTCTCATCGAAAAGGCCGCTTTCTTTCCACTGCTCAAGCTCTTCTATCTTTTCGAAAGAACCTATTCGCTTGGCTAAAGTCGCGGAATTGATATCAATGCAGAAACTACACCAATTAATCTGCGAAACCCGAACTGTAACCAATGAACGTAACGCAGGGTCTAATGGGGAACTCTTCCTGTCCAGGGCGCCGTAAAGCAAGGCTACTGACGCAAATAACTTTGGAACTCTTGCCCATAGTAAACCCGGTTGAAGAACTGCCCCATATTTTCTTTTTTGATTCCAGAAGAAAGGACGTATGAACCACGGGTATTTACTAATGTGTTTTACCGCTACTCGCATAAAAATACCTTTGAAAGCCAAATAGTGTCTTGGTATGAAACGTAAAAATATTGACCTATATAAATAACCAGGTCAGAGAGCGATTGGTTCAAATATTGGCAGGGATTTCCCTCCGGCCCGGTTTTCATCTAAATAGCTCTACTTAAAGCGGCTACAAGCCTCTACTGCCATGTTCTCTATGGAAATCCCCTCTCTGCTCTCTATTGCTTTCTTTATTAACACTAGAAATTTTCCTTTGGGGTCGATATCGAACCGTCTCAGGATTTTTTGCGTTTCTGTTTCAACGCAGGCATCAAAGTACAGCTTCCTGCTTTCAGGGTCAGTTTTCGGATGGGTGGTTAGGTTTAAGATCAGCGAGCCGTAAGGTGTGGATTTCTGATGTATTCGGACTGGGAACTGTGCGTATGGCAACGCATAAAATTCATTTTTTGATAAGCACCAACTGAAAGGGTCCTGCAAACTGATCGCAATAATTACATATTTGCAGCGAGAACTTCTAGATGATACGTATTCCTTTTTAACGCCAAAATCGTCGACGATGCTATCAGTCCCAAAATATGTCGTATAAAATCTAGGCATGGCAATCGCGACATTCATCCAAACAAATGCCAGGATAACTAAAGGCGAAAGCAGTAAACTCATGCTGATATCTGCCTTGCTCCAAAAATTCCTCTTTGTAATTTCCTGTCTGCTATTGTTTTTAAAAACATAAAGCAAAAAGGCGGAGATCGGCAAAGTAATTACTACTGAGATGAGTAAGTAGTAACTGGACATGTCAGTATTACGTGAAAAGTCACCGACAATTAATGGATATACAGCATTGATACTTAAGAGTAACAGGGCTATTGCAAATATCAGCCCCCGTTTCGAGACGCCTTTCCGCTTATTCTCTACACTACGATTTATCTTGGATTCCTGAAATATCTCCAATTGCCTTTTAGGCATATTTTCATATGTTATCTCGTGTTTTATCGTATCGATTTTCTGTTCTTCTGAGTCAGGATTAATCCCGTACTTTTGAAAAACTTCTAACTGCTTTTTTGCCTTCGTTTCATTTGTTAGAGACGCATCATTTACAATTTGGCTCAGTTCGTCTAGTAGCCGATCCATCATTTCACTAGAAAGCGTCGTCCCGGATTGGTTTGTCGCTTTGCTTTGTTTCTTCCCGATCATTTTCCTGAAAATGTATAGAAATAAACAGGATATATTTTTGGCAAGGAAAACGATGAAATCCAGAACAATAACGCCGATTTCGACGAAGAATAAGATGAGGAAGGAGTTCCTCAACCAGTCTTGGTTAATAAATCTAATATTGGCATGATATAGACTGATAAGCAGGATCAGAAGTAGTCCGAGAGCAAGAGCAATAACTCTCAGTTTCTGGTTATGTATAATCCACATTTCGTGTTCTTGGTTTCGTGTATTCTTTTCATTTTGTCGTTATGCTTTGGCTAAATAATATACTAGCTTTACGGCATGACGGGCACATCACCGCCGGACACCGCCCATAATAAGTACATTAGAAACCAGGATGAGTAGTAAATAACGAAAATAGGAGCCAATATCACATCCACAATCCATGCGATAGGAAGTAACATAAGATAGTTCGAATTGTCCGTGTATCTGTATTCTGGTTCTTCCAAACCTATCTCAACCTTTCCCCGTTTTTGTTTTGGATTTACGAAGCACCCAAGGCCAAACATTGCGCTAACCTGCCCTGGTTTACAGGAATAAATGCCGCCTAATTTGTAGTATGGTTTACTACTATGTTCCACATTAGATAGGGCGTCTGTTAACAGATCGGTAGATCCAGCTATTTTTTTGCATCCGAGCATGATCTTGTCTCTAGGAATAGAACGAGCATAACCGCCCGTGAAATCGTGCTTGAAAAACACATCTAACTGATAATCATTGCTTTCGGGTGTGTATGCCAGAAGCGCATTAAAACACAAGGATACGACGTATCCATCATCCTTGGTCAGCATGTCGATGCTCTTGATGCTGTTCATTTGTTCTTCGTAGCGTATAAATTCTTTTTGAGATAAGTCTAATACGTAACGGGTTGCAAATCCGCCGCCGAACATAAATGTTATGGCTGAACATGCTGCCCATATCGATAACAGGATCCTTTTCCACCGTGTATCGAAAATACTCCAAATCTTGGTCATTGATCGATCCTCGAATAGATCGGCCGACTGGGGTTTGTCACGCTTACTCGGTTTTCCCGATTATCTACTTTGCGCCCGCTTCCCTAAGAAGATCGGCAACCTCCGTATGACCGCCCATCAAGGCCTGCGAAAGTGCGGTGCTGCCATCAAGCCTTTTGAAATTTACATTCGCTCCATTAGCGAGCAGTATTTTGACAACCTCCTTATGACCCATAGTTGCAGCTGCTGCGAGTGGCGCAATATCAAAATCATTTCTGAGGTCCACATAAGCACCATTGGCAAGCAGTTCCTTGATGATTTCTGTATATCCTTTAACCGATGCTACTAGAAGCGGCGTACCGCCACCACCATCACTTCTATCCAGTATGTTTGGATTTGCACCTTTACCAAGCAGCAGTGTAACTATATTCGCATGCCCGGATCTTGTTGCTTCTAGGAGAGCCGTAGTTCCTGAGTTGTTATTGCTGTTATTTACGTCCGCGCCGGCTTCAAGTAAAGCCTCAACCGCTTCAATATGCCCCTGACTTGATGCCGTTATCAATGGGGAGCCTGCGGTAAAAGTCGGTGTCTCAATATTCACTCCGTCATCAAGAAGCTGTTTGATATCTATAACGAAACCGAAAAAAGCCGCCAACTGGAGTCTCTTCTCTAGGTCCTCTTGAGATTGTGAGGCATTGTCAGAGTTCTCGCTCTCAGCTGATGCCGGGCTGCACGTTAATACCATCACGAAAAATGATGCCAAAATAATATGAGGAATTGTTTTTAGTTTCATTTTTGTTTCCTTTCAAAGGTTATTGAAACGCCAAAGTATCAGGTCCGCGGTTTCGTCGGATGCGATATCATAAAATCGTGTCTTCTATGGCTGCTCTTGGAAAAGCTGAATGAGTAATTGATTTGGACTGATACTTATTCCTTCTAATAGCAGAATCACTATTCTGTACCTGCGTCTCTAAGAAGTCTGACAATGTCCGTGTTGCCTTGTTGTGAGGCAAACATAATGGCGGTCGCATTGTTTCCGGCCTTGAGGTTCATATTGGCCCCGTTGGCGAGCAGCTCCTTAACAATTTCTGTATGACCGTTATATGAGGCCAACATAAGTGCGGTAGCACCATTATTTGCCTGGATGTTTATGTTTGCGCCTTGGGCGATTAGTGCCTTGGCAATTTCCAGATTTCCTTCCTGAGACATCCACATGAGTGCTGTGAAGCCGTCATTTCTCTGGATATCGGCATTTGCGCCTTCGAGGAGAAGGGCCTTAACGACATCTTCATATCCCTGTTGTGAAGCCATAAAAAGAGCTGTTGCGCCATCATCGCCTTTACTGTTTACGTCCGCACTATTAGCAAGCAATTCGTGAACGACTGCGATATGGCCTCTCTCAGAGGCCGTTATCAGAGCGGTAGTGCCATTTTTAAGCCCAATATTTGCATCTGCGCCGTTGGCTAGGAGATCCCTGACAATTTCTGTATTACCCTTTTTCGCGGCCCAGAGTAATGCCGTACTACCATCTTTTCGTTTGACATTTGCCTCTGCACCATTGGCCAGTAGTTCCTTAACAATTGCAGCGTGACCACCCTCTGCTGCTACAGTAAGGGCCGAAATTCCATCCTTATCTTTGATACTCGGATCTGCACCTTTGTCTAGTAGCTCCTTAACTATCTTCTCGTGACCTTGACCGGATGCCCAAATAAGTGCCGTCGACCCATTATCTATTATGTTGACGTCAGCACCATTGGCAAGCATGGACTGCACCTGCTCCAGGTCGCCAGCACGTGCGGCATCAACCAGGTTGATTTCTCCTGCGCATAGTGAATCGTTTATTGAAATAATACAAAGGGAACAGATCATAATCACGTATGCGGTGAACTTCGGCTTCATGCTGTGTTGCCTCCTATATCCTATATGGGTTCAGAATATGTTGGCAGAATATGTGGGGTCAGGTGAAACTTTTCTAATCTTTAAAAATAAAAAGGCTCTAACCCGACTTATTATTTATTTTTCCGATTGCTATTTTTGGTCTTTTGAGAATAGCTTGGAAATCCCCGTGATTTTCGCAATACCTACACCCAATCTGCCGCAAACAGTCATTGCAATAAAGCCCACTATTGCGATAGTAACCAGCTCCCCTTTATCAGCAACGGTTGATAATAAACCGCCATTATCACCACTGGTGTTGTGTGGATACATGAGCGCATCGTTCCCCGAAGTAATCTGCTTTATACTATCTACTGGAAATAAGAGAGGAATGGCCATCAATAAAATTCTATTAAAGTTAATCTCTAGGTTTTTGGAGTGGATGAGTGCAAAAAGAAAGCACGCGATGAGGCTTAAAGGTACGAGTTCGTGTCTCGGTTTATCAATAAACAGGCCAAGTAAGAACGGCGTAGCGCCAAGACCTGCAATCACGAATACTCCGAACATAAAGGGCCAATAGTCTTTACTTCTTAATTCAACTTCCGGCTCTTTAGCCGTAGTTTGCTGCTCTTGTTTTTCCAGTTTTGCACTTTCTCTTCGTGCGCGCTTTTCTTGCCGTTTAATCTCTCTTTGTTGCTCTCTGGCAGCGGCGGCCGATTCCCAGGCATCCACAATACGCGCTGCGTCGGGATTGCCTGATTCGCGTAGCCGGAGGATGTCATCCGCGTCTCCCCGGATCCATCTTCGCCATTCGGGCTGACCCAGTTTTACCAGGGCTTTTGCCCCAATTACAGCGATACCGCGGTCAGATTGCATTGCAACAATTATTGGCTCTATCGCATGAGTTTTTCCTGTTTGCCCCAGGCCTCGCACTGCCGAACGCTTGAACTCATCGGAGCGAACAGCTGCAAGCAGACACGGCAGCACCCAGTCCTCATCATAATCACCAAGAAGGCGTATGGAGTCTTGTTCTGATCTAGTTGCATCGGTCAGCCATTTAGAGTCGTTCAGTTTGGCGATCTTCCGCACTACCTTATATAGTTTCCGGTAGGGTAACGCCTCAAGACTGTCGAACAATTGCTGCAGCTGCTGTTCTTTATTTCTCATTTATCGGCCTTTTACCTTACATATTAGAAATAATGATTGGCTGGGTCTTTTTTCAATCAATAGTCAATTAATCAATAGGGTCAGATTCGATTGATCCATCGATCTCGCCGTATCTCTCGGAACAATGCAAAATGCGTTCTTTCAATAGAGTCTGACCCTATTGGGTTCCTATTCGTATTTCACGCTATTTATGGTGCGGCTAAAGTAAGAAATTTGGAGACGCGAAAAAAGTTCCAAGATGCGCGTTATCGGTAGTGTCAGGTTTTTTGTGTGTGAGCCGTTTCAGTTAATCAATCACCCAACGTAAATCGGTTACCGAATTGTATCGCGAATTGAGCCTTTGCCGCAGCCCATGCAATTGGTGGGTTTTTCCACTTCGCGGTAATGTT
>JBNKCX010000011.1:0-45883 GCA_050287965.1 Sedimenticolaceae bacterium
CTTGTTCAGAGGAAACAACTGCTCCACCTCTTCCATCAGCTTGGCAAGCTTCTTATCGCCGCCAAATACGATATCCTTCTCCTGAAAATCAGAGGTAAAATTCATGGTGCCGAAGGTGTTTATACCGGTAGAGCCCACGTAATAGTTACGGCGTCCGGCGCGGGAGTATTGTCCGCAACCGACCGGACCGTGGGAGATGTGGATCATGTCCTTGATCGGACCCCAGACCACACCCTTGGATCCGGCGTAGGCGCAACCACGAATGGTCATCACACCAGGTAACGATTTGCGGTTAGAGGTAATGCACTTCTTGGACTGCTCCACCGACTGATCGTTGACCGCGAGATGCTTGGCGCGGTCTTCTTTCGCCTTTTCCGGATAGACCTCCAGCACCTCCTGAATGAGGGCTTCGGTCTCTTCTTTCGTCAATGCAGACATATCTGTCTCCTATCCCGCGCCACCAATCTGTAGACTACGGGTAATGGAAATAACACTATGATTCGATGACTCAGGTCGTCGACCTATCAGGGCGCAGCAACCGCGCAACTCTCAGAAGATGCGGTCTGTCCAATGATGCTCTCGTCTTCCTCTTCCATCAGGCCGAAGTCCATCAACAGATCTTCCAGTGCATCCATGGTAATGGGCGTAGGGATGACGAAGTTCTTGTTGTCGATGATCTTCTGCGCAAGATCGCGGTACTCCTGAGCCTGTTTGGCGCTCGGGTCGTACTCGATCACGGTCATACGACGAATCTCGGCACGCTGTACCACATTGTCACGCGGCACGAAGTGGATCATCTGGGTACCCAACTGGCGGGCAAGTTCCATGATCAGTTCATCCTCACGAGCGGTGTTTCGGCTGTTACAGATCAGACCGGCCAGACGCACACCACCGGAGTTGGCGTATTTCACAATACCCTTGGAGATGTTGTTGGCGGCATACATGGCCATCATCTCGCCGGATACCACGATGTAGATCTCCTGGGCCTTGTTCTCGCGAATTGGCATGGCGAAACCACCGCATACCACGTCGCCCAGTACGTCATAGAATACGAAGTCGAGGTCTTCCTCGTAGGCGCCCTCTTCCTCCAGGAAGTTGATGGCGGTGATAACACCACGACCGGCACAACCGACACCCGGCTCAGGACCGCCGGACTCGACGCACTTGATGTCTCCGAAACCGGCCTTCAGCACGTCTTCCAGTTCCAGGTCTTCCACGGTGCCGGCCTCGGCCGCCATCTCCATGATGGTGTTCTGCGCCTTGGAGTGAAGAATCAGACGGGTGGAGTCGGCCTTGGGATCGCAACCGACGATCATGACTTTCTTACCCAGTTCAGCCAGACCGGCCACCAGGTTCTGTGTAGTGGTAGACTTGCCGATACCACCTTTACCGTAAATTGCACATTGACGCAGTGCCATGTTGGATCTCCTTGCTTCAAGTTGATAATTCAGTTGGGTGACAATAAATTTCTCACAATGGGTCACAGGTACAGTTAGCTATGAGCAAGGGGCGTGCCAAAAACAAGAGATGCTTGTATCTGTATGTATTTGAAGGTATTTATGACGTTGCAACGAGAAAAGAACCGGGTCGCGTTTACTACAATTCCCCGCTTTTTGTATGAATGATCACAGACAATCAACGGGGGAAAACCCCACGCTGCCCGCCCATGCACGCCTGCCGGTGAACCGCTGCAATCTTCCCGCGGTGATCCTCGGCAGCCTTACCTTTCAGCGCAATCCTGCTCCGCTTCACCTGGATTGCGTTGAAGACCTGCATTCCGAACTGTTCGATACCCTGAACACCATAGAAGACGCCGCGGAACGGGCGGAAAACTTCAAAGGCTATATGCGTTCGGCCTTTCTGTTCGATCACCTGGACGAGGCGGGATTCGACCCGGACTCCCGGCGCAGCAAACGGGATAAGGCCGACTATCTGCGCATGCTGCGCGGCTGGCTGTTCGATTCCGACGGCAAGGAAGGCGCTGTACTGAAGAGCTGGGTGGAGTCGCGCTTCGGCCTGCTGCCGCGCAATCATCTGGGCCCGCTGGGAGACTTCACATCCGATAATTACTCAGCCTACCTGGCCATGCGTGCCCAAGGCCTATACAACACCAACGGCCTGGAAGCCCAGTTCGACCTGCTCTACAGCTACTGCCAATACGAGATTCGCAGGAGATTTCCGGGACAGAAACACATCACCCTGTATCGCGGCGTAAACCGTATTGATGAGCATGAAGTACTGGCGCAACCCCAAAAAAACCTCTACATACTGGTATTGAACAACCTCAACTCCTTTACCGACGACCGGGAGCGGGCGGATGAATTCGGAGACTACATCCTCGAGGCCAGGATCCCGCTGGTGAAGCTATTGTTTCTCCCCGGGCTCCTACCCGATTTATTGAAAGGCGAAAACGAATACCTGGTGATCGGCGGCGTACACGAAGTGAAAATAAGCCTGATGTAACAAACCCGACAATTGTTCTGCGGCAGACACAGCTGCAAACTCCATCCTGCTGTTTTTTAAGCCGATTTATTTCTGGCCTGTCTTTTGCACCCCTGAATTACAGGACCCCGGCCCTCTGGGCGGTTCCTTGGTCGGTGCGGAACCAAAACCGATCGCCCTCAGGAGAGGGCTGCCACATCTTTACAGAAACGCGTGAATAACCATCAAAAGGAAACAGGCACGATGACAGAAACAATCTTGCAGGAGCTGATCAACGGTGTTCGCAGCGGCGACATCGTGCCCTACCTGGGCGCCGGCGCACTGGAAGGATCCGTTCATCCCGAGACTGGAGCGCCCATCCCGGCGGGCAGCGAGAGCCTGATCCTGGCCATGAACAACGGCAAGCCCATGGCGCCGCGCCTGATGTATGAATTTCCCCGCGCCGCGATGAATGTCGAACTGAAACGGGGCCGCAATGCAGTAACCCGTTTCCTGAACGAGACCTACGACAACACCCGGTGGTCCCGTGCGCCCCTGCACGATTTAATCGCTTCCCTGCGACCGCGCTATGTGATCGATATCAACCGCGATACCCAGCTTCAGCAAAGTTACAGCGACACACCGCACACCCTGATCCGGGGCATCTCCCGGATTGCCGGGATCGATTACCGTTTCCGCATCCACCACTATGACGGGGAGAAATACTCGGGCCGGGAGATCGACCAGTCCGAGGTCGATCCCTCCCTCCCCATCCTGTTTAAACCCATGGGGAGCCCGCTGCCGGATCCGACCTACATCGCATCCGACGCGGATTACGTGGATTACATCACCGAACTCATGGGGGGGTTCGCCATCCCGACCTTCCTCAAGGAGTACCGCAAACGGAAGCAATACCTGTTTATGGGTCTGCGTATGGTCCGGGATACGGAGCGCATGGTGCTGTCAGATATCATCTACTCAGCCGGGAATCCGGCCGGCTGGGCGCTGATACCGGAACCCAGTGAAAAGGAACGGCGTTTCTGTAAAAAAATGGGAATTAAAATCATCGAAAGGGATGCCGGCGAGCTGATTGCGGCAGCATCCGTGACGCAATCCCCAAAACCAAATATTCCGGTCGAACCCGCGGTATATTAATCCCGGCCCCGCCCCAGCCTTGATTTATTTATGTGCTAATATTTAGGGTAGGTCTGCGAAGTTATTGACAGCAAAAGGAATATCGCTGGTGCACTAGGGCGGGGCGCCCTGCAGTTCTTCCCCTCCTTTGCAACATATTCCGATATTGGTGCCGGCTCCTCGGCTCGATTTTGGGGCCGGATATGTGATCAACCATTTTAGGGATGTGCGGAAATGTTTAAACGTATCTTTGCAATAGCCTTTGCCATAGCAGGGGCCATATCGTGCATGTGGGGATTCGGAACTATGTTGGGTGACAGCTTTGTTCTGACAAGTCAATTCTCACTGGATGGAACAAACGGAAACGTCGTTCTTCTCTCAATCATCATAGGGGTATGCGCGTTAGCCTGGGGCTTGGTTGGATTGTCACCGAAAAACAAGAACGACGACGAATCTCCCGGAGAAGCCAATAGGGGTCACAGCATCTGAGCGTTATTGTCAGGAGAAGCGATCTCTATCGCTGCACTTCTTTCTTAGGGCAGACAACATAGGCGGAGGGAATACGTTTCATTCCTTCCGCCTTTTCATTTGCGGCATTGATAGACTATGCCGGCGCAACGACACTTCTGTTTCCAGTTCGCGAAGAAAGGGATGCGATAAATCCTGGACGAATACACCTGTTTTTGGTTAGAACCTCTCTTATGATTCCCCGAAATCCGCCCCGCCGGTCCATAAGATAATGAAGATTGAGTACACCCCCATCGGGATTCTCCATTCCCCGTTCACGGAGCAGGCGGACATGCCGATTCAGCCGACAGCTGCCGCGGGCATTAAAGGCACTGTAGAACTGTTTGCAGAGTTCCGCGAGGGGCTGGCCGACCTGGAAGACTTTTCCCATATTATTCTTCTCTATCATTTCCATCGCAGCCATAACTTCAATCTCAAGGTCGTGCCATTCATGGATTCAATGCCGCGCGGACTGTTCGCTACCCGCGCACCCAAACGACCCAATCCGATCGGGCTTTCCATTGTTCAATTGGACAGAATCGAGAACATTACTCTACATATACGTAACGTGGATGTATTGGACGGAACACCGCTTCTGGATATCAAACCCTATATCCCTGAGTTCGATGCCCAGGATGACGTCCGTACCGGCTGGTTTACCAAAACCAGGGAGACTGTTTCCAAACAGAGATCGGACGACCGATTCAAATAGCGTGGCAGCCTGCCCGCATCTCGGTGACGGCTCGGTCCTGGTGACGACGTTCTCAGCACCCGGATAGAATAAACGCCATAATCGTATACCGACCGAAACAGGAGGTATCATGATAGAAACAGTGTTTGAGACCGCGGTAGCCGTTGTTATCGGCGTTACGGTCCTCATGAATATCATAGGCCCGCTCATTATCTGGAAGACCCGGAAACTCCCGGCAATCGTTAAATTTCAGCCTTTGGATGATAATTCCTTCATGGAAGAAAGGAATACCAGGTTCAAAGAATACGACCGCTCACTCATCGAACTCGGCTTTGAGGTTATTGGTTCGTCGATATTGCAGGACAGCCAGACCAACGCCTATTTCCGCCTGTTCTGGAATCCTGCGCTCAAAGTTGCGGCCATGATCGTTACCATGAAAAGCGCGGTAGAAGAAATGACATATCTTGAATACTCTCAAGCGTATAACGACGAAACCGCCATGAGCGTTTCCAATTCCCCCAGGCCGGAGGCCTATCCTGAGCTTGATATGAGACGGTCATTTCGCTTTCCCAAGCTGTCGAGTGCGGCCGAACTTCTTGCCGTACACGGGAAATTGAAAGACAGCCTGAAAAAGTCGGTACTGCCGGTGGACTATGATACCGAGAAGGGATTTTATGAGGTAGAGGACTACCTTAGACGGGAGTCCGACGCGCTTCTGGAAAAGGGTATCGTTAGCAGTAGCATTGACCAGGATGGCAAGAGGTCTTTAACGCTATACGGGGCATTCGCCCTCACCTGGAGGTCGGTCCCGCCCGGCAAGACCATATGGGGGTATCTCACCCAAAGGCGGGCTGAACAGGCCCTGGAAAACGCCTTATGAGGAGGGACGGCGAAACAGGGGACGGCATTCTCCTGACCGCACTTCTCCTACGCAGGTATCGGTATGAATCGCCATGAAAAAGCTCCAGCTATTTATTGTGTTGCTTCTTCCGTTCGCGGCCTGCCCCACGGAAAGTGTTTGTTACGGAACCGCTTCTGATGGAAGACTTGCGCATGGCGTGCGGCTGCCCGGCGATGGACCTAACTATACAAGTTATAGCACCACTGCCGGGCTCCTCGGGAGAACGTATGTCCACTCTACGGTCAGAGACATCATTATCGACTCCTATAAGACATTGGAAATGGAGAAACCCGGCAAAATCTTCAAATATGCGGAAACCGGGTTTAAGGAAGGGGGCGAATTCTGGCCGCACAAAACCCACCGAAACGGTCTGTCAGTGGATTTTATGGTTCCGGTACTGAACCGGGAAGGCACTTCGGTTCATTTGCCCACCAACTATCTCAATAAATTCGGCTACGACATTGAATTCGATAGAAACGGTCAATATAGGGATTACTCGATAGATTACGACGCAATGGCCGCGCATATTGTCAATCTCCATAAGTCCTCCAAGAAATACGGGGTCGATCTATGGCGGGTTATTTTTGATCCGGGCTTGCAACCTAAACTGTTTCAGACAAAGTACGGGTCTTACCTGAAGCGTTATGTTCAATTCTCAAAGAGACGAGCCTGGGTAAGACATGATGAACACTATCATGTCGACTTTAAGGTAATATGTAAGCCTAACACCTAACAACTCGAAGGATCCGGGCAAAATGGATATAGACACCAATTGGAGAGAAGTGAAATTGCTGTTGAGCGCCTCGCTGCAGTCCTCACTGCATTGCGCCATCGCGAGCGTGAACGAAAACGGCGATCCGCATGTTACGCCGATCGGATCGCTATTCCTGGGCAAGCCGGGCCAGGGGTTCTATTTTGAAAGATTCACACGCAATCTGCCGCGTAATCTCGATAGCAACACCCGGATCTGCATCCTCGCCGTGAACAGTTCCCGCTGGTTCTGGCTGAAGTCGTTGCTCGGAGGCAGGTTTGGCCGCCTGCCCGCCATCCGCTTATATGGGATAACCAAAGAGCTGCGCCCGGCAAACGACCGGGAAATTTCGCTTTGGCAAAAACGCGTAAGACCCGCCCGATTCACCAAAGGCCATCAACTGATGTGGAAAGACATGGGGATGGTGAGAGAGGTCGAGATCGATCGTATCGAACCGGTTTACATCGGCAGAATGACCCGTGATCTATGGCAATGAATCCTGTCACAAGCACGACTCACGGCACATGGAACCATACAGGGAGATAAGAGTTGATATGCGCCCATTCAAGAGAATGTGCGAATAGAAAGACACTCAGAATCATCATGCATTCAACGATAGCCTTGGAGAAAACGACCGTCGAAAGATAAGTGTGTTCCACACTGCTGAATAACTTCAGATTCGGGAAGAACCGCGGCACATCCCGCATATACGCTCGAAAATCCTCACCGAATTTCCCTTCCAGTTTCTTTTCCTCCCGCAGAATGGTCGGCCAATGCGTAAGAAAAAAGACCACGCCCAATAGCGCCGAAATAAGGGCCGACTCAAGCACCAGACCGGCACCGAGATAACCCCAGAGGCTGAAGAAATAGAGCGGATTCCGGGTAATCGAATAGGGACCGCTGACGATCAATTCCCGGTTTTTCTTTCCGGAAATATAGGCGGACGACCATATGCGACCGAGTGCGGAAATGATCAGCAAAAAAAGCCCTATGTCTTCGAAAGCCAGATCGAAGATACCTTCTTCGATATAGATGTCTTTGGAAATCAGGGCCAACAGGACGATGGGTATGAGCAAAAGCTTGGCTATAAGCGTCCGCTTGTGGGTCCGCCGTATTCGCATGGATGGTTAAAACTCCCGCAGTAAGGTGTGATTTGCATGGGCGAGCTGCAAAACGCGCAGATACCGCACCAACCCAAGTGAGACCATCTGACCCGAAGTTAGTTCAATACGATCTTGAGACCAAACAGGGCCGGCGAGGTATTCACTATAGTGTGGCAGAGGGCGGAATAAACGACATTTTGCGTTCTCAGATAAACATATCCGTAGGTCCAGCCGGCAAAAACCGCAAGGCCGATGAACACCGGTGAGTGAGTATGGTAATGGCCGAGCCCGAAGAGCACGCTCATCAGTGCCAACGCGGTATAGTTGTGAGCGCCACCCGGATTTGAAAGGCTCAGCCGGTAGGCCAGCAGGAGAACGGCAAAAGTGGCTACGGCAGGAATCCAGGCCCATGTTCCCCCGAGGGAGATATCGAAAACGACGGCGACGGCCAACAGTAGGGGGGCGGAAAATTGCAGATAGCGCCGCCAGTTCCCGGTCTGCGCAAGACGCCGCGCCAGCATGTTCTGAAAGAGGCCGCGAAAATACAGTTCCTCCGGCAGGCCGGTATGGAAAAAGACGCGCAGAAACACACCGGCGGCGGTAACCAGTGTGGCCGCTTCCACCACCCGCTCCCGACCCCCCGGCTGCAGCAGGCCGGTGGCGAAACCGATCAGGGCCGCGATGGGGAAAAAAAGGGCCCAGGCAACAACGACCCGGCGCAGCCCGGGCCCGCTGATACGGAAAGAAAAACCGACGCCGGGGAGACGGCGGACGATTACCAGGGCATAGACAACGGCGATCAAGGCCAGGGTCACATAGACGGTCTCAAAGCCACCCCCGGTGAACGGCAGTTTTGAATTGACCGGGTAACGGTTGAGGGCGAAAGGCACAACGCAGAGCAAGGCGCCAATGCCGTCCCGGAGGCTGATGCCCACACCGCCTCCGGGCTGTCTCATAAAATAGAGCGTAGGTAAAACGTATATCAGGGGGATGGCCCAGGTAGCATCCCTGAAGGGGCTCTCTCCACCCGATGCAGCATAGAGATAGAAAAGCAACGCCAATGCAAGAGGGGGAAGCATCGTGCGCAACGGACTCCCCCCTATCCAGGCCACAAGGCGACGGCCGACATCTTCATCACCCACCGAAAGCAGCAACAGGTACAGAACGAAGAAAACCGGAACGGCAACAACAAGAATCGGGCCGGCGGTGCGATCCCAGACATAGAGCGCAAACAGAAGCGTTAGAAATGCTGTTGTCCCGACCCGCCGTATCACATTCCCCTCCTCCATCATGAGATATGGGATATAGCGAAGGACTGTATGCTAATATTCAGACGAATAGAACCCATCTCAGGTGCCTTGCCAACCGCATCGCGGCAGTCAGCCGCAGATCCGACTTAAACAAAGGTTCCTTAAATAATTCAGGGATATTTGAAGTCCACCACGTCATCAATCGCAATATTCCTAAAATGACCAAAAGAGCATTTACTCTGCTGACAATAGCACTATTGCATACTCAAGTTGTTCTGGCAGATTTTTCTGCGGATATTGAAACAGCGGCTCTGGAGCGGACAAAGCACCAGGTCCGGTACAACGGTGCATATCATGTCATCCGATATCCGGGCGGGGATGTTCCAGCCGATACAGGGGTATGCACTGACGTGGTGATACGTACCTACCGAGCCCTGGGTACGGATCTGCAAACCCTGGTACATGAAGACATGACCGGGAACTTCCATCTATACCCTTCCGAGAGGATATGGGGACTAACGGAACCCGATCCCAATATCGATCACAGGCGGGTACCGAATCTTCAGATATTCTTCACCAGGCATGGCGAAAATCTCGCCCTCTCCCGGAATCCCGCGGACTACAAAACCGGAGATCTCGTTACCTGGATGTTGCCGGGCAATCTGCCGCACATCGGTATTGTTACCGGGAAAAAATCTATAAGTACAGGAAACCCCCTGATCGTCCATAACATAGGTGCCGGCCCAAAACTGGAGGATATGTTGTTTGATTTCGAAATAACCGGGCATTACAGGTTTGTCCCCGGCAATTACGATGACGATAGGTAACAGCTCCATTCTATAGGCGCATTAAATCCGAAAAACCTCTGGTCAATTCCCAAGGAGGCATATCATGCGAGGCCTGAAAACCGTACTTTGGATAACAGCCATCGGGTGCCTGGCCGTCGTACCTCTCATATTCTTTCCCTGGACGTCAATTGCAAACATTATTTCCTGGTTCGGCGCAGCCTCCCTCCCCGACGCGTCGATTGCAGTCTACTATTTCAAAGTAACCTTTGGCGTTTTCGGGGTGATTGGTGTGTTCTTCATCATCCTGGCACGCGACCCTCTTGCCTATGGCCCTATGCTGAATCTGGGGGCGTTCGGACTGATTCTATACGGAATACTGGCGTTTACTCTCGGCATTTCCATCAGATTACCACCCATGGTATATCTCGGGGACGGGCTGTCAGGATTGGCCCTCGGGATCGGGATATTGTTTCTTGCCTCCAGGGCAAACCGGGTTGCCGAGACGTAGATGCAAGCACAAAATAATACAAGTCCCGACGGCACCCTACCCACCTCGGCGAGATACCCGTGAGCGCGATTCTCGATCAATACAACCCTGTGACACTGGCGTTTCTCGCCACCCTGTTTACCTGGGTTCTGACCGCCCTGGGCGCCGCACTGGTGTTTTTTACGCGCACGATAAATCAGAAGCTATTGGACTCCATGTTGGGATTTGCCGCGGGTGTAATGATCGCCGCGAGTTTCTGGTCCCTGCTTGCTCCGGGCATCGAGATGGCGAAGGAGTTGGGCCAAGTGCCCTGGATCACCGCCGCTATCGGCTTTATGGCCGGTGGAGTTTTCATGAGGCTGGTCGACAGATTTCTTCCGCACCTCCATCCGGGTCTGGACATATCCAAAAGCGAAGGCATTAAAACCTCCTGGCAGAGAAGCACACTACTGGTACTGGCCATCACCCTGCACAACATACCGGAGGGACTGGCCATAGGCGTAGCCTTCGGCGCTGTGGCGGCGGACCTGCCCTCGGCCACCATCGGCGGAGCCGTCGCTCTGGCCATCGGAATCGGCATACAGAACTTCCCGGAGGGGACAGCAGTATCCATGCCGTTGCGCCGAGAAGGGCTCAGCAAATCAAAAAGCTTTTTCTTCGGTCAGGCATCCGGGGCGGTCGAACCCATGGCGGCCATACTTGGCGCAATGTTTGTTTTGAGTCTGCAGGACATCCTTCCTTATGCACTCTGCTTCGCGGCGGGCGCCATGATCTTCGTTGTAGTGGAGGAACTAATCCCGGAGTCCCAAAAAAGATTCGAGAATATAGACGTGGTAACTTTGGCGACAATGGGCGGTTTTGTTGTAATGATGATTCTTGATGTGGCCCTGGGATAACTTCTGCGGCTGGAACCTGCTCAGATGGGGCGCCCTCAACAAGGGCAACGCGAACGGCCCGATCCGAAAACAGCTTAGAAAAAAATGCCCACCGGCGTCAGGCCGGCGGGCAGAATGGGCGTCATTATTTATCTGCAGATTCTTGCGAAGACTGCTCGGGCGACATCTCCTGCTCCATCGGAAATACCGGATCCGCATTTTCCGCGTCTGCCATACATACCTTCAGATACTCATCCATCTCCTCTGCCGGTATACCGTCCTCCTGAGCGAAGCGTTTGCACTGCTCCTCAACAGATTCCTCGGCGAACGCACCTGACGAAAACGCGATTGCCAAAGCTGCTACTGCAAAAATTACTTTTTTCATATGAAAATATTCCTTCATTGTTAGTCATTGATAATGCAAAGGGGTGTAATCCTTACCAAGCTGATATGCACCGCCATCCTACTCTTCATCCTCTTCGGCGGAAGAATCCTTCTTATTGTCCGCATCGGGGATCAGATCAGCCTCGGCCAGGGATTCCATACAATGTCGGATATAGCTTTCCCGCTGTGAGCCAAGCAATTTTTCCGCGTCCGCAAGACGAGAACACCAGTTAAGGTACTTGGTTCCTTCCTGTCCCTCCTCCGCGATTGCAGTTATCGGCAACCCAATTACCAGTAGGAAAACAACAATACTCTTCATTTAGGGAGCCTCTGATTAAGTCGCTGAAGCGCCGAGCTTGTGTCCTGCTTCGTCTCGGCCATCATGGACTTGATCAGAGACTCCCTGGATCACTTCCGGTTGCATACATGGCCGGTTTACCGCCAAGGGCTTTTTACGTAACGGAAGTAAGGAATGACAGCGAAAAATAATGATCGATACGATCTGAGTTTGGAATCAAATACGCCTCTCTGAACCTCGCATGCGAATATGGTTTTTGTCACATTTCCGAAATTCCGAGCACCCCTCCAACCAATGGATATCTAAAATAATTATCGTCTGCATACTTAAAATTTTTTATTTTGCTTTTTCCCTGAGAGCGCTATATAAGACGCGTCTATACTTAATCCATCCGAGGAGATCTGTTTTGTCCAAAAAGCATTTACCCGAGCTGGAAGATGACCAGGAAGACTGGGGGGTATTCCTGCACCATAGAAACCGCCCCCAAAAAAGAGGGCTTAAAGGGATGAAACGGCTAAAAACGGACGAAGCCAGAACTAAACGCAAAGAAAAACATCCTGCCGAGGATTAAGAACGGCCTTTGGGCGCCCCCTCCGAAAGGCGCTTGCAACTACTCCAGATCGTCCCACTCGATACTTTCATCCAGCTCTTTGAGACGACGCAGTTCCATGATCTTTTCGATCTTCCTCCTGACCTCCAGGGTCTCTTTTTTCTTCGGAAGAGCAGTCAGACTGGCAAACTCCTCATCCTCTTCGCTGAGATCTTCATCGTCTTCAAGAAACACATCGTCTTTCATTAGGATACACCTGATTTTTACTCGCTTTTTAGTCCGCAAACCCGCTCATGTCTATCAAATTATTTGATTGTCATGGCAAAAAATAATGATCGATAATACGGGCAATCCAGCCCGGGGGCGGCAATTTCCGAAATCCCGCTTTAACGGTATATTCCTATATGTTTAACTCACCTTATTCAACGAAACGTCTTGATCGAATTGATCAACGATGATTGATGAGCCGCCGTGGATATCTCGCTGTTAAGAACCTTTTTGGAAGTGGCAAAAACCAGGCATTTCGGCCGGGCAGCCGACAGCCTGTTTGTAACCCAATCGGCGGTAAGCGCCCGGATTAAATTGTTGGAAGAGATGCTGGGTGTCGAACTTTTCAGCCGCAAACGGAATGACATTCAGTTAACCCCCGCCGGAAACAAACTGCACCAACACGCGGAAAACATCGTTAAAGGCTGGGAGCGGGCACGACAGGCCGTTGCGCTGGACCCGGACCTCTCCACCTCCTTGGCAATCGGCTGCGTATCCGGCCTCTGGCGGTTATTTGTCGACGATTGGATACGAAACCTGAGACGCAGATCTCCGGATATCGCGCTTCAGATCGAGATCCAGGCGACCGATACCCTGGTGCAGCGACTCATCCTTGGAGGCCTGGATGTCGCTTTCATGTTTGATCCCCCGCAGACCCCGGGTTTGGAGCTGAGGCAGGTCACGGAACTTCCTCTGATCCTGGTATCCACTTTTGCGGACAAGGACATAGCGCGATCGATGGCGGAAAACTACGTGATGGTGGACTGGGGAAGTGCCTTCAGTGTGGTTCATGCCGAAAAATTTCCCGAGCTGCCGGCACCGATGTTGCGAACGAACTCGGGGGAAGTAGCGCTGAATTTACTCCAGGATCGCGGTGGTTCAGCCTATCTGCCGCTACAGATGGTACAAACCCTGCTCCAGGAAGGAACGCTCTTCCGCATCGAAGAGGCCCCCGTTATTAATCGACTCGCGTATCTCGTATACCGCCCGGAAGCGCAGGAACGCCAGTCCATACAAAAGGCCCTGGAGGCACTTTAGCGGCAAAACGCGGACCGGCGATTCAATTTCCTGACAATCGCACCGATCTCCGACGGCCTGCCTGCCGATGATTCCATTTCAATGAAACCGAAAAACCCACCGGCCTCCGCGACCAAGAACCTCGCAACATCAGTGCGCACGGCTGTAGTCGATGATCTGGATGTCTTGACCGACATGGAGTTGCGCTGTTTTGACAGCGACCGCATCTCCAAACGCCAGTTTCGCTATTTATTGACCAAGGGAAATGCTTCCGTCCTGGTAATCGAGTCGGAAGGTGTCTTGGCGGGCAATGTAGTACTACTTTTCTCCCGCGCCACATCGGTCGCCAGGCTCTACTCCCTTGCTGTTCTACCGGAGGCGCGAAAAAAGGGCCTGGGAAGATCCCTGGTGCTGGCGGCGGAAAAGGAAGCGTGGTCTCATCATCGAGCCTATTTACGTCTGGAAGTTCGCAAGGAGAACCTGGCCGCGGTACAACTATATGAGTCACTGGGCTATCGAAGACTCGGAGAGCTGCTTCACTACTACGAAGACCTGTCGGATGCCTGGCGCTTCGAAAAATCCCTGGCCCCGGATCTTCATCCGGACCTGGCACCGGTCCCCTACTACGAGCAGAGCCTTGAGTTTACCTGCGGCGCCGCCTCGCTGATGATGGCGATGAAATCCCTGAATCCGGATCTGGAAATGTCCCGGCGCCTGGAACTTCGTCTATGGCGGGAAGCCACCACCATATTCATGACCTCCGGACATGGAGGTTGCGGCCCCTATGGACTGGCTCTTTCCGCCGCTCACCGCGGCTTCTCTGTCAGGATCTACGTAACCGACGAAAGCATTCATCTGATCGACTCGGTACGCAGTGAAGAGAAAAAGGAGGTGATGCGTCTGGTTCAGGAGGACATGAACGAAGAATTGCAGCGCCTGAAAGTGCCGTTGATTCACGGCAGCATCGGCGTATCGGATATGGAACAACGCTTTAGCGAGGGTGGAATTCCATTGGTGCTTATTAGTTCCTGGCAAATATACAAGGCGAGGGCACCCCACTGGGTAGTGGTGACGGGATTCGATGAATATTTTGTCTATGTTAACGACCCCTTCGTTGACCATGACGAAGGGGAAACCGTAATTGACTCCATCAACATGCCGATCCTAAAAGAAAAATTCGAGCGCATGGCCCGCTATGGCAGGGTTGGACTGCAGGCGATGATAGTCCTCTATCCAAAATAGTTTCTCATGGAATAACTCAATGCCCGAGCATTTGATACTGATTGAAAGAGCCAACCACTGGAAGAGCCGGAACGGCAACTACCCTGTGATCACGGCGGCCGAATACCTTACCGATCCAACGTGGCAATTAAAGCGCAACCTGCGCGTGGTTAACCTTTGTCGCAGTCAGCGTTACCTCGGCGAAGGATTCTATTGTTCGTTGCTGGCTGAGGCACGGGGCCACCGGGTAATACCCGCAGTACGCACCATCCGCGATCTTAGCCGCAAATCACTCTACTCGCTGGAAACGGCGGACCTTGATGGATTGGTGCAACGCATATTGGGCCGGCGTAGCAAAGGCATTGAGACCACATCGTTTAATATCACGGTGATGTTCGGTCAGTCGCCATTGCGCGACCTGCAACCCTTGGCAAGGGAGTTGTTTGAACTCTTTCGGGTGCCGCTGATGCGTCTGCTTTTTGAACATCGGGGCAACTGGCGATTAACGGAAATCAAGGCCTTGGGCATACAGGATCTCCCTGAAGACCTTGATGAGACGTTCTGCCTGGCTCTTGACGGCTATCTCAGCAAACGCTGGCGGGCTCCACGCAAACGGCCTCAGGGAAAATATGACCTGGCCATACTACACGACCCGAAGGAAGAGATTCCGCCCTCCGACCAAAAAGCGTTGCAGCATTTTATCCATTCCGCCAAACGGATCGGATTAGATGCGGAGCTGATCACGCGACGTGACTTCGGCCGGCTGGGGGAGTTCGATGCCCTCTTCATTCGGGAAACAACCTCCATTGACCATCATACGTATCATTTTTCCCGCAAGGCGGCGAAAGAAGGTCTGGTGGTTATTGATGATCCGGACTCCATACTGCGCTGCACGAACAAAATCTATCTGGCGGAATTGCTCAAGGCCCACCGGGTACCCATTCCAAAGACGGCGGTAGTACGGGCCGGCGGCCTGGATGAACTGGAACGTGAAATCCCCTACCCTATCGTATTGAAGGTTCCTGACGGCTCCTTCTCCCGCGGCATCTTCAAGGTCGAGAACCGGCAGGAACTGGAGCAGGTTGCAAAACGCCTGTTCAAGGATTCGGACCTTCTTCTGGGGCAGGCCTACACCTATACATCGTTCGACTGGCGGGTTGGAATCATTAATCGCCAACCGCTGTATGTTTGTCAATATTACATGTCCAAGGACCATTGGCAGATCTACGATCACAATGCACAGGACATCGGGGGAGACCATAAGACTTTTGCGGTCGGGGATGCCCCCTCTCTGGTTGTGTCTACCGCGCTGAAAGCCGCCAATCTCATAGGTAACGGATTCTATGGTGTTGATCTCAAGGAAACATCGAAAGGCGTGGTGGTGATAGAAGTTAACGATAATCCGAGCATTGATTCCGGCATCGAGGATGAGATCCTGGGTGAAGCCCTCTATGACAGGATTATGGAAGAGTTTCTAAGGCGCATAGAGGCGGGCAAGCACGGCACCCGGGCACCGCTCCTACCGTGACAAATCCGCAAATCAGTTCCCTGCGAACGATTTAACCCAAGCGCCCGAGTTTCAAAATTCCGCAAAAATGGAAATAGACACAGGGAAGGATCTTTCCCCTACGGGCATTCGTTCATAAGGAATCCACGCCCGGAGAACCGGGCCAGGAGAAGCTACTGTTATCAGCTCTCCAGTTACTCCAACTTAAACTGCGCCAGCAGCTGCTGCAGCGCGCTTACCTGCTTCTCCATATCCTGCAGGGTGGTGTCCGTCTCCTGAGAACGTTCAGCAGTCTCTCCGGCAATGGCGCTTATATTGACGATATTGCGGTTGATGTCTTCCACCACCGCCGCCTGCTCCTCGGCCGCACTTGCGATCTGGGTATTCATATCGTTGATCGATGCGATGGCGGCAATGATTTCACCGATAGACTGACTGGTCTCTTCCGTGCTGGCCACACTCTCCTCGGTAAGCTTCTGCCCTTGTTCCATCGCCGCTGCCGCCTGGCGGCTTCCTTCCTGCAACTCGGTAATCATCTGCTCAATCTCTCCGGTGGCCGTACGCGTTCGCTGCGCCAGGGTTCGCACTTCGTCGGCAACCACCGCAAACCCGCGTCCCTGTTCGCCGGCCCGGGCCGCCTCGATAGCGGCATTGAGTGCCAGCAGGTTGGTTTGATCGGCAATGGCACGGATGGTCGTTAAGATGCCCCCGATATTCTCGCTCTGCAGCTCGACCTGATTGATCACTGCTCCCGCATTCTCAACCGCCTGACGCAGCCCACTGACGATATTGCGGTTCTTTTCCAGAATGGTGCGGCTCTCCTGCGCCCTGCCATTGGCCTCCTGGGCTGAATGGGCCGCATGGCTCGCGCTCTCCGCTACATTGTGAGCGGCACTGTTCATTTCGGTAGTGGCGGTGGCGACCTGGTCGGTTGCCGATTGTTGCCGCGTCACCGCATGACTGGCCTCGCCGCTTATGGCCGCGACCCTATCGGTGGCATTGACAAGTTCCTGAGTGGAACTCGCCACCTGCAGCAGCATCACCCGGAGCTTTTCAATAAAGGTATTGAACTCCTTCGCCAGGGTACTTATTTCATCTTTGCCCAGAACCTCCAGCTCTCTGGTTAGATCACCCTCGCCACTGGCCACATCGTTCAGGGCGGAGATGGTCAGGTGAAGCGGCCGGGTGATACTGCGCGACAGAATGATGGAGAACAGGACCAGCAATGCGGCGATCAATCCGCCAAAACCGAGACTACGCCACAGATTACTCCGATAAGCAGCCTCCACATCATCGATATAGATACCGGAGCCGATGATCCAGCCCCAGGGCTCGAAACCTTTGACGTAGGAAATCTTCGGTACCGGAACGTCAAGATTCGGCGGTTTCGGCCAGAGATAGTCCACAAAACCCGCCCCGTCTTTCTTGACCACATCTACCATTGCGATAAATAACCGCTTACCGTTTTTATCTTTCGAGCCACTCAAATCCTGGCCGTTCAGCTCCGGTTTCTTCGGGTGCATCACCATCTTGGGCCCGTAGTCATTGATCCAGAAATAGCCCTCTTTCTCATAGCTCATCCCGGCGACCTGATCGAGGGCGGCCTTTTTCGCCGCGGCCTCATCCATGGCACCGCTACTGCTCTGCTTGTGGTAGTACTCCAATGTGCTGTAGGCCGCTTCAACCAGATGGCGGGTCTTAAGCCGCTTTTCCGTAATAACCTCTTCGTGAAGCTGGGAGGCATGCAGTGCGATCACCGTGATGAGCGCGATCAGGGCGGCCACGACGATCATGAACAGACGTATCGAAATGGAAGTGCGCATCAGCAGTTTGTACATGGCTAATTTTCCTCGTTCAGCTGACGACTGCGCCTGGAGACCATACCGCGACACCCAGGCGAGTGGCCTTCCCAGACATGCACTTCAGCCCTCCGACTTCAGGACCATGGCGGATTCTGGAACGATTTACAGGCTATTCTGGATGTCGGCAGTGGGGCCGGATTCTTTAGCGGAGAAGGGGACCTACCGTCGCCCCTACACGCCTGCAGACCAGCGTGGCAGTGGTATTTCCCGGCATCTGGCCGGGTATTTCAGATCGGGCTCATGATGACCGGGGGGCGGTTGCCTCCAACCCCCTTTTACCGGCGCGGCGTCCCGTCAGGTAAACTGGATCCGGGCGATATCCGCATCACCCGCTTCGTCCTTAACCTTAGACTGATAAACCTGAGACAGCGTCTTCATGAGATCCGCCAGGGTGATCGGTTTTATCAGCAGATCCGAAAAACCGGCATCAAGGATCGTCTGGCGCTGTTCCGGAAAGGCGTGAGCGGTGACCGCGATTAATATTGGGATCTTAGCGTACTCTTCGCGTAATCGGGTTGCCACGTCAATGCCGCTCAGGCCCGGCATCTGTATATCCAGCAGTACCAGATCAAAACCGCCCTCGCGTATACGATCCAGCGCTTCATAGCCGTTTTCCGCCTCGGAGAACGGAATGTCCGCTTTGCTCAGCAGCGCGGCAAGCACCATCCGGTTTATCTCGTTATCATCGACAACCAATACCTTTAACGCCTCCCACTGCTTTGATGACGGCTCGAAAGACTGCTCCAGGCGGATATTTTTGTTTGCTTCGTGATTTTGCTCGAAAGCCAATTCGCAGCTGAAACAGGACCCCTCCCCCGGTTTGCTTTGAACGGAGAGTCTGCCGTTCATTTTATCAACCAGACTTTTAACGATCGCCAGACCAAGTCCGGCCCCCTCGCTCTTGCGAGTTTCAAAATTCTCCAGGCGCGTGAAGTTCTTAAAAATAAAATCCAACGCCTCTTCGTTTATACCGACCCCCGTATCTTCGACATCAAAGCGTAACACCTCTCTGCCGTTCCGCGTCTCCAAATGATTGATATTGAGTGTCACGTGACCGGTTTCAGTATATTTCAGGGCATTGGACAGGAGATTACCGACGATCTGCCTGAGACGACTTATGTCACCGCATAAATCATCGTAAATCCCCGCTCCCATATTAAGCCTTAAAGACAGCCCCTTGCGCTCCGCCAGAGGCACCATTATGTCCAGCAGATCCTCCATTTCCGCGCGCAGCGAAAACGGCTCGTCATAGAACCTGATATGCCCCGCTTCGATCGCCGCTATATCCAGAATATCGTTCACCATGCGCCGCAACGCTTTGCCCGCCTTATTGATCTGACAGATATAACGCTTCGGCTTCTCCCCCAGCTTCTCGTCCTGTAACAGATCCGCAAATCCGACAATTCCGTTCAAAGGGGTGCGCAGTTCATGACTTACCGTGGCCAGAAACTGGTTCTTCGCCTCATTCGCCCGCTCGGAACGATCTTTGGCTTCCACCAGCTCTCTTTCAACCTGTTTCCGGCGCTCTATCTCCTGTGTCAGATCATGATTGATCTCCTCCACTTCGGTGTGGGAAGCCCGCAGTTCTCTCACAAGAGTTTCGTTTTTCAACCAAAGGTGAATGTTCCGAATGACACTCCTGCTGTAATTCCCGGCGACCGCCAGCATAAACACCAGATATATGAGCACCAGCGCAAGCATGGCATCAGTGACCACGGTCTGTTGCACGATTAAGGTAAAAATAACCGGTGTCAGCAGGGAAAACAGAGAGATCGCGTAAATCTTCATAATCATGCCGCGGGTTATGATGGATCCGGCGGTCATGCCGGCCAGCATGAACAGGGTCAGCATACGATAGAGCTGATCGTCCACCATGAAACTCATGGGGCCGATAAACCCCCAGGGCATATCCTGAAAAAACAGCAGGTAGGCATAAAGGTGCAGCCATTTATTGGCATTCTCTTCTGTTCCGTATTGCCTGAAAAATCCCGCGGCGAGCAGAAAAAGAGAAGCAACCAGAAAATTCACACCGGCCCAGAGAAGCAGGAGATGGGAGGGAACTTTCCCCCAATAAAAAAAGATGGTTACCCCGAGGAGGGCGTACATGGCGGCGGAAGCCGTTGGCGCAAGTCTGTAATATTCCTTGGCCAACTCCAGGTTGAGTTTGTTATTCATTATCAGGAAAGCCTTTCCTTAACCGAACATCCAGCTCTCCCTAGCGATCAAACCGCCATCCTATCCTTGGCTGATCCCCTTAAAAATAAAATCTAGTCGCGAAAACGGGGATGGACTTCAATAATCTACGCCATATCGCAACAAAGCCCCTTTAAGATATACTTAATTCCCTGGAATTTGAATATTAAGAATGCTTTTCCTAAAGCAGGTTATATCGATCCCGTTATCGATGGATATGACGTTCGCTCGGGTTACTGATGAAGAAATATAATTTCCCTTTTGTCGCGTCCGGACTCGGCCTGTTTCTTATGCTGCTGGTAATAAAAGGCGGCGAGGCACGTGATGACGGCGTTACCGTCATACCCCTGTTAACGCTTCTTGTGGTCAGCGAGTTTGGATTCTTTGTTACCGCCATCGGCGGGTACCTGGGAATCCGGCATTGCGTGGCAGAAGGGGTGAAACCGCTCTATGCGGCAGTCACACTGGTGAGTATTCTGCTGTCTCTCCGCTTCTTATGGCTGGGAATAACGCTGTGGCCGAATTGACGTAAGAAAGTCCCGGCTTCAGCCAACTGGTCAGGCGTTTTCTAATCTCTCTTCCCGCAGTTTGTCCCGCACCGCCATAAGCACCGTGCCGAAGGTGTTATGGCCGCGCCCGTCTCGGCCGCAGCCCCAATAGTAGTCGAACTGACTGTTTTCGACGATTTTCTGATCACCGGTATCGAGCAGGGCCTTCGCCGCCTCGGGATGGGATCGGCACTTAATGTAGATGCCGCGGGTCATAAAGATCTCTTTCACCTTCTTCCAGTCCTTACGCACGATTTTCTTGTTCCTGGCCGCGAGTTCCGCCGCCTTGGCGGGATGATCCGCATCCCGGATCGCGATTCGCAGTTCGCCGGGTTCAAATTTCATTGCCTGGTAGTAATGCTCCACCGAAGGCCAGAATTCACCGTCAAGCTCAAATCCATGCCTGGAATAACTGGCGAGAGGGCTCATTGGATCGGAGCGGGATACATAAAAGGGCGCTGGTCCGGATTTGGAAAAAAACATCTCTCGACACCCGTTATTAGTCAATTCACTCAAGGATGCCCGTAAAACAGGGACGACGCAATCTCAACCACGATTGAAACCGCGAACCTAAACCCTCTGTCGTAACATCACCAGATTGGTCCCGTTCCAGCCGTTTCTTTTGTAGAACCGCAACGCCGCGCCGTTTTCACTGTCCATGGCCAGCTGCAGGCGGCTTAGTCCGAGTTTTTCCGCCCACCAGGTCAGATTCTCCAGCAGGGCAGACCCTATCCCCTTACCCCGCCATTCGCGATCCACCACCACGTCCTCAACCAGACCCACCGATCCGCCTTCTGCGGTGGACACAAGAATCTGCAGGGTCGCCATACCAACGACAACGCCCTGCTCTTCCGCCACCAGAATCCGTGTGCCGGGGGTATCCAGCAATTGTTTCAGACCTCGCTGCTGTTTCTCTTCATCAGGAACAAAATCGGTCTCAATGGAAAAAAGCTGGAAGAGCAGCTGCGACATTACATCGATATCCATCTCGTTAGCGGGACGTATCTTTATAGCCTGCATCCTTCAATCCCCTTTCCAGCCATCTCCAGCAGATTCAACGCCTGGGTTTCGCAGGCTTCCCGAACACCGGAATCCAGAGCCCGGAGCCATCGTTTCGGTATGGCGTCAACACCGTAGCTGGCCCCGGCCAACATACCGGCGATGGCCCCGGTGGTATCCGCGTCACCGCCCCGGTTTACCACATCCACGAGGATTTTCTCAAAACTGTCGTTGGCGAAGAGCGCCTGAAAAACCGCCTTCAAAGTATGCACGATCCAGGCACTGGGGTTCTCTATCCTGCGTCCGTCAAACCGATAGGGCTTGTGCCCGGCGACCAAAGCATCAGCGATCTCCCGTAACTCCGTCCTGGGCGCGCCCTTAAGGGCGGCAACGGTCATCCGCACCACCGCGGAGGTGCCCGCATCGGCCTGGGGATTGTTGTGGGTAACGTGGGACTGGATACGCAAAGCCTCGACAAGTACCTCTTCCGGCGCGTTCCAGTAACTCAGCGCAACAGGAACCGAACGCATGCAGGCACCGTTGCCCGCATCGAATTCATTTTCCGGCACGAAAGATTCACCGGTATTGCGGAAGTGAATAATTCCCCGTCTCACCGTGTTGCCGATGTCTACGGGCTTGGAACGCATCCAGTCGCTGAATGCCTCGGCCACGGCGTCGGCCGCCACGCCGCCCTTTGCGATGATTGAACGGCCAAGAGCAAGACTCATTTCGGTATCATCGGTTACCCGGCCCGGCTTCAGATGCAACCAACCGCCACCGATGATTTTTTTGTGCACACCATACTTGTGCTGAATCTCCCGGGGAGTAAGAAATTCGGTGGTGGCACCAAGGGCGTCGCCCACCGCAACACCGAGATAGGCGCCTATCGCCCGCCGCTGCAGATCCCCTTGCGGGGCGCTGGAAAGATTCCGACGAGCTTCTCCGCCGAAAACAAACACGGGATCACTCCTCCGGACCGAAGCATTCCCCATACTCGGCACAGGCCTCGCAACTGGGTGCGCGGCATGTATGGATACCTTCAGCCTCGCACAGCTGCTTATAGAGAAATTTCTTCCATTTCATATCCTTGTCGTTGCGCCTGGCCAGGGGCTCGAAATTCTCCAGCATCAGCCTGGAGAGTTCACCCCGATTCCAGAGGCCGAGATCCTGCCATAGATGATCGTCTCCGAGACAACCGGCAACGACGATATCGGCCAGCCACACCTCCGAGGGACTGATGCCGGTCCGGTTATCCATCAACAACCCGCGCAGTTCCTCTATCTCCCCTCCGCGCCCGGAGTCCAGGGGTCGATCGGGCGAGATCAGACCGGCAGGGTTTATAGCGGGGAAATGGTACTGCAGCATCGCCAGAAATTTATCGGCGGAGAGCCCCAGATATTCCGGCAGGACCCCATAACCCAAAGACCAGGAGGCGAGTATACGCGCCAGGATTTTCTCTACCGCTTGACCGCTGCTCCCGGCCATCAGCCAACGATACACATCCTCAGGTGTTTCCCTCTTCAGGACATTATTGAACATCACTCCACCTCGCTGCACAGTTGCGACAACTCCGGCATGGGACAGCTCTGAAGATCCTGCGCCGGACCGAGGGAAACACCCAGGGTGTCCAGCACCGGCCCCGGCAGGAATCCCGCCTGCCTCACCTCACCGAACTGCAGCAGGGGCCGGCGGATCAACAGGGGCTCGACCAACATGAGATTCAGCGCCTGTTCCTCACCCATGGCATGTATGTCTATCCGGCCCTCTTTGACCTGTGGTGCGCTCATGTTGAACCACTCAGGTACCGGGCTGATACCGAAAAACGACCGTAACGTCCCGGTAGTCCACTTCTCGCGCAACAGATCCCGGACCTCCAGCTGATATCCCAGATCCCGCAACAGTCGTTGCTGTTTCAGGTTACCCACGCAGCCGGGTTTTTCGTAAAAAATAAGCACGCCTAAGCTATCGGGCCTGTATTTCCGTCATCACTTCTGTCATGCGCTCGGGCGGGATTCCGGTCAGTGAGCCGGGGGGATTTGCCGGCTTGCCAAATGCATTGAGAATTGCACCCTCAATGGGGCAGATACTCACGCACTGCGGATCCGCAAAATCCCCGTCACACTCGGTGCACTTGTTCGTTTCTATCAAGAAGTGAGGAAGCGCCTCCCGGATCGCCTGACTGGGACAGAGAGGTTCGCATGCCCAGCAGTTAACGCAACTCTCGATGATCTCGTATGCCATACCGCAACTCCTCAAGCAGTACTCTGAAGCGGGGTCAAGAAATCTCTGTCCTGCAAACCGCGCTCCACCATCTCTCTATAGACCGCCGCCACCGCCTCTTCGATGAGCTCCATGGCATGCTCACCATTGGGCTGGATGCCGACGGCCTCCAACCTTTCCCAGGGCTCGTAGCCGATCTTGGAACAAAGCACCGCCTCACATCCCTGCAGAAGATCTATGGTCTTTTCCAGAACGCTCTCGCCGTCACCGCAGGTATCCTCACCGGAACAGTAGAGCTCCACTTTCCGATGACCGATGAAACGCACGTCGTTGACGGAGGCCTCATATATCAGAAACTCATTGGCGTGACCGAAATGCTGATTTATGACACCACCGCCGCTGGTCGCCACGGCCATGAGCACAGGCCTTGGTTCCCGGCCCGGCATCTTTACGGAGGAGAGCGCCACCATGACCTGCCCGATGCCGGCCTTTTGCAGCACGCGCTTCTCTTCGACGGTAGCCTGATATTCCGCGCGTTTCCGCATGGCGGCTTCGTAATCGATCTCCATGGCTTCCACCTTCTCCATGGTGAACTCGTCACCCCTGTCCTCACCCAGCATACCTACCGCATCGGCGCGACACTGGCGGCAGTGACGCATCATATTCATGTCACCGGCACATTTGTCCTGCAGGGTCAGCAGTTCATCGTGGGTAGGACCGCGTTGACCCATGACACCGAAAAAGGTGCCGTGTTCCTTCTCCGCGATCAGGGGCATAACGTTGTGCAGAAAGGCCCCCTTGGCCTTCACCACTTTGCTCACCTCTTCCAGGTGTTTGTCGTTAACACCGGGGATCATTACCGAATTGACCTTCACCAGAATGCCGCGCTCGGTCAGCATCCGCAGGCCCTTCTGCTGCTGCTCAATGAGGATCTTTGCCGCCCTGACGCCTTTTACACGACGGTTATTCCAGAAGATCCAGGGATAGATCTTGGCGCCGATTTCGGGATCGACGCAATTGATGGTGATGGTAACGTGATCGATATTGTGCTTACACAGCTCCTCCACCTGTTCCGGCAGGGAGAGGCCGTTTGTGGATACGCAAAGTTTTATGTCCGGCGCCTTCTCGGTCAGCTGACGGAAGGTCTCGAAAGTTCGTTCCGGATTAGCCAGAGGGTCGCCGGGGCCGGCGATGCCGAGTACCGTCATTTGCGGAATATTGGCCGCCACTGCCAGCACCTTTTTCACCGCCTGGTCGGGGGTAAGCAGTTCCGAGACAACGCCGGGGCGGGATTCGTTGGCACAATCATACTTGCGATTACAGTAGTGGCATTGAATATTGCATGCCGGGGCCACCGCCACGTGCATGCGCGCGAAATGATGATGGGCCTCTTCCGAGTAGCACGGGTGATTCTGTACCTTCGCGCGAATGTGTTCCGGCAAATGCGCAAGTTGGTCGCTGCTACCGCCACAACCGGAGCTGCTGCATCCTCCCCCCGCTTCCGTCTGGCCGACTACCTTCAACTGCATTATTCGTTCTCCCGATAGGCACCCCCGGAGGGGGCATCAATCTGTTTGGGATAACTCAATGCAAACCACATGCCTACTTTTTATTGGTACATAATCATATGTTTTTCAAAGGAAATATTTTTACACCCTAGGTGCATGTAGGGGAGACGACAAATCCCGCCGCGACAAATGTCGCTGTTGCTACAGACCTCCCCCGGGGAGCGGTTCCCGCTTTTTCTCTATGATCTACGGGAAATTCCTCCGCCAACACCCTTTGCAACCGGGAGAGAAGGTATAGAATGGGTTGCAGATCCCGAGAACCTCTATCTGATCCGATGAAGAAACGATTCTACCTGCTGGCTGTTCTCACCATCCTGCCCGTCGCCTGTTCTTCGGACAGTGACCTGCGGCCCTTCACCAGTGACGGTTGCTCACTGTTTCCGGACAGATCTCTTATAAGCTCCGACGATTGGTGCTCCTGTTGCCTGCAACACGATCTTGCTTACTGGCGCGGCGGCACCGCCGAAGAACGAAAAATCGCGGATCTACAGCTTAAAGACTGCGTTCTGGAGAAGACCGGAAACCAGGCATTGGCGATCATGATGTACGACGGCGTACGTCTGGGCGGCAGCCCCTATTTCTATAACTGGTACCGCTGGGGATACGGTTGGAGCTATGACCGCAAATATCAGGCACTTACCCCCGAAGAGAAAGAGCAGGCGGAGCGGCTGCAGAAAAAATACTTCGCCAGCAACCCAAAACCGGTATGTAAAAAATAGCCGCAGCTCTCCGGGTGGCCCGGCGTCACGCCCTCTGATCCGCGTCTTTTAACCCCGCACTGAAATACGAGAACCGGTTCGCAAATCCCCGAGAGGGTCCCGAAATTCACATGACCCACATGTGGTTTTGTTCCACTATATAGGTATCCCCGGATCGGGGTCATTCTCCTGCGGCATACTCACTCCGGGTGGAGATCAAAAACAAAAGGGAGGGGGAAAGATTTGAAGACAATCAAGGCTATCGGGAAGGCGTCGACCCTGTTTCTGTTGATCGCGATTGTCGCCGGATGCGCCGCCCCCCGGCAAAAGGCGGCCGAAAGCATCACTACCGTCAGTTCGGCGGACGGCAGCCCCATCGCTTATGGTGTGGAAGGCCAGGGCAACCTCACCATCGTTTTTATCCATTGCTGGACCTGCAACCACACCTTCTGGAAGCCCCAGATCGATTACTTCTCCCGCACCAACCGCGTGATATGGCTTGATTTGGCGGGGCATGGCCAGTCCGGTAGCACCCGTAACAACTACACCATGCAATCGTTTGGAGAGGATGTGGCCGCGGTGGTCAACCGGGCCGGCGGCGACCATGTCATCCTGGTCGGTCACTCCATGGGCGGACCGGTGGCGATCGAGGCGGCAAAACTACTGGGCGAGCGGGTGGTCGGAATTGTCGGCGTCGATACTTTTTATACACCGTTTGAATGGCCCACGTCAGAAGCCGATATCGACCAGTTCGTAAAACCGTTTGAAGAGGACTTCAACAGCACTTCGGAAAATATGGTGCGCTCCATGTTCACGCCGGAGGCCGATCCCGCTGTAATTGACCGGGTGGTAAATCAGATGGGGGTTGCCGACCCGAAGATAGGGATAAGTGCCATGTATTCCATATTCAGATGGAATGCCGATAATAATCCCGGCACTCTAAAACAGTATGCGGGAATCCTTCGCAATATTAACGGCGCCCCAACGGGGGAAGAAACCGAGTTGGATGAAAGCGTAATCCTGGTCCCTCAGGTAGGCCACTTCGTCGCACAGGTTAAGCCCGACGAGTTCAATCAGATTCTGGAGACGTTTATTGCCGAGTATCAGGCACATTAGGAGAGCCTTAACGGCCGACTCCGCGACTTTTCCGGTGAACGCGCCTGCCGGGCGTGGACATTGCAACAGGGAGGGGTGCAGATGCAACGGATAACAAGGAATATTTTATCACCGCTTTTTGCGGTTCTGAGTATGCTGGCCGTTACCGGCTGCGACCGGAACATCGAGCAAACCGAGTGGATCGGGGTGGTAACTGCGGAACTGAGTGACCTGGGAGGAGGAAGCTTTTTTATGGCATCCGTCCTCACCGTCCCGGAAGACGGTCGCTATATATTGTTGTTCGACCCCGAACTGATGACGGTCGGGGTCGCCGACAACGGTGGTTCGATCGTCTGGGAGCTGGGGAAAAACTATCATATCCGGGGGGAACTGGTGAACGACCCCCAGGAACTGGAGGTCGCCGAGCGGTTAGGCTTTTCCAGGATTATCCGCGCAACCTACATAGAACTCCTGCAGGACACCTCGCCCAAATCCCAAACAGAAAAAGGCGAACAATACAGTGCCACCCGTGTCTGGTCGGTGAGGCCCTGAGGCTCAGTCCGGATCCTTATCCGGTTCATCCCGGGCGTGTCGTCACCGGGCGGACTTGCGTTTCCCATGTCCGCCCCCGCGGAGGTCGGAATTCCGGGACTGCCCAATAACGCCCGGATCCCGGACTCATTCGGGATAAAATCACAAATTCCGCCGACAACGGCAACTTCTATTTCCCGTTCTCATCCTCAGCCTTGACCACGCTTCCCTTTAATGCACCCCCGCTCACGTGGAATTGACTTACCAGGTTAAAGAGCGTGTCTCCCAGTCGGGCAAGCATCTCACTGGACGCCGCCGTCTGTTCCGCCCCGGACGCCGTACCCTGTGCGGCCTGCGAGATCCTATCCACGTTTCGGGCGATATCTTCGGTGACCACAGACTGCTCCTCACTCGCACTGGCAATCTGGGTACTCATATCCAGTAGCCGCTGCATGGCGTTTTCGATCTCCTCAAACGCATGCTGCGTCTGTTCCGACAGACTGACGGTGGTTTCGATATCCGCTTTGTTTTCCTGCAGCAGATGTACCGTTTCATCGCTGCGGGACTGCAGCGATTCGATGATGGAACGAATCTCCTCGGTCGACTCCTGGGTCTTCATGGCCAGTGTCCGCACCTCATCAGCCACTACCGCAAAACCACGTCCGTGTTCCCCGGCGCGGGCGGCTTCAATAGCGGCATTCAGCGCCAACAGATTGGTCTGTTCAGCTATTCCACGAATCACATCCAGCACGGTCCCGACACTGGTACTATCCTGCTGCAACGCCTCGATTACCTCGTGCGATTGCTTCAGGCGGTTTGAAAGCTGGTGCACCGCGGCAACGCTGCGTTCAATGATATTTTTGCCGTTATTGACCTGACCTCCGGCATGATTGGCCGCGTCAGCCGTGGCCTGAGTGTTGACCGCCACCTCCTTAACACTGGCGGTCATTTCCTCGATGGCAGTAGCAACCTGCTGGATCTCTTCCTGCTGCTGCTCCACGTTCTGACGGGTATCATTGGTAACCATCGACAGCTCTTCCGACGCCGTGGTCAGCTCATTTGTGGAATCACCAACCTGTTGCATGATCGAATCGAGCTTCTCCACAAACTTGTTAAAGGCGGCCGCCAGCTGCCCCAGCTCATCCGAGGCGCTGGCATCCAGACGTACGGTAAGATCACCGGAACCACTTGAGATATCCTCCATGGACCCGACGATGCGCTCCAACGGCCGCGTCAAAGCTCTGCTGAATGTCCACCCCAGTATGCCGCTGAGTACCAGCAGCACTATTGCGGTTGTAATGATTATGTAAGTGGTCTGGTCATGCAGGGCGATCGCTTCGGCATACGCCTCCGCCTCGTCTATTTCGGCGAGAATGGCCCAGCGCTGACCGTTTATATCGAGCGGCTTATAGGCTGATAATACCGGCACGCCCCGGTAATCAGGGAAAGTATCAAAACCTGTTTCGCCGCTTACGGCCTTTTTGGCGCCCGGCGAACGAACGCTTTGCAGGCCGATAACCGTCTGCTTGGCCTCCATGGTCTCAATGGTGGTGGCATCCTCCGCATTGGTGGACTTGAGTGCTTCAAGAAATCCTTTTTGATCCTCGATCCAGAAACGACTCAGACTGCGCATCTTAAAATCGGAGCCAATGAGATAGGTCTCCCCGCTATCCCCCAGACCCGAATCTTTCCATCTGCCGTCACCGGTCATTACGCTGTTGATCTTATCGATCGGCATTTGGAAAGCGATAACCCCGATAACTTTGCCCTGATCAAAAATCGGTGCTGCGAGAAACGCGGCCGGATCCTGATATGACGGCAGGTAAGGCGCAAAATCTGTCATAAAGGTCTTGCCCTCAGCCAGTTTCATGGCTCCGCGGTATGCGGCGGCAAGCCCGGAATCTGCGAAGGGGCCGCTTTTCAGAGAAGTAGCGAAATCAAGTTCCTTGAATACGGTGTAAACAACTTCACCGGTATCGGCATCGATTAAAAAGATATCGTAGTAACCGAAGCGCTGCTGCAGCTCTCGAAAAGCCGCGTGATAAAGTTTGTGCGCCTGAGAATAGCTGGAGCCATCCGGATTCTCCTCCAGCTTGTCTTTTTCGCCCAGGGGGTTGGGATTATTCAGAATATAGCGAAACTGCAAAGGCACGGCCGCCTGACCCAGTTTGGAAAACATCTGATCCGTATCGACCTGCCGCCCGCTATTGTGTTTCGCATACTCGGCGGAAAAGGTACTGGAATAATAACTCTTGAGTGGTTCTCTTTCCTGGGCAATGTCCGCACCCACCTCACTCGCCATCGCGCGATACCCGGCAGATAGTTTATGCATGGCATCGATGGTCATGCGGTCCTTGGCATGGACCAGCGCCTGGTTGCTAATGGACTGAAAATAGCCTGCGATCTGCACCGCCCGGTTTTCGCGCAGCGCGGTCAGCCTGGACTGGGCCTGATTCTGTAAAGCGCTTTCCGCATGATCGACGGCGTTCCAACCGATCAGCGTACTGGCAATTAATGCAGGGACCAATGCCAGCAGAATGCTGCCGACCCTGAGTTTCGTCTTGATTCGCATCGATTACACCTCGCGCATTACTTGAGAGTCCGGTAAGGCTCCCACTGAACCGATACCAAAACCGATCCACGCAGGAGTTGTCATTGCCTTCCCCGACTGCCTGGTTCCTTTGCAATCCGCGCTTCAAATAAGCGCATTGGCGTTCCCTATTCGAGATAAGTTTCCGGGTAACAATCCTGAATCTCACTGGATTACTCCCTACCCGAGCCCAATGGCGACCCACCCGGTGGAAACTTTAGTGATACCCTTGAAAATACGCGGTTTAGAGGCCCTCTCTCCACGGGGAGGAGAGAGGGAGGGGAGCGGAAGGATATTAGATCTGCCGTACCTTGATGTTCAGGGTCTGAATGCGATAGCCGATCTGGCGGGGCGTCATACCCAATAGACGGGCGGCCTTGGCCTGGACCCATCCGGCCTGCTCCAGGGCGGCGATGACCCTTTCCCGCTCATCCAGATCCGGGTCGTCGAGATCGATCTGAGGGCCGGAGTTCACCTTGGAGGGGCCCGGCTGAGAAGCCCCCGGTAACCCGGAGAGATCGACGGTTCGACCGTCAATCCTCCCCTCTTCACTCATCACCGCGGCGCGTTCCAGGCAGTTTTCCAGCTCCCGTACGTTGCCCGGCCAGTCGTAACGCATCAGCTGGCGAATGGCGCTGTCGTCGATTTCCAGTTCCCGTCCCTGGCTCCTGGCGATCTTGCTCACCAGAAAACGGGCAAGCTCCGGGATATCCTCCGCCCGTTCCCGCAGGGGCGGGGTCTGAATGGGCATGACGTTTAGCCGGTAATAAAGATCTTCGCGAAACTCACCCTTCTGTACCTCCGACTCCAGATTCCGATTGGTGGCCGCCACTACCCGCACATCCACCACCTGGGTCTTGATACCTCCGACCCGCTCAAACTCCCCCTCCTGCAGAACCCGTAACAGCTTGGCCTGGAAGGCGGGGCTGATCTCGCCGATCTCATCAAGAAAAATGGTGCCGCCATGGGCCTGTTCAAAACGTCCCTTGCGCTGACTGACCGCCCCGGTGAAGGCGCCTTTTTCATGACCGAAGAGTTCGGATTCCAGCAAGTTGTCCGGCAGAGCGGCGCAGTTCAGCTTGATGAAAGGGCCGTTAGCACGCGGCGAATTGTAGTGGATGGCGTTGGCGATCAGCTCCTTACCGGTGCCGGACTCGCCGCGAACCAGGACCGTTGTGTTCCACTTTGCCACCTGTCGCACTTGATCGAACACCAGGCGCATGGCGCTGGTGCGCCCCACCATATTGGAGAAGCCGTGCTCGCCGCGCACCTGCCGCCGCAGGGAGTCCCGCTCCGACTTCAGCTCCGACTGCGCATCCTCTACCTTCTTGGCGAGACGCACGCTCTGGCCGATGAGGTTCGCCACCATTTCCAGAAAACGCTTATGGGTTTCCAATGCACCGTGCTCTCTCATCGGCTGGGCGGCCAACACACCGGCGGTATGATCGCCGATGGGGATGGGGACGCCGATGAACGGCAACTCCTTATTGTAGACCCCGAGCCGGTCGAGGAACCGGTCCTCATCCGAGATACGCGGCAAAACCACCGGCTCGCCGCTTTCCATGATATCGCCGACGATCCCTTCTCCCGGTTTATAGCGTATCGCATTAAACGGCATGGGATTCTCATGCAACGCGGAAACCAGCAGATCTCCGCTTTCCTCGTCCAACAGGCTGATCATGCCGTGCCGCATATTGCCGGAGTCATTCAAGGTCCTGAGCACTTCCGTCAGGGTATCGCGGAAATCGAGGGAACGGCTCAGGATCTGACTGACCAGATAGAGGGTCTCAAGTTGCGTCTCTATGAGGGAGCTGTCGCTGCCGCGCTTTGCCGCTTTAGCCGGACTCATCACATCACTCTCCTACCGTTCCGTTTACGGGTAATCTGATTACAACGCGGCAGCCGTTACGATAATCCCCGTCAATGTCGATGCTGCCGCCGTGATCGATGGCCACTTCCTGCGCCATGGTCAATCCCATGCCGGCGTGCCCCGCGGCCCGCTTCCAACCGCAGAAAAAGGGCTCCAACGCCTTCAGGCGATTGGACTCCGGAAGTCCGTCGCCGTTATCTATCACCTCGATCACGAGATCCTGGCCGTCGGTACCGGTCAACAACCTGATCTCACGGTAATCCCGGCCCGACTCGTTAAGTGCATACATGGCATTTTCGATGAGATATTTAAAAAGGCTGCGTAACGAATTCGCTCTACCGTTCACCGAGGGCAGAACCGGGGTCGGCAGCCAGTCCACCACCACGCCGGCACCAATCAAACGGTTGGTGGTGAGACGCAGTACCTCATGCAGTATTTCATTGATATTCAGTCTTGAGGTCTGTTCGGGAGGAGACGCGGGAAGCGCCACCTTGAGACTCTCCAGCGCCTCATCACCGCTTTCCAGAGCCTGCCGCAGAGCGTAGCGCAGGGCATCATGTTCACCATTTGGATCCGGCATGGCCAGAGCCGCCTTAATGACGTTCAAAGGCGCCTGCAGTTTGAAAATCGCTCCGGAGATGGTTTCCCGCAGCGTTTCCATCATCTGCTGTTCCACCATGCTGGCACGAATCATATTCAGTCGTGCCTCATTGATACGGTTTCGACTCGCAGTCACCTCATTGGCAATCAGCAGTAAACAACAGCGACCGGCCTGCGACGGTTTGAAATAGCTCTCGGCGGCCTCGTCGAGTTCAGCGACACGCACCCCGGAACAGGAATACCAGCGGGGCGAGCCGCTGCCGGGCGGGTCGAGTCTGACCTCGATATTGGAAAACCCTTCACCCGCGTAACAGGCCTTTGCGATATCAAATCCGATCTGTTGTTCCAATGCATCAAGAATCAGCCCGGCCGGTTCAACACCTCCCAGATCACCGAGCAACGTCTTATAAGCATGATTATCAGATAACACCTTGCGCTCGGCCGTCACCATAGCCACCACCATGGGTGCCGCATCCAGGGCCGCCTCGGTCAACTCCTTGTGAAACTTCAGTCGCTGCTCCAGTTGATGCATGGCCGTGACATCCCGATGCATACCCAAGTAGTAGGCGATGTGACCGTCACGATCCACCACCGGAGAAATGACAAGCTCGGCGAGATACTCCTCTTTATTTTTGCGATGATTGACCAGAGTCCCCTGCCACACCCGACCATCCGTTATGGTTCGCCAAAGTTCTTCGTAAACTTCCGGAGGCGTGGAACGACTGGATAGGACCGACTCGTTCCTGCCGATCACCTCGTCGCGCATATAACCGGTTAACCGTTCGAAAGCGGTATTCACGTAAAGGATCCGGGCGGTGGGTTCGGTGATGGAGATGGCGATCGGAGCCTGCTCCACCGACTCCAGAAACAGCTTCGGCGGCAGAAACTGACGGGACTCGCCGGAACCGAACGCCTCGATCACCTCCGCGGGAGTGCCTTCCGGCGGTTCGGCCAGGAAGCGACTGACGGCATCGATAACTCGACCATTGGCGGTAGGTTTTTCGTGGCGGCTCATTTTCGGCAGCGTTCCCTATGGGTCTCAATCGGCAACATAAATTATGGAATTGCAAAAGCCGTACCACGCCATATCACCCTTTAACCGGCGGATTCCGTGGAAATCGCGCCCTAAATTGGGGCGTTTATTGTAATGAATGCGACAAATTAGGGAGTTCGATCCTGTAGGAGACCCCACAACCCGCACCGCCGTTAACCAAACCCCGGCCGAACGGCCCGTACCCCGGTGCGGCCTGAAAGCGCAGGGGATTGCGGACTGCGGCATCACCTAAAGACGCCCCCATAACCAGCCTGGGCGCCCTGGCATATTTCTTGATTCCAATAAACCAGAGATACACGTGGTATCGGAAAACCTTTGGGGAGTCACATGACCTGGTTCTGCAAACGACGGCTAAAGGCCATCTATCTTATCTGTGCTGTCTTCAGCACCCCGCTATCTGCCGGTGAGGTAAAGGTTGCGGTGGCAGCCAATTTCACCGCCGCGATGAAAGAGATCGCGGCGGATTTCGAACGGGCCAGCGGCCATCGCGCTATTGTGAGTTACGGCTCCACCGGAAAACTGTATGCCCAGATCGAAAACGGCGCACCCTTTGAGGTCTTCCTTGCCGCCGATCAGAAACGCCCCCAACTGCTGGAGGAGAAGAATGCAGCCGGCGGACGCTTTACCTACGCCGTCGGCAAGCTGGTGTTATGGAGCAGTGACGAGAAACGGACAGTAAACGAACAGACATTGGGCAACGGCGACTTTCGCAAGCTCGCCATCGCCAATCCGAAAACCGCGCCTTACGGCGCCGCGGCCGTGGAGATTCTGAAAAACCTCGGCCTGCTTGATGCCCTGGAGCCAAAGCTGGTCTTCGGCGACACCATTGCCCAGACCCACCAGTTCGTCGCCACCGGCAATGCGGAACTGGGTTTCGTGGCGCTGGCGCAGATCACCCTGGACCACAGCGGCAGCCGTTGGTCGATTCCCGATGACCTGTACACTCCCATCCGCCAGGATGCGGTACTGCTTACCAGGGGCAGGGACAATCCGGCCGCCCAGGCGCTGCTCGACTATCTGCGCAGCGAAGCGGCCAGGACCGTCATTCACAAATACGGTTACGGCACCGAATAGCGGAGCGGATGAATGGCGCTGGAATTGCAGCCGCTGTGGCTGACCCTGAAGCTGGCCGCTCTCACCACCCTGGTTCTGCTGATCGCCGGAACACCTCTGGCCTGGTGGTTGGCCCGTTCCCATGCCCGCTGGAAAGAGATAATCGGCAGCCTGGTGGCCCTGCCGCTGGTGCTGCCGCCCACGGTGCTGGGGTTCTACCTGTTGCTGTTGCTGGGTCCCCAAGGACCTTTGGGTCGTCTGACCGAAACCCTGGGACTCGGCACACTGCCTTTCACCTTTCCCGGGCTGGTAGTGGGATCGGTCATCTATTCACTGCCCTTCGTGGTGCAGCCGGTACGCAACGCTTTTGAGGCACTGGGTGAACGCCCGCTGGAAGTTGCCGCTACCCTGCGCGCGTCGCCGCTACGTCGTTTCTTCACTATCGCCCTGCCCCTGGCACGTCCCGGTTTCCTCACCGGCTCGGTGCTCGGCTTCGCTCATACCGTCGGTGAATTCGGTGTGGTGTTGATGATCGGCGGCAACATCCCGGGTGAAACCAAGGTGCTGTCGGTGGCCATCTATGATCATGTGGAATCCCTGGAATGGACCCAGGCTCACTGGCTCGCGGGGGGCATGTTGCTGTTTTCCTTCGTCGTGGTGCTTGCCACCTACGCGCTGGAAAAACGTCTGCGAAGGAGCGGCGTATGAGCGATATCGAAGTCAATCTGCAGCACCGCCTGGGGGAGTTGCATCTGGACGCCACGTTTACCGTGCCCGCCAGCGGGGTGACCGCCCTGTTCGGACGCTCCGGCTCCGGAAAAACCAGTATATTGCGAGCCATCGCCGGTCTCATGCGAGTGAAGCACGGCGTGGTTAAAATCAACGGCGAGGTCTGGCAGGAACGGAAACATTTTCTCCCCGCCCACAAACGACCGGTGGGCTATGTGTTTCAGGAAGCGAGCCTGTTTCCGCATCTTTCCGTTCGCCGTAACCTGGAATACGGCCGCCGGCTGGTACCCGAAGACGGGCGCAAGATCGGCTTCGACGATGCGGTGGATATATTGGGAATCGGTCCTTTGCTGAAACGGGCGGCCCATGGGCTCTCCGGCGGCGAGCGGCAGCGGGTGGCCATGGCCCGGGCCCTGCTGACCAGCCCCAGACTGCTGCTGATGGACGAACCCCTTTCCGCTCTGGACCATCACGCCAAGCAGGCCATTCTGCCCTACCTGGAGAGCCTGCACGACCAGTTCGCCATCCCTTCCCTCTACGTATCGCACGATCCCAACGAAGTGGCCCGGCTGGCCGACCAGATGGTGCTGCTGGAAGAGGGCCGGGTGATCGCCCAGGGAACCGCCGCCGATCTCCTGACGCGGCTCGATCTTCCCCTGTCACGCCACGACGATGCGGTCTCCTTCCTTGAGGGATTTGTCTCCGCCCACGATCACACCTACCACCTGACCTGGATCGGCATGCACGGCGGTCGGGTGGCCGTGACGCGGGAGGACCTGCCCATCGGCAAACACGCCAGGGTGGAGATACAGGCGCGGGACGTCAGCCTTTCGCTGAAGGCCCACTCCGATACCAGCATTATCAACATCCTGCCGGTAAAGGTGATCGACACCCACGACACCGGCCCCAGTCAGCTTCTGGTGCGCACCGAACTGCAGGACGGCCAGACCCTGCTGGCGCGCATCACCCGCCGCTCCGCGGTAGCCCTGGGCCTGCACGAGGGGATGTGTCTGTACGCCCAGGTCAAGAGCGTCGCCTTGCTCGCCTAGGGCGCCGATACCCCCGGGTGATGGCAATAAACCGCCGCTTGAGCGAAAATGCGGCGAACACATCCCATCGGATGACCCATACAGTCAAACAAGAAAGGATTACCCATGTACGACAAGAGTGTTGAGCTTCTGAATAAAGCGGTTGCCGATGAACTGTCGGCGGTACATCAATATATGTATTTCCATTTTCAGTGTGACGATCAGGGATACGACCTGTTGGCGGGCCTGTTCAGACGCACGGCCATCGAAGAGATGCTGCATATCGAAAACATCGCCGAGCGCATCCTGTATCTGAAGGGCGACGTGGAGCTGAAAGCCGATCAGGAGGTACAACAGATCCACGAGGTAAAGGATATGTTGGAGATGGCCTGTTCCATGGAGATGGATGCGGTCAAGAACTACAACAACTGGGCCAATGAATGCTCCGCGAATGCCGATTCCGTATCGCGTAAACTGTTTGAGGCACTGGTGCAGGATGAGGAGCGTCATTACGGCCAGTTTGATGACGAACGGGAGAACCTGCAGAAATTCGGCGAGAACTACCTGGCCCTGCAATCCATAGAGCGAAGCAAGGCCACCTCTTCAGGGACGCCTCCCGCTCAATAAGATCCGGCATCCGGATTTGGGGGTGCCGTCGCCGGGTTCAGGCCGGGCGACCACACCCCCGACATTCGCCGTTCCCCGTCGTCACCCGGCGAGCAGCAGATAAAGGCCGGGAATGGCCAGCCATAGCAGACCTTTCAGCAAAAAGAACAAGGGCATCCCCCAGGCCAATCTCTTTATCCAGGGGGTCGCCGGCGTTTCCCGGCTGAAGCCTGTGGTCTGAATCTTCATCTGCCGGCTCCGGGAAATCCGTGGTACAGCTCCAGACCGGACCTGTGGCGGGCGATAACCACCGCCAGATCCAGCACCGACATCCAGTAGCCCCTCTTCCGGTATTTGGATCGATCGACAGCGATACCACTCTTACTTTCACTTTTCATCTCAGTACCCCCCTTTAACCGATGCTGAGCGGCCACCTCCCTGTGGCCGTTGCCAGCAATCTCCTCCCGTGTGCGCCTAAGCCAGATCAAAGCGATCCAGATTCATCACCTTGTCCCAGGCCGCCACGAAGTCATGCACAAACTTCTCTCCCGAATCGGCGGTGCCATAGACCTCGGCCAGGGCACGCAGCTCGGAGTTGGAACCGAACACCAGGTCCACGCGGGTAGCGGTCCACTTCACTTTCCCGCTCTTGCGATCCCTTCCTTCGAACAGGTCTTCGTCAGGGGAGGTCGCCGTCCAGGCGGTGTCCATATCCAGCAGGTTCACGAAGAAGTCGTTGCTCAGGGTTTCCCGCCGCTGGGCGAAGACACCGTGTGCGGTCTGCCCGTAATTGGTATTGAGAACACGCATACCCCCCACCAGAACCGTCATCTCCGGCGGGGTCAGGGTCAGCAGTTGCGCCCGGTCCACCAGCAGCTCCTCGGCCGAGACCGAGTATTTCCTCTTCTGGTAGTTACGGAACCCGTCCGCAACCGGTTCCAGGACGGCAAAGGACTCCACGTCGGTCTGTTCCTGGACGGCGTCCATACGACCCGGTGCAAACGGAACCGTCACCTCATAACCGGCGTTCTTCGCCGCCCTCTCGACCGCTGCACAACCGGCGAGAACCATAAGATCTGCCAGGGACACCCGCTTGCCGCCGGTCTGTGCGCTGTTGAACTCGCGCTGAATACCCTCGAGGGTTTCGAGCACCTTGGCCAGCCGCTCCGGCTGATTGACTTCCCACTCCTTCTGCGGCGCCAGCCGGATACGGGCGCCGTTGGCGCCGCCGCGGTTGTCGGAACCGCGGAAGGTGGACGCCGAGGCCCAGGCAGTGGACACCAGCTCGGAGACGGACAACCCGGAAACGAGGATCTTGCCCTTAAGCGACGCGACATCGTTCGCATCGATCAGTTCGTGGTCCACCGCCGGGATGGGGTCCTGCCAGATGAGCTCTTCGGCAGGAACCTCCGGACCGAGATAACGGGTGCGGGGACCCATGTCCCGGTGGGTCAGTTTGAACCAGGCCCGGGCAAAGGCGTCCGCGAACTCTTCCGGATGCTCATAGAAACGACGGGAGATCTTCTCGTAGACCGGATCGAACCGCAGGGAGAGGTCCGTGGTCAACATGGTCGGCACGTGACGCTTGGACGGATCGTGGGCATCCGGGATGGCGCCCACCCCCGCACCGTCCTTCGGCACCCACTGGTGGGCACCGGCCGGGCTCTTCGACAGCTCCCATTCGTAGCCGAACAGGTTCTCAAAGAAGTTATTGCTCCACTTCGTCGGGGTACTGGTCCAGGTGACCTCCAGGCCGCTGGTGATGGTATCGCCGGCCTTGCCGCTGCCGAAGCTGCTGCTCCAGCCGAGACCCTGTTCCTCGATACCGGCGGCCTCCGGCTCGGCCCCTACATGGGCGGCATCGCCGGCACCGTGGGTTTTACCAAAGCTGTGACCACCGGCGATGAGCGCAACCGTCTCTTCGTCGTTCATGGCCATACGGGCGAAGGTCTCACGAATATCCCTGGCGGCGGCGATCGGGTCCGGGTTGCCGTTGGGGCCTTCAGGATTCACATATATCAGCCCCATCTGCACCGCGGCGAGGGGATTTTCCAGCTCCTCGTGTTCCCCCGAATAGCGTTTATCATCCAGCCAGTCACCCTCCCGGCCCCAGTAGATATCCTGTTCCGGCTCCCAGATGTCCTCGCGCCCGCCACCGAAACCGAAGGTCTTGAATCCCATGGACTCCAGGGCCACATTGCCGGCGAGAATCATCAGGTCGGCCCAGGAGATCCTGCGACCGTACTTCTGCTTGATCGGCCACAGCAGTCTGCGCGCCTTATCCAGGTTGACGTTGTCGGGCCAGCTGTTGACCGGCGCGAAGCGCTGGTTACCGGTGCCGCCGCCGCCACGACCGTCACCGGTACGGTAGGTACCGGCGCTGTGCCAGGCCATGCGGATAAACAGGGGGCCGTAGTGGCCGAAGTCCGCCGGCCACCACTCCTGGGAGTCCGTCATCAATGCATGCAGATCCTTCTTTACCGCATCCAGATCAAGACTTTTGAACGCTTCGGCGTAGTTGAAATCCTCTCCCATGGGATCGGATTTGGAGGAGTGCTGGCGCAGAATCTCCAGCCGTAAACGGTTCGGCCACCAGTCCCGGTTGGAGGTGCCTTCCCCCGCGGTGTGGTGGAACGGGCATTTGCCGGCATCGGACATGAGGTTATCTCCTATGGTTGACCATCAGTTCAGTTCGCCCGCTTCTCGGCGGGCCTGTGATAAATCTAACGGGAAATAACTTATTGTTGAAATCGTTTATTTCATATTTGTTGATAGATAATGACTATTAATGACATAAGGAAGGATCAGGACCTTTCCAGCACCTTCACTCCGTCCGGCAGACTTTCCTGAACGACATCCGCGAAGGCCTCCAAGGCCGGCCGCCGGGGAAAGCTGCGCCGGTAGGCGAGGGAAACACGCCGATAGGTGTCGGGCAACCCCAGCCTGCGAACCCTGATGCCGCTCTCCTTCAGCAACGAACCCCGGGTCGCCAGGGCCGGGACCAGGGTGCAACCGAGACCCGCGGCGACCAACTGCAGCAGGGTTTCCAGACTGCTCGCCTGGAGATCCCCCATCTCTCCCTGGCGCGGCCTCTCCGTCAGCTTGCAGACATCCATCATCTGCTGCGCCAGACAGTGTCCGTCCGACAGCAACAGAAGATCCAGCCGCTCCAGATCCCGGCGCCCGATGGCCTCTTTTTCGGCCAGGGGATGCTTGCGCGGATGGGCCAGCCAGAACGGCTCATCGAATAACGGTATGGCCTCCAGATCCGGCTCCTCCACCGCCGTCGCGATGAGGGCCAGATCGATCTCATGATTATGCAGACGCTGCAGCAGCCGATCCGTTATCTCCTCCGTGAGCACCAGTTTCAGCTGCGGGTAACGCCTCTTTAGGGGCGCCACTATAAAGGGGATCAGATAGGGACTCAGGGTCGGGATAACACCGACGCGCAGGGGGCCGGAAAGGGGGTCCTGGTGCGCCTTGGCCAGCTGTTCTATGGCATCCGCCTGTTCCATCATCCCGCGGGCGAGTTCGACGATCTGTTCGCCGATAGGGGTCATCTCCACCGACCGCCTGGTGCGCTCGAAGATGGTTACCCCCAGTTCCTCTTCAAGCTTTTTGATCTGCCCGCTGAGGGTGGGCTGACTGACGAAACACCGTGCGGCGGCCCGGCCGAAATGACGGGTCTCCGCCACCGCTATGATGTATTTCAGGTCACGCAGGTTCATATTCCGATCATCGTCTTTGTCTATATATAAAGTATATATCAGCGGTTTTAACTATAACCTCCCCGGGTAATGGTCACCACCTGACAGGATAAATAAAGAACGGGGAAACGGCTGACCAATACCCGCCTCTGTCCGTGTTTTCTGCTGATTTCCTTTCTGTTATACAACCATCCGGACGATTCAGGCCGCTTACCACCGGATATACCATGCGATGGCGCCGCCCCGTCATTGCTCACCGTCATTGAAACCGGCCTCGGGTGCATGCAGAATCCACCATATTCTCCTGATAACCATCTAGCGGCAGCGTCATGAACGGACCAGAATCAACATCACCGGATCCTCAGCAGTTCTCCGACCTCCTTACCCTGAACCCGGACGGCTCCCCTCGCCTGCTGGACGGCGTACACCCCTTTCCGGATCTCCTCTCTCTGGATCCTGAAGAGCTGTTAAAACGATTCAAAGTGAGTCAGCAAAAGGATTTTTCCGAGCTCATTGATCAATTGGAGAATCCCGGAAATCCGCTCAACCGGTTTCTGGGAAGACTCCACGACATCGCTGAAAAGGAGCCGGGAAACCGTTTCAACGAACTGGACCTGTTCCGTTCCGGTGCGTTGCGGGAGCTGTTTCTGGAGCTGCATGACCACGTCATGGAGCACCCGGTCTGGCTACATCCCTTCTTCCTGCGGATCTTCCGGGGTGATTTTGATCAGGCGCAGCTGGAGCTGTTCGCCAAACAGTACTTCAACCAGATCAAGAATACCCGCCAGTGCGTGGCTCTCGCCCTGGGGCGCTTCTCCGGCCTCATCTCTCTGCCCTACGGCTGTCTCAACGAACGGGTATCGGAACTGGCGCAGATCGTTCTGGCGCAACTGCTGGCCGATGAATACGGTGTGGCCACCCATACCATAGAGGACTATCCGGACATGTATGGGGTGCTGAACTCAACCACCCATATCGGCATGTACCGCTACATGTTTGACGGCCTCGGTATCCCGTTCGAACAACAGGACGTCCCCATGCTGCCCGGGGTGGCGGACAACGTACTGACCCAACGGCTGCTTTCCGATCATCCCGCGTTCTCCGAGGTAGAGTCACTGGCGTCCGTAGGCCTGGGAATGGAGTGGGGCGTACCGGAGTTTTTCAGTCTCCTGCTCGGCGGCATAATCCGCTGGGGCTGGAAACATGACATCCCGCTGACCCAGCACCATCTGATCGTGCTCATCGCCCATGTGAAATACGACGTGTTGCACGCCATCTCGGTAATGCTCATAACCAGTTTCTTCAATCATGAAAACGACGCCCTGACCCAGATAAAGCAGGCCACCAACACCCTGATGTCCAGCCGCTACGGCATGATGAGCGAGCTCTATCGCCACATCTTTGATGAGGCATGCCCCAATATCGACGGCATCGGACTTGATCCCCGTTACCACTTAGGGGACCGGCGCATCGCCGATGCCCTGATCGAGGCGCGCGGAAAAATCGCGCCGGAGCGGGTTGTGGGTGGTGAGGAATATCAACGCAGCACCGATCTGCCTTTTGTTTTTTCCAACTAAGGAATCTCCATGCAGGATTTCTCCAGTGAAGCCGGACAAAAGTTCCGCAGCCGACTGATCGCCACCGCCAAGGGCCGCCACGGCGCCAAAGACATGAGCCGCGAGGAGGCGTATGAGGCATTGACCTTCCTGTTTTCGGCCGAGGCCCATCCGGTGCAGATCGGGGCCTTCCTCACGGCCACACGTTTCAAAGGCTCCAGGGTGGAGGAGATGAAGGGCTATCTCGATGCCATGGAGGCCGCGGCCACCCTGATCGAACCCCGGGTGGAGAATCTCCTAAACTGCAACGGCCCCTACGACGGCCGCAAGAACGCACTGAACCTGAGCGTCCCCGCCGCCATCGTGACCGCCGCCGCAGGTGTACCCGTCATCCTGCACTCCAATACCGGACTGCCGCCGAAAGACGGCATAACCAACGCCCGCGTACTGGAGGCCATGGGCATCGCCGCCGCCAGAGAGCCCGCGGCCGTGGCCCGGGATATGGAGCAGAAAGGTTTCGGCCACCTCCATGCCTCGCGCTATCTGCACGGCGTGGAACGCCTGAAACCGCTCCGGCAGATCATGTTCTACCGTTCTTTCCTGCACGCCTGCGAAGTCATGCTCAACCCCGCCGGCGCCAAACGCTCCCTTATCGGCGCGGCCCACGAATCCTTCCTGGAACGCTTTGCAACCGCCGCCGGTGAACGGGGTCAGGAGCGGGTGATGGTGGTACAGGGTCTCGACGGCGGTGATGAACTGCCGCTGGCGCCCACACCGGTCGCCGAATACCGCGACGGAAAGATCGAAAAGTATACCCTGGCGCCCACCGACTTCGGGCTTAAGGAGAAACCGCATCATCCCTGCGAGGAACCCGCGGAAGCGGCCGCCCGGGCGGAAGCAGCCCTGGCCGGAAAGAACGACACCCACCTGGACGCCATCCTGTTCAACGCCGGAATACGCATCCAACTGGGAGGCGGCGCCGATACCATCGAAGCGGGTATCGCCGCGGCACGGGAAGCGATCAGCTCCGGTTCCGCAATGAAAAAACTCAATCAACTACGCGGACAGTAAACACTCCCAAGCACTCACGTCGTAGGGCGGGCTGTGCCCGCCAGGCGGACGCCGCGCCATAACTACCGTTATGTGCCTTTAAGAGACATAGCACGAAACTAACCTGCAAAAATAAATATGTCCCCTTTCGGGCCTTTATCGCAGAGTTGCTCTAATCGTAGCGGCGCGTTCTCGAAAGGCTTGCGCCAATGTCGGCCTGTCAGTCAGACTGTATAAATCTGCCAACTTCTCCATTACTATCGCCACGTTGGGATGATTTGGCCCATAGTAAGAAACCAAAATTGATTGGGCACGCTCGTAAAGTGGTTCTGCCAAAGTATACTTGTGCTGATCACTGTAAAGATCAGCGAGTCCTATGAGCGGGGCACCGGCAAGTGGGAGAAATTCTGGGCGAGCGCTCTTAAGAAGGTCAAGCGCACGATAATAGGCTTGTTCTGCATCAGAAATCTTTCCTTCACTCGCGTATAAATTACCAAGCCCCCCCAAATCATGCATAGCGCAGCGGGATCTCGTATAGGGCGAGCTTCAATGCATGTAAGCGCGCGCTTGAACAATGTTTCTGCCTGAAAATACTTCTTCTGGATCGAATATACAGTCGCAAGATTATGCAGTGCCTTGATGTAATCGGACTCGCAGTCTGGCTTTTCTTTCCCTGCGAGCATAAGCGCACGCTCAGCCACACGGATCGCTTCGTTATACTGATGTTGGTCGATAAGTGTTGCTGTCAGGTTGAATAGATCTTCTATCTCAGCAGCCTGTGCATGGGCTGAACTCGATAGCAGCAAGACCAACAACGCGATGAGAACCGTTTGGTGCTTTATACGCCTCAATCGATTTGCGCTTTTCATCATACAGACCCTCCTTAGTCACAGGTCCGAAAAAAACCGCAAGAAAACCCTGGTCAGAGAGGAATATCCTCTAATATTAGAAACAATTACTCTCTGACCCAGTTTATTTTATCCTTTATAAACAACCACCCTGTTGCGACCGCTATTCTTGGCTTCATATAGATTCATGTCGCAGGCCTTCATCCACTGCTTCCAGTCTCCAACTGAACTCAGGCCGGCCACACCAATACTGACCGTTACCGTACGATCGGGCAATAACGAAAGATTTTCAATTCCCTTTCGTATTTTTTCTGCTATGCCGACGCTATTGGCCTCATCGGTATTGTAGAGCAGAATCAAAAATTCTTCCCCGCCGATTCTGAATAATTTGTCACTGTCTCGAAGAAAGCCCTTTAAGAATGCTCCCAGCTGCACGAGGACGTGATCGCCAATATCATGGCCTAGTTCATCATTAATCTTTTTGAAATGATCAACATCCATGATGATTAGTGTGAACGGAGTATTTGTTCTATTAGCCTGATGTATCGCCTGTTCCAGAGAGTCACTAAGTAGTGTTCTATTGTATAGACTGGTTAGCTTGTCAGTAATCGCCATTTTTTGCAGTTCGCTATATTGCCTGGCTACTACATGAAGAAAAATAGCCGAATATGCGCTGACCAAGAAGAATGTTACGGAGAATCTGATGGCTTCGTGTGTCTCAAAAAGGTGCCACACTAGTGGAACATTAACCAGTGCAAATATAATATTTGACATCCATGCCTGACGCTCCGACATCATAAAGTAATATAAAATTAGTGTTGAATAACACCAATAGGTACCTGTTATTCCAAGCAAATTTGTTAGATAAGCTACAAAGAAAGTCGTAAAAGGGGTCAGCCAGATAAACGTGTAGATGGTTTTATATGTTTTCCTATGACTGAGCCAAGCAACCAAGTAAAGACTCAACGAGGTAATCACGGCGCCTATACCAATTCCAACGTGTTCATGAGTCAGGTGATAAAAAGCAAAAGGCAAAATCAGGGTTCCAGCGGTGACAGAAAGCCAGAATGTGGATTTTAGATGAAAATCTGTTTCATGCCGCGAGTTTAAATCATCCATCTATTTGTGGAGCCTCTGATCAATGAGAAACTTAGTGGGTCAGATGAAACTTTTCAAAGAATCAACCGGTAGTGTCAGGTTTTTTGTGTGTGAGCCGTTTCAGTTAATCAATCACCCAACGTAAATCGGTTACCGAATTGTATCGCGAATTGAGCCTTTGCCGCAGCCCATGCAATTGGTGGGTTTTTCCACTTCGCGGTAATGTTT